>NZ_JBBBBO010000020.1:0-81504 GCF_037120565.1 Ensifer sp. CCNWLY38
CCGGTTGGCCAGCGAGTGATATCGACGCATTGATGCCCTGGAACTTCAGGAAGTAACGGCCTCACGTCACCGCTTACGATGAAACCCAGTTGCGCAAGCGTGAAGATCCGATCTCGATCGAGGGAGGGCTAGAAGGAGAAATCGAAGCCGGCGAGTGTTTTGATGGTTGCCAGGCGACCCATTCGCAGTGCCGTTTTTATGCGGCTGTTCTCGCGCAGGGTCAGTTCTTCGGAAAGGAGAATATCAATTGCTTCGAGTGCCGAGAGTTCGCCATGCTCCAGGCGGCGGACAATATGATCGAGCGCTTCAAGAGCACGTGGCATCTTCAAGCCAACAAGGTCATGGCGAATGCGGTCGATCATCGACGGCACAGCATCGAGAGCGGCGCTCATGGGCGGTTCTCCTGTGCCATAGCTCTGGCGACGGCATCGTAGAAGGCAAGCGGCCGCTGTGTGACCCTGTCTCCGGATCCATGAAGAATGATCTCGTCGTTGTTGACGTGTGGTCGCGATCGCGGCGCTGAGCGATGGGTTCTGTGTCCTGGTTCGACACGGCGCTGATGGCGTCCTTCCAATACCGGATGCACAGCAATCAGCGCACCATCTTCGAAGATTCGGACCTCATTCGCCAAGGTGTGAACTTCGACGAGCCGCCGCCTGGTGGCATCGGGCACGCTGTAGGCGTTTCCACCGACGCTCACCATGCCCTCTCGAGATATCCTGCGCTCAAGCCGCAAAACCGATCGGAACGGAGCCAGAGGCAAGGGACGCAGATGAAAGCGCTCTTCAACGAAGGCTTCCATGACGACCCGCTGCGTTGTGGCGTGCACACGCGGATTGGCAACCGTATCAAGCCAATACCGGAGTTGGGCGTTGAGATCATCAAGGTTGCGAAACGAGCGCGCCAGGAAGAAGTCTTCGCGAATATAGCGGAATGGCCGCTCGACCTTTCCCTTCGTTTTGGCGCGATATGGTTTGCAGGCCTTTGGGTGAAAGCCGTAATGGCGAGCGAGATCGAGCAGAGCGCGGTTATAAACAATGCCGCCCGTTTCGCCTTCGCCGATGACCGCAGTCTTCATTCGGTCGTAAAGGATCTCGCGCGGAACGCCGCCGATCGCATCGAACGCTGCCACGTGGCATCGCAGCACCGTTGGCAGATCCTGATGCATAACAAAGCGCGCCCAGATGAGACGGCTATGGCCCAGCACCATAGAAAACAACCAGACGATCCTGGGGGTTGCCGGCTCATCGGTGAAGACAACATGGAATTGGGCGAAATCCACCTGGGCCTGTTCGCCGGGAGCTGTTTCGAACCGAACTTCAAACCCGTGTTCGGAGGTCGGGCGGACGTCTCTGAGAAAGTCCGTAACAGCAGTGTAGCCGCCGGCGTATCCGCGTTCCTTCAGCTCTCGCAGGAGCCGCCGTCCGCTAAGGCCGGGATAGGCTGCAACCCGTTCACGCAAATACGCAGTGAACGGATCAATGACCGTCGCCCGAGGCTTCCTTGGTCCATAGGCCGGTGCCTCAAGGCCACGCTCGATATATTTGCGGATTGTCTTTCGATCGACGCCGGTCTGCCTGGCGATCGCAGACACCGACAAGCCCTGCCGGTGTAAATCTAAGATCATGACTATCTCCCCGAGTTTGATCACCACCAGTCCCCTCTCGACCATCGAGAGTAGTATCGGTGATGGCGTGCCGCCGGTCTTCCGGGGCGCGCCCCGGAAGACCGGCGGCATCGCTAAACTGGGGAAGATTCAAACGGCACTTCTGGGGAGTATTGATCCGGTATCGACAAGTGGGCGACCATCGCGACGCTCCTGCAAACGGCAAAGATGAATGCCGTCGATCCGCAAGCCTGGCTTACCCAGGCACTTGAGCGCCTCGCAAATGGATGGCCCAGCAGCGAAATCCACGCCCTCATGCCGTGGAACCACGACGCCTGAATGGCCCCAGCTTGTCGCTTACGAAGTTCTCCTGCCGCGAATGCGAGAAGATTGCTTAAGCTATTGGACTACTCCTTACCTCACTGAGGCGGCCATCAACCCTGGGCACATCTCCACGGGAAATCAGCCACTTCTTCGGCGACCGCGCGCCAGCCGAGATCATAAGGAATCTGGCCTCAGTTATTGAGCATATAAGGTCGCAACAGACGCTCTAACAGCAGCCCGATAGCGACGCTACCAAGCGCCCAAGCGCAGAGGTATGTCTTGTCCAGAAATTGACCAGGGTACCCGAGATAATAGGCCGATCTAATCCACTCTACACTATGAAATAACGGATTCCAGGAGCAAACGTAGACGAGTTCTTCCGGGAAAGCTTGCAAGTAGATGGGCGCACCGGATGACAGATAGAACCCCACCATCGATAGTGCGTATATCATGGAAAACATGGGCACAATCGCCGAAATTACACTCGCTACGATCCCGAAGCCCAGTGCCAAAACAACTGTGACTACATAAGCCAGAAGCGCCTCAGACGGTTGAGTTGGTAGCGGATCCGACCCCAAAGAAACTAGAAATGTGAACATTATACCGAGAGCGATAATAATACCCATAAACTCAAGAAACGCTCGCGCGAGCACGATATCCAAGAGCCGTACTACAGGAAAAGCCATCATAGATTTATTCGCTACGATCGAAATCGACATGAAACGTGACAAATAGGTAAAGGTTAGCGCTGGCATGAGCCCTGTTGCGAAGAATAGTCGTAGATCATCGCCGAAGGCGGTGTCCCTTCCCATGACGCTATAAACGATCAGCAGCACGACAATGTGAGTGACTGGGAACAACGGAACAATGAGAAAACCGAGGCCGTGGTTGAAAAATCGGCTGCGGATATCTCTCAAAACGACTGCATGCATCACATTGATCTTCTGTTGAAGTGCATACCTCACAGACGCTTGCGGCCGATCGGGTGGGGCGGTAGCCAGCAAATCCATCCTGCTAATCAAGCCTCCATCTACATTAAAGTGTCATATCAATTATCAGTCCAGTTTCTTTCGCGCTAAGAGAAGAAGACCACTTGCTACCCCCCACACCCCAACGAAGCATAAGAGATTCAGGAACATCCCAAGCACAACTTTTGGATACTTTGCCTCGTCAGGGACGGTAGGCTCTGTGAAGTTGTCAATGTAGACCAATTGGAGTGATTTAACGAGTTTGATCTTCTCAAGGTCACTTATCGCCGACTCCAAGCGGCCCTCAGCCATCTTCAGATCAAGTTTTAGACTGTCAAAGACGCCAGAATATGTCGCAAGGCTGTCGCTGGGATCATTCATAGAGCCCGCGGCCCGATCTCTAAGGCCTCTCGCCTGCTCCTCCAGACCGGCAAGTCTTCTATCCATCTCGGCAACTTGCGGAGTGTCAACCCTAACGCTCTTTACCAATGCCGCGCGGCGGCTTCTAAGATCAGCGATACTAGCTTCCAAACCCGTTAATACGGATGTTATACTTTCGGCGGAAAGATCAATATCGAACACGCCCGTTCTATTCTGCTCTTCCTTAATCTTTGACCGCAGCGCGCTCACCTCGGTCGTCGCGCTATCAACATCTCTTTGAGTAGAGATCAGCAAATCATCCCACATTCCTGAGCTTAGATTATTTATTTGCGCTTCGGCCAAACGGAGAACTGCGCCGACAAGAAGGTGGGCCTCTTTTGAAGTATATGCTTTTACCTCTAACTCTACGATACCGCTTTTTGGATTGACCGACGCCGTATAGTGTTTCTTCCAATATTCAAGTAATTCGTCTTGGGTCGCATCGTTAGGTAATCTTGAGACGAAGTCGATATCGGACCGGCCAAATATCCTACGTAAAGAAAGCGACTTATCTAGATCCTGGATAATTGCGGGGCTACCGATATAGTTAAGGAGGACGGCCGTGTCCTGGACTATCTTTTCTTTCGGTTCGACGTCGCTGCCCGCATATCGATCCCGTGAAAGCAGCGGAGCAGAGGAACGGACGACGAAGCGAACCTCGGAGGCGAAGCCTGGGCTGGCAATGAATGCATAGTAAATCGCGGTCGCTGACACTGGTATTACCAATGCCACAATTGTGCAAAGTGCGAAGAGTATCGAAAAAGCCCGGTCTCGTGCGCGCGGTGCTAGGCCCGCTAAACGATACAAATTGCGACGACTGCGGTTCTCAAGAGTTAGAACACGCGCGTACGAACTGAGGGCCGCTGCCATCCGCTGGCTACGCACGAGTAGCGGCATACGTGCCGCGGGCGTCAGTTGGTTATCATCCATTTGATCGTCTTTCGAGAACACGCGCGATAAAACTAGCGATTAAGGCGCATGTATGTCGCAATTCCTTGCTCTACACTGTCAAATTGTACCATCTGGCCATCGATCAAAACGATTACCACATCGCAGTAGTCCTTGATCGTGGTCATGTCGTGAGAGATCATGATTACATCCGATTTCAAGCGCCGTTCCTTGAAGGCATCCCGGCAGCGCTTCTGAAAATTTGAGTCACCTACCGCTGTAATCTCATCTACCAAGTAGCAATCGAACTCAATTGCCATAGAAAGGCCGAAGGCGAAGCGAGCCATCATTCCCGACGAGTACGTCCTGATCGGTTCGTTGAGGTATGCTCCAATCTCCGCAAAGTCAGCCACAAACCGGAATACCCGATGAAAATCTTCTCCGTAGGCGCGCGCTACGAACTTCAGGTTTTCCTTTCCACTCAATTGCGTGTTTAGCCCGTTTGCAAAACCCAGTGGCCAGGAGACCCTAACTTTGCGGTGAATTCGCCCTTGATTTGGGAGTTCTGCGCCGGAGATCAGCCGCATTGTCGTCGATTTCCCGGCGCCGTTGACGCCGAGCAATCCATAGGAGCGCCCAGATGTGAGTTCAATGGACTGGTTCCGGAGAATGTATCGTCGGTGCGCAGCGGTCTTGTAGTATTTTGTTACGCTTTCTAGACTGATCATTTTAGACTCTATGATCCTCTATCGACATCCAGATCAACGTCGCCGTCATCCAGAGAGTAAACAGGCCGGCGGTAAGTATAATCCATTCAGAGAGGCGATCCGGGTACGTCGAGTCTTCAGGTCTCATTGAGTCTGAAAATACAGATATAAAAGTTGTTCGCTTGAGCGCCGTTGACCTAGCCGTATCTAGGTTTCTAACCGTCGATTTGTACAGAGTTTCCGAGACTAATTTTTTCGTCTCCAGGCGAGAGAACTCGGTTAGGCTATTTGATAGCTGGTGTTCTACAGAAGTATCTGTTCCTGCGATGGAATTCTGACGCAATTTGATCTGATCATCGAGCGCTTGGATCGAGCGGCGAATTTGACGGCCTCGCGGAGTGTTGGAGGCATCCGCGGACTCAAGGGACTTAAGATCGACCTCAAGCTTAAGCTTTTCCGCGGTTAACTTCGCGATAATCGCGAATTCCATTTTTGCCGCAGATAAGGGATCAAGGATACCGGTCTGATTTTGGAACTCTCGCAGCTCGTCCAATGTGACGCGATACTGTTCCAGGCGGCCAAGCACATCTGCTTCAGCGCGGCTGACAAGATCACTTTTTGCCTTTTCCGAAATCTTGTCGATCATTTCATTCGATGCTGCGAGAGCGGCGCCTGATATCAATGCCGCGTCTTCGGGTGAAAACGCGCGGACCGTGAGAACGATGATTCCTGATGGGCCATCCACGTAGGTGTCTACGTGGCGGTTCCAATATTTATGCAGGTCTTCAAATGAGGCTTCCGGTCGCAGTCGTGAGAGTGGGTCGATATCGCTCTTCGAATAAAAGTCTCGAAGATCTAACTTCGCCTCGAGTAATCGCACGATCTGAGGGGATCTAAGGTAATTCGCGACGATATACGCGTCTTGAGTAAGTGAATCTCCGCCTATTATCGAGCGCCCACTTCTTTTTTCGGACGAATCGAAGCGTTCACTTACACCTATCGTGCGAACCACCATTCGGATCTCTGTGATGTACTGGCTGCTTGCGACCATAAAATAATAAAATGCAGAGACAACGCTGGGTATAACTACAAACGCAAAGAGAGAGTTACGCTTTGTGAAAAGAACATTAAACGCCTTACCGGCGAGGTGACGCCACTTCGTGCTTAGCCCACGTTCTGTTCGTTGTCGGTCTGAGGCCTCTTTTTTCGCTGCGACGTTGTCGTAACTGATCTGTAAACTCATTTGTAGTCCCTGTCGCAATCGCGCGCTGGCGATCAAAAAACCAGTTCAGTGTGGCCTACTAGCGACGCACTTTGACGTTACTTTGGCGACCCGTCGGGTGGTCCGTTTCAAGAACGTCGAGTAGCGGCAGCATTCGCTGCTACATACTGGCCTTTTATCGCCGCCCAGGTCGAGTACAGATCAAACGAAACACGGCAACGAAGGGAGCTCCACGCCGTCTACACTTCTTAGGTAGCAAATCAACATGCTCCTCCTGCCACGACTGTCACGCAAAAATCGCGTGGGCGGCATTTGCGTTCCTAGATTTTTTCTCTGTTCTAAAACCTGGCGCATCATTCCGGAAGTTGCGCCGCAACTAGATTGTCCGCACGCCTGACTTGGGTAGCGACACGACAAGGTAGTTGTTCGTTCCGGCTCGTATACGCCCGTCAATTAGCGGCGGTCTCAAGGTGTGGCTTTAAAAGAATTGTCACACAATCGAGATTTGGGACGCCCCAAGGATGCACAGTTTGCTCAGCCACTACGAAGCCGGCCGCTTTTGCAAGGCCAGCAAATATCTCTGCAGACATGTAGTTTCGCCAATGGGGATTCTTCTTGAAATCAGCATTTGGACCGGCCTTGGTGTAATTCGAGTGGTGTACCAATGCGTATCCGCCCGGTTTTAAAACACGGAAGAACTCCGGCAAATATGCTTCGACAATCCTCAGTGGAAAATGTACCATGCTATCAAAAGTGTAGAAAAAAGTGCAAGACGCTTCACCTATGTCACCCAAATCGTATCCGTTACATGCTCTTACTTCTACTCTCTGATTGTTTTGGTACTTTGCTCTGCAATACTCGATGTTGTGCTTGTTCACGTCGACCATCGATACTCGACCAGCACGCCGAAGCAAGAAGTCCGTGTTGCGACCATAGCCGCACGCGAAGTCAACAACCTCGGAGTAATCAATCGCGTGCCGTGCGAGTGCCGGCTCCACATAACCATTCCAATGCATTTCCATGTCGCGTTCGGCGGCTTTGTGGTAGTCCTCCGCGACCTCCTTGCCCCAAAGAAGGCTGTTCTTTTTTACGAGGCTTTTCAGATTGTTTTGAAACATTTGATCTTCTCATTTTCGCTGCGTCATAACGCCCTGCGGGCCTATACCACGTATGGATTGCGAAGTGAAATCAGGGACCGAGGATCGAGCGCCGTTGAGCCTTCTGGATGAAGTGATACAGAACCAAATCAGCCTCAAGTAGGTGTTCGACCGTGCCGATCTCCCTGAGGATATCCGCGAGCTGATGCACTGGCTCAAGCTGGCGCTTCATCTGGACAGAACCGTGCGGCAAGCCGAGCAATTCTTCGATGTTTTCCGGGAAGCTAGTATCACTGTTCCCCGCATCGAACAATGTGAATTGTGACAATGCATCAAGTGCGGTTGATACCGACTCAAGACGTGCAGGCTCCGAAGGATTGGCTGCGACGAGTTGTTGAGTGAAGGGCGAGGAAAGGATATTCAGCGTGTCTTTAGGGGCGTGCCGGATCGCTCGACGAACTGCCGCCTCATCATGGACCTCGAGTCCGTTGAAGAAATCCATCACAGGCTTAAATATAGTCTGGTCTCGAGGGGGAACGAAATTGAATTGATGTTGTTTATATCTACTAAAGACAAAAAGGCGCAATGCTAATTCGTAGAATGGATCTCGAAGAGCAGCTATCGTTATTTCGATATTGTAGTCTATGTAAACCAAGTAATTCTTCAAAAGAACTCGTCCAGAGACGTATACGGATGGCTGATGAATAATTTCCAGCATTTGCCGGACCGTTTCAAACCCATAGTGTTCGGCGCGGTGTTCGAAGAACTGGAAATGGGGCTTGAGGCAAAGATCTAATTCGCTGTGAGGCACGTACGAGGTTTCAAGCCGGAAAACCTTCTTAGGTATGTATTGGCCTGGTTGTGCGCGACGGTAGAATACCAGGCCGGTTTCGGGATCTGATAACTCAACCTTGTTGGCTGTGCTGATCCCGGCGACATTTTCTTCGGTGAGGACAAATGCTACATTGCCGGTTTCATGCAGCCCTTGTTTGAAAGCCCCGTCAACATATAACCAGCATTCGATGTCTGCTGTTCCAGCACCGTCATTGATCCGGACGCGTACCTTGGGTTTTGTCGCAAACCCGTCCGGAACGAGATAGCCATGAATCTCGGTTCCCGTGTCTTGGTGGACGCAGAAGTTCATTGAGTTACGCTGAGGTTACGGTGCATCGCTGTTAGTACGACTTAAGTCCATATATGCGGACTGGCGTGAGAGCAATGGCATCTCTATGATTAGTATCTCGCGTGGTGTTGGGATTCAATAATTTTGTGTCAGTTTGGCACATTAACACATCAGGCCTTAAATAGTTTCCGATCTAGCGACAGGCGGTCCCTTACAAAGGCCGGGAATTTTTCGTGGTTTGCGCCCAGATAATGGCCAACCACCGTCGCCACCTGTTGAGCAGCCCTGGCCGATCTCTCTCGATAGCCCACCGGACCATAGCGATCATCAAGACCTTGCACAAAGGCGCTCACCGCGTACTTCGCTGCTGCTGCGACGGCGGGAACCGCGCGTGGAGATAACCGGTACCCAAAGTGCTTGGAGAAATTTAACGATTCATCAAATGCCCGCCTCAGTTGATCTAATGGGGTGTACTCGTGTGAGTGGTACACTACAGCGTCGGGCGCATATGCCTTGTGGAAGCCCGCCTCGATAATCTCGCGGGCCCAGAGTTGATCTTCAGCGAAGTCGACGTCTGGATAAGGGATTCTTTCCCAAATAGATTTACGCATTAGAGAGTTGTTGTCAGAGTAAAAGTGCAAGAATTGACGCCACGCAAGATCAGTTAAGTAGCGGTGAATGTCCATATCGCGGTATACGATAAGGGGGTACTCCATGAAATTCTGGAAATGGAGGTCAAGATCGTACTTTGTAAATGCCGACGCTGACTCGTAAGCTACATGACGACCGAACACACCCGCGATACGAGTGTCTTTCTCCGCTGTGGCAACAAGATTTGAAAGCCAGTATTCATCTTTCGGTGTAGCGTCGTGCGTCAAGAATGCAACAAACTCCGAGTCGGCGGCTGCAACACCCAGGTTTCGGGTTCGGCCGTGACCGAAATCTTCCGGCCGAATCTCAATGAGACGCACGCGATTCAATTCGCGAAGAAACTGCCGCGTACCATCGCTTGAGCCAGAGTCAATCGCGATTACTTCATATGACCAAGGCGTTTTCTGGTTAAGGACTTTGTCCATCACCCTTGGCAGTGAGTAAATGGCATTTTTGGTAGGTATGATGACGGTACAATGATGCCGTGGCACTAGAGCGCTCCTTCTGATGCGAGTTTAACTCGCGTTTGGATCGCCGCTTCGATTTTTCTAGATGATTTTTCCCACGAAAGCTCGTCAACAAAGGAGAGCCCGCCAGCCCGAAGGCGCTCACGTTCTTCAGCATGATTAAGTAAATACTCAATCGTATCGGCAATGCCCTCGGGTGTGGGTTTGGCAAATGCGATCGCACTCGACGGGAAAATTGATCGCACCGTCTCAAGGTCGAGGTCGATGACCGGGAGGCCGCATGCCATCATTTCCTTATTAACCAACGAATGGTTGGTGGCCGAGAAAACGACGCCGAGAGCTGACTCTCTGTAGACGGATGCCAGTTCCGTGCCACTCAAGATCCCAAGGTCGCGATATGGAAAGCCAACGTTGAGCTTTCCTAATTGCCAGCCGAAAAAGTCTACCTCGAAGTCTACGCCTCGGGCATTCAATATTTCTAGAGCCATGAATGCGAGTTCCACTGCCCGACGAGGAGTTACGTAACGCGCGTAAAGTGCGATCCGGTTCTGGCTTCGGCGGTGCTCCTTGTCGCCTAGGTTGTACACGTCCTCATCGTATGCGAGTGGCCATGACATTGACCAGCGCTTGAACTCGTTTGACATGCGATTGTGTAGCCAATCTCCGGCGCAGAGGCAGTCAAAATCAAAATGGTATGTCGCCTCTGTTAAGAGGGATTCGGCTCCAGCAGGATAGAATGCTGGCTCATAGTCCTGAACAAAGTAAAACTTGCGGACAAAGCGCGACATAGCATTCACAGGATAGCAGGTATACCGATCTGTGGCTATTAGCGCGTCTCCTTCAACGTCTGGCGTCTCATTTTTAAAGAACCTGACTTCACCGCTAAATGGTTGAAAATATTTATTAATCGTCTCAAGAGCTGCATTCGGTGTAGCATGAACTGACGGATTCTGAATGAGAAAGCGAACATTGTGACCGAAGCGTTCGAGGTGGCTCGCAACGCGGAAGATGGTCATGTGCCCGCCTGCACCAGGCAAAAAATCGGGGATAATCCAAGTAATCCGAAGGTGTTTCAGGTCCACGCTCTCGAAAGGGGGGCGGCCGATAGAGGGCTTGTAGTTTATAAAGTTCTTTAGATGCTCGACTCTTTTTTCGATCTGACTCTGGCGCCGCTGAAGTGGGCCAAATGTGCTTCTAATTAGTCGAACCAAGATGGATACAGACACTCGTAATACCCCCGTCTCCGCCGCGTCGAACAAAGCCTGACGCTTTGCCCTTGTCACTGACTGGGCTTCAAACTGCAAGCGACGTCCAAGGTTTTTGTGGGGGAGATTGGCAATCTGGAAGCTGATTTGGGGAAATTTGATCGTAAGTAAAACCTACCGAAATCTCGATAAAGACCACGGTCAACTGATCGTGCGCAACAAGCTGGCACTTAGAACGAAACACCTTTGGACCGCCGGTTCTCTTCAATTACGGCACGGTCACGACATCACGAGTAGTCGATGCCCATAGAATTCGCTAGAACTCCACAATGGATTTGTGTCGTGGGCTGAGATGAAGTTCGCGTGACTTCCGAGCTCTGGTGCGCGACGCGCGAATGAAACTAAAACTCCCTTGTGCGTGTCGACCGCGCGCAACGGGCAAAGGAAGAGCTTATTCGACGTGAACAGGAAGGGTGCCAGGTTTGGCTTTCGCTCAAGGAAGCGTCCCACCGTCTCGACCACCCCAAGACATTCGTTGAGAAAGTCGTCGATGGCAATAATCCCTTGTGGATGTAGGTTATCATAGACGATCGGAATATCCCATTGCACGTCAGGGCATCATCATACAAGATCGACAGGTATTTCCCCCCCATAGACGCCAATCTCCAACATTGATCCAGTTAAAGACGTTTCAGTTTGGCTGGTCAGCAATTCTGCCGTGACCCGCCCTGCATATGGTAACATCCAGCCGGGGATTTTGTCGGTTCTGTCTCGCAAATAGTCCAAGGTCGTTGATTGTATCACGTTCCCTGTTCCAGATCTGGTGTGTGTTGCTTCTACCGTGAATTGCATCAAGAATTACTAGAAACGAAAGCTCAAATTCAGTGAAAAAGTCACCGGTGGTAACAATGGCGATGTGTTTCGCTGATTATGGGAAATCGGTGCTCGTTAGCGGGCTGATGCTTTGACACTTAACCCTCTGAACTGAAAGGTTGCAGTGTTCAATCCAGTCAGTTCATATCCGATGTTCATACCGCCGATTTTGTAATCAGAGAGATGGCGGGATTGGATCATGCCTTTTTCGTATGCCATCTCCACAGCTCGCTTGGCGAAAGGGAGGATATCGCCATGGAAACGGACCCATTCTCCTCGATGAGTGCTCGCGCGCGACAAATTCAAAGAAGGTATATGGTAGATTAGCCTCTTTGTTCCGAGATCAATCTGTGTTCGATCACGCTCCTGTGTCTGTACAAAATAGCGATCGTCATAAGTGCTAATCGATAGCCACACATATTCCCCATATCCGGGCGTGCGTTGGTTAAGGTTCTGAATCGAAAAATTCACTGGGAATATTATCGCATGCCGGTCTCTGTCGTAGCCAGACTTGATGTTTCGGTCATCGTGTATCTTCCGGAAGTCTAGGTTGAAGATGAGATTCTGCATATTTGCGAGGGAGGGTGTGTCCCTCGCATAGGCGCCCGGAGCTGTGATGGTTTGTTGTAGGATCAAATTGGGTAGCGAGGATCGGTCACTTTTGTAGTTACCATCTAATTCGTGCTGCCCATCTACGGCTAGTTCCACGCGCCCTTCAGGGAATACAACGATCCTCTTGTCAGAGTTTTCCCATCCGTAGCCATCCCCGAAAAACTGACCCGTGGCTGTAATATTGCTTCGGCTGCCCCACTGAGCGGCCTCCCAGACTGGTTTTATGTCGGCAGTATCCGGGCGAAATGGCGTCTTGAGTTCATAGCGATTACCATTTGCGCACGCCGGGTCACGATCGGGCGCGTTGCATGCTGGTATTGCCGCGATCCCTGCAGCAAATTTCGGATCAGCAATCAGCTCTATTGGGTCAGCACCGTCTGCTCGATCCCATACGCTCATGAGCCTTTCGGCAAACGCTGCTCTTGGCGGATTGAATGGGAGGCTCGCCAGTAGCAAAGCAATCCAATACAAAATTATTATCGTTAGATTTTTCATATCCATCCCAACAAACACCAGCCTTGGCAAGCATACGATAGTTTACCGCCGGCAGGACCACATCCTCCACTCCCCCCCGCAAAATTATTGGGTGGGTGGATACCGGGGCTTCGAGCAACCCCGCCGGCTGTCAAAAGCTCTCTTGAATGATGGTAGGCTTCTCTCCGTTAACCAACGGTGGTGTCTGGCCTGGAAAACACTCGTCGGATTGATCGGTCAGAACGAGAACAACACATCTCTCAAATTCTAGAGGAAGGTATGGTTGGTTTTCTGGGGCTTGTTCACCAATTAGGCGCTTCGTTGAGCCTGCCCGATGCCGAATGGCCTTTCAACAGGCGGTGAGATGCAGCGGAGTTTGCAGCCACGGGTCTTTCTTCGGCAATAGGGCATAAGGCTTGGTGGAGTCGAAAGTGCGCGCCCTCGCACTAGGTTCTGTACTCATAAATGGGATTCCCATTGCGGGCGGTGCGTGATTCAAAGTCCTGCACAGGAGTTTGAATGGCACGGTTTGATCTTAAAGATCGGGCATGGGCGCTGATTGCCCCGTTGCTTCCCAACAAGCCGCGGGGCGTGGCCCGAACGGATGATCGGCGGATTTTGAACGCGATCTTTTACGGTGCTCAGGCCACCGTGGCGCGACCCTCCGGAACGTACGCCCGTACATGACGGCCTGCAATCGCTACAATCGATGCCTAGGCGGGCGTGTGGCTTTGGGTCTTCGAGGCTCTCGCGGCGATTTCACCTTAGTCGATGCAGTTGATTGGCTCTGCCACCGTCCGTGCCCATCAGCACGCTGCCGGGGGAAAAAATGCTCGGATCACGCTATCGGCCGCTCTCGTGGAGGACTGACCAGCAAGATCCATGTGGTGATCGACGAACGTGGGTTGCCGGTCCGTCTCGCTCTCACACAAGGACAGGCCTCTGACAAGGCCAAGCACCTGGCCTGCTCGACGGATTGCCGACATCCGGCGTTATTGCGGATCGTTGCTACGACTGGCAGCACTATAAAAGGGTGCCATTGTGAGCGTAGAATTTTGGGGGTCAACGTGGCACGCTACACTTGGCATAAAACACAACTCGTTTACGATCCGCCTCTCCCGGGGTTGGGGCCGAGCGTCAGCTAGGTCGGCACCACATTCGTGGCAAAAAATCTTATTGGGTCGAAAGAACAAATCAATGAGCGATCAACTTGGAACTGACACGGCGGATTATCTTCAGAAGACATTGCAGGCGGCGGTGCGGGACCAACGTACCGTCGACGAGAAAAGGGGGAGCATGACGCCGCTTTTGGACGGGATGTCGTTCTACGAGAGTATTCGTCATGACGACGACCGAGGGAGCGTAACCGAATTATTTGACCCTCGTTGGGGGTGGCATCCCGATCCAATTGTGTTTTCATACGTCTTTACAGTGCGGCCTGGGATGGTCAAGGGATGGGGTCTCCACAAGCAACATGAGGACCGCTACTTCGTTTTGAGCGGCGAATTAGAGCTCGTGCTGTACGATCCAAGGCCTGAGTCGAATACTTGTGGAAAAATCTGTAAGGTCTACTTGTCGGGGAGTCGGCCGCGGCTCGTAAACGTTCCAAAGTTTGTTTGGCATGCTGACCGCAGTATTGGCACATCGGACGCTGTGGTGGTGAATTTTCCAACAATTCAGTATGATCATTCGAATCCCGACAAGTATCGGCTCCCGCTGGATACGGACCTGATCCCATACAGCTTCGAAGGCGCCATTGGATGGTGAGCCGGCCCCTAATATCTATTTTGATGCCCACGCATACACGCGTCGATGTTATCGGTTTCGCGATAGAGTCGGTACTGAAGCAAACCGTCGATGACTTCGAACTTCTTGTCGTTGGAGACGGATGTCCCGCCAGCACCGCGGATGTGATTAGCGGCTTTAAAGATGATCGAATCCGCTTTTTTGATCTACCAAAGGCGCCGCATTATGGATATGCGAACAGAAACATTGCACTCCGCGAGGCGCGGGGCAGATTAATAGGCTTCGCCGCGGATGATGACATCCTTCTGCGGGATCACTTTCAATTGTTGCTCGATTGTCTCCGAGGCGGTGCTGCGATCGCTCATAGTCAGGCCTTATGGGTTTCGGCAGACGGGATAACAGCTCCTTTCATGACCAATCTTGAAATGGCGGACGAGCTCTTTCACTTCATGGAGCGGACAAACACGATACCGGCGAGCTGCTTCCTTTATCGAGCTGACAGCTTGCCGTCGTTGGACGCTTGGCGCGAGGACTTACCACGTGCGGCGGATTGGCGGTTATGGCAACGTATAATACGCGAAAACCGCCAAGCAGGTGTCTCTCATTGTCGCCAGCCCACGTTGTTGCATTTTTCCGCTCGATGGAAGCGTTCGCGAAACTCGGGGATGGCCGAATTTGCCACTCTGCTTGATATTGCCGACTCCGCTGATTGGTGGCCCGCAGAATTGCGGGTGCACATCCCTCCGGGCAAATCCGAGCAGCAATTGTACTCCGATCTCCTCAACGCCAATCCAGAAGAATGGACTCGCGGGATTCGGCAGGCAGCGCGCGATCTTACCGTTCGGCTAGCATGGGATGATTTGCAAATTTTGCGCCCAGCACTGCAGGCTGCCAGTGAAGAGTTTACAACAGTGCAATCTGAGCTTTCATCCGCGCGCACGGAGATCGCCACTACGAAAACCCGTGCCGCTTTAGCGGAAGAGCTTTTAGCGACGGAGAGGAAAGAAATGCAAGCTTGCCAAGCGGAAAGGCAGGCGCTGAACGAACGTCTCGAGACCACATTGAAAGATCTCAGATGCCTCACGACCGAGGTTGAGCGGCTGTCAAACGAAGCTAATGCGATGCGGTTGACGGTGGCTTGGCGTGTGAGGCAAACGATTGCGCGAGCCTGGTGTGGCCGCAACAAGGAACGATGAGGGGGCGACCGACTTCGGGCCGCAATGCAACACGCAAGGAAGTAAAGCCGGTCGCCCCAGCGGCGTCAAACGATCCATCCCCAAGCCACTCGTTTCCTGCTCGATGATCGCTCGCACATTAAGCCAACTAGAGACTTGTTAGGATGCAGTTGATGTCCCTGAGCTTTTGAGCGAAGCAGTCCGAATCCATCGAATTAAATTGTCTTGGCTCGGCTCGGTCGGTTCCATCTGTTCGGCCGCAGTTGTGCACAGCGCTTCCTTTATTATGTCACCTAGTTGCTTGTGAAGCATCTGTGCCGTGCCTATATCGAGGCGCAATCTTGCCGCGATTTGAGCAACCGGCTGGTTACCATTATCAGAAATCGCTTGCCCAAGTCCGAGATATACAACCGTGTTATGGTGTCTCGCCTCGGTCACTAGGTCGACATAGAGAACTGGCACTCCATCATCTCTTATGTCCCACAATTCCGCGCCCATAGGCAGTCGCCGCCCGGACTTAACGACCATTTCATTGTCACTCATGTCAATCTCGCAAATACCAACGATTCGCTTTGTCAGTGTTCCTTTGTTTTAGATTCAATTGCTAGTGGAGTCGAGTGGCGCGTGTCTCACGCCTTACGCACTTGCTGTTGAGCCGGAAGCGCTCGCCCGGTGGTCTGTAAGAGTTAGTCAAGGAGTGGCAATTCGCGGTATTGGCTGAAGACTGCCAACACCGCGAGAAATTGCGCACTAAGGCGGCTTTTGAATCGGTTTCCGATGTCTCGGACTTGGGTCCCGCCCCACCCACGCAAAGTGGTGTGAGGTTTGGTGGTAGGGGCAGGGCATTTCGGTCGGCCTTGCCTGCATATATCACATACCAGTGAAGCAGCCCTCGGTTACTTCACTTCGCGATCTCACCATATCATAACGAATGTCTTAATGAACGCGTGGGCGCTTGTTGAAAACAAGACATCCGCCCAGGTGGTTTAGGCATGTCTCGGTAGTGGTGAATTCTCCGGCAAATGTTCTAGGCAGAACCAGTTCGGGGCGGCCCAGCTTGTGGCGAAGCCGAAGCCACCCAGTTTCGTACAGCCTGGATGCTCACACCTGTGGTTCTGGTCGACCGAAGTCTTTCTTGCCCCAAAACCCTTTTCGCCGCTCATATGTTGCCCTCAATTTTATAGCTCCGACTATTGCCTTGGCTGGTCGGAGTCAACGTGAAGTTTCGCTGGAGGTACTGTGGGGCAAGCGCCTGTCAGCCCGTGGCTAACCTCCACCATTCACTTGGAACGACTTGTTCGCGCATCGGAATTGGGGTCACACAGCCTTGAGTTCGCTACTCTGACGCCCGGTCCGCCATTCGGTGCGGCTCCCTGTTCAAAGAAGACAATCCCTCGCTCTTCGTAGACTCGCTTGACCGCCTCTAGCGTCACCGGCTGAGGTCCTCTCGGTCCGGGCATGTCCTGCTCGACCCTGCTCACAGTGTTAGCAGTGACCTTCGCAAGCTCAGCGACCTCGCGTACTCCTAATTTAAGTATTGCACGTGCAGCGCGGGCTTGAGCAGGATTCACGGCGACCTCATATTTATTTCGATACACGGTATTGACAAACAATTACGCCAGTTATAGATACACGGCATCGATATCTCCTTCAACGTTTCAGCGTGATTCGCTGGGCGTATTGCGCCTTGCGCACCTACGCCTGCCCTTGACGAGCTTCGGAGCGTCGACATGGAACTACGACAACTCTCCTATTTCGTTGCCGTTGCCGAGGAACTGCACTTCAATCGCGCGGCTGCGCGCATGTGCATTGCCCAACCGGCGCTGAGTTCGCACATCCAGGCGCTGGAGAAGGAGCTGGGTGTGCGACTGTTGGAGCGGTCGACGCGGCGGGTTGAGCTGACGCGGGCAGGGGAGGTTTTCTACGATCGGGCGGTTCGGATCATCGGCGATGTCGGGCTGTCGATGGAGGTGGCGCGTTCGGTTGCCGGCAAGGCAGCGCGGACGATCAAGATCGGAACCGTCTATCCGGCGACCATAGGCGTGCTACCCGCGTTTCTTGCGCGCATCGGCCGGAAATTCCCGGATGTCGCGCTTCATGTAACGAGTGGCTCGACCAGCGACATCATCCGCGGACTGGAAAACGGCCAGATCAATCTCGGCTTCATCCGCCCGGTCGAAAACATCGGCTCCTTGCGCTTTTTCTCGATCGCGCATGAGCGCTATCTGCTGGCCGTCGAAAAGGCGAGCCCGCTCGCGCTTCGAAGCGAGATCGACATCGAGGACCTTCGCTCCGAGAGAATCATCGCCTTTTCCCGCCAGAACTTTTCCTATAGCGAGCGCTATTTCTCCGAGATGTTCGAAACCCATGGTCTGACCGGCAATATCGCCTACAGCTGCGACGATAGCTTCTCGCTGGTGTCGCTCGTCTCCGCGGGGCTCGGTATCGGCTTTGCGCCGGAATGGACCAAGGATCTGCCGAACCGCAACTTCGAGCTCAAGCCCGTCCGAGGCGTCGACCTGAAGATCGGGCTTGGAGTTGCCTGGAACAAGGAAGATCCGACCGCGTCTCGCGACGACATCATCGATATTGCCCGGACGCTGGCGCGGCCGGGCAGGTAAGATCGGCCACGATTCCGTTTGCCGCCCTCGCTTGCGCATAACCGCGCGGCAACTAGTCACTAACAACGCGGTCTCTCACGTCTTCCCATGCATTCTCGTTTGATTGTGAACCAGCGCGAGATTGGCGGGGTTTGTGAAGCCTAACTTCAGTGGGTGCAGCCGCAATACTTGGGCCTATGCCAGACCGTTGAGCCGCCAAAGCGCCCACCCCGCAAATTGGGGAGCACTTTTGTCCCTTTCGCAATGGGTATGGAACACAGACCTTCATTGGCATTTCCGGGAAGCGCCCGGCAAGGCCGGAGATGCGCCTAATGCTCCGTTCCTTACACGGCCGTATGGCGCTACCCGGAATCGGCGGAAATTCGCACCGAGCCGGGAGCAAATGTTATGGTCAGCCCCCATTTTGACGTCAACGTGATCAGTCGTGGAAAAGGACGAAGCGCCGTACTTTCCGCAGCATACAGGCACCGAGCGAAGATGTACTTTGAGCGCGAAGCCAGTACGGCGAACTATTCTGAAAAGCATGATCTTTTGCACGAGGAATTTGCCATTCCCGTCGATGCGCCGGAGTGGTTGCGGTCGATTGCGGCTGATCCCTCCGCCGCACGTGCATCGGAAGCATTCTGGAACCACGTGGAGAATTTCGAGGAGAGACTGGACGCGCAGCTTGCCAAGGATGTGACACTTGCACTTCCAATCGAGCTTACGACCGATCAGAACATTGCATTGGTGCGCGAGTTCGTCGAGCAACATGTCCTAGGGAACGGCATGGTGGCTGATTGGGTCTATCACAACACTCCCGGAAATCCTCATGCACATCTTATGATGACGCTTCGGCCACTCACCGTCCAAGGCTTTGGATCGAAGAAAATTAAGGTGGTTTCAACCGATGGTACGCCGCGGCGCAGCTCCAACGGCAGAATTGTGTACCGAAATTGGGTTGGCGGACTTGCTGAATTCAATGCCTTTCGTGACGGTTGGTTCGCTTGCCAAAATCGTCATTTGGCGCTTGCTGGTCTCGATCTCCGGATTGATGGGAGATCATTCGAGCGGCAGGGCATCGGCCTTGCGCCAATCATCCGCTTTAGCGCTGAGACGAAGGCAATCGAGCGGAGAATAGAGAGCGAAAAGACACCGGTTCTGCGAAAACCGAAGTCGATTGAATTGCAAGCGGAGCGGCGCGCACAGAATGCCCGCCGCATTCAACGCCGGCCGGAAATAGCGCTTGACCTCATTGCCAGCCAGAAAAGTGTCTTCGACGAACGCGACATCGCCAAGGTGCTTCATCGATATACCGACGATGAGAGGGTGTTCGCCCAACTCATGGCACGTATCCTCCAATCTCCGGAGATCTTGCGTATCGATCGCGAGCGTATTGACTTAATGACTGGAGCTCGTTTTCCAGCCAAATACACGACGCGGAAACTGATCCGTCTGGAAGCCGAAATGGCCAAACGTGCTGCTTGGTTGGCGCGTCAATCATCCCACGGCATCCGTAAAGAGCTGACGCGTGCTATGTCCGTGTCGCGCCTGTCCAAAGAGCAACAGGCGGCCATCGCGAATGTTACAGGTGGGGGCCGACTTACTGCGGTAGTTGGTCGTGCCGGCGCCGGCAAGACCACAATGATGAAGGTTGCGCGGGAAATCTGGGAGGCGGCCGGGTATCAAGTGGTCGGGGGCGCACTCGCCGGCAAGGCTGCAGAGGGATTGGAGAAGGAGGCGGGGATTTGCGCCGCAACACTTTCTTCTTGGGAGCGGCGTTGGGCAAATGGACGCGCCACCGTCAACAACAAGACAGTGTTCGTTCTTGATGAGGCGGGTATGGTCTCGTCGCGGCAGTTGGCGTTCCTGATCGAGACCGTCGCCAAGGAGGGAGCGAAACTTGTTTTGGTTGGCGATCCGGATCAACTCCAGCCAATCGAGGCGGGTGCACCATTTCGCGCCATTGTGGAGCGCGTCGGCTACTCTGAACTGGATACTATTTACCGCCAACGCCAAGACTGGATGCGAACGGCGTCACTGGCCCTCGCTCGCGGACAAGTCGGGGACGCGGTCCGTGCCTACGGAGTCCACGACAGAATCGTCAGCACCGGACTGAAAGCCGAAGCAGTAGAAGCGCTAATCGCCGATTGGGACAGAGACCACGACCCAACAAAGACCGCATTGATACTCGCGCATTTGCGTCGCGACGTTCGGACATTAAACGAGAAGGCGCGTGCTAAACTGGTCGAGCGCGGTATGGTTGGAAAAGGGCTTCCATTTGCTACGCAAGAGGGAGTGCGCCACTTTGCGCCGGGCGACCAAATTATCTTCTTGAAAAACGACGGAATGCTAAACGTCAAGAACGGAATGATCGGTCGTGTGCTCGAAGCTCGCCTTAATCGGATCGTAGTGGAGGTTGGTGATCGCGGCCATTGCCGCCCTGTGACCGTGGAGAGCCGAACATACCCCAACGTAGACCTTGGTTACGCTACCACGATACACAAAAGCCAGGGTACCACGGTCGATAATGTGAAGTTACTAGCTTCCCTCTCACTCGATCGACATCTCGCTTATGTCGGTATGACGCGACACCGCGAAGAGCTAGCGATCTACTACGGGCGACGCTCATTCGAACATGTCGGTGGGCTGGTTTCAGTATTGTCTCGCGCAAATGCAAAGGAATCGACGCTCGACTACACAGATCGTTCCCTCTACCGGCATGCCTTGCGTTTTGCCGAGGTTCGAGGTTTGCACTTGATGGCAGTGGCACGCACGCTCGTTCGTGATCGTCTCGAATGGACTGTCCGACAGAAGCAGCGGCTTAGGGACCTTGTTCAGAGGTTGATGACGATTGGCCAACTCTTCCCGCTCACCACCGCAGTCGCGCAAATGAAGCAATCCGGCGCAACCGAGAACAAACTTCCAATGCTAGCGGGAATCAAGACCTTCCCTAAGACCCTTGTGGAGACAATTGAGGAGAGGCTTTCGGCCGATGCGAGTCTGAAACACCAATGGGAGGACGTGGGCTTGCGTCTTCGGCTCGTCTACGCTGATCCGCAGATGGCCTTCAATGCGATTGATGTCGAGGCCATGCTCAAGAACGAAGACGTGGCCGGCGCAACTCTTGCCAAGATTGCACGTAGTCCCGAGACGTTTGGTGCCATCAATGGAAAGAGTGGAGTGCTTGCTTGGCGAACTGACAAACAGGACCGCGAGCGCGCGCTTGCGAACGTGCCCGCACTTTCACGGAACCTCGCGCTCTACATCCGGCTTCGCCACCAAGCAGAGGAGAAATACCGAGCGGAGGAGCAGAAACTGCGAACGAAGCTCGCGATTGACATCCCGGCGCTTTCACCACAGGCGAGGCAGGTTCTGACGGAGGCACGAGACGCGATTGGCCGCAAGGATGTGCAAAGTGTTCTCCAAGTTGTGCATGCCGACAGCAAGGTGAGGGCCGAGCTTGAATGGTTCTCGAAGGCCGTGACCGAGAGGTTTGGTGAGCGCACTTTTCTCGCAAGCGCGGCGAGGGACGCCAATGGAGCGGTTTTCAACGAGGTTGCAGCTGGGATGGCCGCGGTCCAAAGGGAAGATTTGCGGGCGGCCTGGAATCTCTTGCGGACAATACAACAAGTTGCTGCCCATGAGCGATTGACCCTTTCGTTGAAGCAAGCAGCGTCTCTACGCCAAACCAGGAGCCAAGGGTTGTCGCCCAGATGACGAAACGCGCGTGGTGAACGGATATGGCGTTTCTCACAGGCAGGGCCGGAAAGGGCAACTGGCTATCGCGTCTCTATTCTCAATAGCGCGGTCGGTCCGTCGCTGGTCGTGCTAAAGGATCAATGAGTTCCGTGGCATCAAATCGGTTCGCGATCATATGGTTGGTATCGCTCGCCGCTTTAGGCTTTCCATTGAAGTGTTGAGGTGGTGTAACGTGAGGCTTCGGACGCGTCCAGGCTGATGGAGAGAGCCGTGATTCAGCTTCATGACGCGGGGCTGTGGCGAGAGCGCGGAGTTTTTTGTGGAGTACCATAATGTTTCTGATTGACCGTGAACTTCAGGCGCTCGTGGCGTTTCGGCGCGAACTGCACCGGCGACCGGAGGTCTCAGGCGAGGAGCGGGAGACGGCGGAAACGATCGTTGCGGCGTTGGCTGATACGAAGCCGGATGTGGTGATGACAGGTCTTGGCGGGCATGGGGTGGCGGCGATCTATGAAGGTCGCGAGCCTGGTCCCACGGTGATGGTGCGGGCCGAGCTGGACGGGCTGCCGATCGAGGAGATTTCGGAGGTCGGACATCGCTCGGAGATTACGGGCAAGGGGCATCTCTGCGGCCATGACGGGCACATGACAATCCTGATGGCGCTCGCCAAGGGATTGGGGCGCGAGCGGCCGATGAAGGGCCGCGCGCTCTTGATGTTCCAACCGGCGGAGGAGAACGGCGCAGGTGCGGCGGCCGTGCTCGCCGATCCGAAATTTCCAGAGATCAAGCCGGACCTGGTTTTCTCGCTGCACAATTTTCCGGGATTAAGCTTTGGCCATGTGGCGCTGCGTACCGGGCCGGTCAATTGCGCCTCGCGTGGCATGCGGATTGCGCTTTTCGGCAAGACGGCGCATGCCTCGACGCCGGAGGACGGCATTGCGCCGACCTTTGCTGTTGCCGCGCTGCTTTCGGGCCTGACGGCGCTTGGCAATAACGGGCCGCTCGACGAGGATTATACGCTGGTGACGGTGACGCATGCCCGCCTCGGCGAGGCGGCCTTCGGCATCAGCCCCGGCTATGCCGAGATCTGGGCGACGCTGCGGACGCTGACCGACGAACGCATGGCCGATCTCGTGGCCCGCGCCGAGGCGCTGGTTGCCAAGGAGACGGAGGCTGCGGGGCTGAAGGTTACGATCGGCTACGAAGACGTGTTCCACCAATGCAGCAATGCGGAAGCGGCAGTCATCGCGCTGGAACGCGCCATGGACGAGGAGGGCGTCAGCCACGATCACGGCGAGGGCGTGTTGCCGATGAAGGGGTCGGAGGATTTCGGGCTCTTCGGGCGGGTGGCGCCCGCGGCGATGTTCTTCCTTGGCGCCGGCGAGAACCACGCGCGGCTGCACAATCCGGACTATGATTTTCCTGACGGGCTGATCGGCATGGGCGCACGGGTGTTCATGCGGGCGATCCGCAACGAGCTGGGGTGAGGGCAGCGCCGGAAGATCGCTTGCTCAACGGTTGTTGTGACGGCACTCTCAGAAATTGCGCAGTTCCCGACGGAGAGTCGTTTCGCGCCGCGTCCGGATTTGCCTTTAGGAGGACCAAATGGATGAGCCATTTCAGCTTCCGTGATGGGGTTTGCCTCGCGATTGCCATGGCGGGAATGGCGAGCGCTTACGCGGCGGATATGCCCGTTGCAGATATCGTTCCTGCGCCGCGACAGACTGAGAGTGTTAGTCTGCAGGACTTCATCAAGGCCAATCCGGATTGCCTGGAGTTCACCGATCAGTGCTCGCATTGCGCGGTCGTCAACGGCGTTGCCGAATGCTCGGCGGCGGAGATAGCTTGCATCAAGGGAGAGAACCAGTGCACTAAGCGGACAGCTAAATAGAACATTGCGGTCAGAAATTTCCCAGCAACATGCAAGGACCGGTTTCCTAAGCTGCCTTCCGAAGCTCCGAGATCTTTTGGAACTCTGCCAAGATATCTGGCGCTTTTTCCTTCGTCGGCGTGTGTCCACGCGATTTCGAAGCGACGCTTAGCGGCATAGCGCTCGATGGCGGCGATCTGGTTGTCGGTCGAGTACTTCTGATGCTCGGTCGACATCCGAACGTAGATCGCCGCGCGAGCCTTGGGTTGCTCGTCCGAGGGTGGTTGTTCGTCGTCGTTCTCAGTCCAACCGATAACCATGACGTGCCGGTATATCACGTGTGAATTGAGGTCAGAATGCCGGAGTATAGACTGGGGAGGTGGGCAGTATGGATCTGAATACGGGCACAATGGTTCCAGTATCAGCGCGCGCCGCTAGAGACGATTACTTTGCCGCCGTTGCGGCGGCACTGCGTCGCGAATTGGGTGGGGGAGGCCGTGCGATAAAGACGATCATGCGCTGGACAGGCGCGAGTGGCCGAACGGCAAAGTATTGGCTAGCCGGCGATCGCGGCCCCGACGGATGGCACCTCGTTCTGCTGGCCAGACACTCTGATGAAGTGTTGCAGGTTGCGCTCGCAATGGCACACCGCGATATTCTGTCTGTCACACTCGAACTGCGTGCAGCGGAAGCGGCCTTGGACCGAGCAAGTGCAATTCTCAAAGCATTGCGATGATATTGATGCGATGAGGCGCCTAACATCTATCGTTATGCGTGGAAGGCCCGCCGCCACTGAGTGAATCGGTAGTGCTGCCGACCAAATCACTCCGGGATTGCATAGGCTCGCGTTCCAACCCCCCCTTGCCTTAACGGCCTTGACGTGGCTAGTCTACCAGCGTCTGTGAAGTCGAACGCTCAGACGGAAGGCTCCTTATGCTCTTGAGGCAAAAGGGGCCTTTTTCTGTTTGTATCCTTTAAGGGCCTCCTTCGCCCGCATCGAACCGGCTTACATACGCGCCTGCTGAACTCAAGCAATTGACATCCCCTCCCACGCTCCCATAGCATTCATGCCTGCCGAGGGGCGCACCTGACGGTGCTGAGATGGCGGTGAGCCAGACCCTTGAACCTGATCCGGATCATACCGGCGTAGGAACGGCAAGGGCCTCTCTGGCACCCCCGCGTCTTCGCCGTTCATCTGGATCTCCGTGATTTTGATTTTCGGGAGATCGTTGGTGCCAATACGCCGTTTAGAATGTAGCGACGAAGAACCCCGGGGGGCGGGACGACCGACCCATCGGCTCAATCGGTCGGATTCTTCGAGGTTGCATGGAAGACCCACCTCAGTTTGCGCGTGCTTGAGCCGGTGGCTTGAGAGCGCGTTTGCTATATTTGGACCCGCTTCCACATTTCAGCGGAGCCAGGCATGACCTCCATCGCCGTTACTATTGCTGGTTCGGATTCCGGTGGGGGGGCCGGCATCCAGGCGGATCTGAAGACATTTTCGGCGCTCGGCGTCTATGGTGCCAGCGTGATTACCGCCATCACCGCGCAAAACACCAGAGGTGTTACGGCCGTTGAGGATATCTCTCCGGGCGTCGTTCTAGCTCAGATCGACGCCGTGTTTTCGGATCTCGCCGTTGGCGCTGCGAAGGTCGGAATGGTGTCCCGCCAGGAGATCATTGCGGCGATCGCGTCCGGCCTGAAGCGATACGGGCATTTGGCAGTCATCGATCCGGTGATGGTCGCCACTTCGGGGGACGTATTGTTGCGTCCGGATGCGATCTCGACGCTCAAGGAGGAACTGCTGCCGTTTGCGCTCATCCTGACGCCGAACCTGCCCGAAGCGGCACTGATGACGGGGCGCAGCGTTGCCGAGAATGAGACAGAAATGGCCCGCCAGGCGGAGATGCTCCTGAAGTTTGGTGCGCGCGCCGTGCTGATGAAAGGCGGGCATGCCAAGGGCGACGAAGCGGTTGACATCCTCTTCAACGGGGACACCGCCTTGCGCCTGTCGCGCCCGCGGGTTGAAACGAGGAACGATCATGGCACCGGCTGCACGCTGTCTGCCGCAATCGCTGCCGGTATTGCCCACCGGCAGACACTTGAAGACGCGGTTATCGCTGCCAAGACCTATCTGCATGAGGCGCTTGTTGCCGCAGCAGCGCTCAAAATCGGGCAGGGGCGGGGACCGGTTCATCACTTCCATCAGTGGTGGAGTCCGAGAGGCAACTAATCCGATTCCCGAGCCTTGTGCCGGTTCCACCGTTCAAGTTCACCTTCACGAACCAGGTCATTCCATTGCGCAATAAGCAATGGAATGACCTTCGAGGCGGGAAGTTCGTCGCTTGCAATCGCAGGATGAACGACGGGGGCTGCGCGCTTTTCGATTCAGGCCACAGCGGCGCTCGGGTGAACCGGCTGCTCCTCCTTGAGCAATTTCCGATAGAGCGCGACATGTTCGCGGCCGCAGTCGACATGGCTCATCGGGCGCCTGAGGGTTGCCCTGAGGTTGTCCCATGACCGTGGCGTGCTCAGCACGTCGATAAGCCGATCCGCAAGGTCTTGCGCGCTGCCGGCACGGAAATGATAGCCGTCGAGGCGGTCGCGAACCTTCTCGGCCATGCCGCCGATGTCGGAGCATATGATCGGCCTGCCATGGTGCAGGGCTTCCTGGATGACGATCGGAGAATTCTCCCACCAGACCGAAGGCATCACCACCCAGTCGACCGAGCGCATCAGCCTTGGCATGTCCTGGTTTTGGTAGGAGCCGTAAAAGCGGACGCGCCGGCCGGCATCTTCGATCAGTTTCGCCACGCGGTCCTGATACTCGGTCGGCTGACGCTCGAGGTTTCCGCCGAAGATCATCAAGGTGGAATCGTCACCCCAGATCTCGTCGGGCACGCGCGATACAGCGTCGATCAGCACGTGAACGCCCTTGAACGGGGTCATCTGCCCGAAATAGGCAAAACGATTGCGACGTGCCGTCGGCGCCGGCAATTCACGCGCCGGCGTCTTTTCACCCAGGACGATGCCGTTTTCGATCACGAATATCTTCTCGGCAGCGATGCCCCACTCGACATAGCGATTGGCGAGAAAAGCACTTGGGGCGATGAAGGCGTCGGCAAGGTTCAGCATGCCCCGCACGAACTGCTCACGCCGTACGAAGCGTGATACCGGAATTTCGGGGAAACACGTGTGGCAACTGATCGGCGATGCGCCATTGCAAAGCTGGCCCGAGGGCCGCTTCACCATTTGTCCGTGGTTGTGACAGATCGGCAGGTACTCGTGGAAGGTCACGACGATGCGCGCTTTCGGCAGAGCGTCGCGCACCGCATAGAGCGCTTCCAGTCCGAAGCCGATGATATGGTGGAAGTGGACGATGTCCGGCTTGATGTCTCCCACAAAGCGCAAGAGGTCGCGACGGATCGCGTCGGTATCGCCGTTGGACAGGAAGAAATGATCAAAGTCCTCGGCATGGTAGAGCACCTCGTCCATCGCCAGGCGAAGGCTCATCAGCGCCGACGCGCCGTGGCGCGGCACGGGATTGCCGACGCGGGCGAGGTAGATCGATTCAATCCCCGGCAGGCCGTTCAATGCCTTGTGCAAGCCATGGGAGGCGATCTCGGCGCCGCCCAATGAATGGGTCGGGTGGCCGTGCGAGACGACCAGCACGCGGAGTTTGTCACTCATGCCGAAACCTCATTGTGGGTCGTGGTGTCTGGCTCGACGGTCTGCATCCAGCGGCCACGAAACAGCGTCTGATCGACACGCTCCACGTATCTGGCCGTCGCTGCCGATACGGCGCCGGACGCCTCATCCGACCCGAGCATCTGTAAGGCGGGCAGCCAATAGGATTCGTAGCCCCTGCGGCTCAGCCTCAAGGCAAGATCCAGCCCATTGAGAGACGCACCGAGATAGGCCGGCGAAGGGCCGGTATCGTCGAGAAGCGCGTTGCGGGGCATGATGCAGCATTCGAGCGACGCGGTCGCAACCCGCGTCAGCTTCAGGCGGTTCACAGCGCCGACCGGATAACCGGCATACCGGCTCGACTGCAGATGATCCGCGCGATCGAGTGACGAACTGCCGGCCCAACGGATCGAATGATCCTCATAGGCAAGGGTCGGCGAAATGATGCTTCCGCTCCTGGTCTCATAGTTCGCAACAAGCGTCTGGTACCAACCGGGATTGGCGGGCGTCAGAGACGCAGACAGCAGGATGACGGTTTCATTGTCGATGGCCTGCGCCGCAGTCCGGGCCAGGTCGCTGGCATCGCCTGAACCTTCGACGGACAAAAGGCGCAGCGGCAAGCGATAGAATTCCGCAAGTCGCCGGATACGGGTGGCGCTCCGGCGAAACTGCTCCGATTGCAGGACGAGCACGATCGGGGCCTGCCGCGTATGCGGATCGAGCGCCAGAAGCCCCAACAGGGCGGCAAAATCCTCCTCGGCCTCTCCCACGGCGACAAGGATTGCTGCCCCCACAGCCTCACCGAAGCGGCCAATGTCTATGACGGTCTCGATGGTCGGAGCATCAGTGCGAGCCGCAGTGATGAACGGAACGATCTGTCGATCGACGATATCGGGCAAGGCCCAACTGGTCGGATCGATCGCGTTGAGCAGCCGCAGCGCCGAATGCCTTGCCGACAGCCGTGTCGGGTGAAGCGGCATATAGGCGCGGCGAGAATCGCGAAGGGTGATTTCGAGGTGAAGGGGTGCTGCCGGATCGCCGACGAGGCCATCCGCGAAAGCGATGAAACCGTGCGACCGGCGATGTCCGGATATCGCGCCCTTGAATTCCGGCCGGTCCACGAAGGCATCTTCCACGTCCAGCCGCTCGGTGCGGGTCCAGGCGCCATCAAGACGCGCTTCGGTGCGCCCCCGACGCAGCCGAACGCTTTGCACATGAGCGTCCGGATCAAGCATCCAGCCCGAGATCAGGAAGGCACCTTCATCGCCCTGATAGAGTGCGTCGACACCGAGCCGGACCGGAACGGGGAGACTTGAGATCGTTTCTGTACCGTCAAAGCCGTTGGCCGCCTCGCGCAGGCGCAACAGCACCTGCGGCGAGCTCTGGCTTTGGAGCAGCATCGCGCGAATATGAGCCGGCGTTTCAAGGGGGCCTGCAACGAACTTGCGCTCGTGGACCGCCGCATAGCGCCAGGCGCCACGCCCGCGATAGAAAATGCCCTGGATGTCACGCGCCCGCGGCAGATCATCTGCCGACAGGAGGCCTAGAAAGCCGACCGCATCTTCCGGTGCGTCGTTGCGTGGGAAAACCGCGATGCTGCACTCGGCGTCCGATGTGTTTTCGCCCCGGATGATGATCCGGCTAACGCCGGCCGCAATATCATGCGCCCAGCCCTTGAGTGCGATCGCATCATCGTGGCTTTCACCGAGCAGCTCGATGTAGCCGTCCTTCGCCGTTCCCGCCTTGAGCAAGGCCGTGATTGCCGTCAGCTTCCGCGGATCGAGCGGCGGCTTCATCAACACGTCCACCAGGCGGCCAAGCACGTGTACGACCTGCGCGCCGGCGAGCTCCTTCAGCATCGCGGCGACCTCACCTGTCGACACGGTGCGGGGCGCAACGATGTAGCGCTTGCCGCCTTCTTTTCCGAAGCGCAGCGTTGCCGGCATGCCACGGGTGCGGTCGACAGGGATAAGCGCGGCGAAACCATGGGTGGCGGATGCCTGTGGCGCGGAAAGCCGCCAGCCGATAATGGAGGCGATCGCCTGGGACTCGGGGTCTTCGTCGATCTCTACCGGCAGCTGATCGGCCAACGGGCCGCCAGCGCCGATCACCAGCAGCAGCGCCTCGTCGATTGGGCACACCACGACCCGTCCGCTGCGCATGACCCGGGCAAGCGGTGCCGGGCTCGGCGAAAGGGAAAGCTCCTGATTGGGCATGAGGCGCCCCTCAGGTCCGCAGGAGAAGCGTCAGGATCGCACCTGCGGTAAAGCCCGCAAGTACAAAAAGAAGCAGAAATGCCGGCTTCAAGTCTCCGTTCGAGCGTTGCTTCAAGGCATTGAGGCTCTTTTCCATGCCCGCCACAACCCCATCGAGACGCATCAGGTGCACATCGAGATCGGTCAATCGTTGGGTGATTTCTGTGCGCAGGCTCGCGACGTCGTCACTGACTGCTGCAAGTCCGGCCGCTTCGCCTTCCTCGCCGTCATCGACTTTTTGCCGGATGGCCGAGCGTTGCGAGACCTGGAGTTGACGCTGTGCCGCCATCAGCACATCAAGCTTGTCGAGCACTTTTGCCAGCGGAGCGGCGATCAGGGCCTCGGCAGCCTGTTCGTCGGGCTTCGGAACGCGAAGCGGCAGGTCTCCACCTTTTTCCGTCGAGGCCATGACAACCAGTTCGCCGGTACGGGCACTGGCCATGTCAGGCAATGCGATTTCGAATGCGTGGTTGCCGTCGCCGATCCCGTTTCGCTTGAGATCGGATCGGTTGCGGTCGGCGAGTGCCTCGGCGATCACCTTGCCATCCAGGAGCACGCGAATGGCGAGCCGTTTCTCCGGCGTCTCTGGGTCGAATGCCCAGCCGAAAACGCGGCCCTGGTCGATCGCGTCCACCCGACCCTTGAGGGGTTTTGCATTGTTTTGTTCCGGTGCGACATCCGGCTTATCGGCTGCTACAGACATGGTGTTTCCTCTAGGCCGCGGCGGTTCGTGCCGGCTCTATCGTGTCGATGAGCGTGAGATAGCGGCGGGCAGTGGCGTCGATATCATCAGGTTTGCGGGCGTTCGCCGAAAGGCGACGCCTGAGATCCGGGTTTTCAGCGATGCTGCGCATGGCGGCGGCAAGCGCCCGCGGGTCGTTGGGCGTAACGGTCAGGCCGCTCACGCCGTCCTGAACCATTTCGGCCATGCCGCCGATATTGCTCGCGATCACGGGCTTGCGCTGGGATTGCGCCTCGCCAATGACGAGCGGCGCATTCTCCCACCAGATCGACGGCACGATGGTGCAATCGACCGCAGCTATGAGTTCGGCAATGTCGTCGCGGCGGTAGGCTCCGCGCTGCTGGACGGTGGGGGCGGTCTTCTTGAACAGGCGGGCGATCTCATCCTTGAAACTATCGCTTTGGAACGGCGCGCCGCCATGTACCCTGAGCTCGAAGCGCAGGCCCTCGTCGATCAGTTGTCGCGCGGCCTCGAGCAGGACGGTGGTGCCCTTCCAGGGATTGAGGTTGCCGAAATAACCAAAGATCGGCCGGTCGTTTTCCTGTCGGTCCTTCCGCGCCGGAACGTCTCGTCGTGGCAAGCCATTGGCGATGACATCGATCTGTTCCCCGTCGAGGCCCCAGTCGATGTATCGTTGTCTCAGGAATTGGCTCGGCGATACGAAGCGATCCACCGTGCGCAGCAGGGCTTTAAGATGCTGCTCGCGAAGCACGAAGCGGTCGAGCGGAATATCCTTGAAACAGGCGTGACAGCGGTCGGGCGTCGACTTGTGGCAAAGCTCCTTGCCGCTGGTTCGCACCATCAGCCCGTCATGGTGGCAAAGCGGATAGTAGTCGTGCAGCGTCATGACGATGCGACACTCGGGCAAGGTTCGGCGTACGATGTGCGGAAACTCGGCGCCGAGCAGCAGCAGGTGATGAATGTGGACCACGTCCGGCTGAAAATCGCGCAAGAGCTCAGTCAGATCAGGAACGACGCCATAGAGGTCGATCTGGCTCATGAAGAAACGGTCGAAATGACCGGACCACAACAGCACCTCGTCGCCCTCAGAGCCAATCGCCTGAAAGCTCGTGCCTGGGCGCACCTGCCGATGGGTCTGGTTGGTAGCGCCAAGGAAGAGTACCTCATGGCCGGCGCGCTGATAGGCGCGGAAGAGGTCGTGCGCGAAAATCTCTGTACCGCCCGGATGGAGCGCCGGATGATTGTGCGCCGCAACCAGAATTCGCTTCTTCATCCGTTTGCACCCCGGCGTTCGGCAACGAAGACATCCTGGTAGTGACCGGCATCCTGCCCGCGCCAATGGCCGAGTGATTTCAGGATGGTTGAAAAGCCCGCCCGTTCGAGCGCCCGATCGAGAAAGCCGTCATCGAAACCGACAGCGGCAAGGGGCGGTAGGCCCGGCACGAACCAGCAGGGACCATCGCCGCTGCGATTGAAGCCAAGGCGCGGATCCCGCCTGCCGTTTTCATTCTTCGCCGCCACGCGATCGACCACGAACGCCGTCACGAAAAGCCGGCCACCGGGCTTCAGCATCCGGCTGATCTCGCTGAAATAGACAAGCACTTCATCTGGCGGGAGATGCGTGACGATCGACGTCATGATCGCGAAATCGAACGTTTGATCCGGATAGGGGAGCTTCAGCGCCTTGCCGTTGATCTTGCCCATGGGATTGTAGAGCTCATGGGCAATGTCCACATGCTCGAAAGTGAAGTTTGGGTAGGCGGGCGTCACGGACTTGCGGCACCAGGCGACACCGCCTTCGACCGGATCGACGCCGACGTAGCGGGCGCGATCGGCGTCGAGATACTGTGTGAGCGGAACTGCCATCCGGCCGATGCCGCTACCGATGTCGAGCACGCTGCTTTCCGGCTGCAATCCGCCCATGCGGATGAAATGGCCGAGAAACTCGGCGCCAACCGCCCGGTAGTTGCCGTCTCCGACGAACACGCTGTTGCTGTCGGGCTGTGGCAGGAAACGATTGTTGAGAACCGTTTGAAGCATCCCGTCGATGCGGTCCTCGTTCGGCTGCCAGGCCGTTTGCAGGCTATCTGCGTGGCGAAGTGCGGGTTGGTTCATGCGGCGCTCCTGGCGGCAGTCTTGTGACCGCTCGGCGCTGCCGCCTCTTCGGCGCCGAGATAGGCTGGCATCAGCGCGCTGATGTCGTCGTTCCAGCGTTCGGTGTGCAGCCATGCATTGTACTGGCTCGCAACACCGCGCGTGTAATCCTGGCTGCGGCTGATCGACCGCCGCTCCAGATGGTAAAGGCAGGCAGCTGGCTCATAGACGATGTCGAAGCCGGCCTGCCTGATCTTGAGGCAGAGATCGCTGTCTTCGTAGTCGCCGATCACGAAGTCCTCGGCATAGCCGCCGACGAGTTCCCATACTTCCCGGCGCATCACCTGGCAGGCACCGGTGACGCCAGGCACGACGCGCGCTTTTTGCGCGGGCGCGTAGGCGCCGGGCATGCCCTTGTAGAAATGATGGTTCAGCCAGATGTCCTGCTTGTTGCGGGCGAAGTAGAGACCCGCATGTTGCAGTGAACCGTCCTCGAAGAGAAGCTTCGGGCCGATCGCGCCGACCGACTTCTCTCTGAGCACGGGGAGTGCAAGCGTCTCCAGCCACCCCGGCCCGCAGGGCACGACATCCGAGTTGAGCATGACGACGACGGAACCGCGGGCATAGCGCGCGCCTGCATTGCATGCACGGGCATAGCCACCGTTGCGGTTCATCACCACGAGCTTCATCGAAAGCCCGTGCAGCAGGTGAAAGCCGCCGAGCAGGTGCTCAGTCTCGTCGTGGATTTCAGGAGAATCCAGCACATAGATGATCTCGGCGTTGGCGGCGACAAAGGGGTCGGTGGCGAGGCCCGAGAGCTGGAAGCGCAGGAAGTCGAGAACGCGGTAGAGCGGTACGACGATAGAGACCAGAGGCGCCTCCAGCATAGGACCGAAGTCCTTCGTCTGATCGACCCTGATCGTCTTTCCCAGTCTTTGCTCCACGTCCTTAAGCGCGGGCGCGAGGATCGTGCGGAACGCCGCATCGATGGCGTGCTGTGGCGGAACGGCCCGCAAAATGCGGTTGCGTTGTGTCGCGGGATCGAAGGGCTGCGGCTTCGGCACGAGCGGTTTGACGGCGCCGGAGGCAAGCCGCATCTGGAAACGGGGCTGCAGAAGAGCGCCGAGCGGTTCGCGCATCGGCAACCAGCTGACGAAGCCTGTCACATCAGTCTTCGAGCCTTCTTCCGCGCCACGGGCCCAGCCGGGAAATTCGTACCAGTTGCCGTCAAGCGGCAGGGCGGTGCCGTCTTCCTGAAGATAGTCAATGCCCGCAAGCACGCCGGACGGGTCACGGGTCCAGCCGCCGACCAGTAGCCCATCGGGGAGCGCGAGCGCCAGATCGATCTCTGCACCGGGGTGGAGTGGGGATTTTCCGGCCTGGCGTGCCGGCAAGGGCGAACGAAGCTGCAGGTCGGTTGCGAGCGCCGTCCCGCTTTCAGGGATCGCAGAGAGGCAACGGACGACGAATTCCCTGAGGCTCGGAGCGGCGCCGTGTTCGGGCCACCATTCCTGGATGCTCGGGTAGCGCGAGCCGCGATGGGTGACCTCGCGGATGGCAACGCCACGCTTGCCCATGATCATGAGAGAGAGCGCCTGCGGCGCGCGTGGCGTTTCGAGCACGAAGTGGCAACGGCGCCAGCCGCGCTCCGCCCGACCGGTGATGGCAAACTGCTGCGGCAACGGCAGGACCGCGTCGGCGCTCAGCGCATAGATCGCACTGATCTCGCCAAACTCGGCGCTGACGGTCGTTTCCGCAAGGTATCGGCCATGGGCAAGCCGGCACGCGATCGTCACGGGGCGCTGGCCAAGGTTCAGGGCATGGATTGCGTCGTCGACCAGACCGGTAAAAAACTCGTCGCGGGAAAGCCGGAATGCGCTCCGCCAGACGGTGAGCAGGGTGTTGAGAAACTTGAAGCGCCCCTCCGGCATGAGGCTGGCGAACTGCGCCGCCATATCGAGGAACGGAAGCCGTCCAGCCGGTTCGAGGACGACGGTCTGAAGGACATCGTGATCGACGGCGATTTCAGCAAGCTCGCGCTCGTTTCCGGGCCGCATTGCCCAGAAGACGCGTTGCCCGCCGTCGGCGCGCGGGAGAGTCATGCTGACAAGAGGAACGAGGGATCGCGATGCAGAAAGCGCGTATTTGGTTTTCGTCGGCAGGTCTGCGGGTGCGTCCCAGATCAGCACAGCAACATCAAGGCTGAGCCTGAATGCCACAGCACTTGCGAACTCGTGGCTGAGGCTTCTGATACGGTCGTCTGCCGTCACGCGCTACTCCTGAAGGACGAAAAGGGAGGGCGCCCCACCGGGAGGAAGTGGGGCGCGCCGGTCAATCTCAATGGATCGTGAAGTAGTGGTTCGGGTTTGCCTGGATGTCGTCGGCATCGGCATTGACAAGCGTCAGCGTGTCGCCATGGCCGAAGTCGATCACGACGTTGCCGCCAACCTGGGTGACGCGCGATGCCAGATCTTCCGGAGAAGAGATGTCGAGGCCGTTGATGTCCTTCGAAATCTGCAGCAGGTCTTCGCCGGGCGTGAAGTCGAGGATGACGTCGTTGCCGCCACCGCCGTCGAAGACGAAGACATCGCTGCCAGCGCCACCGCTCATGACATCGTCGCCGGCACCACCGTTGATGACGTCATTGTCTGCGCCACCGAACAGGATGTCGCTACCCTTGCCGCCCATGAGCAGGTCGCTGCCGCCGCCGCCAATGAGGATATCATTCCCCTTGTCGCCGTAAAGCAAGTCATCACCCTGGCCGCCAAACAGGACGTCGTTCCCGTTGTCGCCATGGATGAGGTCGTCGCCCCAGCCGCCAAACAGGGCATCGTTTCCGTTGCCGCCGAACAGCAGATCATCACCTTCGTCACCGAAGATGGTGTCGTCGCCATTGCCTCCGTTCACGAAGTCATCTCCAGCGCGAGCGTGGATGAAGTCGTCGAAGCGTGAGCCAAAAAGGGCGTCATCATACGCGCCGCCTTCCAACGTGGCCATATGCTACTCCTCTTAGTTGTTGCTTACGCCCATCTCTGGCCTCAAACCTTGGATGAGCGCCGGGACATTGCACTGCAAAAAAACATATGGCAACAGCAAAAACAAAATAAATACAGATGTACTGTGCTGTTATCTGCTACCTCAGATGTATATTGTGTGTCGTTTTGATGATTATCCCTAGGATATAAGGGGTAAGTATCTTTGTTATTACTTGGAATTCAATTCAAATTTAGAAATAAATTGCCGGCGAAATTGAATTTCGCCGGCTCCGTATGGTGGTTAAGTTCTAATTCAGTCTTCGCGGAAGGCGCGGTTAAGGCTGTCCGCAATCGGTGAGACCATGTAGTCAATCGCCGAGCGTGGCTTGTGGACGATCAGGACCTCGGCAGGCATGCCGGGATAGAGGCGAATGTCGGGGTTGGCACTGAGCGACGAAGCCGCAATGCGGGCACGCGCCACGTAGTAGGAGACATTCGATTTCTCATCGACCGACTGGTCCGCCGCCACATAGTTGATCTCGCCGTCAAGTGGCAGGTGCGTGCGTTGGTTGTAGGCCGTCAGCCTGATCTGCGTCTTTGAGCCGATTTCGATGCTGTCGATGTCACGGGTGCCGACATGCATTTCTACGAGCAGTGGCTCGTCCTCGGGCACGATATCGAGAAGCGGTTGCCCCGCCGAGACGGCGCTGCCTGCTGTGCGCAACTGAATGTTGGTGACGGTGCCGGCCTGTGGTGAGCGGATATCCAGTCGGTTTAGGACATCCTTGGCGGACACCAATCGTTCTTCGACATCGGAAAGCTCAAGGCGGGCCGTGGTGATTTCACCGGCGATCTCCGATTGAAACTCATTCTCGATACCCGTCAGGCCCAATTCCGCACCGGCCTCGGCCTTTTCTGCCTGCGCCTTGTTACCGGCGAGCTCCCCGCGGGTCGCTGCAAGCTCGCTGAGCTTGGCGTCGATCTCGATAAGTTTGGAGCGCTGCGCGAACTCCTTCGCGACGAGAGTGGCGATCGCAGTCCGCTGTTCTGTAATCAGCTCGACCTGCCGATCGGTCGCGCGGATCTGCTCGGTGAGCGATTTGGCTTTCTCCGAAAATTCTTCGATGGTCTTGCCCTGAACATCAAGGCGACCGGCTTTTGCTTCGCGCCGGCGCTCGAAAAAGTTCGTTTCGGCTTTCACCGCATCATCGGCTGCCGGATCCGGCGCGCCCTTCAGATCATCGGGGAACGTGATTTCTTGTGAATCCGACTGTTCCGCCCTCAGGCGGGCAAGCTTCGCAATCAGACCGAGGCGACGGCTTTGCAGCGCCTGCAGGTCGGAGCGGGCGCGGGTATCCTCGAGCTTGACGAGTGGTTGCCCGGCCGCAACACGATCCCCCTCCTGGACGAGCAGGCGCTTGAGAATGCCCCCCTCGAAGTGGCTGACGGTCTTGCGTTTCGAATCGACCACGATCGTGCCGCTTGCGACCGAGGCGCTGCTGAGCTCCGTCGAGAAGGCCCAGCCGAAAAAGCCGCCAAAGGCGACGAGGATGGTCGTGAGACCGGCAAGGACCACGCCGCGCAGCGGGGCGGAGGCGCTGCCTTCGGCATCGGAGTCCAGCCCATGCAGCGGATGAGGCCGGTCGACGATGGCAGGCAGGTTCTCCCCGCCACGCGTTGTCACCGCGTTCTTTGCATCCCGCGCGATCGGTAGATTGGGTTTTCTTGTCATGCGGAAACGCCTTCCCGTCTCGGTTCGCCCGGGGTCATGGATGCGACCACGTCGGTGCGCGGTCCGAACTGGGTGATTCGGCCGTTTTCGAGGACGAGCAACTTGTCTGCCGCCTGCATGATGGTTGGCCGGTGGGCGATCATGATGACGATCGCGCCGTCGTTGCGGGCGCGCTCGATCGCACGGATCAGTGCCCGCTCGCCGATCGCGTCGAGGTTGGCGTTTGGCTCGTCGAGGACGATCAGGCGGGGGCGGTCATAGAGGCAGCGGGCAAGCGCGATGCGTTGCCGCTGGCCACCGGAAAGCGTCAAATGGCCATCACCGACGGGCGTGTCGTAGCCGAGTGGCAACCGGCCGATCATGTCGTGCACGTCGGCAAGGCGGGCGGCGTCGAGCACCTTTTGAGGCTCACCTTCCTCCATGCGCGAAATGTTATCGCGGATGGTACCCTCGAGCAGCGAGACCGATTGCGGCAGGTAGCCGGTCATCTGCCCGAACGAAGCGCGCTCCCAGAGATAAACGTTGTTGCCGTCGAGGAAGACGCCGCCGGTGGTCGGCTTCAAAATGCCGACAAGAAGGCGGGCAAGCGTCGACTTTCCCGCAGCCGACGGCCCGACGATGCCGAGCACCTCGCCCGGCGAAAGCGAAAATCCGATGCCCTTGATGATCGGCACATCGAGACCGGGAGCGGCATAGACCAGCTTGTCGACGACGAGATCGCCTTGCGTGCGCGGCTGCGGCATCGTCTGGCGCACGGCGAGATCTTCCTTGAGTGCCGCCTCGATCCGTCGCCAACTGGCGATGGCCAGCACCCATTGGCGCCAGTTCTCGATCATCGAATCAAATGGGGCGAGAAGGCGGCCAACCAGAATCGTTGTCGCCATCATCGCGCCGGGAGAGATCTCCTGCTTCATCACGAGGATCGCGCCGGTAGCAAGCGCCGCCGACTGGATCATGAAGCGTATCGTGCGAGTGATGGAGGCCATCGCCTTGCTTCGGCTGCCGCTGACTTCAAGCGCATCCAACGCATGCATCTGCGCCGCACGCCAGCGGCGGGCGAGTGCGGGGAGCATTCCCATCGCCTCGATGGCCTCGGCATGGCGCAAGCTCGCACCAATTTTCGAGACGGCCTCGATATTGGCTTGATTGGCCTCTTTCATCAGCCGGCGAGTCAGCAAATCAGTCAGCAATCCACAACACACGAGCAGGGCAATGGAAATGGCGCCAAGAAGGCCGAACATCGGGTGCAGCGCGAAGAGCACGCCGAGGAAGATTGGTGACCAAGCGGCATCGAGCGGTGCACTGACGGCGGAGGTCGTGAGAAAGCTGCGCAACTCAGCCAGGTCTCGTAGCGACTGGGTCGCGCGAGTCAGCCCTTGATCGGCCGCCGCCTGCACTGCCGCGGTCAGCACTGGCAGGTTCAGCCAGCGCACGACCGAGCTTCCCATCGCCTGGAACGTCAGCGCCCGGATGTATTCGAGCACGCCATAGACAATGAGCGCGCCGATCACCAGAATCGTCAGCATGGTAAGCGTGTCCATGCTCTGGCTGTTCAGGACGCGGTCGTGGACCTGCATCATGTAAAGCGGCGTGGAGAGCTGCAAGATGCCGATGCAAGCGCTCAGCAGCGCTGCATAAATAAGTGCCAAAACGAACACGCGGCGTGCCTTCAAAATAAGCAGCCGTGGATCGTTTGCTCCATTTTGCGCCGTCTTTGGCCCAATTTGGTTCTTGCTAATCATATTGCCTCGTTTGCTGTCACGCGTGGCGAATTTCTGGATAAGTTCGTTGGGGTCTTGAGGAAGCTATTTTGTTTGTTATCACTTAAATCACAGTGTTGCCGTGATAAGTGTGACACAATAATGGTGGAATGCTCAAGATAATCATATTCGGGGGGAGTAAAGGGGGCGAAAAATTGCTTCAAAATTTGAAGTAATTTTTGAATATCGTAGTAATGCTTAGTTGGAGAGAGGGATGAATCAAAAGATTCTCTATCCGTTCGCAGATTTCGGCGGCGCTGTTGCCATCCGCCCCGGGGATGACGCAGTTGGTGGTGCCGCTGAACACGAAGATATTGGCCAGGAGAGCGAAGCCTCCGTGGTCTCGTATTTCGAGCTGGCGCGGATGATGGAGCGAGCCAGCAGGCGGTTTACCGGCCTGTTGCGCGCCGAATTGACAAAGCTTGGCGTCGACGACATTGGCCCGGCGCAAGCCATGGTCCTGCTCGCGATCGGCGATGCCGAGGTGTCCGTGGCCGAGCTTTTGGATCGCGGCCATTATGTCGGTTCCAATGTGTCCTACTATCTGAAGCAACTGGGCGATGGGGAATATATCGACCGGGCTGCATCGCAGCGCGACCGGCGCTCGGCTCGCATTCGGCTTTCGGAAAAGGGCAGGCTGCTCTGCGATTCGCTCAGGAAAGCTGCCGGTGCCTATGAACGGGTGCTCAGCCACGGCGAGCAGGACCGGCGCAATCTCGAAACCGCATTTCAAACGCTACACCGGCTTGAGCTGGTTTGGGGGAATGCGACGCGCTACGGCATCTGAGCCGCGGCGCGAACGCTGTCCTTTCATCGGTAAAAGGCTAGGAACATGCACGTAGCATTTGTACACCGGCGCGGCTTCTGCCAATTCGCCGCTCTCGCGGCCCATTTGGCGCAGACGGGAAATGAAGTAACCCTCGTGACGGAAGCCGTCGATCAACGGATTCCGTCCACGCGGGTCGTCCGCCACAGGACGGAGCCGGGACCGCAGGCCAATGCGCAAATGGCAAGGCATTTGGGCGTCCCAGACCATCACGTCCGCATAGGTCACCGGGTCGCAGAGACCTTCGAGGCGATGGCGAAGCAGGGCCAGGTGCCCGATGTCATTGTCGGGCACACGGGCTGGGGCAGCATGATGTTCGTCAAGGACGTGCTGCCGAACGTTCCAGCGCTCGGCTATTGCGAATTCTTCTATCGCGCAGAAGGGGCGGACATCGGTTTTGCCCCTGACGACCAACCCGATTCGGACACGCGAAAGCGGCTGCGTCTGCGCAACATGGCGCAGCTTCTGTCGCTGGAGGCAATCGATGGCGGCATCAGTCCGACCCATTGGCAAAGGAGCCTCTATCCGACGGAGCACCGCGGACGCATCGCCGTTTGCCATGAGGGCGTCGATACGCGCGTCTTCCGTCCGGATGCGTCGGCCTCACTCAAGCTTCCCGATGGGCGGGTGCTGAAGGCCGGCGATCCGCCGATCGTCACTTTCGTCGCCCGCGATCTTGAGCCCTATCGCGGCTTTCCACAGGCGCTTGCGGCGGCGGCGAAAGTCGCGCGGGAACATCCCAATGCGCTCTTCGTGTTCGTCGGGGGTGATGGCGTCAGCTACGGCGCTCCGCCGCCAGGCGGAGGCTCCTGGAGGGATCACCTGCTTCAGTCCCTGGATGTGCCGGCGGACAGGTTCCTGTTTCCGGGCGTCGTGCCGCATGCCGTGTTGCGACAGCTCTTCCAGATCTCGGCGGCGCATATCTACCTGACCTATCCCTTCGTGCTTTCCTGGTCGGTGCTGGAGGCCATGGCCTGCGGCGCACTCGTCATCGGGTCGGATACCGCCCCGATGCAGGAAGTCGTGAGTTCCGGTCGCAACGGCGTGCTTGTGCCATTCTTTGATACGGACGCGCTCGCGGGCGCTCTCTCCGAAGCGTTGCGTCATCCGGAAAAGTATACGGACATGCGTGCGGCCGCGCGCCGGACGATCGAGCAGCGGTTCCGGCTGGGTGATTGCATCGCGCGGCAGATGATGTTGCTGGACAAGGCAACAAACAGTGCTTCTACCTCTAATATCGCACTGGTTTCATCCAAATAATACTTCAAAATCTGAAGTATTATTTCACGAAAAACACAAATATCACTTATTGTGCAGTGCAAATAACCTTGATATGCTTTTCGTATGAGCTTGAATTCGCCGATGTATTTCGTTTCGGCGAATTCAACTTCAGAGGGAACTTGTTCATATTTGAAGGTGGCGCGTGCAAGAGTTGATGTCTTCTGGCGTGAGGTATTCGCAAGCGAAGCGAAAGCTGGTGGTGGCATCTGATCATGACAGGGCGAGTGTCGAAGGTAGCGGCATCGAGCACCTGGTTCATTTCCTTCCCAAGGGCGATCGGGCCCAAACCACTCTCGAAAACGTATTCCCGCTGATCGGGCTTGCCTTCTCAAAAGAGGGGGAGGAGGACCTTGCGGAACGGCTCGTGTCCTTGCGTGCGCTTGGCACCGTACCGGAATTCCCGGTCAAGCGGCTGAGTGCGCACACGGCGGCAGAAAGTGCCGTAATCATTCAGGCGCTGGTCGATGGTGGTGTCGGGCGTCTTGCGCGGTTTTCGAGTGCGATCACTTCGGAGCTCGCGCTGTTGCGCCGGGAGCGCGAAACGCTGCTCGAAAATTATCGTGCGCTCGAAGACGCCTTCCAGGCGCGCAATTGGGAGCCGGTCACCGAGGTCTTTGCGCACGATCCCTATGTCGATCCCAAGGACGAAGGCATCGGCCATCTAATTGCCAATGCTTTCGTCGAGCAACTCCTGCCGGTTTCAAGCCACGGCGTTGCAGGCATCGCGCTTCATTTCAATTCCGTTCCGAGAGACGGTGGCGAACTGGTCGTCGTCCTGAGTTATGTCGAAAGCGGCGAAGGCGTGGCCGAATGGTCCGTGCCGTTTTCACAGCTGGTGCCTACGTGGAACTTCTTCGCCTTGCCGCGCACATGCGGAGGCGGCGCAAGAACGTTGCGGTTGAGGGTGTCAACGACGGGCTCGGAAACCATCGGTCTTTCGCTCGGTTACCCCATTGCCAGCGAGCATTACACCGCACGCTCCGAAACGCGTCACGCCGACCTCGATCTGCGTCCGCTCGCGTTCCGCATCTATACGGGCCTTCCCGGCGTCAAGCCGACACGCATGCCCAACATGATCGCGCCAACGGCGCTGCTCGACGGTCACTTCATCGAGGATTACCGGCTGTCGGTGGATCTCTTGAGTCAGATCGTCGACGTGTCGGTCACGCCGGTGGTTCCGGAGTTCCAGACCGTGCGCTACCTCGAGCACGAACACGCAGTGGTCTGCCACCCGCTGCCGAGCGGCGTGTCGGCCGGCGCCATCGGTCGGGCGGTCGAGCCCGGAACCATTTCATTCTCCGCAAGCGCCATCGTCGATCATCCGAAGGGGGCGCCCGCTGCCGTCAGCTTCCTGCTCGCGCCAGCGACTTCGAACGCGCGTTCGGAAGTTGCCGAACTCGCCCGCAAGGGCTCGGTCAAGCCTTCGGCCTTTTTCAGTGGCTGGCGCGAGGTCACGAACCAGCAGCCGATCAATATCAATTTCCAATTGGACGAGCCGGTGCGCCATCCCATGGATCTGATGATCCTCAGCCGTGCGGTCACCGACTCCGTCGACTTTTCCTGGCTCAAGGTGTCGGGCTTCCGGATGGTAAAGCAGTCGGGTGGTGCGTCTCATGTCAAGCAATAGCGATCCACGCGACCTGATCGCGATTGCCATGCCGCTCTACGGGCACGCGGCGCTAGCACTCGAGGCAATCGAGTCCGCATTGGCTTCGGCGCTTTCAGATTGCCGGATCGCCATTGTCGTCTCGGTCGATGGTGACCCACGGCACGAAACCTTCGATCAATTGCTGCTGTTCTCTGCTGCTTATCCCGACATCCACGTGGTCTTCGGCCGCAATGCGGGGCCGGGCGGCGCGCGCAACCGCGCCATCGACTATGTGCTCGAAAACCTGTCTGAAGCGAAGGCCGTCTATTTTCTCGACGCCGACAATCGCGTTCTGCCGGGCACGATCGAAACCCTTTACCGCCAACTGCGTGAGAGCGGCGCGGGCTGGGTCTACACCAACATCGACACCTTCTCGGTGAGCTGGCGGGCGCACTACGGCAACCACTATTCCAGGCTCGTTCACTGCATCACCGACAACATCTGCGACACGGGCTCGATGATCTCCATCGATGTCTTCCGGGAGGGCGTTCGTTTCAACGACGACCGTCAGAACGGTTTCGAGGATTGGGAATTCTGGCTTTCCTGCGTGGAACACGGTTTCGTCGGCACGCCTTGCCACGAGACGACCTTCGAATACCGCCTGCGGGCGGAAAGCCGGTTCAAGGAAGCCAACCGCGACCGTGCGACGTCCGTAAGCTTCCTCAGGAAGCGCCACAGAGCCCTGTTCCAGCGGCCGATGCTGGTCGACTTTGAACACGAGGAGTGCCCCCGCTATCTCTTCGCACGCACCGAAGACGCGGCGATCTCGTTCTTCACCGACCCGACCAAGCAGCCGAAGCGGCTGCGTCTCGACGATATCATCCCGGCCTTCTGGGCAAATACCGGCGAGCCGGACAACGTGCACTTTCCGCCATTCGTGATGGCCGGCAGCGGGGCGACGATCGATCTCCTCTTGCGCTCGCGCATGTTGCCGAACGTGCTTTGCCACCTGGAGCGGCTGAGCGAGAAGGCGAATGTCGTGTTCGTCCACCTCGGCAACGACGCCACGCAGCGCAAGATCGAGCCGACGTTCCTCGATGCCGGATCCGAGCACCTCGGCCAGCCGGATCTCATCTTTATTTCGACGGCGCTTTTGCGCGATGTCATCCGCAACAACGCGCTCGACTGGTTCGCCTCGATCGGCAGCCAGCAGGTCTGGCCGACATCGGCGGTCCTCAATGTGCGGTTCCCGTTCCCGAGAGCTCTGCCCCGCCGGACGCTCATCACACCGCAACAGGTGATGATCAACTGCGTCAACGCGATCGCCACGAGCCCGCTGCGCCGCACCGCCGGACGCCGCTGGACCTGGCGCCCGCCGAGGCTCATGCCCTATTCCGATCTGCATAAAGCCTTGCGCACGGAAATCGGCGGTTCGCCGGTGCTGCCGCTCGGACACAGCGAGGCCGGAAAGAAAACGGCCGCGCTGCTCGTGCCGAACGCCTCCTTCGGTGGCGCCGAGAAGGTGATCTACGCTGCGTCCCGCGAATTGCGCGCCGCCGGCTATGAGACGCACCTGTTCGTGCTTGGCACCAGCCGAATGGACGTGATCGACGAATTCGATGCAAGCTTCGATTACGTTCATTTCTGGGATCAGGGCATTCCGGCCTGGGGCGGCTCCGGCTCGTTCCTGGGACACGACTTCATCGCCGAACATCATGAGGTCGACTGGGGCGCGTTGAAGGGCCAGCTTTCGGGCTTCGATCTCGTCATCAACAACCACGTCATGGCGGTGCACCCGCTGATCGCCCGATTGCGTTCCGAAGGCACGCGCACGGCCTGCTATCTGCATGTCGTCGACAACACGCCGTTCAAGCGCCCGGCCGGCCAGCCTTTCGCAGCGATCGCGCACGAGCATTGCTACGACGCCTTCCTGACCTGCTCGGAACAGCTCAAATTCTATCTGCACAGCTTCGGCGTACCGCTTGAGAAGATCTTCGCGGTTCCGAACGGTGCGAGCTTCTCAGTCCCGCCCAAGGTGCTTGCGGAGGTGCTGCAGGTACGGCGGATCGAACGCAAGGACGATCGGTTGAGGCTTCTCTACATGGGCCGCCTCGACCAGCAGAAGGGCATCGACCGGCTCGCCGCGACGATTTCGGAGCTGCGCGCGGCACATGTGCCGTTCGACGCTCGGGCGATCGGCGGCGAGATCCTGGCCGACGCCAGCTTCTCCTGGACGGACCGCCTCAAGGAGCTTGGCGTCGATGTGCGCCCGCCCGTCTTTGCCAGCCGGGATCTGATCAAGGCGCTCGGCTGGGCCGACGTGCTGGTCATGCCGTCGCGCTGGGAAGGTGCGCCCTTGATGATCGCTGAAGCGCAGCAGCTTGGCTGCGTCCCGATCGCGACTGCCGTCGGCGCAGTGGACGAGCTGATCGTTGATCGTGAGGACGGCATCCTGATCGACGCTCCCTCCGATCCGCAAGTGGTGCGAGACATGGTGAAGGCGATCACCGAGGTTGCTCATGACCGCAACCTGCTCGCGCCCATCATGGAAGGCTGCCTCAGAACGGCGGCGCGCCGTGCCTGGCCAAACTCTTTCGCGGAGTTCCTTGGCTGGTGTGACGGTTCCGTGAACAATTCATCTCTTTCGCGCGCCAAGGTTATCCGTGCGCGTGAGACATCCAATACCGGCGTTGCAGCAGCAGTTTGAGCGCGCCGGGCGACTTTTTAACTAGAAGGGACTTACGCATGCGTCCAAGAATCCTCCTGACGGGCATTCCTGGCCATTACACGCGCCTCGCCAATGGCGCGAATGGCCTGTCGGTTTCCTATTCGGAACGGCAGAAACAGCCCGAATCGAAGGACGAGTTTCTTCAGGAGCTTCGCAACATCAGCAACACCGGCAACTATCTGATCGGTGAGGGAGCTCTGCGCGCCATTGCGCCGCATGCCAAGCAAATCCCGTTCTGGCATCTTTACAACGCCCACAAGAACGGCAGCGGCTTCGACGAGTTCAACAACAACTTCGACATCTGCGTCTTCACCTGCGCAAATCTCCTGCGCAAGGGACTGTCGGCGGATGCCGAAGCCGATGTGCTGAGCAAGCTCAAGATGCCGATCGTCATGCTCGGCATCGGCCATCAGAACCGCAAGGATCTGGAAACCGGCCTGCCGGAAGGAACGAAGCGGCTGCTCGACGTGCTCAAGGACCGCGAACACTATTTCCTGACCCGCGGCTATGAGACGGCTGGCTATCTGAAGGACCAGGGCTTCAAATACGTTCGACCGACCGGCTGCCCCTCGGTCTACTTCGCGCCGAACAACATGCGCGCATCGATGAAGAAGCTGCCAAGCGTCAAGATCGGCCAGGCAAAGACGATCTTTTCGGGTTATCTCGGCGCCAATCACGATTGCATCGTCGATGCCATCGCGCTGAACCCCGAGGGAGCCAAGCCGCAATATGTTATCCAGGATGAGTTCCTGCACTTCGACATGAAGGTCGAGCCGGATGCCGATGGCAGAGTTTTTGACTCCTGCTCCGGAAAGATGCTCGGCGATATCGCCTATCCGGGTACGGATCGTCTGAAGGTGCCGTTCGACTTGCGCACCTTCTTCGATACCAATCAGTGGCGCGCCTGGGCCTCGCATATGGACTTCAACTTCGGCCGGCGGTTCCACGGCTCGATCATCGCCATGCAGGCGGGTGTGCCGAGCCTGATGGTGGCAGTTGACGACCGGATGCGCGAAATGCTGGGCTTTACCGGCCTGCCGTCGGTCGAGGTGCAGGAACTCGAAAAAGCCGAAAACCGCGCGGAATTCGTCGCCAGCCATCTGGCCGGGCTGAACGTATCCGAACTCGTCGACCGCTACTCCGATCGCGAACGCAATTTCCGCACGGCGCTGCGCGAAATCGGCATCGGCCAATAAATCGCTGACGCCTCGGGTGCGTTCTGCCCGAGGCACGAATGCGATCGATTTCATAATGTTCGGGCGGGATGAGGAAGACTGCGCACACGTTTCCTCATCCCGCTCCACGTCAACTGTGGGTCAGCCCATAACTCAGGTGTATCGATGCGTATCCTGCTCACCGGAATCCCCTCATATCTCCAGCGTACCGTCTCGCGTGTTTCCGGTGCGACGGTCCTTCACAAGCCTTACTTCGACGATATCCGAAGCAAGAAGGAACTGATCGATCAGGTCAAAAAGATCGCCAACACCGGTAACTACCTGATCGGCGAGGGCGCAGCGTACGCCTTGCGCGGACACGACGTGACCTACGTGCCCTTCTGGCATCTGGTCAACAGCCGCGGCGCCAACGATGTCTATGATGCCCTGAACAAGGAATTCGACATGTGCGTGTTCGCCTCGGCGAACCTGTTGCGTCCGGGATATTCAGCCGATCTCGAAGCCGATGTCTTCGAGAAACTGAAGATGCCCGTGCTGGTGATGGGCATCGGCATCCAGAAGCGGGAGGGGCTGAAGGAGAACCTGCCGGCCGGCACATTACGGTTCCTCGAGGTGCTGAAGCAGAAGGAGAGCTTCTTCCTGACCCGGGGCTATTTCACCGCGGAGTTCCTCAGGGCCGAGGGCATGAAGTTCGTCAAGCCGACCGGCTGCCCTTCGCTCTTCTTCGCGCCGAACGAGATGCGACGTTCGCTGACGTCTCTTGCCAATGCGGACCTGGCATCGGCCCAGAAGCTCGCGCTCGGTGGTTATCTCGGCAGCGTCGCCGACACGATCGTCGATGCCCATGCGCTGCTGAAGCCCGATAGCGTCGCAAGCTACGTCATCCAGGACGAGGTGGTTGCCTATAACCTTACGCTTCCGGTCGACGACAACGCCCCGGTCTACGACCGGTCGAGCGGACGCATCACCGGCAAGACCGAGTACAAGCATCAGGAGAAGTGGCAGAGAGAGAACGAGCTCATGGTGTTTTTCGACACCAACCAGTGGCGCGCCTGGTCGTCGTCGAGAGATCTCTGCATCGGCCGGCGGTTCCATGGCTGCGTCATCGGCATGCAGGCGGGTACGCCGTCGCTCATGATCGCCGTCGACGACCGCATGCGGGAGATGCTCGAATTCATCGGCTTCCCCTATATCGAGGCGGGCGTGTGGAACCGCGAAAGCGACAAGCGCGCCCATCTCGCCAACTTCCTGTCCAAGATCGATGCACAGGCCGTCACCGAGCGGTATTCGGCTTGCGAGGCGAACTTCCAAAGTGCGCTCAAACAGGTTGGGATCTAATCGCCTCTTGACGAGAGCAGCGCCATCGGCGCTGCTCCTTGCAGCCCAGCTTTCCCTGGCGGCGATCGTTGGCGCTCCGCCGGCGTTGGCCGAGGACGCCGCTTTTGCGCGCTACGGGGTCAATCGGCTCAATCTCGCCTGGCTCGACCGCGCCGAGCAGGAGCGCGTGCTCAAGGAGATCGCCGATAGCGGCGCTACACATGTGCGGCTCTCCCTGTCTCGGCCGGTCGAAAAGAGCATCGACGCGGTCGGCATGGCCAGCCGGCTCGGATTGCGTATCCTGCTCGAAATTCAGCTTGCGAATAAAAGCTACTATGCGGATGCGGTGCGGCCCCGCAGTGGCCAGGGGCGCATCTGGGACATCAACCGCCTGTCCGAGCTGGACCTCGATCGATATCGCCTTGGCCTTCGCGAAGCGCTCACGCGCCTGGACGCTCTCGGTGTTCGCCTCGACGCGGTGGAGCCTGGAAACGAGATCAACCTTGCCGGCTACAACGGCGACCTTGCCGTCTATCCGAAACCCGGTCAGCAGACGCCGCGAACCCTCTCCGATCTCAAGGATCGCGCAGCTTTCGAAGCGGGCCTCAACCGCTACATCGAGGTGTTAAAGATAACCCGGGACGAGGTGCGCAAAAGCGCCAAGAGCAGCGGTGCCGCCATTGTCTCTGCCGGGCTCTCCGACATGGGTGCCAAGGAAGCGGACCGGCAAGGCATGGAGCGGCTCGATCCGGCTGAGGTGATAGAACTTCTCCGAGACCGGGGAATGGACCAGTTGGTCGATGCCTACGGTATCCACATCTACCCCGCCCGCAAGGATCCGAAAGCGATCAAATCCGTCGTCTCCAAGCTGCTCGATTTTTGCGAGCCATCGGAGAGCGGCCGGCCGTGCTGGGTGACGGAGTGGGGGATCGCCAACACGGCCCGCACGTGTCCTATCGACGACAGCCAGCGCGAGGGCGCGATGGCCGCCATGCGCGCTGTCTTTTCCGACTTCGCGAAGGCGAAGCGACTGGATGCGGCCTACTACTATGACTGGGATACGCAGCAATCTTACCGGCTCTGGCGCTGTGGTACGCTCAGCCCTGCCGGTGCCTTGGCAATCGCCCCGGGTGACAATTGACCCACCCGGCGAGAAGTTCCGCTTGGATCAGCGCCCGGCTGCGTCAGTCAACGGCGCGCAGCGCGGCTCGATGCGGGCTCCAAGCCCTTGCCGCGATAGGTGACGGGGATGCCGAGTTCCTCGTGGGTGCGTGCCAGCGTCTCCAGCCAGGTCGCGAGCTCGTCAGGAACCTTTTCTTCGCCGGTCTCCATCGCCTCGATCCACGCAAGGTTGCAATGCAGGGCGCTCGCCAGATTGATCGGCGTCCAACGAAGAACGAGAAGGCATTGGGTGAAACGGGCGGGTGTCATCGGTTGTGCTCAAGGTTGCATGTGGAATGGATGCAGCAGGCTTTACACGCTGAAATAAGTCAAGGTGATGACTTGTCGCGCCCGAAAGGCCTGATCTTTTCGTGAGTTAGAGTTGAATGGGCAAAATGCCGCAGAACGGCTGTGGAAACCGCAGCCTATCGGCGTTTGCCGCGGCTGCTCGTCCCGCCGTCAGTGATGAAACGCGCCGAATGTGAGATAGGAAGCGGGCTCTCGGCCTGCGTCCGATGGACTTGCCGGCAGCGGCGGGTGCGAATCGCGTGACTTTCAGATTGAATGGCGGTCGATCCCAACAGCCGATTCGGGCTTTCGGACAACTGCGCTGGGGCCGTCGACCATTGCATGCATCTCTCTACCAGTCCGCGATCAACATCGCCGCGAAGGCAGCCTTCTACCTGTCGCTCACGATGCTTCTTCCGGCGGCGGTGGACCTGTTCTATGGGCATCCGGATTGGCAGATCTTTGCCGTGTCGGCCTTCATCACCGGGGGCATCTCACTCCTGACGATGGTCGCGACGCAGGGCGGCCCTCCGCCCTTCAGCCGCAAGATGGGCTTCCTCGTCGTCAACTTGCTCTGGCTCGTCATCTCGCTCGTCGGTGCGGTGCCTTTCTGGTTCTCATCGCTTAAACTCGATTTCGCCAAGGCCCTGTTCGAATCCGTCTCAGGCATCACCACGACTGGGTCGACGGTCATTATCGGTCTCGATTTCGCTCCCCCGGGCATTCTGCTCTGGCGTTCGCTGCTGCATTGGCTGGGTGGCATCGGGATCGTTGCGCTCGGGCTCTTCGTCATGCCTTACTTGCGTGTCGGCGGCATGTCCTTCTTCAAGATGGAATCCTCGGATACGACCGAGAAGCCCTTCGCCAGGATCGTCACCTTTACCCGTGCCTTCATCCTCATCTACGTGGTGCTGACGGTCACCTGCGCGATTATCTATTCCTATCTCGGCATGAACCGCTTCGACGCGCTGAACCATGCGATGTCGACGATCGCGACCGGAGGCTTCGCCACCCACGACGCCTCGCTCGGCTACTTCAAGAGCCTGCCGATCCTCTGGGTCGCCACGTTCTTCATGACCTTGAGCAGCCTGCCTTTTTCGGTGCTCATTCTCTTCATCGTTCGTGGTCGGCTCGATACGCTGAAGGATCCGCAGATCATCGTCTTCCTGTCCTATCTGACCATACTTGCGCTTGCCGCAAGTCTTTATCAGCGCCTTGCCAATGGCGTCACAGCGAGCGATGCGCTTGCGCATGGGTTCTTCACGGTCTCGTCAATCCTGTCGACGACCGGCTTTGCCAGCGACGATTACATGCTGTGGGGAGAGTTCATCGTGGCGCTCGCCTTCGCCGCCACCTTCATGGGCGGTTGCTCCGGCTCGACGGCCGGTGGCATGAAGGCCTACCGTTTCATCATCATTTTCAATTCCATTCGGGCGGGCCTCTTCAAGCTGATCTATCCGAATGCGGTCCACACGGTGCGCTACGGCAAGGGCCTCGTCGATATCGATGTCCAGCGCACGGTCTTCATGTTCTTTACCGCCTATATGTTCATCTGGGCGTTCGGCAGCCTGGCGATGGGCGCGATGGGCTATGATCTCGTCACTGCTGCCTCCGCCGTTGCCACAGCGCTCTCCAATGTCGGCGCCGGGCTCGGGCCGATCATCGGACCGGCTGGTAACTTCTCGACCTTGTCGGAGCCAGCCCTATACCTTCTGTCGGTGATGATGCTGTTTGGCCGTCTCGAAATCCTGACGGTGCTGGTCATCCTGACCCCGCTCTTCTGGAGGGATTGAGCTCCGCGGATGGTACCAGCCGTTGATAGCGCACTTCTCGCGATCGCCGCAGGCATCATCAACGCGTGAGTACGGCAAGCACCATCAGTTGGCGCCGGCCACCTACAACGGAGTAGGTTGAAACACGTCACCTAACTACCGGCGTTTCGTATTTCTCTGGCCACGCCGCTGTTTTCTCCGCAGCATTCGGTGGCAATGGCCAAACAGCGTTGCCGCTCCAACGCAATCGCCTCGGCAACCATCATCGTAGGGTCGCGTTGTCCGCGTGCGAGATGTCTGGCTGAAATGGTCCACGCCGCCGCGGTAATTTCGTCTGGAATCATAATTCGCCTCAAACGTTATTCAACTGAGCGTAGGCGTAATCGCTTTCGTGAAACGTGTGCGTGATCCTAGATTGCTTGCATCCACGTCTTCGCCCATCTTGCACGGTTGAGGTTGCTGGGATCGCCCTCGCTACCACACCCGTCGGCCGAATAGCCTTCCGCTGGCGCTGCAATCATCTTTTCTGGGCTTTCGCTCGACAGTGGATGGCATTCTCAACCCTGTTAGCCTGCGACCACCCACAGTGAGAAGCCTCGGACCGTTTCCGATCCGAGGCTTCGTGTCTCGACGCTAAGGGAACCCGATCAGGCAGCCTCAGTCTTGCGGTAGGTCCCGGCGTTCTCGACGTAGTACTTCTCGAAACGATGGCGATAGTGCTCAGCGCCCCCGAAGTCGCTGTACTTCGCCAGTTCGTTCATGTCCGTCTTGTTGAGGATCACGCCAAGGATCTTGCCGTTGATCTGCGGTTCGGAATTGAGCAGATCACGCACCAGACGCGACGGCGTACGGCCCCACTCTGCAACGTAGATGAAGCCATCGGCGAGCGGCGAAAACGCCTTGCCATCGACCACCGGGGCGAGTGCTGCAAGATCGACAATCACGTAGTCGAACGATTTGCGGGCATTGTCGATAAGGTCGGCCATCGCCTTGGAGGCGAGCAGCTCGTGGCTGTCATAGGGCTCGCTCTTTGCCCCGGCTTCCCCGCCAACCGGGAAGATTGCCAGTTTTGTCTTCTGGTCGATCTTGATGCCGGCGGGCCAGGAAGATTCGCCGATCAGCGCCTCGACGAGGCCGGTCTTTGGCGGCGGATTGATCATCTTGCTCAGCCCCGGCTTGCGGATGTCGGCGTCGATCAACAACGTTTTCTTGCCGCTCGCCGCAAGCAGGGCGGCAAAGTTCGCCGCGATGATCGACTTGCCCTCGTCCGGAACGGCAGAAACGATGCCGATCACCCGCGAACCGTTGCCGTGCAACATCCGGTCACAGGCGAGCTTGGCGTTGCGGAAGGTCTCGGCGAAAGACGATCGCGGCGCGTCGAGCACGATGCGACTGACCCGTTCAAACGGCATCGGCTCTGCGGCCTGTGTCGTCGGCTGGGGCGTCTTGCCCTTCATCAACCGCGCGCGAACCCGGTCGGTCGTGGTCAGTTGACGCGGGCCGATCAGCGGAACATAGCCGAAAGACCTGTGCCCGAGGATTGAACGCACGTCGCTTTCGAGCCGGAAGGTCCGCTCGCGGAACTCCTGGAAAGCTGCGAACGCACCGCCTGCCATCATGCCGAGCACCGCCGAAAGTGCCAGAACCAAGGTCTTCTTCGGACTTGAAGGCGAGGTTGGAACACCAGCCGTGGAAATCACTCGGGCCTTGGCGATCGGGAAGGAGCGCTGCTGCGAGGCCTGCTCATAGCGGTTCAGGTAGGTCTCGTAGAGGGTCTTCAACGCTGCCGACTTCTGCTCGAGTTCGCGCAGATGCACGAGCGAAAGGTTCGCATCCGAGTTGCGGCCCGTTGTGCCTTCGATGTTTTCCCTGAGCGAAGCCTCGCGCGAGCGGGCGACCTCATATTCGTTGCGGTAACTTGCGGTGAGTTGCTCCAGTTCCTGGAATATCTGCCGGCCGACATCGGACTTTTCCTTGCGCAGCGATACTGCCTGGGGATGGTCGGCGCTGAAGCTTTGCGTCACTTCCTGTTCGCGTTTGCTGACGGCCAGGTAACGGGTACGCAGCTCGCGGATGACGGAATTGTCGCCCTCCTTGGCGGAAATCGTCGCGTTCTTGACCGCAGTTTCAGGCCCTTGGTCGACGATCGCCTGGAACTGCTTGAACCGTGCGGACGCGCTTGCCGTGTCGGCTTGAGCGATGATGAGCTGGCTGTTGAGATCTGACAGTTGCTGTTCGGACATCAGTTCGCCGCGAGCAAGCGTCAGGCCGTTCTCGCTGCGGAATTTCTCGACCTCGAGCGAGGCCACCTGCGAGCGTTGCCTGAGGTCGGCAAGACGTTCCTGCAGCCAGACGGAGGCGCGCTCCGTCGCATCGAAATTGGCGTTTAATTGATCGTTGAGATAAGCATCCGCATAGCCGCGCACGATAGCGGCGGCGAGCTGCGGATCGCTGGAACGGTAAGCAAGCGCAATAACGGAGCTTCGGTTTACGCGCTCGACGGCCAGCCCCTGCTGGATGAGCGCGGCCGCCTTCTGACGTCGGCCATTGCGGGCCGCCTCTTCGGAAATATCGGATCCAAACGAAAAGACGCCGGTCACGGATCTCAGCCAGTCCTTGACGGCGCCGAAGGGCGAGCGTGGCGGATTGAGGACCGTGTCGTTGTCGTCGAGTTTCATCTTGTCGACGACCCGCAAGGCGAGCTCGCCAGACTTCAGGATCTCGACGGCGCTTGCCATCTGGGTGTCGAGCAGCTGGCTGTTCTGTGGCGTCGCCTGCTCCTCGGCGTATTTCGAGAGGTTCTCGTCGAGCAGGATCTGCGTCATCGACGTATAGAACGACGTCGAGAAAACGAGATAGACCGCGCCAAGTGCCATGAACAGCACGACGAACGCGCCGACCAGCCTGGCGCGGCGAACGATGACCGAGAAGAGCCGGTCAAGGTCGATGAACCTATCGGGTTCCTCCATTTCCCTCGGCACAACGCTATTGAAGGGGAGACTTCTTTGGTTCATTGGGTCGCTCTGTCCGTTTCCCTTTTGGTCCGAAGGCTGGCGCCTCGATAAGAGGCGCCAAACCGGCCTTATGCCGCGCGGATGCGGCCTTCATGAGACAGAACCATGTCCTTGACCGCGGCATAGACCATGTCGCCGAGGTCAGAGCGCGCGAGCGCGAAGGCGACATTGGCGGCGATGAAGCCTTCCTTGGAACCGCAGTCGAAGGTGCGCCCCTCATAGGGATGGGCGTGAAACGCTTGATTTTGCGAGAGTTTCAGCATCCCGTCGGTCAGCTGGATTTCGTTGCCGGCACCCCGTTGTTGGTGCGCGAGAATGTCGAAGATCTCGGGCTGAAGGATGTAGCGGCCGTTCAGGTAAAAATTCGACGGTGCTTCGCCGGCACGCGGCTTTTCGACCATTTTCGTGACTTCGAAACCGTGGGGAACGGTGTCACCCTTGCCGACGATGCCATATTTCGACGCATCTTCCGGGGCGCATTGCTCGACCCCGACGACGTTGCCGCCGGTCTGGCGATAGAGATCGACAAGGCCGGCCATGCAGCCGCGCGCCCCGTGACACAGCATATCCGGCAGGAGCAGCGCGAAAGGCTCGTCGCCGATCACGTCGCGCGCGCACCAGACGGCATGGCCAAGGCCGAGCGGCGCCTGCTGCCGCGTAAAGCTGACCGAGCCGGCACGCGGCAGCATCTCTTCCAGTTCCGAAACCTGGGCGTTCTTGCCGGAACGGGTCAGCGACGAGATGAGCTCCGGCGTGTCGTCGAAGTGGTCCTCGATTGCCTGCTTGTTGCGGCTGGTAACGAAAACGATGTGCTCGATGCCCGCCTGGCGGGCTTCATCGACCGCATATTGCACGACCGGACGGTCGACGATCGTCAGCATCTCCTTGGGTATCGCCTTTGTCGCGGGGAGGAACCGCGTTCCATTGCCGGCGACCGGGATCACAGCTTTCCTGACGGTCCTGATACGGTCCATGGCTTTATCCTTTACGTACGTGAGGGCTATTGCCCGAGGTGGATCGTTCAGCCGCCACCGTCGGTGTGGCGGACTTCAATCGTGCGAGCGGCGCAAGCAAACGGCGCAGCCGCACGGCGATCGGCATTCTGAGGTGCCGAAGCGCTCGGGGGTCGGACAAGGCCACCTGGGCGGCCCCAACCAACGATCTGGATTTCAGATGATCGACGAGGCGCAGGAAGGCATGCGCCTCGCGCAGGCTCCTGTCGCGGCGACGCTGCATTGTCATCGCTTCGGCATCGATCGAGTGGTTTGCGAGGAAATCCTTGTCGGCTGCGATCATCGCGTCGATATGGCGAAGTTCAAGCACCCGGGAGATCGAGCCCTCGCGAATGTGGTAGCAATAGCCGGCCGAGGGATCGACGATGCAGCGTCCGCCATGGGCGAGCGCAGATGCGAGCAGGATGTAGTCTTCACCGATCCGGATGGACTCATTGAAGCGAAGGCCATGCTCGTTCAGGAAGCGGCGCTCGAAAATCGGCTTCATATAGCCAAAATTATAGGTCGAGCGGAAAAGCACATTGGATTGAATGAAGGCTGCAAGCGTCAACATCCGGTGGTGTTCGAGCAAGGCTTCGGGAAACATGCGCTCGACGCGCCCGTCGAGGTTCGCGACGTCGATGTTGTCGACGGCAATCTGGGCGCTCGCCGTCGACGCCAGCGCGATCATGCGGGAGAGCCGCCGGGGGCTGATCGTGTCGTCCGCATCGAGAATGGCGATCCAGTTGCCGCGTGCCGCTTCAAGCCCGGCATTGCGCGCTCCGCCAGGCCCACGGTTTTTCGCAAGCCGCAAGAGCCGCACGCGGGGATCAGCGATCTCTTCGACCACGGCACAGGTGTCGTCGGTGGAGCAATCGTCGACGATGATCACTTCCAGATCGACCTCTTCCTGTGCGAGCGCGCTCTCAATGGCGCGGCGGATCGTGTCGGCGGCATTATAGGCCGCGACGACAAAACTGACGTCTGGTGCTGGGAGCGTCATCCGGCGGTCGCGGCCCCATACTGCTGGAGTTCACGTACGCCGAGAAGCCCACTGACGACACCCGCATGCATGATGGCGCGCAGGGCGTAGCGCGAACGGGCGACCGGCGATCCGAGAAGAAGCAGGCTCGCTGCAGCGCAATAGCCGGATTTGGCCATCGCTCGGGCGATTTCCACCACCTGCCTGCCGGGTTGGCCCGGTTCGCTTAACAGGCGCCCGTGGGTCTGGCCGGAGCGGAAGCGGCGCTTGGCGAGCCAGGCAAGGCGCGCGCGCTTTTCCGGAACCGGTTCGAAGACCAATGCATCCGGGGCATAGGCGAGACGTCCGCCGGCCGCATGCATATGGCGGAAAAACTCCGTGTCCTCACCACCGGTCCGCCCGAGGGCCAAGTTGAACCGTCTGTCGAAAAGGACCGGCCGCGTCAGATCGAGCAGCACGTTGCAGGTGTAGCCCGTGCGGATTTCGCCATCGACCCATACGGGGCGGGTCGAATGAAAGTCGCCGCGGCGCATCCAGTTCGGCGCGGACAACGCGTATTCGGCGCGAACCGGGCCGAGCACGACATCGGCCCCGGTCGTAGCGGCCGTGTCGAGCAATTGCAGGAGCCACGTCCTCGATACGGTCTCGTCGTCATCGACGAAAGCGAGATAGTGACCGGCGCTGTTGTCGAGACAGGCATTGCGGGCGATCGAGATGTTCGACGCCGGGCAATGCACGTAGAGGATCTCGAAGGGCATGGTCGGGCGCATCTGGTTGACCAGCGCCTCGGCACTCGGCGCCGTGTCGTTGTCTGCGACGATGACGCGAATGTCGACATCGGCGGGCACCGTGATGAGCGCCAGCGAATGCAGCGTTTCTGCAAGTTCCGGACGGCGGAAGGTGCAGACCGCAATATCGATCCGTTTTCTGGCGAGATCGGTCATGGCGCCACCTTTCGGTTTCGCGCGGTAAGAAGCTCGCGCCAGAAGCCGGCCGACCAGGCGAAATGCATCACCATGGCCGAAAGGGCTGCAAGCGGGCCGTAGGGGTTCCTCTGTCCAAGTGCCATCCACATGCCGTAGCCGATGCAGGCGGCGGCCCAGAGCGCCACCGGCACGACCGCGAGCCAGTTGATGACGGCGAGCAGAGCGCCAATGGCGACAGGTGCCACGGCGAGCGGCAGAAGCTGCCGCAGGTTCGGCCAGGCGCGGTGCTTCAGGACATTGCGTGCGCGCCCCCGTCCATAGGCGAAGTATTGGCGAAAGAGCGGGCCGACCTTGGCGCGCGGATAGTAGACCATGCTCGTCCGGTCGGTCATCCAGATGCGATAGCCCGCTTGACGGAAGCGGTAGTCGAACTCCGCATCTTCGTTGTGGCTGAAGATTTCGTCATAGCCGCCGATTGCCTGAAAGGCGGAGATTCGCATCAGCGCATGGTGGCCGTGATCGGCCCAGTGGCTCGTGGCGCCGAGCCGATGCTTGGCGCCGCCATTACCGAGCTTGGAGTTCTGGGCGTAGGCCGTCGCCTTCTGGAAAGGCGTGAAGCCGACCGTCTGCATTGCGACGACGACGGAGTCCGCACCGGTCTCAAGCGCCTCTTCGACAAGACGCTCGCAGTAGTCGTCGGGATAGGTCCCGTGAGCATCGATGCGGATCAGGTAATCGTAGGACGCTCCGTATTCGGCGACGGCAAGATTGATCGCCGCACTCTGGATGCGCTTCGGATTGTCGAGAGCAAGCACCGAGGCATGCGCCTTGGCGAGGCGCGCAGCAATCTCGCGCGTGCCATCCGTGCTGCCGCCGTCGACAATCAGAATGGCGCCGTTGAGATGCGCCGCTGCCGGCCGCAGTCCCTCAACCAGGCCTTCGATGTGCTCAGCCTCGTTGAGGCAGGGAATGACGATAAGGGTTCGTGTCGAAGCCAGCGTGTTGTTGCTCATGACAATCCGCCTTCGTTCTGAGGAGTTGGGGAAAGGTTAGGCGCGATCCGCGGCGGAGCCTCCGCCGTGACCGCCGAAAGCCGCCGGACAAGGCTTTCGCAGTCGCTGCGGCTGAATATCCAGGTATCGGTCGCGCAAGTCCCGATCCGGCCGGATGCCTCAATGTAGCGCTCGGGGTCGATCGAGCCGAGCAGGGCGGCAAGCGCCTCCGGCTCCGCTTTGTCGAGCAGCATGCCGAGGCCGCGGATGGCGAGGAACCGTGCCGTCTCGGTACCGCGGAGCGCAATCGGCACACGGCCGAAGCGGCAGCCCTCGTAGAGCCGGTTCGGCAACAGCCATTTCGAGTTCTGGCCTTCCTCGAAGAAATCGATCGCCCAGGTGAAGTGCACGTCGGAATAGATGTCGCTCAGTTCTTCCGGACTGCGGTAGGGCCCGTGGAACTGCATGAAGGGTTCATTGCGCACGAAGCCCTCGAAGTCATCGAACTGCGAATAGGCCGGCCGACCGCGCAGCACGATCTCGAAGCGTCCTTCCATTTTGCGGGAAAAGGCCGACAGCAGCGCCAGAGACTTGCGGCAGCGCAATGCGCCGAACCACCCGATACGCCACGGCCCATCCTTTGGCGGCGATGCTGCCGGAACCAGCGGTCGCGCCATGGTCTCGTTGAGCTCGAGCACCTTGTTTTCCAACATCATGGTCGGGGCCGTGATGCCGGAAAGCGGGCGGAAATAGTGCTCGACGAAGGCCGGAGAACTGGTGATCAGGAGCCGGGCATCACGCCCGAGGAACGCTTCACTCGCCCGCAACGTCTTGCCGGCGATGTCGGGGCGCAGAAGCAGGCGGTGAATGTCGAGGCATTCGTAAACGATCGGCACGTCACCGCCGAACACACTGACGGCCTTCCTGGCGATCGCCAGCATGTCGAGATTGCGCGCAATGATCACGTCCGGGCGTTCGACATTGCGCAGCGCCTGCCTGAGCGAGAAGCAGCCCTTGGCAATCGCGCCGATCCGTTGAACGAAACGCCCGTCATGCGTTGTCCCGAGCTCAATGGGCTCGATGCCTTCGATCGCCGCTAGCGGGTTTGCGTCGCGCCTGAACCCCGCAAGCTTGACCCTTGCGCCCCCGGCAAGGAGCATCAGGACGCGCCGGCGAACGGCGGGGTCGGCAAGATCCTGTGCGAAATAAAGTACCTGCAGCATGAATATCCGGTTTTCTGCTCGGCCGTCGCCGAGCATGGTTTGAAACGTTGGGCATCGCGGTTTGAACGCGTCGCTTAGGAATGCGGTTCCTGGCCGCCGCTTAGTTCGTTCGGCATGCGACCGATTCGGCAAACTGGCATTCGTCTCCCGGCGCGGTGAACGCGATCCGATCGACCTGCATGGTCGACGGTCCCTTGTAGGAGAAGGCGCCCATCCAATCCGAAAGCGTGTCGGTTCCCCAAAGGCTGAAGAAGATCTTCTGCGGGTTGGCGGGGATCTTCGCGGGATCGGTCACTTCGTGGACCAGTTCGCCATTGACGTAGTAGCGGATACGCTCCTTCTCCCAGACAAAGGCGTAGTCGTTGAAGCCCTGGTTGGCGCCGCCGGGCACGTCGACAAGCTTTTCGTTGCCGCCCTTGGCAGAGACATACTGGTTGATCTGAACCTTTGCGGGGTTCTTGCCGAGGACTTCGAAATCGATCTCGTCGTGCGGCTTCTTGTCGGCCGGGCCGATATAGGTGAAGAACGCCGAGTTCAGCCCGGAACCATCGGCCGTCTTGATGCGGGCCTCATAGGTCCCGTAGCTGAAGCGCTTGCGTGTCTGGATCTCGCCGCAGGCGTAGTTGCGCTCGCCAAGCTTTCCTTCGGTGAAGGAGAGTTCCGCGATGCCGTTCTCGACCTTCACCTGCTTCTTGGACCAGGTGCAGTTCTGGTGGGCACCATTGTTCCAGCCGTCGGAGACATACCAGATGCCGGTGTCGAGGGTATCGAAGTCGTCAATGAAGGACTTTGCCTCTGCTGTGTCCCCGGCGTTTGCCGGGCCGGCAAGGCCGACGGCGACAAGGCTCAACAGGGCGAGGCGGTGAGGTCCAGAAGATCTCATGGTCAGGTCCTTTGCTGTGGTGAAAGTTCGGCGCGCTGTTCCGCCGGCCGCACATTCGCGCCTCGGGCGGCGCCCGCTCGGCTGCCGGTCAGGATTGCGGTCAGGTTCGGAAGCCAGCGCCCGGCGAGGCTGTAGGCGGCGACAAGGATTGCGATCGTGATGAACGGAACCGTGTAATAGAAGGCCGGGTAATATCCGAAGCCGGCGCGGTTCCAGATCATCCAGAAAAGAACCAGCAGCGGATAGTGCGTACAGAAGATCCAGAAGCTGAGCCCGCCGCCGCGCGCCAGAGATGCCCCGACGTTCGTGCGCACCAGCAACTCGGAAACCGCCCAGGAGCCGAGAATGCCGGAGAGGGCGGTCAGACTGCGCAGCATATCGACCCAGACCGGAAAGTCGGGTCCGTACTGATAGAGCACGAGCGAAAGCAGCACCGAAGCGCCAAGGACGGCGATGGTGATCGGCCAGGAAAAGCGATCGAGACTGCGCACGTCAACGCGATGCAGGCTCATGTATATGCCGGCGCTGAAGCCAAAGAGGATCGACTTCTTCAGGAAAATCCCGTTTGGCAGCGGTAGCACGGCATAGGCGAGCAACAGGGCGAGCGTCTGCATCGGATAACGCTTGATCAGCCAAGCCAGTACCGGCGACAGCACGATGCAAAGCAGCAGATCCCGCAGGAAGTAGAGCGGCACGTTGATCGGCAGATCCTGAAGCGCCACGGCGAGGTTCAACCATTCCCGTGTGCTTGCGCCCACGACATCGGGCAGATAGCCGAAGCTGATACCCTTGCTTTGCGCAACGAAGGCCAGTGCGAGAAAAGCAATGTTCCAAATCAGGAAGGGCAACAGGACGGTTCTGGCCTTGGTCTTGAGCGTTTTGCCGTAGTCGAAACTGTCGAGGCCACGGCGAAACAGGAGATAGCCGGAGATCGCGCTGAGGCACGGGACGCCGACACGAAAAAGGCTGTCGCCAAGAAAGACGCGCAGCCAATCGAGCACACCATAGGTGCCGACATACGGGCTCGTCGCCGGATCATGCGGCACGTGCACGAAGACGATGCCGGAGATCAGCACGATGCGCATCAGATTGATCCGCGACGAGATGTTCGCGTTCACATCCACGATGTCCGTCACCCCTATCTGCCAGCGCCATTTTCCAGGCGACCGTTTCAACAGAGCAGACCAGAGCCCGCATTCATTGTGCTAAAGGCTAGGCCCGGGCACGGATGAAAATATGGCGCCGCAACAAACGAATCGGCCCTACTTTGTTGCAATGCAGCATCCGATGTTCAATAATTTCTAGGAAGATTTACCCATTTGCGCGCCGACGTCGGGAAAAAAGCCTATGCATAGGGCATTTACGGAATATTATCAGCCGCTTATTTGCTAATGCTTCTACTTGTGTTTTGTGTTGCTAGTCTCGGTAAAATTGTGCTGTTTTTCTCTTTTGTTACGCGACAAACGGCCAATACGGCCCCGAGCCAAGCCGAAATGCGGCGAGGATGAGGCAGTTTCCGGCGCCTGAAATCGGTTATTCAGCCGCCGCGGGCACGCTCGGCGAAGCGTTGCGCTTGCGGATCATGTCGTAGAGCTTCGTCAACAACGGGCGCTCGACGAGCAACATCAGCGCGAGATAAATCAATCCACCGATTGCCGTGCCAATCAGCACCTGGAGAACCGCGCTCGGCATGAGCGTGCCATAGAAGTCCAGCAAGAGCCTGACGGCAACCGCCATCGCGAAGGCCGCGATCATCGGCCTGATCGAGATCAGGAAGCCCCGCAAGAATGGCAGGCGATCGGCCCGGAACACGACCCAGGAATAGCCGAGCAGCGTTGCCAGATTAACGATGCAGAGCGCAATCATCGCTTCAACAAGTGAGCCGCCAATTGCCCCGTAGGCGACAGCTGCGGTCGTTACGACAGCGCGGATGACCGCCCACCAGAAGAGGACGGTCCCCTGGCCGATGCCTTTCAGGTAGGGGACGTAGGTGCTGCATGGCGTCAAAAGTCCCTTTGACAGCGCAAGCAAACCAAGGACCGGCCAGGCGGCTGCCCATTGCTGGCCGAAAAGCACCAGCATCGCCGGCTCGGCAAGAGCCCAAAGGCCAAACATCATCGGTGCCAACAGCACGGTGGTGACCTGCGTGCTCAACATCAACGCTTGAGACCGCCGCTGGCGATCCTCGCCCATATGGCTGAACGCGGGAAAGAGCACGCCCATCACCGCCGAAAGCACGATCTGGTTGGGAATGCTGGAGAAACGGTTCGCCGCCGAATAGGCACCGGCGTCCGAAAGGCCGAGATACCGGCTGATCACCACCATTGGCGATTGGAAAGTGACGAAATTGGCAATCTCCGACCCCATCATGCCGAAACTGAACCGGCTGAGCGTCAGAACGCGGCGTGGGGAAAAGACGAGCCGGGGCACATAGCCGGACACGGTATAGAGGCCGGCAAGGCGGATGAATGCGGAGACGAAAAGCTGCGCCAGCAGCGACCAAACGCCGAAGCCAAGCAGTGCTGCGCCGACGGCAACAAGCGCCCCGACGGTCTCGGAGACCATGGTCCAGACCGCGTCCTTGCTGAAATTCATCCGCCTGGCGAGGAGAGAATAGGCGACGTCTCCGCCAAGCTGCAGCGGGATCAGCACGCTCATGATCCGAAGCAGGTACCCCGCTTCGGGTGCGCCGAGCAGGCTTGCCAATGGATCGGCGAAGACGAAAAGTGCAAGCGCCATCAGCAGCGCGACCGCGAGATTGGCCCAGAAAGCGGAGTGGATGAGCTCCATGTCTTCGTCGCGCTGAATGATGAGCGCGGAGGCGAGACCAGCACCGCCGATCATCGCCAGAAACTGGACGACAGTGAGCGCAACGGCCACCGTCCCGAACTCTTCCGGCGTCAGGATACGCGCAAGAATCGGCACGGTGACAAATTTCAGCCCGAAAGTACCTGTCTTTGAAAGGACGCTCCAGCCAACATTCCGTGTCACGGACTTGGCATTTACGGTTGAGGGCATAGCGAGCATCCTATGATGCCTTTGAAGGATTTCCGACAAAGGACTAGGGCTAGATGAAAGGCCGCGACCCGGTGGGAGGAGACCACGCAAGACTCTTTTAGAGAAACCGCAGGGGCAAAAAGATGGCGAAGCTGACTGTTATTATTCCGTACTACCAGAAGGAACCGGGTATTCTTCGACGGGCGCTTGCCTCCGTCTTTGCCCAGACGCTTCAGGACTTCCACGTTCTGGTGATAGACGATTGCTCCCCCTATTCGATAGATGAGGAGTTGGAGCCGTTAAGTGAGGAGGAACGAGCGCGGTTGACCGTGATAAGCCAGCCCAACAAGGGGCCTGGCGGCGCGCGCAACACCGGACTGGACCATGTTCCCGACGATTCCGAGTTCGTGGCATTCCTCGATTCCGACGATGAATGGACCCCGGATCACCTGAAGAATGCCTATGAAAGCATGAGCCGCTTCGGCGCCGACTGCTATTGGGCGTCGATCACCGGCGGCGAGGCGTTCTACTACCATTTCGATGTTGCCGAGCTGACGGAAAGCCACAGCGTCGTCAGACTGCAGGAAGCGCCGCTGGTCGTCGAAATTCCTGACCTTACCAATGTGATGCTCAGAAACTGGAGCTTCCTGCATCTCTCCTGCATGGTGATCGGGCGCAGCCTTTTCGAGACGGTCCGCTTCGATGCGGCGCTGAGACTGGCAGCCGAGGACGTCTTGTTCTTCTGCGACTGCATTCTTGCCGCCAAACGCGTCGTACTTTGTGATGAAGCTGGCGCCGAGCGCGGCGAGGGCATCAACATCTTTCACTCGATCGACAACGATTCGCCGCAGTTCCTGCAGCAGCAGTTCAACACCTTCGTTGCTCTGGAAACGCTCGAGGGCCGGTTCTCACGCAAGCCTGCGGCAATCGCCTCGATCCGGTCTTATCAACACACGGCACGGCGGCAGGCGCTGTGGAGCCAGGCGCGTCGGCTCAAGCGACGCAAGTCACCTCAGTTCCGCCTGTTGGCGCGTTGGGTCCTGCGTGATCCAAGGCTCTTGCAAAGCGCGCTGGAACTCGCTGTCGGCAAGTTTTCTCGCGCGCATTGATCGAAGCACTCCTTCGAGGAGGAAGAACAAGACCGCCTGGCGCGGTATCCGGACATATCCAGCATTTTGAAAGAAGGGACTGCCCATGAACCCCTACTACTGGGAATCTCAGCACGGCAATTTTGGCGACGACCTCAATCTTTGGCTTTGGGATTTCCTGCTGCCTGGGTTCCGCGACGTTCACGAGGAAATCCTGCTGGTGGGGGTCGGCACCGTGCTCAACCGTGCACTTTTGCCTGACGGTGTCAGAAAGCTCGTTATCGGCAGCGGCTTCGGCTACGGCACCTTGCCAGACATGCGCGATCCGAAGGAATGGGATATCCGCTGTGTTCGAGGTCCGCTGACCGCCGGGAAGATCGGCATCGCGCCTGAACTCGGCATCGTCGATCCCGCCGTGATGGTCGCGGAGATGCCCGAGTTCCAGAACCTGCCGAAGCTCCACAAACGCAGTTTCGTTCCGCATTGGGAAAGCGCGATTGCCGGCATGTGGCCGGTCACCTGCGGTACCGTTGGCCTGCACTATATCGACCCGCGGGGCGAAGCCAAAAGCGTGATCCGCGAGATTGCCCAATCCGAACTCATCATCGCCGAATCGATGCATGGCGCCATTCTCGCAGACGCCTTTCGCGTGCCATGGGTGGCCGTGACCACGTCCGAGAGCATCAACAGCTTCAAGTGGAACGACTGGGCAAGCACCGTCGGCGTTCACTACCAGCCCCGCCACGTGCCGGTCTCGAGCCGTGCCGAAGCCATGATCAAGGGCGAGCGCTTCTGGGGTATGGGCTTCGAGGCACAGACGCTGGCTGATGTGCCGAATCTGCGCCCCGTCGATCACAATGTGATGGTGGCGGCGGCTGAGCCGAGACAGACCTTTTTGCGCAGCGCTGCCAAGCAGGTTCTCGCCGCCCCTTCGACGCTTGCACTTTGGCAGGCAATCCGGGCGACGCCGCAATTGAGCAGCGACGACCGACTTGCCGAGCGCAAGGACCGTTTTCAGGAGGTTTTGGCCGCCGTGCGTCGCGCGTACTTCTGATGATACGGCCACGGCACCCAAAAAGTGCCGTGGCCTACTGCATGTTTCCTTTAATCGTAGGCGGTTAAAGGACAAAAACATGCAGCAATTCAAAGTGCTACAGCGACCTTTGCGCGTCTGATAAGACGCGCGGCGCTGTAAATGACTATTGGCGACCGTCCGCAGTGGCGGGAAGCAGGTAACGCAACCCTCCGGAGCCACCGAGCGCGGCCGGAGCATCCGGGTGAGGCTGTTTGAAGCGCTCGGTCTTGTCGGCAAGGATGCCGGCCGTGACCGCGGGAACGGCATCGGGTTGGCGCAGGAGGTAGCCGATGGCGGCCGCTGCGCCGCGTTCTCTCTTCAGATCGAGAAAGTGCCGGTGCTGATAACGGTCCTTGATATGCCGCTCATGCCTTCGGATGGCGGCCGCAGCCTCGCTCTCCAATGTGTTTGCGGCCAGGATAATCCGGTCGGCCTCGTAGAGGCGCTTGAGATCCTCCGTTCGGTGGCTGCCGCTCAATGAATTGCTGCGGACGGTGGCCGCATAACCACAACTGCGGATAACCTTGTAGCGTGCGCCCTTTGCCAGGGCGCGGAGATAGAGATCGTAATCCTCGCCTAATCGAAGCGTTTCCCGGTAGCGGATGGCGTGGCCCTCCAGGAAGTGACGGCGCATCAGCGGCTTTAAGAACCCGACCTCGCCGCGCTTCACGCCGCGCCGGGAGATGTTGCCTTCAACGAAGTCGATCAGGCTGAGCAGGCGGGGTTGCGGTTGGAACTCATCGATCTTCTGGGCGACGTCGGTCGCTGCGGCCTCGTCGATGAAGGCGATGTTGTCGGCGATAAAGTCCCAATCGTCTTCCGCAAGCAGCCGGCCCAGACGGCCCGGCAGGAAGAAATCGTCCGCGTCGAGGATTGCAAGCACCGGTGAACGGCTGATCAAAATGGCATGGTTTCGGGCGGCCGAAGGCCCGCGATTGCTTTCAAAGCGGACGATCGTCAGGCGCCCGCTCAGATCGTCGGCAGAGCGCGCGGCCGCCTCGGTGTCGTCCGTCGAGCCGTCGTCGATCACCACCACCTCGGCGCTTTCCGGTTCTGCCAAGGCCGAAGCAACGGCTCGGGCGATGGTTGCTTCGGCATTCTTTGCGGCGATGATGACGCAGACGTCTGTGGTCATGAGGGCCTCCAGCATCGTGTCTAACGGGCAGCGCGCTTGTCTTTGCGAACGCTGCGGTATTTCGGTTCCAGCGCGGCTCCGCTTCTTGGGTTGGCCGCAGCTACGCGACGTCGCCAGGGTGGCAACGGCCGAACCATGCAGGGCGATCGTGTCGCAAACGCGTCAAATCTGAGATTTTCTTGAGTGCCGCCGTCTGGCCTGCCGAGCGGGGAGACCAGCCTTGATCAGCGATTGAAATGGCCAGGGCGATCAAGGCGGCGCGGCGCGGCATTGCCGGCCGACTTGTCGTCGCCGGCCGCTTGCGCCATCTCGGCAGCCTGTCTTTCCTTCTCCCGCGCCTTCTTCCACACCAGGTAAAGCACGGCGAAGAAATAGCCGACCTGCATCAGGACGGCGCATATGACGGTCTGGATAAGCGTCGACGCCAGCGAACCGTTTAGGAAATAGGTAACGATCGCAAACACGGCCAGGGCGCCGAGCATGCTCACAAGAACGCGCGGTGCGTACATGGCGCTACCTCGCGCTCGGTTCTGTCGTCGATGTCGTCATCGGAGTTCGGCCTTTCCTCCTCAGGATTCCAATATATTGGCAGCGCCCTTTCGCTTCAACCGCCAAAAGCCCGCACCCTGCTGCCACTGTGCCTCCAAAGTCTTTATGTCGCGTTTAGAGCATTCGAATCAATTTGGCCGTTTTTCGATCCCGCATCGATTCGACCGTTGCGACTCCGTGGCAATCCAAAGGCAATTCCTCCACCATCCGGCGTCTTGTCGTGACCGCACCGCCCGCTGGTTGCTGTTTGGGCAACGATTGAGATCACCTTTTGTTACGAAATTAACTTTTGGTGTCCCGCCGCGCGTGCGGCGCAAAAACTTGCCGCATTGCAGCATTTCATCGGAAAGACTGACGCCTGCCAATTTTTATCGGCGCCAAGACACGTGCTTGCAGGTGAACGCAAACATAACAGATACAAAGATATATTGGCTTTACGGAAACGTAGTTGCGCGCCAACAATACAATACACGAGCGCTCCGAACGTAAGACTTTATCGTCTCATAATATATCGGCTGGCTGGATGGAAATATTACATATCAGAAATCAGTGATATTCGTCATTTGGGCGCCTACCGGGTACCCGCCATTATTTCGCCCTCAAAAGACAAATTCTCACCACACACTCTTTCTTGAATAAGGGTGTTCCTATTCGAGGGACCGACCATTCGCCAACCTAAATGGAGTTATCTCTATGAAGTCTGCGACTCGATCGGCCAGTTCGCCGTTTTTCAGTGCCGCAGAGACTGCAGCGCTCCCGCCCGTGGGTGGCATTTCGAAGCGTGGCTTCGATATCTTTGCCGCTTCACTGGCGCTCGTCTTTCTGAGCCCGCTCTTTTTGATGCTGGTTGCGCTCGTCAAGTTCTCCGACGGCGGCAGCATCTTTTATGGCCATCGCCGCATCGGTCATAACGGGAAGTCTTTCCGTTGCCTGAAGTTCCGCACAATGCGGACGGACGGTGACCGGATTCTGCAAGAGTATCTTAGAAGCAATCCAGCCGCCTACGAGGAGTGGCGCGCGACGCGCAAGCTGCAGGATGACCCCAGGGTCACCGTCGTCGGCAGCGTTTTGCGCAAGCTGAGCCTCGACGAGCTGCCGCAGCTTATCAACATCGTCCGCGGTGAAATGAGCATCGTCGGCCCGCGGCCGGTGGTGCAAGATGAGCTGGAGCTCTACGACCAAGCTGCCGTCTACTACCTGCAATCGCGCCCGGGTCTTACCGGACTGTGGCAGATCAGCGGACGCAACGACGTGTCCTACGCGGCTCGCGTCGCGTTCGATACCCATTATGTCCAGAACTGGTCCATGCTGCGCGACTTCTCCATCGTCGCAAAGACCATTCCGGCCGTTTGCTTCTCACGCGGCAGCTACTGACGGATCAACGCCCTCGCACCCGCACGACCGACAGGTCGGCCGCGGGATCGGCGTCTTTTAACGGGAACCTCATATGAACAAACACGCTCCGTCAGGGAAGTCCTGGATTTCCCGCAAGGTGTCTCGTTTCCTTCACCACACGGTCCTGGTTGCCGCGGTGGTCCTTGGCGCCACTCAAGCCGGCGCCGAGGAATATCAGCTTGGCACCATGGACAAGCTCAAGATTCGCGTCGCCGAGTGGCAAACCGCCGAAGGCGCCGTGCGCGATTGGTCGGTTGTCACTGGCGAATATACCGTCGGGCCGTCCGGCGCGCTGTCGCTGCCGTTCATCGGCGATCTGCCGGCGGCCGGCAAGACGACCACCGAGGTCGGAGAAGCGATCGGCGAGAAGATGCAGACCCTGTTCGGTCTGCGCGATCGCCCGTCCGCCTCCGTCGAACTTGCACAATACCGCCCGCTTTATCTCTCCGGCGAAGTCGAAAAGCCTGGCGAATATCCCTTCGCACCCAATCTGACGGTGCTGAAGGCGATAAGCCTCGGCGGCGGATTGCGTCGCTCCGAAAGCGGGCAACGTTTCGCCCGCGACTATATCAACGCTCACGGCGATTCGAGCGTGCAGACGGCCGAACGCAACAGGCTGCTGATCCGGCGCGCCCGGCTTCAGGCCGAGATTGCCGACAAGCAGGGCATCGAGTTGCCGAAGGACCTCCAGGGCGTACCTGGCATCGACAAGCTTCTTGCGAACGAAACGGCCCTGATGAGCTCGCGCGACAGGAGGCAGAAGCTGCAGTTGAAGTCGCTTGCCGACTTGAAGGCGTTGCTGGAAAGCGAAATCCAGTCGCTGGCAAAGAAGTCGGAAACGCAGAACCGCCAGATGGAACTCGCGGCGGAAGACCGCGAGAAGGTCGAGAGCCTGGCCGAAAAGGGGCTGGCGCTCAGCCAGCGCAAGCTCTCGCTGGAGCAACGTGTGGCCGAGCTGCAATCTGCTTTGCTCGACATCGACACGGCCTCGCTCAAGGCGAAGCAGGATGTCAGCAAGGCGGCGCAGGACGAAACCAATCTTCGCAACGATTGGGATGCGCAGCTGGCGCAGGATCTCCAAAACACCGAAGCGGAACTCGACACGCTGCAGATCAAACTCGGCACCAGCCGAGACCTGATGGCCGAAGCACTGCTGCAATCGGCGGAAGCGGCACAATCGAAGGACAATACGGCAGACGCCGTCATCGCCTATTCGATCATCCGCGAGCGTGACGGCAAGCCGACCGAGGTCACTGCCGATGAAAACACGCCGGTGTTGCCCGGCGACGTGATCAAGGTTCAAGCCAACCTCGCGACGCAGTAGGATCGGCCGTGAGAATTGCGAAGTCGAGCTTGATATCGCCTGACCGCAATGGTGCCTATGGCACCGTTGCGATCGCGCTGTCGTTCTTCGTCTTCGCCTATTCATCTCGCTTCGGACAGGCGTCGATCCTGCTTTATTACGGACTGTGGCTGCCGCTCGTGCTTGTCGACTACCGTCGCGTGCTCGGCAACTACGGCAGGCGTCTGTGGATCCTCGGCTTTGCTGTCTTTGCCTGCCTTTCGGTCTTCTGGTCGGCAGCACCGTCGATGACGGCACGCACCGGGATCCAATATTTTTCGCATGTCGTTTGCGCCCTGATCGCCATGAGGCTCATCGACATCAGAACCCTGACACGCGGTGCGATCGCGGGGATCGGGATCGTGCTCGTCTACTCCCTGCTCTTTGGTGTCTACCATCTCGATCCGCTTGACGGCACATACAGCTTCGTCGGCGCCTTCGCCTCGAAGAACCAGTTGGGCTTCTACGCCTCGCTCGGCATCTACTTCGCTTTCATAGCGCCCGTCGCTCTTGGGGAGCGACGCTTGTGGCTTCTGGCATCCGGCGCGGTCGGGCTGCTTGCGGCCTATTCGCTGCTCGCTTCGCAATCGGCCACATCCGTATTGACCACCGCCGTAATCATCGGGCTCTGGCTTGGTATGCGCGTCGTCGGTCTGCTTTCGCCCGGCCACCGCAAGGGCCTGTTTCTTGCAGCTGTCATCTGCGGCGCGTTGGTTGCTGTCGCGGGCATCTATGGCGGCGGCGTCGATCTGGTGCTTGGCCTTTTCGGCAAGGATTCGACGCTGACCGGGCGCACCTATCTGTGGCAGCAGGGCATCGAAGCGGCCATGGCCTCGCCGGTGGTGGGCGTCGGCTACCAGGCCTATTGGGTTCAGGGCTTCTCTGAGGCCGAACGCCTGTGGGAAGAATTCTACATCTCGACGCGCTCGGGCTTCCATTTCCACAACACCTTCATCGAGGCGATCGTGGAAACAGGTGCAATCGGGCTTTTCCTGCTATCGGGCATTCTGCTGACGACCGTTCTCGGACATATCAAGCGCCTCTTGACGGAGGACCACGATACCCAGTCCTCGGTGCTATTCGGTATCGCGATGTTGCTGCTGGTGCGCTCTTTCGTGGAGATCGACATTATGAACCCCTACCACGTTGGGTCGTTCCTGCTCTATTTCGCCGCTGGCAAGCTGACCTTGCCGCAACCCCGACCGGAAGCGCGCTCGGCTGAGGTCCGCAGAGCGCGGATCGTGCCGCAGGGCATGCCGCAGCTGAGGTACTGATGGACCGGACCAACGGGCGCGCGATGACCACAATCTACGGGATCCAGTACCTGCGTGCCGTTGCAGCGCTCGGCGTCGTCGTATTTCATGCGGCCGAGCGCACAGGGCATCATTTCGCGATCGGCGCTGCCGGCGTCGACATCTTCTTTGTCATCAGCGGTTTCATCATGTGGGTGATCAGCGAGCGCAAGCCAATGTCGCCGTTCTCTTTCCTGCGTGACCGCGTTCAAAGGATCGCGCCGGTCTACTGGCTGGCGACAGCCGTCATGGTTCTTGGCGGCCTTGCCGGGCTTTTCCCCAATCTCGTTCTCAGCCCCACCCACGTGGTGGCGTCGCTTTTGTTCGTCCCGCTACCATCCCCGAGCACCGGCGAGGTTTGGCCGGTTCTCGTCCAAGGCTGGACGCTGAACTACGAGATGTTCTTCTACGCCGTCTTCGCCTTGACCCTCTTGCTGCCGCGGTCGCGTCGACTGCTGGCGATCACCGCCTGCTTCCTGCTGCTGGTCGGCTTGGGCTTCGCCATCGATTGCGACAATACGCTGTTCGCCGCCTATACGCGGCCGATCATTCTTGAATTCGTGGCCGGTATGATCATTGCCGAACTGTGGCTGCGGGGCAGGGTACCGGAAAGCAATGCCGGCATGGCGCTCGTTGCAATCGCGTTTTCAGGTTTTTCGGCGCTGGCCGTGTTTCGGTTGCCTTTCGACGAATTCGTGCTCGGGCCCTTGGCCGTCATGCTTGTCGTCGGCACCTTGGCGCTCGAAAGTCGTGGCTGGTTTCGCCCCCGTGGATTGCCGATACTTCTCGGCGATGCGTCCTATTCCATCTATCTCTGGCACACCTTCGCCATATCGGTTGTGGTGAAGATCTGTGCCAGGGCGGGTGTCGACCTCGCTCTTTCGGCGTTCCTCGCCGTCGTAACGGGAACGGCATTGGGCGTCGCCGCCTATCTGCTTCTCGAAAAACCGCTGACGCGACGTTTGCGCTCGCGCATCGTACCGAAGCCATTGCAGCAGGGCGTAGCTTAAGTCTTTTCGGTGCGGCGCATGAAGCGCCGCACCGCTTCAGCAATTCATCAGGCGCCCTGGTTGCGACGCGAATGCCAGTTCCAGGCGGTGCGGGTGATATCCGACAGATCGTATTGCGGGACCCAGCCGAGAATGTCGCGTGCCTTGTCGTTGTTGGCGACCAGAGTCGTGGAATCGCCTTCGCGACGCTCGACCAGATCGATATTGAACTCGCGGCCGGAGACGTCGGCGATTGCCGTCAACAGTTCCTTGACGGTCGTGCCCGTACCGGTGCCGAGATTGAGCTCTACGCTGTCGCCGCCGGCCAGCAGATATTCGACGGCGCGCACATGCGCGTCGGCCAGATCAAGCACATGGATATAGTCGCGCACGCAGGTGCCGTCGCGCGTGTCGTAGTCCGTACCGAAGATCTTGAAGCTTTGGCGGCGACCAAGGGCGGCGTCGATCGCAAGCGGGATCGCGTGCGTCTCGGGCTCGTGCCACTCGCCGATGCGGCCTTCCGGATCGGCGCCCGCGGCGTTGAAGTAGCGAAGGATCACCGAACGAAGGCCCTTGTACTGGCCATAGTCCTTCAGCGCCTGCTCGCACACCCATTTCGTCCGACCATAGGGGTTGATCGGCGCCTGGCGGTGCTGCTCGTCAATCGGCACGCTCTCGGGCAGGCCGTAGGTGGCGCAGGTCGATGAGAAGACGAAGGCCTCGACACCGGCGGCAAGTGCTGCCGAAAGTAGGGTGAGGGTGCCGATGACGTTGTTGTCGTAGAAGGAGACCGGGTCTTTCACCGATTCACCGACCTCGATCATCGCCGCAAAATGCAGGATGGCGCGCGGCTTGTGGCGGGCGAGCACCTCGTCGAGACGCTGGCGATCGCGGATATCACCCTTTTCGAGCACGCCCCATTTGACGAATTCCTCGTGACCGTTCGACAGGTTGTCATAGACGACGGGCTCAAAACCCTTGTTGGCAAGTTCGAGGCAGGTGTGCGAGCCGATATAGCCGGCACCGCCGACGACGAGGACTTTGTTACTTTCCATGATGCTTTTCGATCCCTGGGAGGTTCAAAGGAATTGCCGAGTTTTTTCAACGGATAATGACAGGGTTGTCAATGCCGGCCGCAATCAAGCACGTGTCCATGTCGCGTGTGTGGCGGGTGGGCACAGGGGCGGCTTTTCCACAAGGACGAGATGCTCGGAGCATGTCGAGATCGACGTGAATTTGCACGCCGGGGACAATTCTCTCAGCCTTGCCTGCGAGCGAGATGCTTCTTTCCCATCCGTCGAAATATATAGCATATTAATTTACTAGATTTAATTGATAATGACGCTGGCAGTCGTACCATAGCCTTCAGATTTTCGAAGGAAGGCTCTCATGACGACGAAACTGAAACGGCTTGCGCTCACCCTCGCGACGCTCGCGGCGACCGGCCTGACCCACGTGGGTGCCCACGCCGAAGGCACGGAGCCGATAAAAGGCGGGACGCTGATCTATCTGGAGCAGCAAGCCCATACCAATCTCTATCCCCCGGCAGGCGGCTTTTATCCGAACGGCGGTATCCTCAATCAGATCACCGACAAGCTGACCTATCAGAACCCGAAGACGCTTGAGATCGAACCGTGGATCGCCGAATCCTGGACGGTCAACGCGGATGCGACCGAATACACTTTCAAGATCCGCCCGGGCGTCACCTTCTCCGACGGCACGCCACTCGACGCGGCGGCCGTCGCCAAGAATTACGACGTTTTCGGTCTCGGCAACAAAGCGCTGAAGCACCCCGTTTCCGAAGTCATCAACAACTATGAACGCAGCGAAGTCATCGATCCGCTGACCGTCAAATTCTATTTCAAGCGACCTTCGCCGGGCTTCCTGCAGGGAACATCGGTCATCGGCTCCGGTCTCGTGGCGGCCAGCACCCTTTCGCTCCCCTTCGAAGAGCTTGGCGACGCAACCAGGATCATCGGCTCCGGTCCCTTCGTGGTCGAGAGCGAGACGATCGGCAAAGAGCTGAATCTCAAGGCGCGCGAAGACTATGTTTGGGGCCCCGCGAAGCTCGAGCACCAGGGCCGCGCCTATCTCGATGGCATCACCTATATCATCACCGGCGAAGACAGCGTGCGCATCGGTGCGCTGCTTGCGGGCCAGGCGGATTTCATCCGTCAGGTCCAGGCCTATGACGAAAGCCAAGTCGAGGCGCAGGACTACCAGATCTACGCACCATCGACACGCGGCGTGAACAACAGCGTCGTTTTCCGGCCGGACAATCCGCTCGTGGCCGACGTCAAGGTGCGCCAGGCACTGCTGCACGCGACCGATGCCAAGGAAATCGTCACGACGCTGTTTTCTGCCAACTACCCGCAGGCGACCTCGATCATTGCGTCCTCTGCACTCGGCTACAAGGATATCTCGGCAAAGCTCGCTTTTGATCCGCAGAAAGCCAAGGCGCTGCTCGACGAGGCCGGCTGGTCGGTCGGATCCAACGGCCTGCGCCAGAAGGATGGCAAGGAACTGGTGCTGACCGCTTACGAATCCCTGCCCCAGCCGCAGAACAAGGAGACGCTGCAACTGGTCGCCCAGCAATGGGGCAAGGTTGGCGTGAAGCTCAACGTTCTTGCCGGCGATAGCGGCAGCAGGACGGTCGACGATCTCGATCCCCTGAAGACGCCCGTCTCACCGGCGATGGTCGGGCGCGCCGATCCCGACGTGATCAAGAGCCAGTACTACCCGAAGAACCGCGACGTGCTGCGTCAGAAGGGTGGCCTCAGCGACAAGGTCCAGAGCTTCGTCGATGACAAGCTGAACGGCCTGCTCGACTCCCTGGCCTCCGAGCCGGACCGTGCAAAGCGCCTTGCGATCGCCGGCGAGATCCAGGACTACGTCGTGGACCAGGCCTATGCGATCCCGATCTTTGAGGAACCGCAGGCCTATGCCGGCGCACCTTACGTCCAGGGCGTCGCCTTCGAGGCGGTCGGTCGTCCGAGCTTCTACAGCACCTGGCTCGCCGAGCATTGATCGACGCGCGGTCACCGCGCTCGCGGTGGCCGCCACTCCTGAAATTCGCGTGCAGAGGATTGGATCATGTCCGCCTATTTGCTCAATCGCGTCGGACAGGCGCTCTTCGTCCTGTGGGCCGCATTCACGATCTCCTTCGTGTTGCTTCAGGCGATGCCCGGCGACGCGATCCTCATCAAGTTCCAGAACCCCGATCTCGGGTTGACTGCGCAACAGGTCGCCGAAATCCGCGCGTCCTATGCCGCCGACAGCCCGGTTATCGTTCAGTACGTGCAGACGATCGGCAATTTCCTGACCGGCGACTTCGGCTACTCCGTTCAGGCGGGCGTTCCGGTGAGCAGTTTGCTCGCAGCCCATCTGCCGGCAACGTTGAAACTCGCCACGCTTGGCTTCCTCCTTGCCTCGGTGCTGGCGATCCTCATCGCCTTCCTCTCCAGTCTGACGCCGTTCACCTGGCTGCGCGGCGCGCTGCAATCCGTTCCTTCGCTCTTCATCTCGATCCCCACCTTTTGGCTTGGGATCATGTTGATCCAGATCTTTTCCTTTCGCTTGAAGCTCGTTCCGGTCATCAATCCGGGACCCTGGCAGGAATTGATCCTGCCCGTCTTCACGCTCGCGGTACCGATCTCTGCACCGCTCGCCCAGGTGCTTGTGCGCAACATCGACGAGGTGATGACGCGGCCCTTCGTCGGCGTCGCCCGTGCCAAAGGCGCGAACCGTCACTGGATTCTCTGGCGGCACGTGGCGAAGAATGCGCTCCTCCCGACACTGACCATTGCGGGCGTGCTCTTTGGTGAACTGATCGCCGGGGCCGTGGTGACGGAAACCGTCTTCGGGCTCAACGGCATCGGCGGCCTTACCGAACGGGCCGTCGGCAGCCAGGATGCCGCCGTTCTCCAGGCCATCGTCGTGCTCTCGGCACTCGCCTTCGTGATCATCAATCTTGCCGTGGACCTGCTCTACCCCGTGCTTGACCCACGCCTCAGGACAAAGGTCGGAGTTGCCGCATGACCACCTTCGATACGCTTCACGACGACATCGCTGCGGATGCAAGGCGGCAGACCCAAGGGCGGCGCTCTCGCATGGCCTCGACGCTACGCCGCGTGCCTCCGGGACTGGCCTTGTCCTGGTTCATCCTGGCGACGGTTTTCCTCTGGGCGGTCGCCCCCTCGCTGTTCACAGGCTACAACCCGCTCGAGGGTGTGGGTGGCGCGCAACTGAAGCGTCCCAGCGCAGAGCATCTGTTCGGGACCGATGCTCTCGGACGCGACCTCTACGCACGCATCGTCCATGGTGCCGTGCATTCGCTGACGGGTGCCTTTGTCGCCGTTGGCCTCGGCCTTGTTGTAGGCACCGGGCTCGGCGTCGTCGCCGGCTCCGTCCGGCGTCGTTTCGACGATGCGATCATGCGCCTTGTCGACGTTTTCCTGTCGATCCCGCCATTGCTGCTTTCGCTCAGCATCATCATCCTGCTCGGCTTCGGCACGGTGAATGCGGCTATTGCCGTCGGCGTCACCTCGGTCGCAGGTTTCGCCCGGCTGGCCCGAGCCGAAGTCGTGCGTGTACGCCGCAGTGACTATGTCGAGGCGGCCTTCGGCAGCGGCGGCACGTTTGCATCGGTGCTTTGGCGGCACATTCTGCCGAATTCGCTGACGTCGGTTCTGGCATTCGCATCGCTGCAGTTCGGCTCGGCGGTGCTACAAATCTCGACACTCGGATTTCTCGGCTATGGCGCGCCACCGCCGACGCCCGAATGGGGCCTGCTGATCGCAGAAGGCCGCAACTACATCTCGACGGCCTGGTGGCTGACGACGGCTCCCGGCGTCGTGGTCGTTCTCGTCGTATTGGCCGCCAATCGGGTCAGCCAATCCTTCGGAAAGTCCACAGCATGACCGTGATCCCTCAGCAGGTGCCGCCCGTTCTCGAAGTCGAGGGTCTATGCATCGCCTATGGTGATGGAACTGCGGAACGACGCGCTGTCCACGATGTTTCCTTCAGCATCAATCCTGGCGAAGTCGTTGCCCTTGTCGGAGAATCCGGCTCCGGCAAGACCACCACAGCGCAGTCGATCATCGGATTGCTTGCCGCGAACGGTCGCGTCGAACGCGGCAGCATCAAGCTCAACGGGACGGACATTGCCCGATGGACCGATCGGCAACTGGAAACGGTGCGTGGCGCCAGGATCAGCCTCGTGCCTCAGGATCCGGGAAACTCTCTCAATCCGGTCACGACCATCGGCGCGCAGGTCGGCGAGATCTTCCGGATCCACGGTGCGCTGCCCCCCGACGAGATCGACGATCGCGTCATCTCCCTTCTTGCCCGTGTGGGCCTGAGCGAGCCGGCATTGCGGGCGCGGCAATATCCACACGAACTGTCGGGTGGCATGCGCCAGCGCGTGCTGATCGCGATCGCCATTGCCCTGAAACCGCAGTTGATCATCGCCGATGAGCCGACGAGTGCGCTCGACGTCACGGTGCAGAAACGCATTCTCGATCTGATCGATGAATTGCGAGCCGAGTACGGCACTGCCGTACTTCTCGTGACCCACGATCTCGGCGTTGCCGCCGACCGCGCTGAACGCATCGTCGTTCTTAAGGACGGGCGAATTCAGGAACAAGGCGCAGCCAGCCTCATTCTCGCAGCCCCGCGCAGCCCTTACACACGACAACTCCTGGCGGCTGCACCGTCTTTCGCAAGCCCTGTGTCCAGGCCGGGGGCCAGTTCGGCAGCATCAGGGGTTCACGACGATATTGTCGTCGTCGACGGTCTTGTTCGCGAATTTGCGGGCGAGGGCAAAAGTCGGTTTCGCGCGGTCGACGATCTGAGCTTTCGTGTCCGTCGCGGGTCGACCCACGCGATCGTCGGGGAATCCGGTTCGGGAAAGACGACGACCATCAGAAGTATTGTTGGCTTCGACAAACCGACCGCTGGACGGATCGAAATCGACGGTACAGATCTTTCGCGTCTTACCGGAGAGGATCTCCGGCAATTTCGACGCAAGATCCAGCTCGTCTACCAGAACCCCTACGGATCGCTCGATCCGCGCCAGAGCATCCTGCAAATCGTGGCGGAGCCGCTGATCAATTTCAGCCGGCTCAAGCGCACTGATCGCGAGGAGAAGGCGAGGGCGATCCTTTCCCGGGTCGGGCTGCCCGAAGACGCGTTTTCGCGACGACCGCACGCACTGTCCGGTGGTCAGCGCCAGCGGGTCGCGATCGCCAGGGCACTTGTGCTCGATCCTCAGGTTCTGGTGCTGGACGAGGCGGTATCCGCGCTGGATGTGAGCGTCCAGGCGCGCATTCTCGCCCTGCTCCAGGAACTGCAGAGCGATCTCGGCTTGACCTACCTCTTCGTGTCCCACGATCTGGCCGTGGTGCGCCAGATATCCGACACCGTTTCCGTCCTGAGGGATGGGCGCCTTGTCGATGGTGGGGTGGTTTCTGAGGTCTTCGAACATCCCGGCAGCGACTACACCCGCGAGCTGATCAACGCCATTCCCGGGCAAAGCCCCCGGGCCGCTGCCTGATGCGGCGGGAATTACGAACAAGGACTGACCATGACACAGACCACCCCACGCAAGCGCCTTGGCTTTTTCACACGCCTGCTCGACGACGTTCCCGCCGGCACCCGCTATTACTACGCCAAGGAGCAGATCGTGACCGCCGAGCGCTTCGGCTTCGATACCGCCTGGGTGGCGCAGCATCACTTCCATGCTGATGAAGGCGGTCTGCCCGCCCCCCTTGTTTTCCTCGCTCATGTAGCAGCCGAAACGACGCGCATCCGCCTCGGCACGGGCGTCATCACCCTGCCGCTCGAAAACCCGATCCGGGTGGCGGAAGACGCAGCGGTTTTCGATTTGCTTTCCGGGGGCCGCCTGGAGGTGGGATTCGGCACAGGCGGAACGCCGTCGTCCTTTACCGCCTTCGGCCTTGAAAGCGCGGAGCGTGGTGTGGTCTTCGGTCGGCATCTGCAAACCGTGCTTGATGCCTGGGCCGGGCGAGCGCTTGCCGGCGGGGATCGTCTCTATCCCGCAGCGCCGCAATTGCTCGATCGCATCTGGCAGGCGACCTTCTCCGCCGCTGGCGGCGAGCGCGCCGGTCGCGCTGGCGACGGCCTGATGCTGTCGCGCACGCAGCCGCGGCCGCAGGACAAACCGAACGCCTCGTTGGCGGAACTACAGAACCCGATCATCGACGCCTATCTCCATGCGCTTCCCTCCGGTCGCGCGCCGCGCATCCTTGGTTCCCGCAGCCTTTTTGTCGCCGATAGCCGTGCTGAAGCGCTGCGGCTGGCGGAGATCGGGCTGAACCGCGGTGCAGAACGCTTGATCGCCGCCGGCCACAAGGTTGCCGGCAACTCCCTTGCCGATCTGATTGCTGCATTCGACGTCCATGTCGGATCGGTGGACGACGTCATCGAAAGCCTCAGCCGCGACGAGACACTGGAGCGCGTGACCGACCTCGTGTTCCAGGTTCACTCCGTCGATCCGCCGCACCCTTTGATCCTTCGTTCGATCGAATTGATCTCGACCAGGGTTGCGCCAGCGCTCGGCTGGGCGCCGCAGGAGAAGTTCCACGCGCGCCGGTTTGGTGCCGTCGGTTGAGACTGAGCGCCGATTTCATCCAGTAGAGGAGACAAAGCCATGCCCCAAGTGTCACCCGACATCATCGATCTGCTCGCCGGCATCACGCCGGGATCGAGTCTCGACCGCATACGCGCCCAACGACCGGAAACGCGAGAACAGGCGCAGCAAAGCTATCTCGCGCTATTTCGACCCAAGGCACCTGGCGACGTCTCCCTGGCGGAGCGGCAGACAATTGCGAGTTTCATCGCCGGCGTTCACCGTCAGCCGGATATCTATGAATTCTACGTCAATCCCCTGGAGGAAAGCGGTACGGACCGCTGGCTTGTCGAGGTATTGAAGGCGGAGATTGGGGCAGGGCAGGCGACGGGTCCCTACGGCGATTACCCCGAGGGACCGTTGAGCGTCGAGAACAGGGCAGGTCTGCTTTATCGCGTCTCGGACGCAAACCGCGACGTGCTCGGCGAAAGGCTCTCCGCGGCGCTGGAGCATGCCCATCTGCTCGTCTTCCGCCCGCGCGAGGCCAGCCCGCAAGCGTTGCAGGCGCTGCTCGACGCCGGCTGGACGACAGATGGCATCGTCACGCTGTCGCAACTCGTCTCGTTTGTCGCGTTCCAGATCCGGGTGATCGCCGGGCTCAGCCTGCTTTCCGCCGCATCGAAGCGTGCCGCCGCATAAGACATCGAGAGGAACCGCGACAATGACTGAACTTGCCATCATACCGGGCGTAGAAAATCCTCCTGTAACCTTCACCCAGGCCGAGATCGGCTGGACGCCGTGGCTCCAGCCCTTGGCCGAGGACGATCTGACCGATCGACATCTCCGCGGGCTTGTCGAAGCGGCACGCGCAAAGTCTCCCTATTTTCGTCTGCTGGTCCGCGATCCGGAGGTACTGGAGGCTCGCACGAAGACGGACAAGGACATCTTCTACAATACCCGCACGGGCTTGCCGCGCGCGGAGCGCGAACTCGCGGCCACGGCCGCTTCGCGCTCAAACGGCTGCATCTTCTGCGCCTCCGTCCATTCGCGCTTCGCGTCTCATCATTCGAAACGCGGCGACGACGTGCAGAAGCTGCTGGATGAGGGTGTCGGTGCCGACCTTGGCGAACGCTGGAATGCGATCGTTGCCGCCTCCGTCGCGCTGACTGCGACACCGCCCGCCTTCGGCGAGGAGCATGTCGCGCTGCTGGCTGTAGCCGGCCTTGATGAGTTGGAGATCGCCGACGTGATCCACGGCGCCGCCTTCTTCAACTGGGCGAACCGTCTGATGCTTTCGCTGGGCGAGCCAACCCCAGCCAATTGATCAGCGCCGGATCCGGCGGCCGACGTATTTCGCTGGCAATAAGAAAGCCCGCAACCTCGGCAGAGGTTGCAGGCCATTGCATCCGATGGTGGTCGGATTAGAAGTTGCGCTGCAGACGGACGAAGCCCTTGACCTGCTCGTCGGCATTGTCCTTGTCTTCGTACTGAACGGAGATGCGGGTCGCCAGACCTTCGGTGATCGCGTAGTCGAGCGTTACGCCAGCGCGCCACATGTCGTCGTCACCGAAATCGGTGAACGAGGTCTGCAGGCTATCCCAGTACTGGACACCGGGGGTGATCTTCAGCTTGTCGGTTGCCTTGAAGGCGTACGACGCTGCAACGGACCACTCGGAAGCCTTCCAGTAAGTGTTCGGGTTCGAAGCCCAGATGCCGGCAAGCTGGAAGGTGCCCGGGCCGAGGTCGGCCGAGAGCAGGCCGCGGATTGCGCCTTCTTCCCATTCGGTGTCGTAGCCGCCGAGCAGGTCGAAGGAAACGCCGCCGACCGAAGCCGAAACGATACCGGAGATGCCGATGCCGTTTGCCTTGGTGGACCAGCCTTCGAGCTCGTCGACCGAGATACCGGCCTGGAACGAACCGCCGTCGTAGAGGTAGGCGATCGAGTTGAACTCGGTGACGTTGCCGAGCGT
>NZ_JBBBBO010000021.1:0-77664 GCF_037120565.1 Ensifer sp. CCNWLY38
CCATAGAGTGCAGTGCAGTGATGCGCTCGCCGCCTGCCGCTCCTCCTAGTCATGGAAGGTTCCTGGTCGAATTTGAGGTGGACAGCTAGAAGTTCCGCCGCAGGCAGGATGATGCCGTTTTCACGCCAGCGTCGTTGGCGCGGAGCTGGTGAAGTTTGTCGTTCAACACATGTTCCCGCAATCGCATAATGTATCGACCGGAACCGCCCGCGGGTCAGCGAGCGCGTGGGCGCAAAGGCTAGTCCAATTCTGCCTTCCGCATGATCTCAAACGGATCTGCGCCGATCGCGCGGCTGACCTTCACGAACTCAGCAGGATCCAACCGGCGCTCCCCAAGTTCAAACTTGGAAACGAACGTTTGCCGTTGGCCAATGCGCTCCCCCAATTCGACTTGAGTGATGTTCGCCGCTTTGCGAGCTGCGATAAGCCCGTCAATCATTCGGCCGTAAACAATTGCGTGGAACGAAGACAAATTGGTGCGCCAGTTTGAGAAAACTGACGCCTTCAATAAAACCGATTTTCGGATACCCCAAAATAGGGTATTAATGGTTGCACGGGGGCGGATCACTCGCGTTTTCGTGGGCCGAAAATCGGAGCATGGACATGGAACTACGTCAGCTTTCCTATTTCGTTGCGGTGGCCGAGGAGCTGCATTTCAATCGGGCGGCTACGCGGATGTGCATCGCGCAGCCGGCGTTGAGTTCGCACATTCAGGCGCTGGAGAAGGAGCTGGGTGTACGGCTGCTGGAGCGATCGACGCGCAGGGTCGAGCTGACGCGGGCAGGGGAGGTGTTCTATGACCGCGCAGTCCGGATCATCGGCGATGTCGGATTGTCGGCCGAGGTGGCGCGATCGGTGGCAGGGAAGGCGGCGCGCACGATCAAGATCGGAACCGTCTATCCGGCAACGACCGGCGTGTTGCCGGCGTTCCTCGCCCGCATCGGCCGGAAGTTTCCCGATGTCGCTTTGCATGTGACGAGCGGCTCGACAAGCGACATTATCCGCGGACTAGAAAACGGCCAGATCAATCTCGGCTTTATCCGGCCGGTCGAAAACATCGGCTCCTTGCGCTTCTTCTCGATCGCGCATGAGCGCTATCTGCTGGCGGTCGAAAAGACGAGTCCGCTCGCGCTTCGAAGCGAGATCGACATTGAGGACCTTCGCTCCGAGAAGATCATCGCCTTTTCCCGCCAGAACCTTTCCTATTCGGAGCGCTATTTCTCGGAGATGTTTGAGACCCATGGTCTGACCGGCAACATCGCCTATAGCTGCGATGACACCTTCTCGCTGGTATCGCTCGTCTCCGCCGGTCTAGGTATCGGCTTTGCGCCTGAATGGACGAAGGACCTGCCGAACCGTAACTTCGAGCTTCGTCCCGTGCGCGGTATCGATCTCAAGATCGGTCTCGGTGTTGCCTGGAATAAGGAGGATCCGACCGCATCACGGGACGATATCATCGATATTGCCCGGTCTCTGGCTCGGCCGGGTAGGTGAGGGAAGTTAGGCGCTGGATGGAAGCCGGATGGCCTTCCGCAGTTAAGACAGCATTCCGAGACCATGCTTTTGCACGATCGAGAGCAGCTTTAATGCGGGGCCGCTCGGCCGTTTAGCGCCGGTTTCCCACTTTTGTACCGTCGACTCGCTGGTGTTTAGATAGCGCGCGAAGACTGGCTGGCTGACATGATTATTCTCGCGCAGCGCCTTGATCTCGCTTGGCGTCAGTTCCTGTGGGATGGACAGGCAAGTCTCATCGAAGGTCTTCATGGTTTCCTTGTCGATGGTGCCTGCCGCGTACATGTCTTCGACGGCGCTATGGATCGCCTCAAAGGCATCGCTCTTGAATTTGCGCTTAGTCGCCATTGCAAATCTCCAATAGGGCGCGGTCCCGTTTTCGGCATCAAGCTCGGCCTGCGTCTTGCGCCGATAGAGTTCGGCGAGCTTCCGGAATGCCAGGAGCTCGTCGTCATCGATGTTTGCGCGGTCCTTCTTCGCGAACAGATAGGCGAACACCCAGGACTCACCGGCTTTTGCCAGAACGATCGAACGATGCAGGTTGTCGTTGAGCCGCTTCTTGAACACGCCGCCACCGAGATCATCAGCCTGTCCGCGTGCGACTTGCTCAATCGCCTTGCAAAGGGCCTTGGTCAGAGATCCGCGCCTTCTTCGCTGCCTTGGAAAACCACGCCGTTTTGAAAGTCCGTTCTGACATCGCTTCATATAGCACTAGGTGCTACACCTAGCAAGTTGTCGAGAAAAGTTGTGGAGAATACGCCGCTTCCCATACCTGATTCAAAATCTTGGCAGCAAGAGCCGCTTTGTCTTGTGGCAAGAAGCGCTCTAGCGGTTGGCGACCATCTCCGGCGTATCTTGGATTGCGTAGCTTGCCTGCTCGTAGGACCCGGTCTGCTTCAGGATATGAGTGGCAAGGACGTCGCGGACATTGTGAGGACCATACGGAAGCAAGCCCATGATTGCGCCGCGACCAGCGTACGGGTTGTAGATCCCATAGGGTTGGATTGCAGTCCGCCACGCCTCGTAGAAAGTTGTCTGGTTATAAGAAACGTCTTTGCTCGTGGTTTTGACCGTCTTCACGAATAGGGTGCCCGGATCTTCGGCACCGGCAAGCAGCAAGGCGCGGTGCCACTCGATGTAGGCGCTCAGATGAGGGTACAGGTCCTGGAGGTTGGGGAGAACCAGACGGAACGGCTTCCCAAAGAATGAAGAGTTCGCATTCTTGAAGCCGTTGGAGGGGATCAGAACTTCTCAGCCGCCACCTCTCTCGCTCCAGCGGATCTCACCACGCTTCATGTCTTCAAGACGGCACTCCGACGTCGGGAAATGTCCCCGCGGGCAATCAAGAAGTCGCCTGAGGTTCTTCTGGCGGAGACCGAGACGGAGGCCGAGGCGAAGCATGAGGAAGGACCGGCGGCTTCAGCGGTTGGTCGGGGATAGCGATGCTCGTCCGGCATCCGCCTGATGATTTCGTCGGTGCTTTTGTGCTGGCAGTACGACGCGATTATTCTTCGATACGACGCTTCTCTCCCGGGGGAAGCCCATGCTCGATCAACCTGTCGAGGTAGTCGCAGTAAGGACTGCCTTCATAGAATGGGTGGGCCGCCTCTCGGACGTATTCCGCATTCAGGTTTGGAAACTTCTTCAAAGCGTCAGAGATCCAGATCTTTACTTCATCGGTATTGCCCGCCCTGAGGGCGAGCAACGCTGCCCCAATGAATGGATAATAGGTTGTGCGTTCGAAGGACGCGCCTTCCCGTAGATGCATCCGGGCCGTTGAGAGGTCATCGGGCTCGCCCCTCAGCATTAAGCCAATACCGAGTAGTGTCTTGAACGCAAACGTAGATGGATCGTGAGGACTGAGATCGATGGCATTTTGTGCGGCCCTAATCGTCGTATCGGCGTCCCTGAGCCGCACAGCTGCCATTCCATGTGCGAAGTGAAGAAACGCGTAGTTGGGATTTAATGCAAGGCCCTGTTCAGCGACAGGCATGGCCTCAGCCGCTCGCCCGTCCACCGTAAGAAGGAGCGACATCATCGCGTACGCGATATCGCTCCGCCTGTCGATTTCTAATGCCTTCGTGGCGAACGATAATCCTTCCTTGACAGCGACAGGCACGTCTGCGGCACGCCCCCAAAGGACGAGTGCGTATCGGTGACGAGCTAAATAGGCGTAGGGAAGTGCGAAATTCGGATCGTGTTCGAGAGCTTGTCGAAGGAATTTCTCGGCAGTGGCTTGAGAACCTGCTTCGAAGGAAAGCAATTCAGCAAGGCCGCGGTGACAAAGTTCCCAAGCAGTAAGGTTGTCGGTCGATTTGGCGAGGGCGAGGCCCCTTTCGTGCGCTCCCAGTTCTGGTTCGATGCCCGCGATAATTCGGCGCGTTATCTCATCCTGCACATCAAAAAAATCGGCGATCGGACGATCCCACCGCTCGGCCCAGATGTGTGCTCCGGACAGCGCGTCGATTAGCTGTACAGTAATCCTCAACCGATCACCTGACCGCCGAACCGATCCTTCCACGACATAGCGCACACCAAGTTCTCGGGCGATCTGGCGTACGTCCTTAGCTGTTCCCTTGTAGGCGAAAGTCGAGTTGCGAGCGATCACGAACAACCATCGAAAGCGACCTAGTTCCGTGATGACGTCTTCGACCAGTCCGTCGACAAAGAAGTCCTGATCGGGGGTGGCAGAAAAATTTTGAAATGGGAGAACCGCGATCGAAGCACGTTCCTGCCCAGAGAGCCGAACCGGGCTCGGCGCCGTGCCGTCCACCTCGACCTGCCACACGTCAATTGGTTCGGGGATGTTCTTAACGGACTGCGGCCCGAGCCGCGTCATCCCAGCCTCTATCTTGCCTTGCACATGATCGTAGATTGCACGAGATATGCAGATGCCTCCGGCGGGTGCGATGGTTTCCAAACGCGCAGTGATGTTGACGCAGTCGCCGAGGATGTCGTCCCCATCGATCACCACGTCTCCCAGATGAATACCGATCCGGAAACGCAGACGTCGGTCTTCCCCTTGAGGAGACTCGCGCGAGATCAAGTTGCGCTGCATTAGAAGAGCCGCTCTTACCGCCAACACTGGCGATGAGAAATCGACTAGGAGCCCGTCGCCCATGGTTTTGACGATGCGGCCACCGCCTTCCATAATCGCCGGGTCAATCACGCAGGTTCGCGCGTCGCGCAGCCGCGAAATGGTGCCTTCCTCGTCCGCCGCCATGAGACGAGAATAGCCGACCAAATCGGCAGCCATTACTGTGGTAAGGCGACGTTCCATGCTTGCCCCTCCGCCAAGAAAATACAGTATCGCCTGACAAGCAAATGCGAAAGCGCTCCTGAACCGCGCCAATTAGTTGTCGGTTTTAGAACTAATGTCCATCCGGTAGAAGGCCGCTCCCGACTTGTGACCTGAGTCGTTGCAACTCCATTCGCTCGCCAGCGATCCAACGCTGCGAGCGACCGGTACTCTCGATATTGGGGTTTGAGACGTCATGATCGGCCGCCGAGATCGATGAAATCCCCGGCTTTGGGGTGTCGGATAGCGTTAGAAACAAGGCCGCGCCGCGAGACAAAGGGGTTGATAGGCTATGCATTGCGCCCTTGTTGTAAAGCACCCCGATGTCACCCATGATGGAGCGATCGGCTGCCGAGATATCGTGGTGACGGCTAGCCACTTGGTTGAGCGTGGCATCGGTCCCGATGAATGTCACCGGAGCCCGCTAGGCAGGGTCGAGCGTTCGACTTGGTTCAAGACGCGAGATTTGTATGGGAGTGGTCTAGGAAACCTCTGATGCTGCTGCCAGCTTCACGGCGGTTCCGGTAACCACCACAAGTAGCATGCCGTACTTGCCGCCGCCCGCCAGTTCCTGGAAATCGAGATCTATTCCTACAACCGCATCAGCGCCAAGATTGCGTGCTTCGACTGTTAGCTCATCGAATGCTGCCTTGCGGCTGTCGGCGAAAACCTTTTGCTGGGCCTTTGCCCGTCCGCCGACGAGATCGCGGACCTCCGTGAAGATGTCCTTAAAGATGTTCTGGCCGAACGCGACTTGAGCCGAGACAATGCCGAGGCATTCTGTGATCTCTCGACCGGGCACCATTGGTGTGGTTGCCATAACCATTGGCGCCGGAGCGGGATGCTCGGACTTTAGACGCTTTTCTTCCTGAATCTGGCAGTTGCGGCAAAGTCGTTTTCAGATATGGCCACTGCATGGCGTCGGTTTCGGTTTAGGCTCTTGCTTGCCTTCCATTCTGGCACTCAAACTTCGAAAACTTGCAGAATGACTGCACCGGAACTATATTGCAGTCAGTGAAGGCGACTGCGAGGGTCTGACTATGGCTATCCTGACAGTACGAAATGTACCTGATGAAGTGCACCGGGCTTTGCGCGTCCGGGCGGCGATTCACGGCCGCAGCACAGAGGCGGAAGTCCGCGAGATTTTGGAACGGGCGGTAAAGCCCGAACAGCGTGTTCGCATCGGCGATGCCTTGGCTGAGCTGAGCGGGCGGCTTGGCCTGACCAATGATGATTTTGAAGTGTTCGACCAGGTGCGAGATAAAGCGCCGGCGGAACCAATGAGGTTTGAATGATCGTCCTGGACACGAATGTCGTCTCGGAGGCGATGAAGCCGGCCCCGGATTTGGCTGTGCGCAATTGGTTGAATGACCAGGTAGCCGAAACCTTGTATCTGTCCAGTGTAACGCTGGCGGAGCTGCTGTTTGGCATCGCTGCGCTACCGGAGGGCCGGCGCAAAAAGGCGTTGTCCGACACGCTTGATGGCCTGCTCGAACTGTTCGACGATCGCGTATTGTCATTCGACACTGCAGCCGCTCGGCACTATGCGGACCTTGCGGCAACCGCGCGAGCAGGGGGGAAGGGATTCCCGACACCTGATGGATATATTGCCGCTATCGCAGCCTCAAAGGGATTTACAATCGCGACACGCGATACAAGCCCCTTTGAGGCGGCAGAAGTCCCCATCGTCAATCCTTGGAACCACCCTGACGCTGCCTTGCGCGGTCGCGAAAAGTTGGATTGAATGGGAGCCTGGACGCGCTTGTGATTTCCTTCGCACGGTCCTGGAACAAGCAGAACTTGCCGAAGGGCGTCAATTTCTTGATTTCTAGACGCGCCCCCCGGCGGCATTCTCTGAGTGCCTCATGGAGATCGCGTCATGACGAAAGCGCTAGTTACGGGGGCGATCACGCGCCCCTGGACGCGTGATCGCGACGACGCTCGCAAAAGGAGGCTGGGAGGTGCATGCTCTCGGCCGTGATCGGGTGGTTCTTGAAGAGAAGCGCGGCGACCATGGCATCGCCCCGATGGCAATGGATTTGACCGATCGCGACTATGTTCGTTTCGTTGTCGAAGGAATGGAGCCCGAGGCCGTCATCCACGCGGCATCGGTGGCCCGAGGAAATCGGATTTCTGAGCCTCACGGAGGCGGACATCGATATGGCGCTTGAGGTCAACCTGTCCGCGACGCTGCATGTCACGTGTGCCGTCCCGCCTTCGATGATCGCACGGCGCCATGGCGCCTTTCTGATGGTCGTTAGTGGACAGGCTTTAGAAGGTCCGGGTTCATCATGAGTTTTGGGAGGATAAAATTGCCGAGATCCAGGCGGCTCCATTCTTCTCCCTCGCGACCGCGACCGATGATGCCGTCAGTTGTTCATTCAAGGGCGGTGAGCCGGGTTTTGTGAGAGAGACCGGTCCCGCAACGTTGGAGTGGTCCGATTACACTCGATCCTTCAACCTGACAGGGCGTGCGGGGCCGACTATTCCTGGAGCCGTGCTTCACGGAAGACGCCGGCTAACCAGTCAATAAACACTCGGACCCGCGGAGACAATTGCCTGTTGCGGGGGTAGTAAAGTGACACTGGAGTAGGTGTGGGTGGAATGTTCGGTAGGACGTGGACCAATGAGCCAGTGTCGAGTTCCATCTGGGCGTGATAGCGCGGAATTTGTATCAGTCCGAGACCCTGTCTGGCTGCGGCAATGAAGCTTTCCGCGGCATTGACCGAGACGATCGTCGGAAGCTGACGATAGATGACTTTGCCGTTCACTGAAAACTCCAAAGGGATCAGTGTGCCGGTCGATGATGACCGAAACCCAACCATGACATGCCCATCAAGCGCATCGGCGCTTTGCGGCGTACCATATCGCTTCAGATAGTCGGGCGAGGCGCATGTTACCTCTTCCAGCACGGCGACACGTCGTCCGATCATATCTCCGCCCTGTGGCTCACCAACACGCAGAACACAGTCGATGCCTTCGCGAACGAGATCCACAAACCGATCGCCTTCAGTCATGCAAAGTTCGATATCCGGATATGACTTAAAGAAAGAGGGAAGGTTCGGCATGACGAAGTGCCGCGCAAGCGTCCCATGTACATCAACGCGGAGAAGTCCTTTCGGGACCGCTCCTGCAAATGCTCCTTCCGCATCCTCGATGTCATCAAGGATTGAGATGCAGCGCTGGTAATAGGCTTCACCGTCGAGCGTTGAGCTGACGTGCCGGGTTGTTCGTTGCAGAAGGCGCACCCCAAGGCGCGCCTCCAATTGTTTGACGGCATCCGTAACGGTGGAGCGTGGAAGCCCAAGATCCTCTGAGGCCGCAGTAAAGCTTTTGCGCTCCACCACACGACTGAAAATTCGCATCGCATCCAGCCTGTCCATTGTTCGCAGTCCCCGCATAGTATTGGCGGATAATGCATGATTATCCGCAGAACGGATAGTGACATCTTCCTCCTTGTCAACAAGCGCTGAGCGCAAAGGAGAACAAATGTCCATCACCACGAACCAGGTCGCCATCGTTACCGGCGCATCCCGCGGTATCGGCGCAGCAATTGCTGAGCGCCTTGCAGCCGACGGATTCACGGTTGTCGTCAACTATTCGGGCAGTGCAGCGCCTGCTGAGGATCTCGTCCGCAAGATTGAAGCCAAGGGTGGCAAGGCAATCAGTGCCCAGGCTGATGTGTCCGACGCGATTGCAGTGGCTCGCATGTTCGACTCGGCGGAAGCCGCGTTCGGCCACATCGATGTACTCGTCAACAACGCCGGGATCCTGAAGACACTGCCCCTTGCTGAAACTAGCGACGAAGAGTTCGACCGCCACTTCGCCATCAACGCCAAGGGCACGTTCAACACGATGCGGGAAGCTGCAAAGCGCCTTCAGAGCGGCGGCCGCATTGTCAACTTCTCTTCGACGACGCTGGCTCTGAACATGCCGGGCTACGCGGTTTACAACGGCACCAAGGCCGCCGTTGAGGCCTTCACCCACGTCTTCGCCAAAGAACTGCGTGGCCGCAACATCACGGTCAATGCTGTGGCTCCCGGCCCCATCGCCACCGAGCTGTTCCTGAACGGCAAGTCCGATGAACTGATCGCCCAGTTTGCGAAAATGCCGCCGCTCGAACGCCTCGGCCAACCGGACGACATTGCCAACGTCGTATCTTTCCTCGCCGGCCCTGACGCTGGCTGGGTTAACGGCCAGATCGTTCGCGCCAATGGCGGCGTAGCCTGACCTCGGTCGGTTCCCCAGATTTCAATCAGTGAGCCGGGCGGGTTTGAACACTCGCCCCTCCTTACCGCCCAACATTCCCCCAATCTGACAGATACGAAGGATAGTTCCCATGACTAAGCAAGTTATCGTCATCACCGGTGCCTCCAGCGGTTTCGGTGCCCTCACAGCCCGCGCGCTCGCCAAGGCCGGCCACACTGTCTACGCCGGGATGCGCGCTACCACCGGACGAAACGCCAAGGCCGTTGCCGACGCGGCGGCCTTCGCCAAAGACAACGGCGTCGACCTTCGCTCCGTGGAACTGGACGTCGGCTCCGACGCATCGGTAGAAGCAGGAATTGCCACGATCATCGCAGATGCCGGTCGCCTCGATGTCGTTATGCATAACGCCGGTCATATGTCGTTCGGGCCGGCAGAAGCGTTCACGCCAGAGCAATTCGCCGAACTCTTCGACATCAACGTTCTGTCCACACAGCGCGTGAACCGCGCCGCACTTCCTCACATGCGCCGCCAAGGCAAGGGTCTGGTAGTTTGGGTCTCCTCCTCGAGCACTCGCGGCGGCACTCCACCGTACTTGTCTCCCTACTTTGCAGCGAAGGCGGCTATGGATTCGCTTGCTGTATCTTACGCAGCCGAGTTGACCCGTTGGGGGATTGAGACATCCATCATCGTTCCGGGTGCGTTTACCAAGGGCACCAATCACTTTGCTCATTCCGGCTCGCCGGCCGACACAGTGCGTGCAGCTGAATACAACGAAGGCCCTTACAAAGGCGTTCCGGAACAGGCTTTGCAAGGTCTTGCAGCGCTTGAGCCCGCCGATGTGGATGCCGGATCGGTGGCTGTCGCAATCGTCGACGTGATCGACATGCCATTCGGCAAGCGGCCCTTCCGTGTTCACGTCGATCCCTCACAGGATGGTGCTGAGATCGTCAATGGCGTTGCCGATCGCGTGCGGGCGGAAATGTTCCGCAACATCGGCCTGCAGGACCTGTTGAAGCCGGCCAATCTGTAAACATCGCAAACGTTGAAGCAGTCCCAATCGTGACGTTGGGGCTGCTCCTCCAGATCGCGCACTATCACCTCCCGATTGCGGGTTTCCCACCACCGATGAAAACTGGAAAACGAGATGACTGACAAATCGAAAAACAAACCCATCCTGACGACCCTGAGATTCCATGCCATTACGCTAATCGCCGCCGTAGTTGCCGCGTTCGCGGCCACGTCTTCAGCAAGCCTTGGTTGGCCGGTTTGGGCAATGTTTATGGGATGGGTCGCGTTCTACACGCGTGGGCACTCTGCAAAGGACGCCTTCTGCAGCTATCTTTGCCTGGCGGCCGGAATAACAATGGGAGTGGCAGCCGTGCTGGCAGTAGGAATGTTAATCCCCGCGACTGGGCCATTGGCTTTCGGGATTGTCGTGTTCGTCGTTGCGATGCTTGTTGTATCGCTGCGAGTGGTCGCTCCACTCAACAACATTCCAGCCTACTTCCTCGGCTTGATCACCTTTTTTGCAGCGCATCTCGAACCAGGTCTCCTTGCAGTCGCCGAACTCCTATCCGTCAGTGGTCTCGGTTCCGTTGCGGCCTGGTGCGCATCCCGCCTTCAGCGGCAGGTGGCGTAAAGGAACATTCCTCGCGTCCGGTCGCCCCGCTGATTGGACGCGAGGTCTCACATCAAAATAGAGGATGTCGTGAAATGCATACCATCAAAGTCATTGCGGCGGGGCTCTTTGTTTGCGCCGGCATAATGCTGCTTTCCAAACTGTGGACGACAACAAAACCTTTGACGGGTGCAGCATTAAGCGTCTTCCTGGCCATCTGGTTGATCATTTCTGTCGTCAATCTTTGGATCGGTGTCTACCGTGCCGGCTATTCGATCGCAGAGGAACTTCCGATCTTCGCTCTCGCGTTTTCCGTTCCCGCCATCGCAAGTCTGTTTGCCGCCTGGTTTCTGATAAATAATTAGACCTCCGGGGACGGCGAAGGGTACGGCACCAACCTGGAGCTGAACGAACCTTTGTCGACGTGGCCTCGATGCCGCCGCGTCCATGCCGCTCTTCCCATTATAGAACTCAGCCATATTTACACCTTCACTGCCGGAAGGCGGTTCCTTCAAAGGGACCTGGGGCATGTCCATCATAATCAGCATCCTGATCACGGCCCTTGTCATCGCCTTGGTGCTGTATCTCGTGCAAAAACTTCCGATTGACTCGACGATGAAGCAGATGGCTCAGATCGTCGTTGTAGTCGTCGGCATAGTCTTGTTGCTCAGCTCGCTGGACGTATTCTGATCAGTGCACGGGGCTTGCCATTACTCGACTCAGCCGACGCCACCGGCCGGGAGTTGCTCTCAGCCCGCTTTTCCCGCCTTTGCGGTGCGGATTGGCGAAGGCGTCAACAAACCTGCGCGCCAGCCGGGGTTGCAAATCGCAAAAGGCTCAATTGTCGAACTGCTGAGCCGGCTCGCTTGAGCAGCGCTAGATGTGGAGCCTCAACAGGTTGTCCTCGGTTAGACCGAGGCGACTGATGGGTGTTTTGGACTTTAGGCTGAGGGTTTTCCTGAGGTGCTTGAGACCGAGGTGACGGCAAGCCCTGGCGAAGGCTTTCGATCTGTAGCAGGAGCCATAGCACCTACGGAAGGAGCGAGTGGACGCCGCTGAGACAGCGGTGCGCTCGACGACAATCCTTCCGGTCTGGCGCGGCATGCGGCCCGGCCGCGACGAGCGGTCCGCCATGCCGGCGCGTCCATCGCACTGGTAGCGCTCGATCCACCGCGCCACAATCTTCGCCGACACGCCGTAGACCTGCGCCGCCTCGGCCTTGGAAAGACGGCCTTCGCTGACCGACCGTGCCATCTCCTCTCGACGCAATGGCGCCAAACGGGCGTTCTTGTGGATGTTCATTCGGACCCTCCGGTGCGTGCTGAAGCCTGGTAACTCCAGTCTCCCCGGTCCGCTCCGAACGGACAGCCTCCTGAAAGCTCACAGCTAGAGCAACTCATTCCGGTCCTTGGTCGCTCTTGCCCGCCGCCTTCTGCCCTGCGTGTCATCACCACTCCTGCCTTGAGTTTCGCTGCGCGGCGCGCCGCCTTCATTATCCCATTCTTCAAGCGAAACCCTCCTCCGCGCCGCGGAAGCAGGATCCGGGGTGTCGACGTCAAAACCCGCCACGGATGCTTCGCTGGTGATTGCATCCATGAGATCCGTGTCTGAAATATCCAGATCAGGGAATACGCGCCGTACTGCACCTAGGGCTTCAGACGTCGCAAAAGGCCGGGCTTCTTTCTGACACGCGCTCAGAAAGGCGCCGATCGCCGCGCGCACCTCAGGCGATATCGTTCGGGAGTGCTTTCTCATCATCACCTCCCAGTGCATGAGGCCTCTGAATCTAAACGCCGCCTGCGTCTCATAGTTCCTGGTTCCTGGCGAACTGCTACCGCCGGCGCAGACGGATGGGAGGCCTTCTCGCAGCAAACCCTGCGGATTAAGGGAGTGAATTGTATCCAATTGAGACCTCTCCTTACTGTCGGCCGAAAACAAAGACGCCGAGGACCTTGTTTAAAGCCCATTTGAGGCCAATGATGAACGCTACAGACATTCTGCAGCGCAATGACAACCCGACCCGCCGCGACGCAGCAACACATCTCTTTACCGTCGGTCAAGCCGTTCGGCTGAAGGGCGAGCATCGTGGATCGGCTCTGCCAGCGGACGTCTACCACTTCACCTTCATGCGCCCGCCGAGCGACGGTTCGACGCAATACCGCATTCGAAACGACGACGAACGTCATGATCGGGTGACGACGAAGGGCAGGCTCGAACCGGTGTGCATGGCGTCGGCCGATGACGGCGCAACTCTCACCGAAAGGATGTTCGGTCATGGCCAACGGACAGAAACGCAACAATCGCGAAATCAGAAAGCCGAAGCAGAAAAAGGCTTCGCCCAATCTTGAAGGCCAGTTCGGCAACCAGGTCAGGGCCGCCGCGACCGCCAAAGCATCGTTCGGCAAGGGCAAGCACTGACAATACGACGCTTCTGCAGAACGGAGAGCGTGGCGATGAAGATCGTGATTGAGTTCTACCGGATCCGAAATGTGGACGACGCGCATGCGGTCCTGGAAGCTGCCGATCTCGACGAGGCGATAGAGTTTGCGCTGGAGCTTTCGAGGACGCTCGACATGCCACAGCCATGACCATCGCCGACGGTGATGGAAGCACGATCCATTCAAGCAGGCTCGACTCCATCGATAATCTTGATGAAAGGCCACCATCATGAACGCCCGCCGCAATGAAATTGAAGCCGGGCGACATGCACTTGCGATCAGCATCTGGGAAAATGAAGGTGGGACGTCAGCACCCTAATGGATCATCAATACGGCCGCCACATTGAAACGGATCGCCCCTGGAGGATCTATCACGTCTCCATAGGCGCACCGGCGCCTGTCGACGACAACGTTCGCTATATAGAGCGGCGGATAAAGCGGATCAGCCTATCGGCACCAACGCGGCCCGCGTCGCGCGAAACAGAGGTTCGCTGATGATGACGCTGTTACTTCCGAATCCGAGCCGCAGCGTCGATGAAAAGCGAAACGCCGTGCGCTTCATCGGCATGACGGTATGTTCGAGGTGCGGTTCTTCGTCGAGGCCGAGGCGCTCGTGATGGCGGATGCCGAATTGGGCAGGTCGGAAATCTCGGAATCGAAGCTCCTTTCTGCTTTCGACGCGTTGCGCCTTTCCATCTACAAAGTCGCACGCAAGGCCTATTCCAGTGGCCGCGATTCCTACACACTGACCGCCGCCGATTTCCACCAGGATGGATTCAGATGCTGATCCGCTACGGCTATGAGATCACCATGAACTTCCAACAACCGACCGCGTTGGTATGCCTGCTGTCGGTCCACGAGGATCGCGCGGCCGATATCCGGGTTCCTGAAACGATATTCACTGCCCCCGATGTGCCGACATCGACCTATCGCGATCTCTTCGGCAACCGATGCCGGCGGCTTGTCGCGCCGGCGGGTGACCTGACGATATGGGGCGATGCCACAATCGAGGACGACGGCAAACCGGACAAAGTGCTGCCAGCCGCTCAGGAGCTCCCAGTGCCGGAGTTGCCGGACGATTGCCTCACCTACCTCATGGGCAGCCGCTATTGCGAAACCGACCGTCTCAGTCAGAGCGCTTGGGACATGTTCGGCACGGTCGCGCCCGGTTGGGGTCGTGTGCAAGCGATCTGCGATTTCGTCCACCACCATATCCGCTTCGACTATATGCAAGCCCGGTCGACGCGGACGGCCTTCGAAGTCTTTCATGAGCGCGTTGGTGTCTGCCGCGACTTCGCACATCTTGCGGTCACGCTTTGCCGCTGTCTCAACATTCCCGCGCGCTATATCAACGGTCATCTCGGCGACATCGGCGTCCCGGTCTTCGACCCGATGGATTTCAGTGCCTGGTTCGAGGTCTTCCTGGACGATGGATGGCACACGTTCGATCCGCGCAACAATACGCCGCGTGTCGGCAGGATCGTGGTTGCGCGCGGCCGTGACGCGGCCGATGTCCCTCTCATCAACTCGTTCGGGCCGCACGTCCTCAAGTCGTTTCGGGTGTGGACTTATGAGGTGCCGGCCTTGCAATAGCCCGCTGGGAACATTGCCAGTCGCGATCAAAACGCAGGAACGGTTCACGGCATGAAGGACAGCTTCTCACAGCTTCCAAGGGAACCCGCGGATCGGCTTACTAAGCCATTCATTCGATTCCTCCGCATTGAGGCTACGGCGGGCATTATCCTGCTGCTCAGCACGCTCTTGGCGCTAGGCCTCGCAAACACAGCGTGGTCGTCGTCGTTCCTCGCCTTATGGGAGATGCCCGCGGGCGTCAGAGTTGGCGACATCGAGACCTATCGTTCTCTGAAGCACTGGATCAACGACGGGCTGATGACGCTCTTTTTCTTCGTCATCGCCCTTGAGCTAAAGCGCGAGCTGGTGCTGGGGGAGCTACGCAATCCGCGAATAGCCGCTCTACCCATCGCCGCCGCTCTCGGGGGAATGGCTGTGCCGGCCGGACTGTTTTCGCTGCTTGTCGGCGGCGGGGCGGGTGCGAGCGGCTGGGGCACCGTGATGTCCACGGATACGGGTGGCGGCATCTGGCTGGCATTCGACACTTCGGGCGTTATCTCTTCATCTTTCTCAATCTCATTCTATCGATGCTGGCAGCCGTTCAAGCACCCGTGATCATGATGAGCCAGAACAGGCATTCAATCAAAGATAGGGTCGATGCGACACACGACTACGAGGTTAACCTGAAGGCGGAAATTGAGATCATGGCGCTGCATGACAAGCTGGATCAGATGCGCGACATTGAACTGAAATCCCTGATTGACAAGCAACAGCAACAAATCGAGCTGCTGGCAGGACTTCTCATCAATCGCAACAAATAGGTCGTTGGCGCATGTCACTCAGATAGTCTTCGGACGAATGCCAATTCCCTTGGCTACCTTGGGTCGAACAGGTAGACCGCAATTAGCAAGGCCCATGGTTTGAGACATTCGCTAGCCTGACAAAGAACGAACTCACAAGCGCTTCACGGCCCGTCACTTGTCCATGCTCATGGTGAGAAAATGGGAAGCTATCCCGGTGGCGTCTCCTCCGCGCCCCAATTAAGGGCACCGGGTTCCCACCACTCTTCGTACGCAGTTGAGTATGCCCCACGCGTGTTTCTTCGCGGCGTGTTCGTGGAGTTCGCGGTACCTACCCTCAATGACTAAACATCTCCATCGGTGCCGATCAATGAAATGCTCGATCTCGACGCATACAAGCGGATTACTCCGCATGAATTCAATCTTGCTTCCCGGCGTCGGAAAGCTGAAAATTCGGCGCTCTCGGTCTTATCGTATTTCTATTGGGTGGACACGGCGGCATTGGCGCCTCGGCGTCGTGGCGATCGATCTGCTCATTCTGGTCCCGACGGGCAGACTTTAGGCTGACGCCACGGTGAACCTGAAATCGGAATTGAAACGACGCTTGCGCTAAACGGGCGGCCAAAACCACAGGATCAGAGGCACGCCGATTAAGACCACAATGAACGAGAGCGGCAGCCCCAACTTCCAATAGTCGCCGAAGCGATAGCCGCCGGGGCCCAGCACCAGGGTGTTGCACTGGTGTCCAACAGGCGTGAGAAAATCACAAGCCGCCCCCACCGCGACTGCCATCAGAAATGCATCCGGATTGTAGCCAAGGCGCTGAGCAAGGGTCACCGCGATCGGGGCGACTACGAGAACGGTGGCTGCATTGTTCAGAAACGGGGTTGCTGCCATTGCGACCATCATGATCATTGCAAGGGCCCCATAGGGGGGCAAGGTGGTAGCAAGTTGAGCAAGGCCGCCGGCGATAAGGTCGGCACCACCGGTCGCGCGGATCGACTCGCTTACAGGAATGAGAGCGCCCAGCATTATCAGGATGGGCCAATCGACAGCCTCGTAAGCTTCCCGAAGCGAAAGTGAGCCGAGCAGTACCGTCAGCACAGCAGCCGTAAAGAAGGCCGTGGCGACGGGCAGCAGGCCGAATGCCGTTAGCACCATGGCACCAGCCAGGACCACCACCGGAATCAGACCTTTTCGGGGATTCCCCAAGCGGATTTCGCGCCCGGCCAACGGAAGAAGACCGAGTTCCATCAACCTGTTCGGGAGAAGCACGAGATCGCCCTTCAAAACGAGAACGTCGCCTGATCTTAACACGATGTCGCGCAATCGATCAGTGAATCGCTCGCTGCTTCGGCTTACTGCGAGCAGATTGATGTTGAAGCGATCATGCAGCGCCAAACGCTTGGCGGTTTGCCCGATCAAGACTGATTTCGGGCCGATCACCGCCTCAATTCCTGCAATCTCCTCGTCGGTTCCCTTCGCTTCCGTGGGGCGGTCGTGCCCCTCCAGTTCCAGACGTGCACGACTGATGCCTCGCTCGAGCGCCTGAGGGTCTCCCTCCAACAGAACGATATCCCCTTGTCGGAGTTCGACGTCCGGCAGTGGAGTCACGCGCTCGACCCGATTGCGAATGAGGCCAGTGACAAGGACCTCCTCGTCCAACAAGATCGACAGGTGGCTGATCGACTTGCCGATGACGGACGAAGTGGCAGTAACACGCGCCTCTGTCATGTAGTCCTGGATGTTCAGCGCCTTCTCCATTGTCGCGACCGCCTTGCGTTCCTTGGGAAGCAGCCGGTAGCCAAACGCCAGAAAGACTACTCCCGCTGCGGCAAGCCCTATGCCGACGGGGGTGAAATCGAACATGTTGAATGGGCGGCCCGTCAGTTCCTCGCGCATCCGGGAGACGACGATGTTCGGCGATGTGCCGACGAGGGTCATGAGCCCGCCAAGCAGGGAACCAAACGCCATAGGCATGAGAAAAGACGAGGGGGAAGCTTTCGACCGACGCGCCATCTGGAATGCGACTGGGATCATCATCGCCAGTGCGCCGATGTTCTTGATGAAGATGGAGAGAACCGAGACAGTCGTCACGAGAATGACAACCTGACCCTGCACAGAGGTCACGCTGGGCGCCACCCGATGGAGCAATGCCTCTAGGACGCCACTGCGCTCAATCGCGGCGCTGACGACAAGCGCGCTGGCTACAATGATGACAATATCGTCCCCGAAGCCGGAGAACGCTGCCTTGTGCGGCACGATACCGGTGAAAACTGCGGCAAGCAGCGCGAGAACTGCAATGAGGTCGTAGCGGAGCCGTCCCCATATGAAAGCGACCATTAGGCTGATCAGAATGGCGAAGGCGAACGCCTGAGCCTGTGTCATGGATAAAGTCCCGACCTACTTTTCCCAATGCCAGGTCCATTTTACTCGCCTGAAAGAGCTAATGTCGGGATAACTTACCAGCTTCATTCAACGGCGCGGCACCCCGAAAGTCCGTCCAGGGTGTTATTCAGCTTCGTAGAGCGGATGCACGCATGATTAGGCGACTACAGGATGCTTCCGAACAAGACCGAATAGACAATCACAGCAATCGCCAGCGTAAACGCAAGCGATACGGACAGGCGCGTGAAATCGTAGGTACCGACGCGGGCGGGGGAACACCCGTAGCGTTTTTTTTGACGGGAGGCCCGCGGTACGCGTCCTTAACATACCGTCGGCTGAAGCCCAATTATGTCGGAGATCGCTACTCCATGCTGCAGAGCCCGCTACGGAGCTGATACGGCCGTTTGCACTCCCAGGCGTTACCGGAAGAATCGAGATGTGCATTCTCAGGAATACTTGATCTCTGAACCCGGCGACCGCAACGGCTGATTTTGGCGTCTGGTGCGAATTTAGGTTGGAGGGCGTATGCCTGCAATCGCTACTGGGCCTTGGTTCCTTGCTTCAGGCGAATGCTGACGGGTCTACCCTCCGCCTGCTGGACCTCGAACTTGTTTGTTTTTCGGATGAGGTCGCTGAGCTTTCGAAACCCGAAGGTGCGCGGATCAAAGTCTGGTGCCAAGTTGAGCAGTTGCTTGCCAACGGTACCGAGGTTTACCCACCCTTCCTCGGTTTCCTCTTGGGCAAGAACTTTTTTTATCAACGGCACGGCGGCGCTCACCGGTTGCAAGGACTTTGCGGCTGATGCGGCATCCTGTTCGTCTTTCCCTGCGCCTGCGAGCAGGTTCTCAGTGTAGATGAATCGGCGGCAGGCCTGCCGGAAGCTCTCCGGAGTCTTTTGTTCGCCAAAGCCAAAAACGTCGATGCCCTGCTCGCGAATACGGGCGGCCAAACGCGTGAAATCGCTATCGGACGAAACGAGGCAGAAGCCATCAAACCGACCACTATGCAGCAAATCCATGGCGTCGATCACCAGCGTAATATCTGAAGCGTTCTTGCCGGTCGTGTAGGCGAACTGCTGCTGCGGAATGATCGCGTGTTTCGCAAGCACATCCGCCCATGCCTTGGAACGCGTGCCCGAGAAATCGCCGTAAATGCGGCGGACGCTGGCCTCCCCGATCTTTGCCACCTCTTCGAACAACCCGTCGGCGATCTTTGCCGAGGTGTTGTCGGCGTCGATAAGGACCGCAAGGCGTGGTGATCGAGGCTCAGACGGCATGCTTTGCTCCTCTCGTCCAATCGTCAAAGCTTAGCAGCCGCTTCGCCATCGCACTATCCGGCTTTCCAGCCAGCACTCTTGTTCGCCCGCATCAGTGCCATCAGCATCGGGCAGAGCGAGAATTCCCCTCGCCGCGCCGCTGCGCGTGACGTACCGCCCGTCACCCAGCCCGCCCAGATGAATCCGATGATCATCGTGGCGACCGCCGTGGCGACGCAGGCCCATACGAGAAACGTCTTGGATGGCTGGTAGCTCTCGAAACGCTGGGTGATCGAGACGGTTGCTGTTTGGGCTCCGCCGCCCAGCCGTGCTGACCGAACGATCCAGGCACTGTTCTCAGTATCCCATCCCACCCATGCCGCCGTTACCGGCCGGCCGGGAGGATTCTCTTGAGGGAATGTCGGCGATCATCGCTTCGGCAGTGATCAGAAGCGCCGCGATTGAGCCGGCGTCCTGCAAAGCGGTCCGCACGACCTTCGCCGGGTCGACGATGCCGGCTTTGATCATATCGACATAGGTCTCCGTCTGCGCGTCAAAGCCCTGGTTGTGATCCCTGCTGTAGGTGAGTTTTCCCACGACGATCGAGCCTTCGACACCGGCGTTCTCGGCGATCTGCCGGATCGGGGTTTCAAGCGCCCTGAGCACGATCGAGATGCCCGCTGTGACGTCCGCATTCGCTCCCGTCAGTCCGACCAGGACCGACCTGGCGCGGAACAGGGCAACACCACCGCCAGGAACAATGCCTTCCTCAGCCGCGGCGCGCGTGGCGTTTAGCGCATCGTCGATGCGGTCCTTCTTTTCCTTGACCTCGATTTCGGTCGCACCGCCGACGCGGATTACCGCGACGCCGCCGGCGATTTTCGCCAGGCGTTCCTGCAGTTTTTCCCTGTCATAGTCGGAGGTCGTCTCCTCGATCTGTGCCTTGATCTGCTGGATGCGCGCCTGGATGGTCGCTTTATCGCCGGAGCCGTCGATGATCGTGGTGGTGTCCTTCTCGATCAGCACGCGCTTGGCGCGGCCGAGCATGTCGAGCGTAACGTTTTCGAGTTTGATGCCGAGATACTCGGAGATCATCTGGCCGGCCGTGAGGACGGCAATGTCTTCCAGTATGGCCCTGCGGCGGTCGCCGAAGCCCGGCGCCTTGACGGCAGCGACCTTCAGGCCACCGCGCAGCTTGTTTACGACCAGCGTCGCCAGAACCTCGCCCTCGACATCCTCGGACAGGATCAGCAACGGTTTGCCGCTCTGCACGATCGCCTCGAGTATCGGCAGCACCGCTTGCAAATTGCCAAGCTTCTTTTCGTGGATGAGGATGTAGGGGTCCTCCAACTCCACGCGCATCTTCTCGGCATTGGTGACGAAATAGGGCGAGAGATAGCCGCGGTCGAATTGCATGCCCTCGACTACGTCGAGTTCGGTCTCGGCAGTCTTGGCTTCCTCGACGGTGATGGCGCCTTCATTGCCGACCTTGTCCATCGCCTTGGCGATCATCTCGCCGACTGCCGCGTCGCCATTGGCGGCGATGGTGCCTACTTGCGCAATCTCGCCCGAGGACTTGACCTTCTTGGCGCGCGCCTGGATTTCCTTGACGACAGCAGCGACACCAAGGTCGATGCCACGCTTGAGATCCATGGGGTTCATGCCGGCGGCGACGAGCTTGACACCTTCGCGCAGGATGGAGGCAGCGAGCACAGTCGCCGTCGTGGTGCCGTCACCGGCGAGGTCGTTGGTCTTAGAGGCCACCTCGCGCACCATCTGCGCGCCCATGTTCTCGAACTTGTCGGCCAGCTCGATTTCCTTGGCAACGGCGACGCCGTCCTTGGTGATGCGCGGCGCGCCATAGGCCTTGTCGATGACAACATTGCGGCCCTTGGGACCCAGCGTCACCTTGACGGCGTTGTTGAGCAACTCGACACCGCGCAGCATGCGATCGCGCGCATCCGTGGAGAATTTGATTTCCTTGGCAGACATTATGTTCGTCCAGTTCGGTCGTGAGGTTGTGGGGTCGGAAATCGACCGTCAGGCAGCTTTGTTGGCCGCGACGGTCTTTTCGACGATGCCCATGATGTCGGCCTCGTTCATGATCAAATCCTTGCCGTCGATCTTGACATCGGTGCCGGACCATTTGCCGAACAGGATCGTATCACCGGCCTTAACGTCGAGCGGAATCAGCTTGCCGCCTTCATTACGCGTGCCTAGATCAACGGCGATCACTTCGCCTTTCTGCGGCTTTTCCTGGGCAATGTCGGTAATGATGATGCCGACCTTGGATTTGAGATCGCCTTCCGAGCGCCGGATGACGACGCGGTCATGGAGTGGACGGAATTTCATGGAGATTCTTTCTGCGGTCGGCGCATAGGGCGACTGCAATCCTTCATAGCACGATTGGCGCTCGATTGATAGGAGTGCCAAGAAATATTATTTTATACAAGGAATAATGTTGTAAAATATAAGACGATAATTCTGGCCAAGACAGCGCGGGTAATTCTAGGAGTTATACGGATAATACGTTACACTCCACACGCCTTTATTTTGTCTAACTAAAAATTATTAAATACGACTTCGTAAGAAAACCTTGACTACGCCTTTGATTGGACCCCAATCGACTCGTGGAGGTGGGAAAGCCGAGGCACGAAAAGGCTCCACCCATGGCCGAGAAAAACTGGTCTTGCCGGTGCCATTCGGGCCATAGAAAAGGATGATACGCTTCTGGAGATCGAAGGGCTCCGGTGTGCGAAAACCACGGAACGGCCCAAGCGTTGGATGCCGCAAGCGTCTCCATGGCCAAGCCCCGTTAGCCGCGGCGAAGCTGAGCAATGGGCGCCTCGTCCGAGGCCGGACGAACGAGCCCGACCAGATAAGCGGAACGCTGACTGCGATGGCGTGAGGTCTGGGCCAAAGCGTCGAAATTCGCGAGCGCTAGATTGGCAAGGACACCGTACATTCGACGGGATTTCCCTTTCCGGCTGGTGAAGCCTGGCGATAAAGCGCTCAAAGTACTGCTTGGCTGACGCCATGTCCTTCCCCCTCGAACTCCCAGTCAGAGTCCCGACGCTTTTGCAAAACCGAACGCACCAATTCTCCCCACATTCTAGGATTGTATTAGTTAACTTCTGGAATTCGCGTACCCCTTCGCCGTATCTCCGCCAGTTGCAGGGCCCTGGGTCGCAAGGGGCATTCGTGGCTCAAAATGTCGGCCTGGAAGCTGAGCAGAGCTGGCTGGCCTGCATCGTGAGTCAAAATGCACCGGTAGTTGCACCTGGTCTTCCTAAACGATGATGTTTTGGGTGCGTTGAGCCGTTCGGACTTCCGCGCTCATTCGCAGTCAAGGAATACGCGGGTCTGCGGTACGATTCCCTTCAAGGCGAGGGATTTGCAGTCGGCTTGCCGCCATGTCGCTCGGGCAAGCGACGATCGTCTCGAGCGGGAGGAGAGCGGCCATTTACCGGGCCGTCTCAAAACGCTGTCGCGAACCTTGTCTGGCGCCCATGCTATGCTGACTAAGCCAACTTGCGTTGCGCCGCAGTTAGGGAAATTGCCTCCATGTTGCGGACACACGGAATGTTGACCTGCGGGAGTCGCCAGTCCGCATCAGAGATAAAACGACAGGGAGGATGACGTGTCCCTTGACGCCAATGACTTCGATCAAGCAGTTGAAAAATACCACCTGGCTCTCGATGCTTTCATGAAAGGAAACCCCGCGCCTGCGGCGAAGCTCTTTTCCCAACGAGACGATGTAACATTGGGCAATCCCTTTGGCCCTTTCGTGCATGGATGGAAGCAGGTCGTTGAGACGATGGAGCATGCGGCATCGCATTATAGGGACGGCGACGCTATCGGCTTCGAGAACATAGCGAAGTGTGTGACGTCTGAGCTGGCATACCTCGTCGAAGTAGAGCGGCTCAGGTCCAAGGTTGGCGGTCGGAGTGATGTCACCCCTCTGGCGTTACGAGTGACGAGCGTCTTTCGCCCAGAGGACGGTCTCTGGAAGATTGTTCATCGTCATGCCGATCCGATAACGACGGCTCAGCCGGCCGATTCAGTACTCCGCCGATAGACGCGGTTGCGGTTTGGGGATGCGGTTCGATCCCGTACCCCCTTGCTGCGGCAGCGCGGCTATTCTCCGTTCTCTGCCAAGGGGTCGCCCGCGTCATCGGGCTCGCAGCATCGGGCGGCCGCTCTGGGTCGAGAGAAGCCGTTCTTCTCGAGCCCTGTGCACGGCTTTGTTGCGAGGATGTTCACGTTCTGGGCTAAAATGATCGCATAATGTATCAACCGGAATTTTGCGCCCTGTGGCTCGACCCGTTTGACCAGCAAGAGCAACGGCCATGGCCTTTCATTAATTAATTGTTTAGTTCCGCGAATGGGCAGGGGTGTGCAGCGACGCCCCGGCCTTTTGGGCCGCTGCCCTCAAACGCTTGTCTCTTGTCCACAAAGCCACTCGCTGATCGAGGAGAACCGAGGCCAGCAAATGGGCATCCGTGTAGCCAATGCCCATGCTAAAAACGGCGTGGCGATCAATCATCATCATGACTTCGTCGTGCGTTGCGACGAGCGCTTCGCGCTGAGCCAACAGGAATGCTATCACGCTACTGCGATCCCGAAGGCTGCCAAGTGCAAGCTCTCCGCTCACGGCCGGATGGCAGAGGAGACGATCGTCCTCAATAATCCTACGCAGCTCGGCATCGGTATGCCGGAAATGATCAATCCAGATTGAAGTGTCGGCAAGGATCACTTGGCAGCTGCGCTCCGGCGGCGTGGAGCTGCCTCCGCATCCGGCATAGTTCCCCCGAGCGCGATGAGGCGTTTTCCGGACTCCACTCGAACAAGCGTCTCCAATGCCTGGCGGACCAGAGCGGCAGTCTCTTTCGTGCCGGTTAGGGACTTGGCCCTTTCCATGAGAGTGTCGTCGAGGTTGATAGTCGATCGCATGATTGCTTCCTGATTTCGGTGTTATAAATAGCACCATTTGGTGAAGAAATCTACGCCTGAATCGACCGTCGTAGTATTGGAAGTCCGGAATGTGGGCATACCGCGGGCGGGCTCGGAAGCGTAGGGCGAACGCGGCTTAGACTAGCCAACGACATGCGACCGCATCGGCCGCACGAGACTGAAAAACAGCTCAGGGTCGAGGGTTCGTATCCGCTCAAGGCGAGGGATAGGAGACATCCGTGCTGCCGGCTTCCGGTCGTCGAGTGATCTGAACGACCGAGCAGCGGCCCTTTGCGGACATGATTGGCCCATGGTAGGCCCCTTTCGTCGCCTCACGGGGCCTGAGAGGATTGGAAATTGGAACAAGCGCTTGTAATTATCGACATGCAGATGCTGATGCAGCATCGTCTCGATGCAGGGCGCGATCACGTCCACGGTGATGCTCCGGCCAAGATCGCCGCCTTAGCTGCTGAATTCCGCAGGGCTGGACAAAGGGTGATCCACGTTCGCCACAGCGACCCTGATCCAACATCCCCGATGCACCTTGGTTCACCCGCTCAACAGGTGATGCCCTGCGCAGAAGCGCTCGACGACGAACCGATTTTCGTCAAGACGACTTCTTCGCCATTTGCTTCCACCGGGATGGAAAAATATCTCCGCGACAATGGCATCGGCACCCTCGTCGTGACGGGCGCAGTTGCAGGTTTTTGCATCAATACCACAGTTCGAGTTGGATCGGACCTCGGCTTTAGGATGATCGTCGTCCGTGATGCCGTCATGGGCTTTGATATGCCGGACGAGCAGCTATCCGCGCGTGCGATTTTCGATGTAACGATAGCCCATCTCAAATCCGACTTTGCGGAAATCATCGATAGCGATGCGATCGTGGCGGCCAGCTAGTCTTATAACCAGCACTTTAGAAGGCTGCGACGCCCTCGATGCAAGTTGTAACGTCGCCACCGACCCAAATCTGATCTTCGACCAGCTCCACATGAACACGTCCTTCCCGTCCAAGGACGGTACCTTGGCTGGCAATGTATGATGAGGAAGCGATGCCGTTACCAATCAACCATTGAGCAATGCCTGCATTTAAGCTGCCGGTTACCGGGTCTTCAAAACCGGCCGCGGTAAAGGCACGCACCTCGAAATCCGCTTCCCGCCCATCCTTTGTTGGATCCCAGGGGGCAACGACACCGACCCGTAATCCGGACAGGATGGCGAAATCCGGACGAAGCGCGAGGACGTCAGCCCTGGAGCGCAGTTGGACAGCGAGCCAGCCAGGGCCATTGTCCACCCAGTTGGCGTCGACGATGTCATCGGATGTCAACCGCAAGCCTTTGAGGACTAGCTTCAGTGTGTCGAGTTCCACCGGGCCTGATCGGCGCAGTTCGGGGGCTTCGAAGGAAAGTCGTCCATTGTTGCGCCGAATGTGGACTAGTCCCACCTCGCACTCCTGGACAATCTCGCTACTCTTTGGCTTTCCACCAGAAGACAGCCATGTGTGGCAGCTCCCCAAAGTGGGGTGGCCCGCGAAGGGCAACTCAGCAACAGGTGTAAAGATGCGAACGCGGTAGTCGGCATCTGCCGAGTTCGGCTGTAGAAGGAAAGTCGTTTCGCTAAGGTTCGTCCAGCGCGCGAAAGCAGCCATCTCAGATGCGGTTAAAGAATCTGCTCCAATGACAACCGCCAGCGGATTGCCTAGCAAAACTTTCGAGGAAAAGACATCAACCTGCTGGAATGAAAATTTTGTGATTCCGTGTCTCATTGTGATGTCCTGATGCTCTCAATGTATGCGCTGCAGCGTTTCGGTGCAAATTGGTTCACCGCCCGGTTTGGGGCAGCATTTGTCCCTATACCAAAGCTCGAGTAATCTGGAGAGCAGGCCAGATTGAGGTGCCATTATGGTAGGCATGAAATTGCCCTGTACGTGGCCCGTGTCAAGCTCGACGCGAACGCCAACCACTACGCGTGAAACATACCAAACACATCTTTTGGCAGATTGTCTCGGCTGTAGGATTGTAGGACTTGCCTCGGCGACCACTATTGGCGCGCAGGAGACATGACGCCGCCGCGGAGCTATGTCCGCTTTCGGGCGCGCGCGATGACGACCTCTACGACCGACATGAGGGCGCTAAGCAGACGCCGTTCGCATTCCGCGGTACGCGTAGAGGATTGAAAGGTTACTCAGGCGCGACCTCAAGGCGCTGTTTCAGAAGCCAATCCCAAAGCTCGGGATCATTTAAGGCGGCCCGTTCGACGCCCGAGTGGTCCACGCCCTCCAGAACACTCAAACGAGCATTACGCTTCAGACCCACGAGGCGCTCGTACAGCACGACCGAATCCGACAAAGGGATGACTTCATCGTTCGTGCCGTGGAACACCCAGAAAGCTGCCTTTTCATTTGTCCTGCTAAGGTAGTGGCGATTACCGCCACCAGCGATCGGAACGACAGCGGCGAATGTTTCGGGAAACTGTTCTGCCATGGCCCAAGTACCGAACCCCCCGCGGCTGAACCCCACGACATAGACACGCGCGCGATCTACGCGATACTTCGAGATAACCTCATCGAGTGCCGCCTCCACTTTCTCGATCGGATAAAGCAGTTCTTCACTCGGATTCTGAGGCGAAAACACTAGGAAGGGGAATGTCTTTCCATCCTCAATCAGTTTCGGAATGCCACTCGATTTGACCTTCTCGATATCGGTCCCGCCCTGATCGCCGCCGTGTAGCCACACAACAAGCGGATACGCGTTGCTGGACGAAGCATAGTCGTCGGGCGTGTACATCAGATAGTTGAGATCATTCTGTATGCTGGCGCTCGATCTGGCTGCCAACTGCTCGGCATGCGCCACGCCTGCACTACACATTCCGATTACGGCCGTGAAAGCCAGTGCCATGATGTTCCGCGTCATTCGACCACCTCCTTCATGATGTTGAGCCTGTCGGCACATCAAATGGAACCGAAGAACCAGAACTCAAGCCTTCCCACTCGGAGGATGGAAGTCGGCTCTGGGAAGCGTTCTCGCGGAAAGCCCGGCAAACTCAGAAGCGCAACGGTAGGAGTGTGTCCGATGCCGAAATTCGTAACGATTGGATATGGAGGCGAAGCCGGATTCGAGCGCCTTGGGAAAAGCCCCGCGAAAATCCAGTCTGCCAATCGTCCTCCAACATGTTCTCGTCGGGCGCCTTCCGGACGCGGCCATTGGCGAAGCAGACCGCCGGCTTCCAGGAGCTCGCGCGGGTGGTGTTAGTGACCAAAATGAGGGCGCAATGCTGTCGTTTGCAGACTTAAGCGTGGACGCGCCTTACGGGCCGGACAGAACTGTGCTTCCACGAGCCCTGCAAGCCTTGTTGCTGTGATGTTCACCCTTTGGGCCACGAGGATCGCATGATGTATCGATTGGAATATTGGAATCAAGCACGACCGCGTATCAGCGCTCGGCGGGCAAGGTGCCTTCCCGCGCTGGACACACTGGAACGCCAGCTCAATGCCACCCTCATCTGGATCCGAGGGAAGAGCGAGTGGCCCGAGGCGATCCGTTGCTTATCAAATCGCGCGGCATGACCGTCCACGGGACTGACTGACGACGCGAAGTGAGCGAGAATACCGTTAAGCAGGCTATCCGGTCTTTTGCCCTCGGAAGAAAGGCCGCCCCTGCAGCGGCTCGGACGCCCCGCTCGCAGAGCCCACTCCTGGCCCTTCTCAGATGCGTTTGATAGATTCACTTATCGAGGGGGTATGCCGAGCGCACTCCTTATGGTTGCCGAATCAAACATGACACATTGAGTCATGATTATGAGGAGCGAGCGCGACCTTGATTCTTGCTCCATTTGCCTGGGAGGGAATTCGCGAAGTGCAGTTTAGGAACGGGCGGCTTGATGTGGAAGCTGATTGTCGCGATCAAAGACAAAATCGCTGATATATTCAAGATAGAGCGTGATGGCGCTTGGGATTTCACCGTTGGTCTTATTGCCTTAGCTTTGGCCCCAGTTTCCTGGTTTATATCCAGATCGGAAATTGTAACTGTAATACTACTCATTATTGGTTGCGGAATTACAGGACGATATCCTCTTTATATAAAAGATGAAGTTTTTAATAAGTTTTTTAAATGTGGGAGGCGGAAAAGAAATAATAGAGACCCCGCCACTATCGAAGTAGGCCGGATTGAGGGCTGAGCTCGAGCGGCGGTTCGTACTACCGATTGAGAATAATTGGGCGATGAAAACCTGGGACGTGGCTAAGCGGCTAGCGCCCGGGCGCATCCATCCAGACCTTGCTCAGCAAGCGCCGAAGTTCGGCACGTTCTTGCGCGTCTAGCCGTTCCAGCATCCGGTCCTCGTGCTCGTTCAGGCGATGCAGCCAATCGGCAGCTGCTTCCCTGCCGGCCTCCGTCGGAAATAACCGTTGGACGCGCTGGTCCGACGCCTCCGCCTCGCGGGTAAACAGCCCCTTTGCCTCCAAATCTGTGAGGAACTGAACGATGTTGGCGCGTTGCATTCCGAGGATGCGGCAAATCTCGGCCGACGTCAGGCCAGGCTTTTCGACCATGCACAATAGCACACTCAGGCTGATTGGGCGGGCATCCACCTGGGCCAGTGCTTCCACTGCTCCGTTAAGGTCAAAGACAGATGCGCGACGGAGGTGATAGCCGACCAAGCTGAGCAAGGCGCTCTTTTCATTGTCATTCATTTGCCGTCAGACACCTTTCTAAAAAAACGCTATGCAAGATAGCAATATTCGCGCTAGTTTCCGTTCGAGCGATATGCCCAGCGATCTGGGCAGCATTTTTGGAGGACTGTCGTGAGCATTGTCAATCTTCGCATCGCAGGGGCGGAGCGGGCAGCGAGCCGCACGTTTCGCAGATATAACCCGGTGACGGGCGCACTTGCCAGCGAGGCTGCCGCCGCCAGCGTCGAAGACGCTTGTGCAGCCGTGGAGGCAGCGGCTGGTGCGTTTCCTGCCTGGGCCGCCCTTGGTCCTAATGCCCGTCGGTCGGTGCTGCTTAAGGCCGCCGACGCGATCGCGAAAAAGGGTGACGCCTTCGTCACTGCAATGGCTTCCGAGATAGGCGCAACCGAAGGCTGGGCGCGGTTCAATGTGATGCTCGCGTCGTCAATGCTGCGCGAGGCTGCGGCATTGACCACGCAGGTATCGGGCGAGGTTATCCCTTCGGATAAACCGGGCTGCCTTTCGATGGGCATCCGCGAACCTGCGGGCGTATGTCTCGGCATCGCGCCCTGGAACGCGCCCGTTATCCTTGGGGTGCGCGCGCTTGCCACGCCACTCGCCTGCGGTAATGCCGTGGTGTTCAAGGCGTCCGAAATCTGCCCTCGCACGCACGCCCTGATCGTTGAGGCGCTTGAGGAAGGCGGCCTTCCGCCGGGACTTGTCAGCCTCGTGACCAACGCCCCCGAGGATGCGGCCGAGATTGTCGGAGCGCTGATCGACCACCCGGCAATCCGACGCATCAATTTCACTGGGTCAACCAAGGTGGGCCGGATCATCGCGGAACGCGCTGGGAGACAGCTGAAGCCCTGCCTGCTGGAGCTGGGGGGCAAGGCTCCGTTTCTGGTGCTGAAGGACGCCGATATCGACGAGGCGGTCAAGGCGGCAATCTTCGGAGCGTTCTTCAATCAAGGTCAGATCTGCATGTCCACCGAACGCATCATCGTCGTGGGCGAAGTTGCCGATGCTTTCGTGCAGAAATTCACCGCCCGCGCCGCGCAGCTGAAGGCGGGCGATCCGGCACAGGGCAAGGCCCCTCTGGGTGCGGTCGTGGACGCGCATACGGTGACGAAGGTCCAGTCGTTGATCGAGGACGCGCAATCAAAAGGAGCCACCGTGACCAGCGCCGGCACGACTGAGGGCGTTCTAATGCCCGCGCAGGTCGTGGACCGCGTCACCTCGGAGATGCGGATCTATGCCGAGGAGAGCTTCGGTCCCGTAGTCGCCATACTGCGCGCAAAGGATGAAGAAGACGCCGTACGGCTTGCCAACGACAGCGAGTACGGGCTGTCGGCGGCGGTATTTACCCGCGACATCTCGCGCGGGATCGCGGTGGCGCGGCAGATACGGTCTGGCATTTGCCACGTCAACGGACCCACTGTGCATGACGAGGCCCAAATGCCCTTCGGTGGCACCGGTGCGTCGGGCTACGGTCGCTTCGGTGGCCGCGTCGGCATAGCAGAATTCACCGAGCTGCGCTGGATCACGATCGAGACTCAGCCCGGACATTTCCCGATTTGAAAGGACGAACACATGGCAAACGACATTGATACTGTGACTTGGGATATCGCGGACGGAATCGCCTGGCTGCGCTTCAACCGCCCCGACAAGCGCAATGCCATGTCGCCCACGCTGAACCGTGCGATGATGGAGGCGCTGGACGACTTGGAATTCCGCGATGACGTGGGCGTGCTGGTGCTGACCGGCGAAGGTTCCGCCTGGACCGCGGGCATGGACCTGAAGGAATACTTCCGCGAGACCGAAGCCGAGGGTCTTGCCGGCACCCGCAAAGCGCAGCGCGAAAGCTACGGGTGGTGGCGGCGGCTGCGCTGGTACCAGAAGCCGACCATCGCCATGGTCAATGGCTGGTGCTTCGGCGGCGGTTACGGACCGCTCTTCGCCTGCGACCTGGCCTTTGCGGCCGACGAGGCGAAGTTCGGCCTTTCCGAGATCAACTGGGGCATTTTGCCCGGCGGCGGGGCGACGAAAGTCGCGGTAGAGCTGCTGCCTTTCCGCAAGGCGATGTATCATTCAATGACCGGCGAGCCGATCGACGGGAAGACCGCTGCCGACTGGGGCCTTGTGAACGAGAGCCTTCCCTTGAAAGAGTTGAAGGCCCGCGTAACGGAGGTGGCAAGGGTGCTTCTGGAAAAGAACCCCGTCGCGCTGAAAGCCACCAAGGACGCCGTCCGCCGCGTCGGCCCGATGAGCTACGACGACGCCGAGGACTACCTCGTCCGCGCGCAGGAGGCCGCGAACTCCTACGATGCCGAGGGGCGAAGGGAGGGTATCCGTCAGTTCATTGACGAGAAAAGCTACAAGCCCGGCCTCGGCGCTTACGACACCTCACGCAAGGCAGGCTGACGATCTCAGGGAGGAGATGTGATGCTGGACTTTACAACCCCCGACCCGGTGGCGCTTCACGCGCGCCTCCGGCCCGATGCTCTTGCGTGTCTCGACCTCGCTACGGGCAAGAAATGGACCTACGCCGCGTTGGATGCTGACATTGAGCGCGCCGTAGCGGTACTGCGGACCAAGGGTGTGACGGAAGGCGACCGCGTGGCTGTATTAGCTCGTAACTCGGGCTGGCAGGTAGTGATGCAGCAAGCGTTAATCCGCATGGGCGGTATTTTCGTTCCGCTGAACTGGAGGCTTTCCGAGCCCGAGATCGAAATCCTTTTGGCCGATTGCGCCCCGAGGCAATTGTATCGTGACCTGACGGGCTTTGCTGAAGCTGTTGAACGGGCCGTGCCGGGTCCCCGTTGCACGCCTCGTTCGCAGTCCGAAACCTGCACGATCCTCTATACTTCCGGCACCTCCGGCACCCCCAAGGGCGCGATGCTGAGCGCGAGCTGCCTCCTGGCCACCGCTGTCAATTTCGGCGTGCTAGGTGAAGTGGACAGCAACAGCGTCTTCCTTTGCGACACGCCGATTTTCCACGTCATCGGCTTGGTAACACAGATCTGGCCCGCGCTCCTGCGCGGCGGGACATGCGTGATCTCACCCGGATTCGATCCTGAACTGACCAATACGCGGTTGGCCGATCCGGCGTTGCGTGTCACACATTACTTCTGTGTCCCTCAAATGGCCGAGGGGCTACGCCACGCACGGAATTTTGCACCGGATCGATGGGCGCTGAAAGCCCTGTTCACCGGCGGCGCGCCGAATCCCGCCGCTCATATCCACTGGTGGTTGGACCGCGGCGTGTCAATGGTCGATGGCTACGGCATGACCGAATGCGGCACGATCCTGGGAATGCCTCTCTCGGCCAGGATCGTGCGCGAAAAGGCCGGCGCAGTCGGCCTGCCCGGCCCTCTTACTCGCGTACGGTTAGTGGACGAAGAGGGGCGGGAGGTGCCCCTCGGAACCGAGGGCGAGGTACTGGTGCACGGACCGAACGTGATTAGGGGTTACTGGAACCGGGAGGACAGCGCGCTCGGCGCCGATGGTTGGTTGCGAACGGGCGATGTCGGCCGCGCAGATACTGATGGCTACATCACTATCGTAGACCGGCGAAAGGACATGTTCATCTCCGGTGGCGAGAACGTCTATCCGGTTGAGGTCGAATCCGTGATGGCCGCCCATCCAGCCATACGCGAGGTCGCTGTTATCGGCGTGCCCGACTCGCGCTGGGGCGAGGTTGGCCGTGCCTTCGTGGTGCTCGTGCCTGGTAAGGCGATTTCGGAGAACGAACTGGCCCAGTATTGCGAAACCTGTCTCGCCCGCTACAAGATCCCGAAAACCTTCGTAACCGTCGATGCCTTGCCGCGCACCGCCTCTGGCAAGGTCATGAAGCACATCCTGCGCGACGAATTCCTCACGGCGTGAACGAAACGCCCGACTGCTGGCGACGCTCTGTGCCCTGCCCACTCTGTCCGGCAGGGTGCCGAGAGTTCTGCCGCCGATTCCGACCCGGCGCATATCTGACCATTCCGTGCATGCGGTCGAAATCGTGACCCCGTCAAACGAGCAATATGTACATCCAGGCCTGCATTTGACGGGCTGGATAGCGACGTGGGCGAACGTGCGAGTGGCAAGATTTATAGCCGCCTCTTTCAGACCGTTCCCGATTCCCCTGCGGAACGGTGACCCACCGCTGCGCGACAACAGCAAGATTGCTATTTTATATCGCTATTATACATAGCGTTTTTTCTTGACATAATGCATGTCCTGACGACATCTTCCTCGAACGGAAGTCGCAGGAGGAGACGCGCCTTCCATTTACCATTTTGATTTTGGAGGATCGATGGGAATCGGGACATCAGGCACCGGCAATAGCCGGGCCATACTCATATGCTTCGCCGCAGCCCTTGTCGAAGGTTTCGACATCCAGGTCGCAGGCATCGCGGCGCCGCGCCTCGGTCCGGCGCTCGGTCTTTCGCCTGCCCAGATGGGGATGTTTTTCTCGTCTGCAACTTTCGGGCTGATCTTCGGCGCATTGGCAGGCGGATGGCTTTCCGACAGGCACGGACGGCGAGCGGGACTTGCCATCTCGCTTGCCATCTTCGGATTGTTTTCCATCGGAACGGCGTTGGCGGGTAAATACGAAAGCCTTCTGGTGATGCGGTTCATGACTGGTGTGGGGCTGGGCGGAGCCCTTCCAAATCTCGTGGCCATCGCATCAGAATCGGCAGGAGCGGAGCGGCGTGGCCGCGCCGTCGCCCTGATGTATGCGGGCATTCCTTTGGGCGGTGCCGCGGTTAGCCTGATCTCGATCGCCGGGCTGGGCGATGGTTGGCGAGTGCTGTTTGTGATCGGCGGTCTCCTTCCCTTGATGATCGTGCCTCTTGTCATGACCCTACCCGACATGCGCATGGCGCCCAAAGGGCGCGATATGGGAGGGCTTGGACCAGTTCTTGGAAGCGGCAACCTCGTGCCGACTCTATTGCTTTGGGCTGGTTTCTTCTTTTCGCTACTGGTGCTTTATCTCCTGCTCAATTGGCTTCCGGCGCTTATGGTCTCGCGCGGCTTCGGGCGGGCGGAAGCGGGGATGGTCCAACTTGGCTTTAATCTGGCTGGGGCGGCTGGCAGCCTTCTAGGGGGCGTGGCGCTCGATGCTCGAAACCAATCCTTTTGGGTTGCCGGTTCCTTTGGCGGACTGGTTGTTGCGCTTGCGCTTTTGGCCGTGGCACCGGCGAATATCTTCGTGACGTTCGTGGTTGCGGCGATACTTGGCGCCGCGATCATCTCGGTGCAAGCAGTGCTCTACGGCATCGCACCGCAATGCTATCCGGCAGAGGTGCGCGGTCAGGGCGTCGGCCTTGCCGTCGCGGTGGGGCGCTTCGGATCGGTGGCAGGACCGCTGCTTGCAGGAGCACTCGTTGCCGCGGGTCAGAGCGCCTCCGAAGTGCTGACGGGCATCTTGCCCATTGCAGTTCTCGGCGGCATTGCGACCTGGCTTTTGACCCGCCGCAGGCGCGCGACGTCAACCTCGTGAAAAGGTGGGTGCCTGGCGCGCCCGCCTTTCCCGCATTGTTGTCATGCCTGCAACACTGGCAGCTATTCAGTTCGTTCCCCTGTCGCGTCGGTTCATATGCCGTCAGGGCACCGAAATCGCTGCACAGGTTACGACCATCCGCAATTTTGGAGAGCGGATTTATCATCGCGCGTTTCAGCTGGTCGAACGCAAATTCCATGGACGGTGCAATTGGCAAGCGTCTGCGATTTCGAAGGAACAGTCGAGCGAACATGTGTTCACGTTCGACGCAACAGACAAATGGGAGGAAAAATGAAGAAAATGATCAGTCTGGGCGCCGCCATGACGGTCGTCATGCTAAACACCACGACGGCCGGGGCACAGCAGCGACTGCCTGACGAGATTGCGAAAGGTAAGCCTTCAGACGTTCCGATCGCGACGCAGATAATGCGCTGGCATATGAATGACGGCGACGTCAACGCGTTTGCTTTCCGCAATATGGACGAACTTTTCACCATTCGCACCGTGCCTCACTCCGGCGCTGCATGGGTCCTCCCGCGGGAGGATCATAAGTTAGATTTTTCATATGAATTCAACGGGAAGACTTTCATCGCCGAGGATTTTCTGGAACGCAGTTATACAAACGCATTCCTGGTGATGAAAAACGGCAAGATCGTCACCGAAATCTATCGCAATAACAGCGATGCGAGTACCCGTTTCATGGGTTGGTCCATGACGAAATCCATCACTGCCATGCTCGTCGGAGCCGCAGTTGCCGATGGATACATCGAGTCCATCGACGATCCCGTCGTAAATTACCTGCCAGAACTGAAAAGTGGCGGATATCGTGATGTGACCCTTCGACAGATTTTGGAAATGCGTTCGGGCGTCGATTACGAGGAGCGCTACGACTTTGCAAATCCGGGCATTGCCGCTAGCAATCATATCAACGCCCTGGTCAAAAACGTCGCGCGGTTTGCCGATGCTGGACTCGACATTGGCACTGCCGCCAAACCGGGCGAGGTCTTCGCCTATAAAACCATCGACACTGCAATTCTCGGCTGGGTGATCGAACGTGTCACTGGCGGAACAGTTGCGGCCTATACGACCGAAAAGCTGTGGGAGCCTTTGGGTGCAGAGGCGGACGGCTTCTACATCATGGACGGAAAGCCTGGAGTTGGCAGAGAATTCAGCGGGGCCGGTTTCAACGCGACATTGCGCGACTGGGCCCGGTTCGGACAAATGCTGATGAACGAAGGGACGGTTAATGGGCGCCAGGTTGTCACCTCGGATTGGATAAAAGCGGCGCGCACACCGGTAGGTTCCGAGGCGGGCCCCGAGGGCGGATACGGCTTTCAGTTCTGGACGCGCGAGGGATCGGAGGCCTACAAAGCTGTCGGTTTGCAGGGGCAGTACGTCTACGTAGACCCTGACACGCAGACTGTAATGGTCAAGCTCAGCTATTTCCCGCCGGGCGACGACACCCCCTATGCGGAGACGGAAGCTTTCTTTGGTGCGCTGACGAGCTGGACTCCGAAATAATCCGTCTATCCAATCGCCTGTTGGTACATCCCGTTTGGCACGGCACCTCAGTCGCGCCAAAGGCGGGTCATTTGCCCCGCCCCTCGGGACGGGCCAGAAGAATGCACAGCAAGCAAACCAACCTTCTGACGGGTCCCGATCCGTTACCCTACACCTGCGCGAAGGCTGATGATTGACGTCCCCGCCCTTTTCGGGGCGGAGACACTAATATCCTGGCGATCGCGCACCCAAGTTTCGAAAGCGCCCCCCAAGCTCGATCGTTCTTGCCTGCGCCCGGCATTGGCGTGCTCGTCGCGTCCGCTTCCGCCGACCGGGCGACCGTCTCGGCGTTTTCCCGCGGGTGCGGGAGCGGTTCAGCAAGGGGTTCGTCCCGGCTTCCGACGCTGGCTGAGTATTTGATGCCCCCATCTTGACGGCGCATATCGGTGGTGATTGGATAAGTGGATACAAAAATACTTTTTGGATCCATGCCATGCCCACAAGCTTCTCCAGCCAGCCAAATTCCGCCGCCACCGCCGAGGAGGAGGCCTATCGTCATATCCAACAGGCGCTTCGTCTCGGCCGCTACAAGGCCGGCGAACGGCTGATCCCTGAAGACATCGCCGCCGAGATCGGCATGAGCCGCATGCCGGTGCGCGAGGCCTTCCGGCGGCTCGCTTCGGACGGTCTGGTGGTGCTGCGTCCCAACCGTGGCTGCATTGTCGCCGGCCTCACGCTCGACGAACTCTACGAAGCCTTCGAGATGCGCTCCGTACTGGAGGGCCTCGCCGCCCGCCTGGCCATTCCCCGAATCGACGAGGACGTGCTCGACGAACTGGAGCGGTTGCTCGAGCGCATGGAGCGCGCCGGCCAGAGCGGCAGCAGCGACTGGGTGGTCCGCCATCAGGAATTTCACGGCCGGATCTATGCGCTCAGCGGGCGGCCCAAGCTCATCCACCAGATTTCGGCGCTGCACGTGGTCATCGAGCCCTACATGCGCATCTGGTTCGACTATGTCGACAAGCCGCTCTCCGCGCGCGAGGAGCATGCCGCCTTGATCGTCGCGCTACGCTCGGGCGATGCGCGCCATGCCGAGCAGGTGATGCAGGATCATATTCTCGGCACGGCACCCATGCTGGCCGAGTTTGCGAGCCCGAGCCGGCGCTAACGCCGGCCGGTTAATCGCCCGTAGCCGGGAAGATACCTGGCGCGGGCAGGGGAACAGCCGTTCAACGGCACGACAAAAAGAGGATAACCCATGACGATCCGTCGCATGGTCGCGCTCGCGGCCGCATTTAGCATTCTTGGATTTGCCCCGGCCGTGTTCGGCCAGGACGCGCCGAAAACGATCACGATCGCCACCGAGGGCGCCTACGCGCCCTGGAACTTCACCACCGCCGACGGCAAGCTCGACGGTCTCGAGGTCGAACTCGCCAACGACTTGTGCGCCCGGATGAAGGTCCAGTGCACCGTGGTCGCCCAGGACTGGGACGGCCTGATCCCCTCGCTAACGGTCGGCAAGTTCGACGTGATCATGGCCAGCATGTTCATCACGTCGAAGCGGCTGGAGACCATCGATTTCACCCAGCCCTATGCCGTCGATCCCTCCGGCTTTGCCGTGGCGAAGGACAGCGATCTCGGCAAGCTCGGCCTCTCGGCGGAAAAATTCAAGCTGGAGGACGAGGCGGCCTCCGTAGCGGCGATCGAGAAGCTCAAGCCCCTGCTCAAAGGCAAGGTGGTCGGCGTTCAGGCGGCCACCACCAATCTCGAATTCGTGAAGAAATATTTCGCCGACACGGTGGAAATCCGCGAATACAAGACGACTGAACAGCATGATCTCGACCTGTCCGCCGGGCGGATCGATGCGTTGTTCGCCCAGCAGACGGCGCTCGCGGCAACGCTCGCCAAACCTGAATTCGCCGACTTCACGCTGGCTGGCCCCGGCTTCGTCGGCGGCGTCTTCGGCCTCGGCACCGGTGCTGGCCTGCGCAAGGAGGACGCCAAGCTCAAGGACATGCTGAATGCGGCCATCGAAGGGGCGATCGCCGACGGCACGATCAAACGCATCTCGGAGAAGTGGGTGAAGACGGATGTAACACCGGTCAAGTAGGCGCAGGCGGACCCTGTCCGGCGGGCTATGCGCGCCGGGTGGTGGGCAGGAAGGCTTTGAGTGTCCATGGTTGATGTTATGCATGTACTCGGCTTCGGCGAAGGCGGCTGGGGCGCCGCGCTGTCAGTGGCCGCCGGCGTCACCCTTGCTTTGTCGCTTCTCGGCTTTCTGCTCGGCGCACTCTTCGGCGCGCTGGCAGCAGCCGGGCGGCTTTCCCCATCCCGGATCAGCGCGTGGCTGGCCGGTGCCTACGGCACCGTGTTTCGCGGCGTTCCGGATCTGCTGACGATCTACCTGCTCTACTACGGCGGCAGCGTGGCGCTGACGGCGATCGGCCGGATCTTCGGCGGCGCGGGCTTCGTCGGCCTGCCCGCGTTTGCGACCGGCGTTATCGCTATCGCCGTCATTTCCGGCGCCTACCAGGCCGAAGTCTATCGCGGCGCCTATCTCGCCGTCGATCGCGGCCAGTTCGACGCTTGCAAGGCGCTCGGCCTCACCCGATTTCAATCCCTTCGCCTGGTCATCGTGCCGCAATTGATGCGCCATGCGCTGCCGGGGCTCGGCAATGTCTGGCAGCTGGTGCTGAAGGATTCGGCCCTGATCTCCGTCATCGGCCTCATTGAACTCATGCGCCAGACACAGATCGGAGCAGGATCGACGCGCGAACCGTTCGTCTTCTACATCGCGGCCGCAACCCTCTATTTCCTGATTGCGGGTGCGACCGGCCTCGTCTTCCGCCTTGGCGAAGCGCGGGCTTGGCGAGGCGTGGCATTCGCATGAGCGATCTTGGTTTCTTCGTCTCGATCATCCCGACATTGCTTTCCGGTCTGCCGCTGACCTTGCAGCTCGCGGGCACCTCGCTGGGACTCGGTTTCGTGCTCGCGCTGGCGCTGGCGCTCGCCCAACACGGAAACCATCGCGCGGCCGTCTGGCCCATCCGGACGTTCGTGGCGGTCTTTCGCGGTACGCCGCTGCTCGTCCAGATCTTCCTGATCTACTACGGCCTCGGCCAGTTCCGCCCTTCGCTTCAGGCGGTCGGCCTGTGGTGGTTGATCCGCGAGCCCTACTGGTGCGCCATCCTCGCGCTCACCCTCAACACCGCCGCCTATGGCAGCGAGATCCTGCGCGGCGCCATCCGCGGCGTTCCGCGCGGCCTGGTCGAGGCAGCGTCCGCCTCCGGCATGTCGCGGCTTCTGACGCTCAGGCTCGTCGTGCTGCCGCTCGCCTTCCGGCAGGCGATCCCGAGCTACGGCAACGAGATCATCCTAATGGTCAAGGGCACGTCGCTCGCCTCGATCATCACGCTGATGGAGGTGACGGGAATTGCGCAGGGCCTGATTTCCCAGACCTATCGTGCCGTGGAGGTTTTCGTCGCTGCCGGTGCGATCTACCTGACGCTCAACTTCACGATCATACGGGCGCTGAACGCGCTCGAACTTTGGCTCACCCCCTATCGAGCCCGCCCCTGACTATCTGCGAGGAGAGGAACAGAATGCGCAATTTCGAGAAGCCGACACGATCCGTCGCCGTGTCCCGCCAAGCGATGGCGGCGACGTCACATCCGTCGGCGACCCTTGCGGCCCTGCAGATTATGGAGGCCGGCGGCAACGCTATGGATGCGGCCATTGCCGCTTCGGCCGTGCAATGCGCCGTCGAGCCGGGCTCGACCGGCATCGGCGGCGACTGTTTCGTGCTTTTCGCGCCCGATGGTTCCGACAGGGTCGTCGCCTATAACGGCTCCGGCCGCACGCCGGCAGCGCTGACGCTCGATTGGTTCACAGAGCGGGGCCTGACCGAGGTGCCGCGCCAGTCGCCGTCGGCGGTGACTGTTCCCGGTGCGATTGACGCCTGGGTGCGGCTCCATGCCGATTATGGCGGGCTTCCCTTCGCCGATGTGCTTGCGCCGGCGATCCGCTTTGCCGAAGGGGGCTATGCGATCTCGCCGCGCGTGCATCGCGACTGGCTGCTGGAGGAGGAGCTGCTCAAGTCCGACTCGACCGCTGCGCGGATTTTCCTGCCGGAGGGACGGGCGCCGAAGATCGGCGAGGTCCACCGCCAGCGGGAGCTTGCGGCGACGCTGAGGCGCATAGCGGCCGATGGGCGCGATGGCTTCTACACAGGCCCCGTTGCAGAAGACATGGTCTCCTATCTCCGCTCGCTCGGCGGCCTGCACACAATGGAGGATTTTGCAAACGCGCGCGGAGACTATGTGACCCCGGTTGCCACGGACTTCCGCGGATACACGGTCCACGAATGCCCGCCGAACGGCCAGGGCATCATAGCCTTGCTGATCCTCAACATCCTTGGCCGCTTCGAGGCGAAGGGCGACCCGCAATCGCCCGACCGCCTGCACATAGAAATCGAGGCGACGCGGCTCGCCTATGCCGCGCGCGACGCCTGGCTCGCCGATCCGGACAAGGCGGACGTGCCGGTAGAAGAGCTGTTGTCGGATGCGCTCGCCGATCGGCTGGCTGATATGATCGACCTGCACCATGCGCTGACCGACCTGCCGGCCTTCGACATGCCGCTTCACCGCGACACGGTCTACATTTCCGTGGTCGACCGGGACCGCAACGCCGTCAGCTTCATCAACTCGGTCTTCGACAGTTTTGGCACCGGTCTCGTCGCGCCGCGCTCTGGCGTGGTCCTGCACAATCGCGGCCAGAGCTTTTCGCTGAATCCGGGTCATCCGAATGTCGTGGCGCCGTTGAAGCGTCCGCTCCATACGATCATTCCGGGGATGGTGACCCGGGATGGCAGGGTGGAAATGCCCTTCGGCGTGATGGGCGGCTACTACCAGGCCATGGGCCACGCGCATCTGATTTCCAAGGTGTTCGACTATGGCATGGACCTACAGGAGGCAATCGACCTGCCGCGGCTGATCCCGAGATCCGACGGTACCCGCGTCGAGGCCGAACACACGCTGCCTGCTGCCACCGCCGATGAACTCACACGGCGCGGTTTCGCGATCGTTCCGGCGGAAGACCCGATCGGCGGCGCGCAGGCGATCCGCATCGACTGGGAGAACGGCACGCTGACCGGTGGATCGGAATCGCGCAAGGACGGTATCGCGCTTGGCCTCTAGATACCGGTCCCTTGTTGCGTCAGCGCTTTGCCATGTAGGTACTACCGGCAATCGGCTAACAGGAGGTGCACCACCCTGCATCCCGTTTTCAGGAAAAGATTGCAAGTTAGAACCTAGCCCGATGAGGATTGGTCCTCGAATACCAGACCAAATCTAACCGACCCACACAAACGATGTACGTCGCGACTGATTTTCGTGATCTGATTTTAACAGGAAAGCTGAAACCAAGAATGCGACTGAAGATCGATGAAGCGGCCGAATTGCTGAAGCCAGCGAGGGTCGCTCTAAAAGATCTCGAAGCTGAGGGACCTCGCGAAGGAACGTTGAACGATGCCGTCCGAGTTTCTCGGCAATAACATCAATGCTGACCTTTGCAACCCGCCAGCGCTCGATCTTGCGGCGCTCGCGATAAGCTATCAGGAACGCACGACAAGAGCCTAACGTAAGAAGTTTGTGGATATTCCAAACGGTTTAAGGAAGCGCCTCTCGGCAGACATAGCGCTCTGCGGATGGCCGGTCCCCCCGGTCAGGCCATCCGCAATCACACTTAATCTCTGCTCATTCCTTGCTCGACGTCAGGCCGCTTTCAATAGATCGCCATGCGGGTGCGTCTCGATTCTTCCATCAAGCCAAGGCAATGTTTTCCTCCAATGGAAGTGGCTCGACCGTGCAGGCATGGGTGATGGCGCGTTAGGTGACACTCGGTTTATCCACCAGCTTCTCGACCAAGCGCTTGAGTTCCGACGGGGTCGTTTGGCCAGCCACGACCTCGTAGTATCCGATCCCGGCGCGTCGCAGCGCCTCTTTCTTTACTGCGTCGCGCGCGGCCGCGGCCCCTTGGTGGTGCGCTCCGCCCTGGTATTCGATGACGTGCCGCGGTTGGCAATTGCTGTCTACGAGCAGCAGATCGACACGCTTGGAGTTGATGCAACTGTAGGCGTCCGCATCGGTGCTTCGGAGGATCTCACCCAACGAAACCTGCGCCATAACCTGCCAAGAAGGATTGCAGCCGATCACGACGCTGTCGAGTTCCCTAAACACGCGTGCTTCGCTCTTATTCAGCAGTGGTTGAATGGTGAAATGCGAGCGCATCACGATACGCAGTTGATCCGTGGCGTCGACTGGTCTCAATGGTTCCGCAATTGGCTTCTGAAGCCAGGGTCCCGGTATGATGCGCTCATTGCTGCGCTTTTCCTCCCAGCGTGATCTGTTGCTCGCCCGCCACGCTTGTTTTCTCATCGTGGATAGGAACTGCTCAATGGCCATGCCGATGACGAGGCCGACAAACAACGCGGCGATCAGTAGTTCTGGCTTATCGAAATCTGCGACAGTTACGCCGCTCGAAGCGCCTAGTGCGGCAGCTCCGATGATCAGTCCAGGTGCCGCGAACAGAACCGACCTTTGGCGATATTGCATGCCCCTCTCCAGATTTCCCGCCAAGATAGTAGAACGCGTGTAGGATGCGCGAAAAGTCACCCAAAAGAATTAGGTTCCGCGGGCGCCGAGCCAGGACTTATCGCATGCGAAAGCCTGGGCGGAAGGTTCGATTCCCTTCAAGGGGAGGGATAGGAGACATCCGTGCTGCCGGCTTCCGGTCGTCGAGTGATCTGAACGCCCGAGGAGCGTCAGGAGCTGATACTTGGTCAGTGCGACCCGAGCGTCTCAATTGGGCCGGAAGGAGACTGGCCGCATCTGGAGAGTTGGCCAGAAATGCCGACTTAGCGCAGTTGCTGTTCGGGTCTCCCCCGGAACGCAATTTCGCGAGCAGAACTGGGCACTTCCGCCGAAAGACCCGCTCGCCGCCCATCACCAGGCGTTCAAGAACCATCCGCTTTCCGTGGATACTCATTTCCGTGTCGTCCACTTCGACGCCGTCGGTCACAAAGACGGATGACGGCTCGATGGAGGTGGAGATCGCCTGGACATTACCTCTGACCATTTGTTGACTCACCCGCGGCTGAACAATAACTTGCGAACTCGGTCGTTAGGCTTGTCCTCACATGACGGATCAGTCTCTTCAGCGTCGCCTTGCCGCCATCGTCGTTGCCGATGTGGTGGGATATTCACGCCTGATGGAGGCTGATGAAGTCGCAACGCTGGCGAACCTCAGGGAACTCCGTTCTGGCGTTATCGAGCCGGCTGTGATGCGCCACAACGGTCGCATCTTCAAGGTCATGGGCGACGGATTCTTAATCGAATTCATTAGCGCGGTGGACGCGGTCACAGCAGCGTTGGAAATGCAACGGGCCACCACTGCTGTTGAGGCTTCTGGAGACCGGCGCCTGCTTTTGCGTGTAGGCGTCAATCTGGGAGATGTCATTGACGACGGTTCAGACGTCCTCGGCGACGGCGTCAATGTCGCGGCGCGCCTCGAGACGCAGGCCGCACCGGGAGGTATCTGCATTTCAGCCAAAGTTCACGGCGAGATCGTCGGCAAGATCGGCGACCGGTTCTTTGATGCAGGCGAACGCTACCTAAAGAACCTGACTCGCCCGGTCCACGTGTGGCATTGGCCGGATGCGCTGCAGAGCATATTGCCGCTGCCCGAATGTCCCTCGATCGCTGTATTGCCGTTCACGAATATGAGTGGGGATGAAGCGGACGCGCCTTTCGTCGACGGCTTGACCGAAGACCTGATCACCGACCTTTCCCGTACGGCTGGCCTGTTCGTCATCGCGCGCAATTCCGTGTACGGCTACAAGGGCAAGCCGGTCGACGTACGGCTGGTCGCCCAGGAGCTCGGCGTCCGCTACGTCCTCGAGGGGAGCGCCAGACGCGCAATGGGCCGTGTCCGCATCAATGCCCAATTGATCGACGCGCTTGGCGGCCAGCACTTGTGGGCCGACCGGTTTGACAGGACGGTGGAAGATGTTTTCGAATTACAGGATGAAGTTAACGCCAAGATTGTTGAAGCCCTCGTCGGCCGGCTGACCATCCCGACGCAGCGCAATCGGCCGAAGAACTTTGAGGCGTACGATCTGTGTGTGCGCGCCCGCCTCCTGACGGAAGAGTCGCCGCAAACTGAGCGTGAGGCCTATATGCTGCTCCAACGCGCGGTTAAGCTCGAGCCATCATATGCCGAGGCGCTCAGTCTGCTCGCCTACAACCGTTGGCTTGCCTGGACCCATTTCGGCGAGCCCGAAGATCCTAACCGTCGGATGGCGGCGACGTTCGCGCAGAAGGCGGTCGACCTAGATCCCAACGATGCCGGCTGCCGTTACGTTCTGGGAACCATTTTGGCTTATGAGCGGCGATGGGAGGAATCGGAGGCTGCCTTCGCCAAGGCCCTGGAGCTGGACCCCAACCACGCCGACACCTGGGCCGCCATGTCGGACATGTCCGTGCTGGACGGCAGGGTTGCCGACGGACTAGCGCAGATCGAAAAAGCTCTGCGGCTCAATCCCTATCCAACCTGCTGGTATCTTTGTCATCTTGGGCAGGCGCAATACGCCGCGCGTGACTATGAGGCGGCAACCGCTACACTCCGCAGGAAAGAGACGTATCGTACCAACTCACGCAAATTCCTGGCTGCTTCGCTTGCGCAGTTGGGCCACCGTGAGGAGGCGCGGCGAGAAGCAGAATTGTTCCTGATCGCCCACCCTCATTTCACGATCGGCCATTGGCTCAGCTCCCAGCCGCTGCGCGATGCATCTGTACGAGACCACTTTGTCGACGGCTTCCGAAAGGCTGGCCTGCCGGAGATGTGACAGCGGGTGGGGACAATCCCGACGCGTTCGAGGACTTGATCAACGGATATGCGCTGCGCGAGAACGGCGGTCTGGATCGCAGTGCCAAGCTTCTTCAGACGCTCCACAAAACGCGTCAACCAGTCCGAGTCTCGCATGACTTTTCCGCTGGACCGCCTTGCATCATGGTGGCGATGGGCCCGTAGCCCAGAATGAAGACAGGATGCTTTGCGAAACATTTAAGCAGCTTCGCCGAGACATGAAGGCGACGACGCTTACTTCCGCTATCGGCGGCGCAAAGATGCCGTGACCTTGAAACTAGACAATGTCTGCTTTCCGGCAGGTGCAAGGTCTGCTTCAACGGCCGAAATGGCGGCGCAATGCTGCCGTTCGCAAACTTATGCGTGGAACTCGCCTTAGGGGCGGACAGAATCGTGCTCCCACGAGCCCTGCGCGGCTTGTTGCCGTGACGTTGGATGGCGCCCAGGGGGCGCGGCGGTCGCCGAGGGCGGGCGCACTCGCTCAGTCGGCTCAGATGCTCTTGCGCGTGACGAAGCGCGTTTCCAGATAGGCCTGGATCGCCTCCGAACCGCCTTCGGTGCCGTAGCCGGAATCCTTGGTGCCGCCGAAGGGCACTTCCGGCAGCGCCAGGCCGAGATGGTTGATCGAGATCATGCCGCTTTCGACCTCGCATGCAAGGCGATGGGCGCTTCTCTCCGACCCGGTGAAGGCGTAGGCCGCAAGACCGAAGGGCAGGCGGTTGGCCTCGTGGATCGCCTCATCCAGATCGGCGAAGCGGTTGATGATCGAAACCGGGCCGAACGGCTCGTCATTCATGATCCGCGCCGTCACGGGTACATCGGCGAGAACCGTCGGTTCGAAGAAGTAGCCGCGGTTGCCGATGCGATTACCGCCGGTTGCCAGGCGCCCGCCGTACTCCACCGCATCGGCCACAAGGCTCTCGATTGCCGGGATGCGTCGCTCGTTGGCGAGGGGTCCCATATCGACACCGGCTTCGAGACCGTTGCCGACCTTGATCTTTTTCGACGCGGCGACGAAGCCGTCGAGGAACTGGTCGGCGACCCGTTCTTGCACCAGGAAGCGCGTCGGCGACACGCAGACCTGGCCGGCATTACGATACTTGCTGCCGGACATGACCGCGACGGCCTGCTCGATATCGGCGTCGTCCGTGACGATAACAGGTGCGTGGCCGCCAAGCTCCATCGTCGCGCGCTTCATGTGCTGACCGGCGAGGGATGCGAGCATCTTGCCGACCGGCGTCGAGCCGGTGAAGGACATCTTGCGGATGACCGGATGGGCGATCAGATATTCCGAGATCACCGCCGGCACGCCGTAGACGATGTTGACGACGCCGGCCGGAAGCCCGGCGTCGACGAAGCAGCGGATCAGTTCGGCTGGCGAAGCCGGTGTTTCCTCCGGCGCCTTGACGATGATCGAGCAGCCGGTCGTGAGCGCCGCAGAGAGCTTGCGCACCACCTGGTTGATCGGGAAGTTCCACGGTGTGAACGCGGCCACCGGACCGACCGGCAGCTTGACCGTCATCTGGGTGACATCGGGCGAACGCGGCGGAATGATCTGGCCATAGGCGCGTTTTCCTTCCTCGGCGAACCATTCGATGATATCGGCCGCAGCCAGGATCTCGCCCTTCGACTGGGCAAGGGGCTTGCCCTGTTCGCGGGTCATCAGCCAGGCGATGTCGCTCGCCCTTTCGCGAAGCAGGGCTGCCGCCGTCCGCATGACCTTGGCACGGTCGGAGGCGGAGGTCTTGCTCCATACGTCGAAGCCCTTCTTTGCAGCGGCGAGTGCCTCATCGAGGTCTGCAATCTCGGCCCAAGCCACATGACCGATCGTCTCTTCAGTTGCGGGATCGACGACCGGAATGGTCTTACCGGAGCGTGCGGCGCGCCAGCTGCCATCGATGTGAAGGAGAATGTCCGGATACTGTGTCATGGAGAGCCTTTGATGAATGTTCAACGCCTCGTTCGCGCGAGGTGAAGTGATCGGGCCAGCGGGCCTTGCCGGGCATTCCTGATCGCCAACAATGGCGGCGCAGCAGCAAGACAGCCGATACTGCGCCGTCCGCTATTGCTGAACGCCTAGACTAAGCCGCTCGCCAGACGAGGTCGATGCCACCGCCGTCAGCCGGAGCAAGCATGGGAACCGCCGACAGGAGCTTCCTCGTGTAGGACGACGTCGGCCGATCGAAGATTTCATCACGGCTGCCCTGCTCCTCGATGACGCCGCGATGCATTACCACGACGCGATCGGCGATCTGTTCGACGACGCCAAGGTCATGCGAGATGAAAAGGCACGCAAATCCCTGCTGTTCCTGCAACTGCGTCAACAGTTTGAGGATCTGGGCTTTTACGGTCATGTCGAGAGCCGAGACCGCTTCGTCGGCGATGACGAGGTCCGGCCGGCGAGCGAGCGCACGGGCGATGGCAACACGCTGCCTTTGTCCGCCCGAGAGCTGATGCGGAAAACGATCGGCGAATTGCGGACCGAGCCCGACCTCGCTCAAGACTTCGTTCACCCGCTCGCGGCGGGAGGTCGAACGCATCGACTTTTCGTGCCGGAGCGGCGCGGCGACGATCTCGCGCACACGCATCCTGGGATCAAGCGAGGAGTAGGGATCCTGAAACACCATCTGGCAATTGGCACGGTAATCGGCGTAGCCGCCGCTTTTCCGGTTCACCGCCTGGCCACGGAAGGTCAGTGTGCCTTCGTTCGGCTGTAGCAGCCCTGCGATGATGCGGCCAAGCGTCGTCTTGCCTGAGCCCGATCCCCCGACCAGCGCGACGATCTCGCCGGGATGGATGTCGAGGTCAATGCCGTGCAACACAGCCTTGGCGCTGCTGCCGCTGCCATAGGCAAGTTTCATGTTTCTGACGCTAGCAAGCGGCGCGTTGGGTGCGATCGCGCGTGCCGGCGCGCGGCGGGGAAGGGCGGACAAAAGTTTCCGGGTGTACTCATGGCGCGGAGCGCGCAACAGTTCGCTGGTCGCTCCCTCCTCGACGCACACGCCCTTCTGCATGACCAGGACGCGATCGGTGTACTGGGCCACCATCGCCATGTCGTGGCTTATGAGCACCATTGCGGTGCCTTTCTCTTCGACCAGTGCGTGCAGCAGTTCCAGCACCTCTCGTTGGACGACGGCATCGAGCGCGGTCGTCGGTTCGTCGGCGATCAACAACGCAGGCTCCAGCAACATGACGGATGCGATCATGATGCGCTGGCGCATGCCGCCTGAAAACTCGTGCGGAAAGGCGCGAACGGCGGCATCGGGATCGGCAATGCCGACACGCCTCAACATCGCAAGGATTGCGTCCCGGCGTCCCGTGGCGTCCATCGCGGTATGCAGTGCCAAGCCTTCCTCCAACTGGCGGCCGATTGTGAGCGCAGGGTTGAGTGAGGTCATCGGCTCCTGAAAGATGAGCCCTATGCCCTTGCCGCGCAGCTTGCGCACTTCCTCAGGCTGAAGATCTCCCATGTCGCGATCCTCGAACCGGACGCTGCCGCCGAGCTTGGAGATTCCGGCCGGAAGAAGGCCGATGACGGCGCGCATCAGCATCGACTTGCCGGAGCCGGATTCACCGACGATGCCGATGCGCTCGCCGCGGCGAAGCGTCAGGCTGACGCCGTCGACGACCTGGGTGGCGACGGCCGTGGCGCCGAGCACCAGCCGGTCGACCGTGAGGAGGGTTGGCGTGTTCATTGCATGCCTCTCATTTTCGGATCGAGCCGATCCCGCAGTGCGTCGCCGAGCAGATTGATGCCGAGCAGCACAATTGAGATGCAAAGGCCCGGGAAGATCGCAAGCCAGGCGGCCTGGGCGAGGTAAGGGCGGGCAGCGGCCAGCATGTTGCCCCAGGTCGGCGCTGGTGGGGGTACACCGAGGCCGAGGAAGGAAAGGGCGCTCTCCGAAAGCAGGGTCCAGCCGAACATCGATGTCGTCAGAACCGTCAACGGGGCGATGCAATTGGGCAGGATGTGGCGAAGCAGCGTGTATATCTCGGAATCACCTGATATCCGCGAGGCGTCGATGAATTCCCTCTCCCGTAGCGAAAGCACGGTGCCGCGCACGATCCGGGCGACCGAAGGGGTGTAGGCGATGCCGAGCGCCAGCACGATGCCGTATTTGTTGGCGCCAAAGATCGCGAGCAGGCCGAGTGCGAGCAAGATACCGGGGAATGCAAGCAGGGCGTTGGTGACGGCGACGAGCAGCCGGTCGGTCCACCCGCCGAGATAGCCCGATATCGAGCCGAGCGCGGTGCCGAGGACGGTCGCAATCGCGACGGTCGTGAGACTGACGATGCCGCTCGCCGAGGCGCCGAGCATCAGACGACTGAGCACGTCGCGCCCGAACTCGTCGGCGCCGAGCAGGTGCTGGGTCGACGGTCCGGCCAGGCGCGCCTTCATGTCGAGCGCCATCGGATCGTAGGGCGTCCAGACCGAACCGATGCAGGCTGCGATCACGAAGGTGCCGACGAACAGGCCGCCAACCATCGCATTGGCAGATAGGGACTTCATGTGATTTTCACTCGCGGATCGAAGAGCGGATAGCAGAGGTCGACGATCAGATTGACCAGCACGTAGATGACAGCGATGAACAGCAGGCATCCCTGGATCACCGGATAGTCACGGCCGAAGATCGCATCAACCAGAAGTCGCCCGAGGCCAGGAATGGTGAACACGGTCTCGACGACGGCGATGCCGCCCAGCATGTTGCCGAGAACCAGACCGATCAGCGTCAGCGTCGGCGCAAAGGCATTGGGAAACACGTGTCGCCACAGCACGGTGCGCTCGGGAAGGCCCTTGGCGCGGGCATGGGTAATGTAGTCGAGCCTTAGGACTTCGAGCGCCGAGGCGCGCGCCATGCGCAGGAGCACGCCGATCTCGTGCAGGAACAGGGTGAGGATCGGCATCAGTACGTAAAGCAGCCCCCGGCTCGGGTCTTCGGCAACCGATACGTAGCCGACCACCGGCAACCAACCGAGCTTGAGGCCGAAGATGAGCAGGATGACGAGGCCGAGCCAGAAGGTCGGGATCGACAAGAGCAAGGCCGCAACCGATACGAGCGTCAGATCAAGCGTCGAGTTCTGCCGGAGCGCGGCAATGAAGCCGGCGGGGACCGCAGCCAGCGAGGCAAGGGCGACGGCAACGAGGACGATGCCGGCGCTCACCTTGAAACGCTCGATGACGAGATGGGCCACCGGCTCCTTCGTCGCGATCGACGTCCCGAGATCGCCCTGGAACACGTTAGTCAACCAGATCGCAAACTGCGTCAGGATGTTCTTGTCCAGGCCGAGATCCGACCGCAGGGCGGCGACGCTCTCGGGCGACGCCATGTCTCCAAGCTGGAGCGCGGCTGGATCACCGGGAACGAGGCGGATCAGGAAGAAGACGGCGACGGCGACGAGGAAGACCGTCGGAACGGCCATTCCTATTCGCGACAGGATGAAGCGCAGCATCTCGACGGTACCTTCTTACTCGGCGATCGTGACTTCCCATGCCCTGGGCATGGAGAAGATCGAAGCCGTGTAGTTCTGGACGTGTTTCTGGTAGGCCGACGCCTCGAGCCCGTTATAGAGCATGATGAAGGGCACGGTTTTCAGGAAGCGCGCATGCAGCTTGTCGAAAAGCTCCTGGCGCTTGGCCGGGTCGGAATAACGCACGGCGTCGGCGAGCATGGCCTGTGCGTCCGGATCGTCCCAGACCTTGCGCGGCTCCTTGTCCTTGTTGCCCATGACGGAGTCCATGGTCAGTGCGGGGTCGTAGCGTCCCGAATAGGGAAACACCATCGCCGTGTAGTTGCCGCTCTGATACCGGTCGAGCTGTGCCGCCCATTCCAGCACTTCGAGTTCAGCGGTAATGCCGACCTGTTGCAGCATTGCCTGTGCCACGATTGCCGCATCGTACGTGTTGGAATAGCGCGTATTGGCGATGAGCTTGATCGGCTGGCCGTTGTAACCGGCTTCCCGCAGCAGCGCCTTTGCCGCTTCGGGATCGTAGCTGTAGCCCTGGGTCTGGGCTGGGGAATGGTATATTGAGGTCGGCGGTATCAGCGAATTGTTGGCCTTGCCGAGACCGAGCGTAATTCCCTCGACCATGGTCTTGGTGTCGAGAGCCATGGCGATCGCCCTGCGGATGCGCATGTCCTTGAGCAGCGGATCGCGCGTCTGCAACAGGAGCGCGACGATGCCGGGATTGGTCGCCAGCGAGACGGCGGTACCGGCGTTCTGCTTGAATTCCTCGACATCGGCATATGGAACGTCCGGTACGATATCGATATCGCCATTGAGCAGCGCAGCCTTGGCGGAGGAGCGGTCGGGAATAACGGCGAAGCGGACGGCCTCGACAAGCGGACGCTTGGCGCCGGTGTAGCCGTCCCGCTTTTCTTCGCTGCGTACCGCATAGTCGGCAAAGGCTTCCAGGTCGATGAATTCGCCCTTGCGCCATTCCTTGTACCGGAAGGGACCGGTGCCGACAGGCACGTTGATCGAGCCGTCGGCGTTGAACGATGATTTGTCGAGAATGCCGGTCATGCCGCAGTCGGTTCTGGCAAGCGTTGCCTGAAAGAGGGCGTTCGGCTTTTCGAGCTTGAACACGACGGTTTTGTCGTCGGGTGCCGTGACGGATACGACATGGGCGGCGCCGCCCTCGGCAAAGTCGTTGCGGCATCGCCATTTCGTGGCTTCGTTCATGTAGCGGCTCCAGTTCCAGACGACGTCGGCTGATGTGAGCACGTTGCCGTTATGGAACTTGACGCCATCCCTGAGCGTGAAGGTGTAGGTCAGGTCGTCGTCCGAGACAGCGACCTCCTTGGCGAGCAGCGGCTTTACTGAGGCGTCCTCGCTGTATGCGACGAGACCCTCGACGATGTGCAACACGACGGCGTCGCTGTTGGCGTCTCGGTTTACGCCCGGGTCGAGGCTGCGGATGTCGGCATTAAGCGCGATCTTCAGCGTTTCGGCTGCGGCCGGGCCGCAGGTCAAGGTCAACGCTATTGCTGCGGCCGATGCGGCAAGTCTCTGTCTACGGTTCACCTCAGTTCTCCTCTTTGTGGTCTGTCCCGTTTTTTGTGGTTGATCGAACTGTGCCTTTTGTTCGCTCATAATGCAATACAAAAAATCGCTGACCTTTTCCGCCTCTGCAAATGAGGAGGTTATGCGCTCTCGGCAGGCGTTATCGTTCGCTGCGGATACGGTCCTCGACTTTCTGCAGCGTGGATTCGAGGTGGCGCCGCAGCGCAAGCTGGGCGAATTCGATCTCGCCGGAGCCGATGTACCTGAGGATCTGGATGTGCTCCGTCAGCGACCTCTCCATGCGCTCGGGCCGTAGCCGATCGAACACCGAGGACTCGCGCAGCAGTCTGAGGTCGTTTTGCATGCGCACGGATTGCAGGATGAAGCGGTTTCCGGACCAGGCAGCCAGCGCCTCGTGAAAGGAGGCGTTGAGTTTCAACCAGCTGTCGCGGCTGACGCTGCCGGCGGCATTGATCTGGTCGAACATGTTTTCGTGTTCCGCAATGAGGGCCCCAAGTGCATCCGGATCGGCGCGATAATTCGGCTCGGCAAGGCCCGCAAGCTCGATCGCAATGCGAAAACGGTAGCTTTCGGCCAGGCTTTCCGGGCTGTCGAGCGAATCGACAAATGCCCATCCGTGGCCGCGCTGGCGGTGAATGAGACCCTGCGATGATAATTGCGTCAACGCCTTGCGGATCGTGCCGCGCGCAATGCCGTAGCGTTCCGTCAGCTCGTTTTCCGACACTTCCTGCGGAATGGTGCCGACAGAGCGGTCACGCAGGATCTGCTGCTTCAGGCGTTCCGTTTCGCTCTCACTGAATGTCTCGATGTAGGTGCCGTTGCCGAGATCGGTGGCGGCGACAAAGCCTTTGTTGGGGATGAGGCGCACGAGATCCTTGGTCGCAAGGATCTCGAGGGCGGCCCGCATCGGTGTGCGCGATACGCCGAACATCGTCGCCAGGGTCTTCTCGACAATCGGATGACCGGCCCGCCAGCCTTCTTTTTGTGCCTGAAGCAGGATCTGTCGGGCAATGTCGATCTGCAACGCGCTCGGGCTGCTTTCCGTGCTCATCAACTGGCTCCAGGGTCTGGTCGGTCTTTGGGGTGCGCTTCTGACATAGCTGTTCGATTTCCTCTGGACAATTCCTTGTGATAGTGCATTTTAACATCACAAAACGCAACATGGAGTGAAAGAGAAGACAGATGACCGCCGCACCGTTTCCGTTCGTTTCGATCTCAGGAACTCCGCTCGAGCGTGGGCGTCAGTATGGGCAACAGGCGAAGGACCGTGTGCGTCGCAGCGTCGAACTGTATGCTGGCCGGCTTGCGGCGCTCGGGGTCTTGGCCGACGACCTGAAATCGATCGTTGCCGGCTATGTGCCGCTCATCGAGGCATTCGACCCAAACTTCGTGGTGGAGATGAAGGGCATCGCCGAAGGTGCGGACTTGCCGTTCGAGCACGTCGTGCTGATCAATGCCCGTACCGAGATCCTTGCGAGGGCACGAAGGACCCAGGCGGCGAGGGCCGAGCATTCGGGCGACGGCTGCACCGGTGTCGTTGTTCTGCCCGAGCGCAGCGCCACGGGAGAGCTCGTGCACGCGCAGAACTGGGACTGGATGGCAGAATGCGCGGAGACGGCGATCGTCTTGCGCGTCAAGCCGGATGAAGGTCCGTCCTACCAGACGTTCACCGAGGCCGGTGGCCTTGCACGCAGCGGCATGAACGACAAGGGCATCGCCGTCACGGCCAATTATCTCGAGAGCGATCGCGACTTTGCCGGCGACGGCGTGCCACTGGCACTCATCCGGCGCATGGTCCTGCAGCAGGACCATCTGGCGATGGCGATGCGCGCCGTGGCTGGAACGAGGAAGTCGGCGTCGAACAACATCATCGTGAGCCACAAGGATGGCTTTGCCGTCAGCTTCGAATGCGCGCCGGACGAAGCGTTCAACATCTATCCGGAAAACGATCTCATCGTGCATGCCAACCATTGGCAGAGCCAAACGGCGCTTCTGAAATTGCGCGAGCAGGCCCATTCAAGCTGGTCGGACAGTTTTTATCGCGACTGGCGCGTTCGCCGCATTCTCGAAAAGTCCGACAAGATCGGCGTCACCGAAGTCAAGGCCGCGCTTTCTGACAAGTTCGGTTATCCCTACGCCGTCTGCCGTCCGCCACATCGTTCGTCGCGTGGCCATGTCTCAGCGACGGTCGCGACCATCGTGATGCGGCCTGCGGCCGGCGAGATGGAACTCGCGGTTCTGCCGGCCGACAATCCGAGCTTCAAGAGCTACCCGACCTACCGAGATGAAATCGCAGCCTGAAGGCCTACCGGCGCGCCTTGCCGGTGCGCTTGCCCAGCGAACAGAAGGCCCAATCACATGGATACGCTCACCACGCCCGGCCCGAACAGCCTTGATGCCTATTGGATGCCGTTCACGGCAAACCGGGATTTCAAGGCGAATGCGGCACTCATCTCGCATGCCGAAGGGCTCTACTACTTCACCAGCAACGGCCATCGTCTGCTCGACGCCATTGCCGGTCTCTGGTGCGTCAACGCCGGGCATGGTCATCCGCGGATCGTCGAGGCGATCCAGAAGCAGGCGGCGCGGCTGGACTTTGCTTCCTCGTTCGGCCTCGGGCATCCGCTGGTCTTCGAATATGCCAATCGGCTGACGTCGATCGCTCCGGCGGATATGAACCATGTATTCTTTACCAATTCGGGTTCCGAAGCCGCCGATACGGCGATCAAGATCGCGCTTGCCTATCATCACGCACGGGGGGAGGGGCAGCGACAGCGTATCGTCGGGCGCCAGCGCGGCTATCACGGTGTTGGTTTCGGGGGCCTGTCGGCGGCCGGAATGGGGCCGCACAAGAAGCAGTTCGGCATGCTCTTGCCGGGCGCGGTTCACCTGCCACATACGCACGATCCGGCAAGGAACGCCTTCAGCCTCGGTCAGCCTCGCCACGGTGCAGAGCTTGCCGATGCACTGGAACAGATGATCGCGACCTACGACGCCTCGACGATCGCAGCCGTTATCGTCGAACCTGTCGCCGGTTCGACCGGCGTGCTCGTACCACCGGTCGGCTATCTCGAACGGCTGCGCGATCTCTGCTCACGCCATGGCATCCTGTTGATCTTTGACGAGGTCGTCACCGGCTTCGGGCGGCTTGGCCGGCCCTTTGCGGCCGATCGCTTCGGGGTCATACCCGATCTCCTGATGGTCGCGAAAGGTATGACCAACGGTGCGGTTCCGATGGGCGGCGTGATCACCTCAAGCGTCATCTACAACACGGTCACCGGGAAAGCGGCCTCGGGTGCCGTCGAACTGTCCCACGGCTACACCTATTCCGGCCATCCGCTGGCAGCGGCGGCCGGCCTCGCGTCGCTCGATGTCTATGTTTCCGAAGGCCTGTTCGAAAGGGCAGCGCGGCTTGAGCCGCATTGGCAAACATGCGCCCACAGCCTCAAGGGTCTTGCAGGGGTCGTCGACATCCGCAACCTCGGTCTGCTCGCCGGCATCGAACTTGGAGAGGATCCCGTCAGCGGCAAGGCGCTGGCCAGGAAAGTCTACGAGCACTGCTTCGAACACGGAGTGCTCGTTCGTCCGGTGGCAAACACGATCGTGCTGTCGCCGCCGCTCACCATCGGTGAACATGAGGTCGAGACGATCTTCGCGACCATTGAGGCCGCGCTGAAGGCGGACTGAACCTGCGATCGCCATTGATGGACGGCGGCTCCCAGAGGCGGTGGCCAGGTCGCCGTGCCGGCGATCGCAAAGGCCGGCGGTGTTCAAGCAAGAGAAAGGCCGCGCCGGTAGACCGGCGACTTCGTTGAGTGCGTGCTGCTAGAAGTAGAGCTGGCAGGGAAGAACTTGAGAGCCGGCGATTCGATGAGTTCGCGAATTGCGACAGACGTTCCAGGCCCCTCAACAACGACAACAACGGGATGCACACGGCCTTGGATGGATAGAATAAGCTTCAAGATCGATTCCAGCAGCACAAGGCCAAGCTTAGCCGCTCTGAGCTTGCGGTTGCCGGACGCCAAGATAGCAGAACAAACGAAGACTGGCGTCTTCCCGATCCGTCTGAAGCCTGATGATTGGACCAGCGGCGAGATTGTGTGGTTATTGGACGTGATCGCGCCATCGCGGGAAATGGCAACAACCGTGCAATCGCGTTGCCAAGCAGCATGCAGTTAGATCCATCCCCTCGTTGCTCGGTTGGTTGATGCGGAAGTGCTGCAAAAACTTGTCCGCAAAGTTGACGACGACAGGTCCTCCAACGACTCTAGTTCTCTGAATTGAAGTCCATTGTAGCTTGCTCGCGTTCTCAGCGGGCAAGTACCGGGCAAAGCGGGCATGTAGGCGTCAATGACCCGAACGCGATTTGCACTGCTGATATTGTCGGCCGCCTTGCTGGCGGGGCTGGCAGGCTGTGACTTGTTCGGATTCCGGACATACGAATGGCACCAGAAGATCACGGTCATTGTTGATACTCCCGATGGCCCTGTGTCCGGTAGCGCGGTGAGCGCCGTGACGCTTTCGGTTTCCCCAAAGTGGTTCGGCCTAGGAGATGTCTCGGGAGCGGCCGTGGGCAAACTTGCGGGAGAAGCGGTTGTCGTTGAGGTGCTTAAGGGCAGATACCTATTCGCACTTCTACGGCAGTACGATCATCAGACAGCTTTGGAAGCGTTTGGGTCGCCGCGGCAGAAGGTGTTATCTAGCGATGAAGTGCGTAGCGAATTCGCTCGCCTGGAAAAGCTTAGAGGCGAACGCGTTCTGTCTTCCGACCACTATCCGGACCTAGCCACAATTGACGATCTTGGCAATCCGGCGAGCATTAATGAAGTCGATCCCCGTCACCTTGACCTTGTGTTTGGTCCCGGCGTTCGCCTGAAGGCGATCACGATATCGCTGACGGACGATCCCGTGACCAAGGGCAACGTAGAGGCGGTCCTTGGTCCGGATTTCTTCAAAAAATGGTCCGTGCAGATGAAGGAAGACTTCAAGAAGAACGGACCTTTTGTCCAGCCACCATTCGCATTTCAGATTTCTCCAAACGATTTTGTGACAAGGAATTAGGCCGATGACTATTTCGCGGCAGTTGTTTCAGGCAATTTTGTCCATAGACTCTTACAACCGTGGATACAATCCGGGTCTCCAACTCACAATAGGTTCGTACCACTACTGGTTCCGTCTGGTGAAGCGCAGGCTGCTCTCACAATGTGGTTGGGCACGACAAGGTAGTTCTAAGCCCCGAATACCGCGGTTAGATCAGGCTTAACGACCATCAACGCTATTATCAGAGCGAAAAGCGCGATCGTCACCACGCGGCCCCCCAAGGCGCGCTTGTTTCCAAGAAGCGTTTTAACTTCCAATTTGTCGATCTTGCCTTGAAGGGCAGGACGCACCTGCGCCTCCCATGGCGTGACGAATGTCCTTTCGACAATCATCAACGCGGCGATCAGGGTGAACGATGCTAAAAGCCAGGGTGTCGATAGCGACCATCCACCTAAAACGATGAGCCCAATTCCTCCGGCAATCCCTATGCCGGTAAGTGGTCCTGCAATCCTGTTCGCGATCAGGGCCAATTTCGCAGCTCCGACTTGCCCTCGCGAGGCAGAAATGAAAAGGAGCTCCCTCGCTGCAAACAGCAGAAATGCCGTGCCCATGGCCGCGGCATGAATCATCACGACGTTTGCGTACATCTCTTGTTACCTTAGCGTGGGGCTTCGAGAAGCGGTTACTCAGCCGCTCGTGCGGCAGGTTGATTTCGACACGAGGCTGGTTCTGGCTGTTAGAATTGCCGCGCGCAGACCTAATTGTGAGTTATAACTCGCAAAAATCTACTCGCGTTCGGGATACCGGCTGCGCGAGCGCTGCCCTTCGAATTTCCCCGGTAATTTAGGCCGTTAGCCGTCGGCCTTCACGGGGCGAAGTCAAGTCACCTAGACCCTGCTCGCATCTTTGATGTCTGCCACCCGAAGGACGTTACTGCAGGTAGCGCGTGATCAGCGTCGTCACTTCCTTGATGAAGGCCTCGACGTTCCCATCGTTCAGTCTCTCGGGACTATCGACCACGGCTCCGTGCGTGAGCGCTTCCGTGCAGCTGACGCAAATGTAAGCAGCCAGAGCCAGATCCATCGGCCGCAGTTCAGCTTTGTGCAATTCGAGATAAGCCCTTACCAGCGCGTAGAACTCTCTGTCAAAGCCATCAATCGTGTCGATTCGTCCTGCCCGTGGCGTCTCCTCCACCAAAACCCGGTGAAGGTCCGGGTTCACGCGATGAGCATTGATCATCGTTTTGACCAGTTCCCGCACGGCCCTATCGATCGGCAGCGTCGCGACCTTTACGAGCGTGCCCCGCAAGACATCCACCATCTCGCTCTTGTGTCGTTCGATGACGGCAATCACGAGCGCTTCCTTGCTCGGAAAATACTGATAGAGAGAGCCAATACTGACACCGGCCTCGTGAGCAATCCGATTTGTGTTGGTTCGATCAAATCCTTCTTTGATCAATACGCGGGCCGTGGCTTCGACCAAGATCTCGATCGTCGCTCGCGAGCGTTTCTGCGAAGCGGCTTTTCGAGGTGTCAAAAGAACTTTCTTGTCCATTCGGCTTTGATCCGGTCTCGGTGGCAAGGATGAATGCGGAATGAGCCGTGAGCTTCCTTGGCGAAGCATTGACAACTTCATCGGAGCCGCACCCGACCCACTCTCAATTGGCGATCGATAGTGGTTGGCGCGGCGTTTCCATCGGCGAGAAGCCGAAGCGCTTCTTGTAGCAGGTGGCAAAGTACTGGCTCGATGAGAACCCACAATCAAAGGCAACGTCGGTGACGGATTGCTGGCCGCTTTCGAGCAGTTCTCGTGCGGCACCAAGCCGGAGCGTCTGAAGATAGCGGACCGGCGTCATGTTGGTCAGCACCTGGCAATGCTGCGAGAATTGCGTGCGGGAAAGATTGCATTCTGCGGCCATGTTCTCCAGCGTCCAGTCCTCGTCGAGCGCATGGCGCAGCCGCTTCAGGAAGATCTCGACCGTGCGCTTGGAACTTGCGAGAGCAAGATCGAGGACCGGCGCCTGGCTTTCCAGCATCTGGCGGAATTGCAGCAACATCATCGAGATCAGCAGGCGCAGGTGCGCTTCCCCGCCCTCGATATCGCCGCCTGCCACCACCTCGTGGATATCGAGGAAGGTGCGCGCGACCTCACGCGAGGCGTTGTAAGAGATTTGCTCGTTCTTCGACAGAAGTTCGCTCAGCCGCTTTCTGTCGCGCTCCGGCCAGCCGATCCAGTCAGGCCAGAGCCAGGTTTCGTGCGGGCGGCGTACGCCCATATCCATGAGCACCCAGATGATGTGGCTGGCGCCGACATTGGGATCGCCGAGTGCGTGCAACTGCCAGGGCCGCACGACGAACATCTGGCCTTCGTTGATGGTCGTCCTGCGGCCATCCATGGTTATCGTCAGTGAGCCGCGCGCCAGATAGGCGATCTTGACCCCCTCATTACAATGTTCGCGCAGCCCCCAGTCCTGTGGGGTCGTCGCATCCCATCCGCCAACGGAACAGACCTGCGGCAGCGCCGCGCCGAGGTCGATGCCGGGATAGCCGCGTCGCGTCCAGGCATTCAGGGAGACCTGACCCGCAAGCGAGGCCTTCATCAGGTCCTGGCAATTGCCCGCATAGAGCAGGGCGCCCGGCTCGCGGAAGACGGCAGGCCGATTGACCGCCCGTTCATTGTTGCTCCTCGTCATGCCACTCCCCCGCAAATGTATAAAATTTACCAGTCGTCTATTTCGAACGCAGGCAGCGATTTATTGCGCAATGCTTGGACATCATCAAGCGGCATTTGGAGGCGCTGATGATTTGCCATTGAAACTCAATGGCATGGGGAGAAATTGGGAGGAATTGCCGGTGCGGATAGGCTTCCACACGGATGCGTTCAACTCGGCCTACTGGTCGTTTGAAAAATGCTTGCAATGGGCAAGCGACAACGATTTGCACTTCATCGAGTGTGGCCTCATCGACGGCGTGAGCTGGATCCACGGACTAGGCTACCAACCGCATGTCGCGCTTTACGAGGATCCGGTCCTCTTGCGTCGCAAGATGGATCGCTACGGCGTGCGTTTTTCCCAGGTCGATGCGGCCTATCCGCTCTCCGGCGAGGACGGGCCGCTCAGGGGTGTTCCCTATGTGCTGAAGTCGATTGCCTGGGCCGCGCAGGCCGGAAGCCCCTGCGTCGACACCACCGACGGGCTCCACATGCCGCCTGGCCTTACCGAAGAAGAGTCGATGGCACTGATGCAGCGCAGTTACGAGAAGATCGTCGAAGTCGCCGAAGCGCACGAGATCGTCGTCAACATCGAACCCCATGGTCATTTCACGACACGTCCCGAATTCATGGAGCGCATGCTGGCCTTCGCAGACAGCAAGTGGCTGCGCATGAACATGGACACCGGCAACACCTTCATTGCCGGCCAGGAGCCGACGCAGTTTCTGTCGCGGTTCATCGACAAGGTGTCTCATGTCCACCTGAAGGATGTGTCGCGGTCGCTGGCGGCGGCCGCTCGCGGCGGACAAACGGGGATCGCGGTCAGCCATTGCGCGCTCGGCGATGGGGTCAATACCGAGAACATCAAGGCTTGTCTGGCCATGCTTCGCGACCATGGCTACGAGGGCGTGCTCAGCCTCGAATGCGAAGGGGCCGCAGGCCCTATGATCGAAACATCATTGTCCTGGATCCGCGCGACCTGTCGCGATCTCGGCATCTCGCTGAGGTGAGCGCGCCATGAAGCTTGGTATCAATCTCCTCTGCCTGACCGATTTCGTCGAAGAGAGGCATCTCGACAGCATCGGTCGGTTGCGCGATCTCGGCTATGACGGCGTCGAGGTGCCGGTCCTCTCGGGCGAGGTCGGTCACTATGAACGCCTGGGCCGCGAGCTGGAGGGGCTCGGTCTTGGCCGGTCCACGACATCGATCGTCCCGACGCCTGAGGCAAGCCCCATCAGTTGCGATGCCGAAGTGCGGGCGCGCGGGATTACCCATCTCGATTGGGCGCTGGATTGTGCCATCGCCCTTGGCGCCGAAAGCATGGGCGGACCCTTCCACGCGCCGATCGGCTTCTTTACCGGCAGGGGCGCCAGCGAAGACGAGTTGAAATATGGGGCAGACGCCCATCACGCGCTCGCAGCGCGCGCCGCGGCCAACGGCATGCATTTGAGCCTCGAGCCGCTCAATCGCTTCGAGACCTATTATCTCAACACGATGGAGCAGGCGCGTGCCTATGTGGATCGCGTGGCGCATCCCGCCTTCAAGATCATGTACGACACGTTCCATGCCAATGTGGAGGAGCGTCGGCCGGAGGCAGCGATCCGCCTGATTGGCCAGGATATCGGCGTCTTCCATGTCTCGGAGAACGATCGCGGCATACCCGGGCGGGGGCATATCGACTTTGCCGCGATGTTCACGGTGCTGAAGGAGATCGGATATGACGGTTGGCTGACGCTTGAGGCATTCGGCGCCGGGCTGCCGGCGATCGCGACGGCGACCCGCGTCTGGCGGCCGTTGTTTCCCGATTTCGATACGCTCTTTTCCGAGAGCGCGACATTCATCCGCAAGACATGGGCTGCAGCATGAACACTGAACACCCCGCCATCGAGATGCGCGGTATCAACAAGAGTTTTCCCAGCGTCAAAGCCTTGAGAAACGTCAGCTTCTCTGCGCATTGCGGAGAGGTTCATGCGCTGGCTGGCGAGAACGGCGCGGGCAAATCGACGCTGATGAAGATCCTCTCAGGTGTCTATCGGCCGGATGCAGGCGCAGTCGTCGTGAACGGCGAGGAGCGGCATTTCACGCATCCGCTGGCGGCGATCCGCGCGGGCATTGCCGTCATCTACCAGGAATTCTCCCTGCTGCCCGAGCGAACCGTCGCACAGAACATCTTCCTCGGCCGCGAGCCGACGCGTCGCGGTCTGATCGACCACAGGGCGATGAACGACGAAGCGCGGCGCGTACTTGCGCTGTTCGGTTCGGCGCATCGGATTGAGCCGATTACTGTTGTTGCCGACCTCGACGTCGCCAGCCAGCAACTGGTCGAGATCGCCAAGGCGGTGTCGCTCGACGCGCGGGTGATCGTGATGGACGAGCCGACGGCAGCGCTGAACGAGGCGGAATGCGAGGTGCTCTTCGATCTCGTCGACACGTTGAAGAAAAGGGGTGTGGCGATCGTCTACATCACTCACCGCATGCCTGAAATTGCGCGGCTGGCCAATCGCGTGACCGTGCTCAAGGATGGCGAGGTGGCGGTGCGCTTCGACCATGTGCCTGGGCCCGAGGCGATCGTGCGGGCCATGGTGGGTCGCGACCTTGGCGATTTCTATGCGGAACCGGCAGCGCCGCAGGAAATCGGCGATGTCGTGCTCTCAGTCTGCAACGCCGGCAACGACCGGCTGAAAAATGTGTCTTTTGATCTGCGCGCCGGCGAGATTGTCGGTTTTTCCGGCTTGCAAGGTGCAGGGCGCGTCGCGCTCGCCCAAGCGATATTCGGACTTTCTCCCTTCATCGAGGGTGAGATCACCCTTGCCGGTAAGCCGGGGCGGTTCACCAGCCCACGCGAGGCGATCCGCGCCGGCGTGGGCCTGTTGCCGGGCGACCGCAAGGCCGAAGCGTTGGTGTTGATGCAGTCGGTCGTCGACAACGGCATGCTCACGTCACGCGCGCTCTCCGGCCTTTCCGGCAATGCCAAGGCGACGTCTTTCGTTTCGGCGGAGGCGATGGAAAAGCTGCTGCGTGAGCTCGACGTGCGCGCCGGCAGCTTTGCCCAGGACATCAAGACGCTCTCCGGCGGCAACCAGCAGAAGGCTATCGTCGCGCGCTGGCTGGCGCTCGCGCCTCGCCTGCTGATCTTCATCGAGCCGACACGCGGCATCGACGTCAATGCCAAGGCCGGGATTTACCACCTGATGCGCGATCTGGCGCGCAAGGGCACGGCCATCATGATGGTCTCGTCCGATCTTCCGGAAGTTCTCGGCGTATCCGACCGTATTCTTGTGATGCGGAATGGCGAACTCGTCGCGGCGTTTGCGCGCGGGGTCTGTGAGGCCGACGTGATGTTGGCGGCAACCGGCGAGGAGGCGGTGGCAGCATGAGCAAGGCAACTCTCATTAGGCGTCCGGCCTGGCGTTTGGAACACTATGCGCCGGCGCTGCTGCTCGGCCTGGCCGTCCTCATCTATGTCGCGATCGCGCTCAGCCTTGGCCTGACACGCTTCCTGACACCGGAGGCAACCGTCTCCATCCTGAACCGGTCCATCGCGCTCGGCATCACTGCCGTCGGGCAGACTTTCACCATCCTTGTCGGCTCGATCGATCTGTCGGTGGCCCATCTCATCTCGGCCTCGGCCGTGGTTTCCTCCGCGATCATGAACGGCGATTCGGCGATGATGTTGCCTGCCGTTCTTGCCGTGCTCCTTTTGGGGGCGCTGGTTGGCACGCTCAACGGGCTCCTGATCACCCGCCTCGACGTCAACCCGCTGATCGCGACGCTTGGCATGGCGCTGATCATCCAGGGCTGCCTTGCCTCCTTTCACGGCCGGTTTGGCGGCTCGGTGCCGGATGCGTTTCAATATCTCGCCTATGGCGAGATGCTTGGTCTGCCCGTCAGCTTGATCGCTCTGGCGCTGCTCGTCCTTGGCGCATGGATCGTGCTGCGCTTCACCCGCTTTGGCTCCAACATCTATTCGGTTGGCGGTAACCGCGACACGGCGCGCGCGGCCGGCATCAACACGACGCGCGTGGTGATGGCAAGCCATATCATCTGCAGCCTTTGCGCGGCGCTCGCCGGCCTCTATCTCGCAAGCCGCCTGAAATCCGGCTCGCCCTGGATCGGCACGGAGGGCGCCTATGATCTGGAATCGATCGCCGTCGTCGTCATCGGCGGGACGATCCTCTCCGGAGGCAAGGGCGGGATCTGGGGCACCGTCGCCGGCGTGATCATTTTCTCGCTGATTGATTCCATCTTCAATCTCGCCGGCATCGACGCCTTCGCCAAGCAGGTGATGCGCGGCATCATCATCGTCGCCGCCGTCGCCTTCTACGCAGTACGTTCAAAGAGGATAGTGGCATGATCCAGGAAACCGTCGGCTCCGCAAAGACGCGCGGTGTTGCAAGCGCAGGGCGGCTGCCGAAGATCAATCCGGTCTTCTTCGTGCTCGCAGCGCTTCTCGTTGCCATCACGTTTTCAAACCCGAACTTCATCGAGCCCACCGGCTACATGAATTTCCTGAAGCGTGCCGCCCCACTTGCCGTCCTTGCGGCCGGCCAGATCTACGTCATCGTCTCCGGTGGCTTTGATCTTTCCGCAGGCTCCCTCATCACGCTGACGGTCGTTGGGTCGTCAATGCTGCTGGACAACAGCGCCGATGCGACCTGGTGGGTGATTGCGGTGATGTATGCTATGGGGGTCACCGTCGGCGTGGTGAACGGCCTCGTCGTTTCCTACCTCCGGGTGCCTTCACTGATCGCGACGCTCGGCATGATGATCACGCTGAACGGGGCTGCCTTCATGTGGTCGAGCGGCTCACCGCGTGGCTACCTGCCGGAGACGTTCCGCTTCTTTGGGCGCGCCAGCCTTCAGGGCATGCCACTGATCCAATTCCTGCCGGTGGCATTGCTGGTGCTGCTGATGGTCGGCTTCGTCCTGTTCTGGCTCATGCATCGCACCAATCTCGGGCGCATGTTGCATGCGCTCGGCGACAATCCGCGAGCGGCGCAAATGTCGGGTGTGCCGATCGAGAGGGTGCGCATCATCGCCTTTGTTGCCTCGTCTTTGAGCGCGGTAACGGCCGGCATCCTGCTCGGCGGATTTGCGGGCGTATCGACCGATGTCGGCGTCGGCTACGAGCTGCAGGCGATCACCGCCTGCGTTATCGGCGGGGCGCAGCTTCTCGGCGGCCGCGGCTCCGTGCCGGCCTCGATTGCCGGGGCACTGACGCTGACCGCCATCTTCACGCTGCTCAATTTCATCGGACTGCCGAAGCCGACGCGCGATGTCGTCCAGGGCCTGATCCTGATCGCCGCAGTCGTGCTTGCCACCTACCGGCGCAACCGTGCTGGCGGGACCTGATTTCGAGGGGCAGAGCGGGGTGCGGGCGCATACACCTTTCCACATCCCGCTCCGCGCCATCGGGAGGAACTGAAAATCATGATCAATGGGAGTGAGACATGAAAAGATTGCTGACCGCCGCACTTTCGGCTGCGCTCATCGCGGGCACGGCGCATAGCCAACAGCTGAACTTCGACGATACTGCCGAGTTCGACAAACAACGGACGCTGCTGACGGCCAAGGCCAACGGCCCGGAAGGGGAGCCCTGGGAACAGTACTACGGCGACCAGATGGCCGACACCGCAAAGTACAAGAAGCCAGGTCCCTACACGATCTGCTTCTCGAACGCCGGCGTGAACAATGCCTGGCGGGTGACCGGCTGGACGAACATGCAGGCCGAAGTGAAACTCCATCCGGAAATCAAGGAGCTCATTCACGTCGATGCCGAAGGCTCCGACGACAAGCAGATCGCCGACATCGACGACCTCATCAACGGCGGCAAGTGCTCGGCGCTGATTGTCTCGCCGAATACGACGGCAGCCCTGACGCCGGCAGTCGAAAAGGCCTGCGCCAAGCTGCCGGTGATCGTCTTTGACCGCGGCGTCAACACCAAATGCCCTGTCACCTTCATCCATCCGGTCGGCGGCTACGGCTTCGGCATTCAGGCAGGCGAGTTCGTGGCGGCCACAGCACCGGCGGGCGCGGACGTCCTGATGCTGCGCATCGTGCCGGGTGTTGATGTGCTCGAGACGCGCGCGTCCGCAGCCAAGCGCATTTTCAAGGAGACGGGGCTGAACGTCGTAGGCGAGGAGTTCACCGAGGGCGACAATGCCAAGACCAAGTCGATCGTCGAAGACTATCTGCAGCGCGGCAAGATCGATGCGATCTGGATGGATGCTGGTGCGACGGCGGTTGCTGCACTCGAAGCCTTCGAGGATGCCGGCTTGCCACCTCCGATCATTACCGGGGAAGACCAGCAGGACTTCCTGGTCAAGTGGAAGGCGGAGGGCTTTAAGGCGATAGCGCCGACCTATCCGACCTACCAATGGCGCACGCCGATCATCGCGGCGGTGAAGGTGCTGAACGGCGAGGCGGTGCCGGGTCCGGAATGGGTAATGCCGCAGCCGGCGATCACGGCAGTGACGCTCGACCAATATGTCGACGCCAACATGCCGCCTCTGCATCATGCCATGTGTGGTTGCGAGAAGTTGCCGGACTATCCGGCTGCCTGGGGTGGAAAATAGGCTAGGAGACCGAGCCGCGATGGTTTAGCCACATTAGCCGGTGTCTTCTGGCCTTCCATCTGGGCCTCGCGAGAGCGGTCGGGCAATGGAAATTAACGTCGTGCGTGCATCTGCGCGCACGACGGGTTCACCGAAGCACGCCTGTGCCCTAAGGGGTTATTTGCGGCGGCGTGCGGAAGGTTTCGTCATGGGTGATCGAAAAAGGTCACGGTAATCAAAAGCGCGCCAGGCCATTGCCGAGCAAAATCAGCAGATCGCGCAACTGGACAACGAACGGCTTTCCGAGGCTTCGAAGGAGCTGGAAGCCACGCAGGCCAAGGAACTGGAAATCCTGTCGCGCCTGGACAATGCCAGGGCCGTGTTCGCGCGAACCGAAATCCGTGCACCCTATTCTGGGCAGGTGGTCGGGCTGACCGTGTTCTCCGTCGGCGGCGTGATCATGCGCGGAGAGAAGGTCCTCGATCTGGTACCGGACCGGGATTCGCTGGTGATCGACGCCCAGATCGCGGTTGACGAAATCAGCGATGTCCATCCTGAAATGTTGGCCGAGGTTCACCTGACGGCCTACAAGCAGCGCATAACGCCTATGGTGCAGGGCCGCGTCGTCAATGTTTCGGCCGACAGGCTGGTGGATAACCGAACAAACGCGCCATACTATGTCGCGGAGATCAGAATAGACCAGAGCCAGCTTTCCGAACTTCCGCAGGTCAAATTATATCCGGGCATGCCGGCGAATGTCATCATCCCGACCGTCGAGCGCACTGCGTTCGAATATATTGTCGGCCCGTTGACCATGACGTGCAACAAGGCGTTCAGGCAGAAATAGGTTTCAGACAATCTCTTTCATATGAACCAGAACAGCCGGGGTCCGGTTTCCACTCAGTCGGGCTTAAAGCCGATGACCATCGAGTCCGGCCCCAGCAACGGCTCGACGCGTGTGGACACGAAACCGGCGTCGCGCATCCAGGCCTGGCAGTCGGCGCCGGTGTAGTCGAAACCTCCGCGGGTCTCGATCAGCATGTTCAGGCTCATCAGCAGGCCGAAGGCGTTGCTGCGGCGCTCGTCGTCGATGACGGCGTCGTAGACGATCAGCGCTCCGCCTTTCGGCAGCGCGGCGAAGGCCTTTTCCAGCAGCATCCTCTTCTCGGCTAGATCCCAGTCGTGCAGGATATGCCCCATCACGATCACATCCGCATTCGGCATCGGGCCGTCGAAGAAGTTGCCGCTTTGGAAGCGGACGCGATCAGCGAGGCCCTGCCGGGCGATGAACTCGTCGAATATCGGCTGAACGGCGGGCAGGTCGAAGCCGATAGCCTGGAGATGCGGATGGGCTCGCACGATCACCACCGGCACCATGCCCTGCGCCGCGCCCACATCGGCGAAGGTCGTGTATTTCGACCAGTCGAACCTGGCGGCGATCGCCTGCGCCGCACCGGCGCTGATCCCGCTCATGGCCTCGAGGAACCCGCGCAGCCGTGCCGGCTCCGCATAGATCGCGGCGAAGAAGTCCTCGCTGTGCTTGGCTTCGTTCTGCGGCTCTCCCGTGCGCAGGGCCTCGGTAAGCGAGCCCCAGAAACCGTAGAGCCGGGCGTTGGCCATTTCGAGGATGCCGCCGATATAGGACGGCTTCGCCTTGTCGAGGAAGAGGTCCGTATCAGGGGCATTGCGATAGCGGCCGTCCTCGCGTTCGAGCAGCTTCAGCGCCACTAGGGTGTCGAGGAAGTCGCGGGCCGAGCGGGGATGCAGTTTCAGCCTGGCCTGCAGGTCCGGCAGGTCGGCCGGGCCGGCCGCGAGCTGGGTGAAGACGCCGAGCTCGACCGCGCTGAGCATGGCCTTGGAGGCCCAGAACCCCATGCCAAGCTGCATGATGTTTTCCGGCGTCGTTGCGCCCATCGCTCGTCTCCTCGTGGATCATGTCGTTGGATGACATCTGGGATTCGTGCGGAAACCGAAGCAGTCCGACGGCGCTCCGAAGCCGAGGACATCCCGTTTCGTCGAGGCGCCATGCAAGGAAAATAGAGCGTTTTGCGGTGGGGTGCAATTAATCAAGAATCACTAGCTAAGAGCCCAACCGAAAATTGAGTTGAGTGATTTCAGGTGACAGAGAGCGAACTTGCCGTGTTGCAGCACGGGCTCTGGCTTGGCCGGCTGCCGGCAGCGTCGGTCGTGCGCCGGGCCGGCATCACGACTGGGGCGCATCTCGCCGTTTTCAATCTCGGCCTGAAATCCATTCCCGTCGATCGCCGCCGGCATCGCGGTCGCGAGAGCCGGTTGCTGGCGATCGCCCACGGCCTGATCGCGGCAGCCGAGTTCGGCTTGAAGGAGCATGACCGGCTGGGGCTGGCGCGGCAGCTGATGGAGCGAAAGCTCACCGGCCGGCGCACCTCGTCGAAACTGCCGGAGCTGATTGAGCTCGTGATGGCCAAGCCGATGGTCTCGGCCGGCATGGTCGTGAAGACGCTCGAGGTCACGCTGCGACTGGCCGCGCCTATTACGTCCGGCGAATGCCTGCCGCCGGTAGCAAAGCGAGAGGTTCGTTGGTCGGCTTTCGGCCTCACGATGTACGGGTATCCCAGTCGGCTGCTGGTCGCCAATCTGATCAACCGCTACCTGCTCAATACGCCCATGCTAACTGGGTAAAGGACGCCGACGGCGGATACAGATTCTACATCCAGAACGAAACGTCGGGGAAGGAAAAAGAGCCAACTGGCTGCCGGCTCTCGAAGACGGCTTCTCCATGGTGATGCGGCTCTACGGCCCCAGCAAAGAAGCGCAGGACGGTATCTGGAAGGCGCCGCAGCCAACAAGGGGGAAAAAGCGGTACGAGGACCAGGCTTCCTTGAAAGGAACTCGGCGTCGACCTTTGCGGCACGCAATTGTTTTTCCAACAAAGCGGTGAGCAAAGACGGAACTACCTCCAATAGCAGATGTCCGAACAATTTACCATTCTAGGGTAGTGTCGCGCCATTCCGATCGAAAGGACTGGAGCTGCCATGAAAAATCCATTTCGCCGACAGCCACTCTCTTCCGAGGCCAATACGCTCGCCTATGGCGATGAGGATTTTTTCAAGCTCCAGCAATTCCGCACCGAGGCGCGTGTCTTCAAGCGGGTTCCCCTGGTCCAGGGAGAACCAGGACATGGTTGGTACGGGGGAGAGCCACGGATGCCCTCCTATTTCTCGTGGCCAACCGGACCGGACGGTGAGCCGCTGATCTTCGTGGCGCAACTCGACTGCAGCGCCCTTCCGGCGAGATTATGGGGAGGTGTTGGCCCCCGGGAGGGATGGCTGCTGTTTTTCATCGGCCACGCGGTCGCTGAGACGGATTACCGGCATTCCCTCCCGGTTCGCGTGTTGCACACAATGGAACTCGGCCCCGAAAGGGCGCAGCGCTTTATCGGAAAGGTCGAATGGCTCGGGAATTACCCCGAGGCCCTCTCGGGCGGTACCCCCATCATGCTGCCGCGATGGCCGATTGCTATCTACGAGAAGGAAACGGGAGCGGAGGAACATTACAAGCGGTTTGTTGGCACGAATGATTGGGACGACCAGGGCCGACCGCGGCCTTATCTATGCCGCTGGCCGGGTGGCGCCGCAGGGAACCCGCTGACGTGGGACGGCGTTGGAAAACTCTTTGGCGCTTTGCGCGATCGGCTCGATAAGGTCGAACGGCGCAACGAGAACCTTCTGGAGAGTTTTCAAAAGCAGATCACCGCATTCGGGGCCCACCAAGCGGGCAGTTCCACAGACATGATCGATCCCGATCAGCTCCATCATGAATATGGTGTGGCTAAGCGCCGCCTTGACGAAGTTGCCGCCACACGTGCTCTTAACAACGCTGCCCGGACGCGCTTGGAAGCGCTTGTGACCGCGCATCGGGCTGAACGCTATCCTGAACTTCTTTCCCCGGCTGACTGGCAGGGCCTGTCGGACGAACTGGCTGCAATCGAATTCGCCGATGTCCAAGAGCTTCATGTCGTCTTCGCTATTTCGAGGGTGCTTGGCGAAGCCTATAGCGAGCAACGGTACGAGCTGGAGCGGGTCGCGAACCTTGAAGATCTTCACCGAAAAATTCTCGTCGTTGTGCATAAGATTCGTCCCATCGCCAAAAAGTTGGACGTTGCCGTTTCCAACCGCACTCATTTGCTGAGCGGCCGCAGCGACATGGCGGCACAGGCGCTTGCATTTCAAAGCGCGCACCTTGAACACAGCGAAAAAACACTTGATCAGGCCAAACGCTATGCGGCGGCGGCCAACAATGCGATCAACGAGCTGCGTGAGCTGGCAGCGCGATTGACCAATCCGAGCGCTTCACTGGAATCTTCCGTCAATGAGGCGCGGGCCCTTGTGGGGGGCATAGAAGTGATGGATTTCAAGCTTGTCGAAATATTCAAAGGAACACCGGCAAAGCTGGATTATGAGGTCCGAATGCGGAGTCTGATCGACACAGACGGCGCATTCAACAGCTGGTCGACGGAACTGGAAGCCTATCGGAATTTCCTCGCCCGGCTTCTCTACTGTGAAGATCCCCGCACGCTCCCCGAGCCGGTTCGCATCCATTTTGAAGCTATCTGGTCGTCGGCAGCCCTCGATTGCCATGATGGTATGGGAGGGCTGCCTCGTTGGGATTGGGTGTCTCTCGAGCACTTCAATGCACCGATGTATTACGACGCCCGCGATCGGAAGAGGTTTCGTAAGGAGAACCCGGTGCTCGCGTCCGCGTACCAAGCAAGTCCACCTTTTGACAGGGACAATGCAGTTCTCCTGCAGCTATTCCCGGACGCCATTTTCGGCTGGCGCTGGGGCAACCACCTGACTCTGGTTGTTCCGCGCCATGAATTGGCACAGGCGAGCTTTGAGAACATTTGCGCCATCATAAGCGGTTGAAGCAGTGCGAGTTGGGGTTCGCCTCGGCCAGGGCGGGGAACGCCGCGCGAAATCGGGGCATGGCCGCCTCGGGAGCGCGTTAGGAAGACAAGTGCCAGACCCGTTGCTATGCTTGAAGTCATTCGGCCGAGGACGAGCTCGAGTAGAATGACGATCAGCGCTTGCTTATTGAGGCCTATCGTTCTGGCCAGGTGCCTGAGGCAGCCTGGCAGGAACGTCTAGAGCACGACCCGCTGCTTGCACGGTATTGGCCGGCGAATCCGCGGGATTAGTCATCTACCCTGATTGCGTTCGTAACGGGTTGCCGGCTAGTTTTCGGCGTCTGTGAATTCGAACGCTCAGACAGAAGGCTCCAGATCATCCGCGTGAGATACAGGGGCCTTTTTCGACGTCAGATCGCCTCGCTCACGACTTGGGCCGCAATCGATACCAACAAGGCCGCCAGTGCGACGGCCGTTCCAAATCGCATGATCTTCATCCGGCTCCCACGTGCGCCATCCCAATCGTAGCAAATCATATTCCGTTCTCCCAGCCGGCTTCATTCCGCGCGCGGATGGTGGCCCGTGGAGGCCGTGTAGCGCGATCCTCTGGGTTGGGCAAAGTTGGGAATTTAGGGTGTTGCGTAAAGGATCCATTATGCAACCGTTGCATCAAAGCAAAAAACATAGGGCCATCAGGTGGCCTCAGATACCTATGAACGGTGACAAAGACCCGTATTCTCAGCGATTCTCGCCATTGGCATAACTTCGTACGCAACACCGGGCGCTACTGGCACAGGTGCGGAGAAACGCGTTTTTCCCGTGCCGACGGTTCGGATCCCTTCAAGGCGGGGGAATCACAGTCGGCCAATTTCATCGCATTGGCAGGCGGCGCTCGTCTCTAACGGGTAGTTCGAGTTGACGGCCTTTGGCCTGAACGAGCAATAAGCGGACGAGCGGTCATTGAACTCGCGCCATTGAACGACCGAGATGGGGCCGACAGTGGAACCGCCGCTTCCTAGATGGTAGCGCTGAAAGCCGACCTTTGTATTCAGCGTAGTGGGCCGACTACAGGGACGACGAACGGAGGGACGGCGCTTACTTCATCGTGATGGCAAGACCGCTGAGATCGGCGTTGACTTGCAGGCCTACCTGCTTGCCTGAGAGCTCGAGTTGGGCGCCCTTCTCATTGGTCATGACGATCACCTGGGCCCCTTTGCCGAGCGCGCCGCCACCGCCCGCCGCCCCGTAGACCCCCGTCACATCTCGGGCGCGGCGAATGTGGCGAACGGTACCATGGAAATAGGTCTTAGAAACCCCGAAGGCGAGGCCGCCCGAGATGCCGCCGACAGAGATGGGATAGCGGCGACCATGGAAGGTCAGCGTGCCCTCGCCTCCGGAACCACCCACAAAGAAGGCAGCCTTGTAGACTGAGAAGCTGATCGTACCGCTGTCGGCATGCGCGGAGCCGGCAAAGCTGATTCCTGCTGCAGCGATAACCGCAGACGCGACTGAACGAAATCTGGACGAAATCTTCATGATGCGAGTCTCCTCAAAATCGAGGCTTACCCAGCCAGGAGGGCACGTCAGCGTCATGCCAAAGTCACATCTGAAACAGTCTCGCCCGTCATTAGTTCCAAGCACGCGGCCGGAATCCGGCGAGGCTGAGATGCTCGATTCGAGCGGAACTTTACTGATCTCGATCGGTTTTTGCAGTGGAAAGCGCGAGCAACGAGCTTATGACTGAGAAAATTGTTCCTCCGCCCAAGAAGGGCGATCCTAAACCACGGCCCGTCCGCCGACCCGAGCCTCAGGACTCGACGCCGAAGTCCGAAGAACGGAGACATCCGCCTCGGGACACTAGAGAGGCGGCGGTGCCAAACCCGAATGGCGAGGATGCCACTTAACCGTGACGGCACGCACGCTGTCGTGCGCCGCGGGCTAGCTGCCCTCGAACTTCACTGATTAGCTTGTCGAGCAATGATGGGATATTCCCGGACCCTTGTCGCGGTGGCATGGTGTTCGCCTTCATCGGCGAAGACATGCAGTCTCGTCGCCGCTGCGCCCCCCAGAAACGGCGAAGTGGAAACCATTCACCACGACAAGTCCGCACATTGGATGACTCGCGTTCTCCTCGCCTTGAGCGTTAACTGTGTTGTTCTGGCAGAGGAGGCAATCCATGGCCATTTATCTCACGCGCTTCAGCTACACGCCCGAAACGTGGGCGCGAATGATCGAAAACCCCGAGGATCGCCGAGAGGCGGCACGCACTTACATTGAATCCGTTGGCGGAAAGCTCCATGGGTTCTGGTACGCCTTTGGCGAGCATGATGGTTGGAATCTGTGGGAGGCGCCTGACAATATATCGATGGCGGCAGTCGCTCTTGCTATTGGCGCAGGAGGCGCGCTCAGTTCTATTGAGACCACTGTCCTCCTCAGCGTCGACGATACGATCGAAGCCTTGGAAAAGGCAAAGTCAATTCGGTATCGTCCCCCGGCAGCGTAGGCGGCGACCCACTGCTTGCCATCATGTTGAGATGCGTGCTTCGTGCGTATCGCCGTTGCCGGCGCAAGCTGTCTGTGAATAGCGCTGGAGGCAAGTAGAGTCGACAATGGGTCGACAGTGGCCGCGCTGATCGAAAAAAAACCGATGGACGTTCATGCACGAAGTTTGCGACCACATTAACCGCGCTGATCCTCCGCTCGCGACCGTTGGGCCCCACGATCGCACTCAGCGACGATCAATCTACGTCACGTGACTCGCAGCGGCAAAACTCTGCCGCTGGCCGCCTTGAACGCCCCCAGACTTCTGCCATATTTGCCGCGTCTGTGAATTCGAACGCTCAGACGGAAGGCCCTGGATTCTACCCGTTTCGGATCTAGCGCCTTTCTTGTTTCTCATAGTCGTTGGCGGGTCGCCTTTGTGGCTTCGCGGCAGATTTCCAGGACATCCTCTTTTCCCATACTCCGGACTATCCCGCAGACCGAGCACTGAATCTGTTCTCTCGTCTCCATCTCGGAGAATGCGAGGCGCTCTCGTGCGCCGCATGTCTGGCACCGAATTTCAAAGCTGTCGGAGCAATCCATCACTGCCTCCCGTTGCTTTCGAAACACCCCTACAACCTGGCCCACCCAAACGTGATTTCAAGATGACCTATCGTCCACCGCTGGAATGGCTCCAGCCGTCGGCGCTTATCAAGCCTCTGGACACGACAAGGAGCAATATTCATTTCAAACCGCGATGCGTGCCCTGAGCACGCTCAGCAACGTAGTTGGGATATGCGCCTCTCCATGCCCCTCCCGAGACCGGTTTCAAACTCATGGAGATCTTTGCCCTGTTGCCGGCGCAGATATCCGGCAATGTTACCTGAAACGCCGGCAAGTTTGGTGGCCGAGCTCAGTTAATCCAAGGTGCGGAAAAGAAAAGCCCCGCCGGCAGGCGGGGCGAGTGTCGCACCCATATGGCTCACTGGGCGCGGGGAGGATTGCAGTCCAACAGAAACTGCTCATGTACGCTAGGCGCGTAACTCGGGGGAGGGAAGGTCTGTTTCCCCGATTCCGGTACGCCCTAGCATAAAAACTCGGCCGCTAGTGTCGCAGCGAGAACCGCCGCATTCACTGCCGGCGTCTCCCGCGGTTCTCACATCGCTACCGGCGACGGCGTCATGCTCCAACGGATAGATGATGCCGCGATGTGCGGCTGTTGACTCTGCTTTCCGCCCAATGGAAAAAGATGATCGGTTTGAGAGGGGAAACACTCATGGCAGACGAGAGCAATACCGAAATCGTGGAGACCGCGCCGCCGGCGGAAGTCGCGCCGCCCAAGAAGCGTCGGGGGCCGCGACCCAAGAATGTCGTTGCGGACGCGACCGCTGAAACACCGGAGGCAGCTGCTGCCCAGCCGGCGAAGGGGCGCAGGAAGCGCGCAGATAAGTCTGTAGACGGGAAGCTCTCGGTAGAGGCGCCGGCCGTTCGCAAGACCAGGGCAAAGAAGGTCGCCAAGGGCGCCGGCGAACCCCGTGGGGCAAAGCAGCCGACGGCGACGACGGCTCCAGTTCCAGTCCTCGACGACATTGCAGATCTTCTCCAGCTCGAAGAGGAAAATGCGCGGCTGCGCAAGGCGTTGGCCGAAAAACTGCGGGCCGAGAACGCCGACCTGCGCAAGCGGTTGGGCCTTGCCTGATCAATTGATAGAGGGCCGATCGGATAGCCTGATTGGCCCTTGTCATCGCATTCTGGCTGGAGTTCCTTTGAGGGCTGCTGCCGAGGATGCCGGTGCCATTTGATCGGGTTGGCGGCGCACTATGAAAGCACCATGGAAATATCTGGTCCAGCTGGCGTCCCTGGGACGAACGGTCAAGGCGCCGGAAAATCCTCCTGAAATCGAGACCGCGGACCCGGCACGAGAGGTTGCTGACCCGATTGTGGAGGCCCCAAACGAGGAGGCAAGCAGTCTCGACGCTCCGAACATCGACACCGAAGTTGCTGTGGTTGACGAAGGTGACGGGACGCGCGATGCAACAGTCGACCGGTTAACTGCCAGCATTCAGGTGGTGCTTCCGGAACCCGCCGGACCGCCACGGCCTCCGCCGACGAAAAGGCCGACGCGCAGCCGGAAAACGAGCGCTGGCGATGTTGCAGTGGCCGAAGTCGTCGAGTATGGAGATCGCAGTTCCGGTGCCCCACAGCCGCCGATGACCTTCGTCGATGAGATGACGGCACTGGACGAGGACATCAGGCAACTAAGGCGCCGGCTTGCAGAAAAGTTGCGGTTGCAGAATAGGCAGCTCAAACAAATGCTCGGGCGGTATGACACGCCGTAAACTGATATCGCACCCTTAAACGTTGGAGCCGCATGAAACCGCAGCAGCGAAAGTTTGTCGTCGAAGTCAAATCGGCTCGCCGGCGGTCGACTACCAGCCAGTCTTCAATTTGGGGCGATACGGACCTCAAAGCGCTCGTGCGCGCAGCAGAGACAGAAGCACCGCATCTGTTCGAACCGGCTCAGCGCATGGAGCTGCCTTCTCCAGAGACCACAGCAGAAGTTTTGCCAAACGAGGGCGCCGTAATCGAGGCTGCTGCCCCAATCGCAGATCTGGCGGACCCGACAGAAGGCGGCACTGGTAATGAGTATGTTTTTTCCGGTTCTGCTCCGATCCTACCCTTGGAAGTGGATCGCCCGAAGGCTATCCCACAAAAAACGAAGCTGAAGCGCCAGGGCTCGGCGCGCCTTAGTCGTTCTATTGGCAGCCGGACGGTTATCGTTACTCCCGAAACAATTGACGACCTTGCCGCGCTCGAGGAAGAAAATCGCCGTCTGAAAGGGCTGCTCGCGCAACGGCTTCGGCAGGAAAACATCCTGCTCCAAAAAATGCTTGAACGGTTCGAAACAAACTGAATTGTGGTTTGCTGACCATCGCTTCGAAGGCCAGCGAGTCCTTCGTTGAACCACAGCTCGCGACTTTCGTCGTTGTCACTGTTGTACAGTTGGCAACTCAGGCTGACCTGACGTTTTCGGCTCGCGATTTTCCTGTCTTACGGTCCTGGCCAATGTCGTAGCTGACCTTTTGGCCGTCTCGAAGCGGACTGCCGCCTTCAACCGCGGACACATGGACAAACACGTCCGTTCCACCGTTCTCAGGTGAGATGAAGCCGTAACCCTTGTCTTGATTGAAAAACTTAACAGTACCGATCGCCATCATCATCCTCGTTCACTGTAGTGGCTCTGCAGTCGTGCGAAGCCTATTCACCCTCTTGGCTCACTGCAATCACGCAAACGGGTGAACTTCGATCCGCTCTCGGTTGCGGAAATGAGAAACCCCTAAAATTAGAGGGAGCAAAAGTAGCCAGGGACCAGAACGAAGGCGCAACCATGCCGGCAGTTCCGATCGTGGCCACCACAACAAAAAGTCGAGTAAATTTGAAAGGAATATCGCCGCCAATTCCAGCCGATTCTAGAGGTCGGGCCCAATTGTACCCGCGTTCGGGGTCTTAGCTGATGCCGTGATAGCTGCAACTACTATCCAAGAGCAGGAAGCAACCAGGATGCTTAGCGGCCTTCACCCCTGCTCGTAACCACAGTGTCCGCCGACGGTTCCGCCGGCGATCCTCTGCCTCTTCCGGTGTCTTGCCCCAGCAACACTCAGAAACCCTGTCTCAGTTCCATAAGAAGCCTTACGCCTCAAATGCCGTTTGTTCATGGTTTAGTCCAAATTGGTCGCATAATGTATCGGGCCTTTATCAACAAAAGACAGCAATATCCTTGCTGCCCGGGGATTGCCGTGCGATTCTTCGGGTATGGTTCGAGGGAGATGAGAATGTCGGAAACGATGCTTGCAGCGCTTACCAACATTCGGACAGCGGAAGATATGGTCGTGGCCTTTCGCGATGAGGAGCAGTGCCGGCGATTGCTGGAAAGCATGGTGTGGCCGGCTGGGAGAGTTTGCCCTGCCTGTGGTTACAAGCGCTCGATCGCGATAGCCGGGCGCGATATGGGCAAGCGGCGTGCGCGTCCGGGGCTCTATCAATGTTCCAGCGGCGATTGTCGGTTTCAGTTTACGGTGACGACACACACGCCGCTCCATTCCACAAAGCTTCCTCTGAGTGTCTGGCTGAAGGGCATGTGGCTTATGCTGCAGTCGGATAAAGGTTTGTCCTCGGTGCGCCTGGCCGAGGCTCTGGGGGTGAGCCAACCCACGGCCTGGCGGATGGGACACGCGCTGCGTCTCATGGCGGCGCGCGAGCACATGCTCGATGGCACGGTGGAGATCGACCATTTTCATCTCGGTGGGCGACCGAGAATAAATCCGGACGATCCACCGC
>NZ_JBBBBO010000022.1:0-74990 GCF_037120565.1 Ensifer sp. CCNWLY38
GAACTCACCGTCCGTCAAACCGTTTCCAACAAGCCCGAAACTTCCGTCCCAGACCCTCAAATCAGCCTCAGCCAACCAAGGAAACTCTAGAGCGAAGGTCGTCGTCGCCAGCAGCGCCGCCGCCCTCGTCAGTGATCGGGCTTATAGGGGAACCGTTGATCGGACGTCAATAGGCGTTTTTTGCCGCCAGCAAGAAATCCACACATGAGCGATAAGCCATTGAGCCAAAAGAGCGTTTGTTGAATGGCGCGCATTTTGCCTCGGTACGACACCAAGCATGGTCGCCTAGCGAACGAGCCGGAGCTCGAAGCTGCGGTTCGGCAGATCCTTCTTCCATTCCGGCGCAAAACCGATACCAAGGCCGGCCGAGACCAGTGAAACCACAGAGTGGCGCGAATACCAAAGTTGCCCTGCACGGCGCCACCCGTCAGCGCGAACATGATAATGACAATTACCTGCATGGGAACAGCAACGATCACAACGTCGACGAGGAATGCAACCGCTCGACGCCAAAATCCGGCACGGATTGGACCGCTTTCGACATTATCCGTCACCAAGTTCTCCCCCAGCTCACTCGCGATCACACCGTGTTTTTCTTTTCCCCTTGCATGCAAGGGTAAGAACAACTTTCCGTAGAAATCAAAGGGAATTGCGGCACGCCTCACCGAAAATCCCGCGTCCTCACCTTGATCGCATCGAGATGCAAGTAGGGATCGACGATGTCGCGCGGCCGCGGCCCCTTCGGCAGTCCGCGCGGGTCGGGCGCCGGCGACCCATGATGGAACTCGTCGCCTCGTCCATGCGGAAGAGGAAAGCCGGCATCGCGGTCACCAACGCTTGCGAGCTCGGCGGATAGATCGGTCAAGCGATGGGCGACGAGATGCACGACCTCGCCCTCCCGTTGAATACGGCCATAGACGCCGAGCATGCCGGCACTGAGCACGACGCGGCGGTACTTCTCGAAGGTCTTGGCCCAGACAACCAGATTGGCAATGCCGGTCTCATCCTCGATGGTGATGAACATCACGCCCTTGGCCGAGCCCGGCCGCTGGCGGACGAGAACAAGGCCCGCAGCCTCAAGCCACTTTCCGTCGCGCGACTGCATCGCCTCCCGGCAGGTGACGATGCGGCGTTCCGTAAGATCCGCGCGCAGGAACGAGAGTGGGTGGTTGCGCAGCGTCAGCCCGACATGGCCGTAGTCCTCGACCACCTCGCCGCCCGACGTCATGGGTCTCAACGAGACCGACGGCTCATCCAGTTCCGCGACGGTCCGGTTTTCACGGGCAGACGCGGCAGCAAAGAGCGGCAACGGTTCATCGCGCAGCGCCTTGATCGCCCAAAGCGCCTCGCGACGCGCAAGTCTGAGTGAAGGCTGGAAGGCATCGGCTTCGGCAAGCTCGACGAGCGAGGCGGCCGGCACGCCCGCCCTGCGCCAGAGATCGTCGACGGTTTCGAAAGCTTGTTCGTCGCGCGCGGCAACGATCGTCGCAGCATCGACATTCGCCAGCCCCTTGACCATGCGAAGACCAAGACGGACGGCAAAGCGACTTTCATCCTCCGTTGCCTCGAGCGTGCAATCCCAGCGGCTGGCGTTCACGCAAACCGGGCGGACTTCGACGCCATGGTCGCGCGCATCCCGCACGATCTGGGCCGGGGCGTAAAATCCCATCGGCTGAGCGTTGAGGAGAGCCGCACAGAAGACGTCCGGATGCCAGCATTTCAGCCAGGAAGAAGCATAGGCAATCAGCGCAAAGGAGGCGGCGTGGCTTTCCGGGAACCCGTAGCTGCCGAAACCTTCGAGCTGCTTGAAGGTCTTGATGGCAAAGTCCGGCTCATAGCCGTTGGCAACCATGCCCCGGACAAGCTTCTCGCCGAACTTCGAGACACCACCGGTATGCTTGAAGGTCGCCATGGCGCGCCTGAGCTGATCGGCTTCTCCGGGCGTGAAGCCGGCGCACTCGATCGCGACCCGCATCGCCTGTTCCTGGAAGAGCGGCACGCCGAGCGTCTTGCCAAGCACCTGCTCCAGTTCCGGCTTCGGGTAGACGACCGCCTCCTTGCCCTCGCGCCGGCGAAGATAGGGATGGACCATGTCGCCCTGGATCGGCCCGGGCCGAACGATCGCCACCTCGATGACGAGGTCATAGAAGGTGCGCGGCTTGATCCTTGGCAGCATCGACATCTGCGCGCGGCTCTCGATCTGGAAGGTGCCGAGCGTGTCGGCTCGCCGGATCATCGCATAGGTGCGCGGATCCTCGGCCGGAATGCTGGCGAGATCGAGATTGATGCCCTTGTGCTCAGCAAGAAGATCAAAACCGCGCTTCATGCAGGAGAGCATGCCGAGCGCCAGGCAATCGACCTTCATGAACTTCAGGATATCGATATCGTCCTTGTCCCATTCGATCACCTGCCGGTCAGCCATGGCCGCAGGCTCGATCGGGACGAGCTCGTCGAGGCGATCGTGGGTCAAAACGAAACCGCCTGGATGCTGCGACAGGTGGCGGGGCGCTCCCATCAGCTGGCGGGCAAGATCCAGCGTCAGGCGAAGACGCCGATCGGAAAGATTGAGATTGAGCTCCTCGGCATGCTTTTCGCCGACGTCTTCGCCCCAGCCCCAGACCTGGGAGGAGAGCATTTTTGTCATATCCTCCGGCAGTCCAAGCGCCTTGCCGACATCGCGGATGGCGCCTTTCGACCGGTAACGGATGACGGTCGAGCAAAGAGCTGCATGATCGCGGCCATAGGTTTCGAGCACCCATTGCATGACGATCTCGCGGCGCTCGTGCTCGAAGTCGACGTCGATATCCGGCGGCTCGCGCCGCTCCTCCGAAACGAAGCGCTCGAAGAGAAGGTCGTTGATTTCAGGGTCGATCGAGGTGATACCGAGCACATAGCAGACGGAAGAATTGGCGGCCGACCCCCTGCCCTGGCAAAGAATGTCTCTTGAGCGGGCAAAACGCACGATCGAATTCACCGTCAGGAAGTAGGGCGCATATTGAAGCTTCTCGATCAGCCGCAGTTCGTGCTCGAGGTTCTTTCGGACCTTTGCCGGCAACCCCTCGGGATAGCGCCAGGCGGCCCCCTCCCAGGTGAGTTGCGCCAGCGTCTCTTGTGCCGTCAGTTCCGGATTGAAGCGCTCCTCCGGATATTGGTAAGCGAGCTCGTCGAGCGAAAAGCGGCACCGCTCCATGATCTCGACGGTCCGGGCAAGGGCTTCGGGGTAGCGCGCAAAGAGCCGCGACATTTCTTCAGGCGGTTTCAGGTAGCGGTCGGCGTGCCGCTCGCGGCGGAAACCGGCCTCATCGATGATGATGTTGTGGCGAATGCAGGTAACGACATCCTGCAGGATGCGCCGCTCCGGGACATGAAACAGCACGTCGTTGGTGACGACGGTCGACACCCCAAGTGAAACCGCCAGATTTGACAGCTGGTGAAGCCGCAGCTGATCGTTCGGCCGCCGGCGGAGCGTCAGCGCCAGGTAGGCGCGATCCCCGAATGCTTGCCTCAGACGACGCAACTGCCGCGCGCACTCTTCATCAGCGGCATCGGGAAGGAGGACCGCGATCAGGCCCTCGCCATAGGCAACGAGATCGGACCAATCGAGCCGGCATTTCGCCTTGCCGCCGCGTTTCTTGCCGAGTGACAGCAGCCGGCAAAGCCGCGCATAGGCCGGCCGGTCGGTCGGATAGACGAGAACCGGGAGATCGCCTTCAAGATCAAGGCGGCAGCCGACGACCAGCCGAACACCGACATCCTTAGCCGCCTGATGGGCGCGCACGATGCCGGCGAGACTGTTGCGGTCGGCCACAGCCAGCGCTTCGATGCCGAGCTTAACAGCTCGCTGAAACAGTTCTTCGCAGGACGACGCACCGCGCAAGAAGGAGAAATGCGAGGTTACCTGCAGTTCGGCATAACGTGGCGTCGTCATCCGAAGATCCCGTGCAGGAACCATTGGTGGCTGCCGGTCTCGCTGTGTTCGCCGTCGCCTGCGCGATAAATCCAGTAGCGCTCGCCGGCGTCGTCTTCGACCTGGAAATAGTCGCGCACGGCGACGAGCTCGGCGTCGCGCTTCCACCACTCGCCGAAGACGCGCTCCGGCCCATCGGCTCGTCTCACCCGCCGGCGCACGCCGCGCCAGGTGAAACTGACCGGCGGATGATCGGGAAGCAGCGCCATCGTCTCGATCGGTTCGGGACGAACAAGCAGGCGCACCGGTCTTGGCCATTGGCCGGGCCAGGTCTGGCCTTCGTCCGGCGCCATCGGCGCGATGCGGTTGATGGAGCGCTCGGGCACGTCGCTTGCAACCGGTGCAAAGCGAAAGAGCCGACTTGCGCCGATACGGTTTCCCAAGATGTCGATCAGGCCGGAAACATCGGCTTCCGGCTCCTCGACCAGCGAGGAAATGACCTGGCTTGCCATAAGCGGCTCGGCGTGGGTCGCCGTCAGCGACATGATTTCGATCCCGAAGCCGGGGTCGATCGTCTCGATCCGATCGGTGATGAGCCGTGTCAGGCGCTTGGCGTCGCGAACAGGGGTCGCGGTGCCGGCGCGGATCGCCTGGCAGGTGTTGTCGACGCGATGGAAGAGAAGATCGACGCGCCGCGCACCAAGGCCCCTGTCTTCCAGTGCTCGACAGAGCGCGCTCACCAGCTTGCCGGCATAACGCGCAATCGTTTCGGCAGCAGCAATCGGTTCACCAAAGGAGCGGCGAACGTCAATGAGATCGGGCGTGCGCACGGGGTCGATCGGTTCAGAAACCTTTCCCATTGCCTGGTCGAGGCGACGGCCAAGCTCGGGTCCAAACCTGAGGGCAAGCGGCGCCCGCGGCACGCCGGCGACCTCGCCCAGCGTGTTGAAGCCCAGCACACGAAGACCGTGGACAATTGCGGGATCGAGGCGAAGGGCTGAGATCGGCAGGTTGCGGATGATGTCCTGCTGCGCTCCCGGCGCAATGACAAGCGTCGGACGAGCGACAAACCGGGCGCCGGCATGGGCCGCCCCCCACGTATCGGCAACCGCAGCCCGCGCTTCGATGCCCGATCCGAAGAACCGGTTGACCATGCCCGACAGCATCAAGTCTTCACCGCCATGCAGATGATCGGCACCCGTCGTGTCGATCACCAAGCCATCAGGCGGATCCGCGGCAACGATCGGCGCGTAGCGCTGCAGCGCCCAGAGCGCCAGGCGTTCGAGCGCTTCTGCATCGGCCGCCGGATCGGCGTCCATGACGACAAGATCTGGGACGAGCGCCTGGGCCTTCGTGGCCGCCATGCCGGGTCGCAAGGCTGCGGCTATCGCCGCGGCATTCGCCGAGAGCACCACCCGCCGGCGCTTTTCGCGGCCGACGAGGACGAGAGGCGTCTCAACCGGCGGCGCTGCGTCGCCGAGCTTGCGTCTCAGGCGATCCGTGGACCAGCTCGGAAGGAAGAGCGATACGACCCTTGGCATCTGGGGCCTCCACTTCGAAATCTGCACTTTCGCCGGCGCGGCAGCGGATGAGTTCGACGAGCCAACGCGCGCGGCCGACGCCTGGAACCGGCAAGGGGGCCGACGGCAAGACGGACACCCGCCAACGCGTGACCGATGCCGTCGGCTGCCCAAAATCCGAGGCCTCGGCCTGGCGCCGCCAGCGGCGGATCGCAATGCCCATTGTGCCAGACCCTTCGGCCGCAAGCTGCAAGCGGCGCGAGGCGGTCATCGGAAGACGTGCGAGCTCGCCGACGACGGCTCCAAGTCCGCCGTGGCGAAGCCCCGCTTCCATGCAGGAGAGAAGCGCCTTTTCGTCGCCAGCCTCCACATAGATGACGCGACTCGGCGCCAGTCCCACCTGGGCCAGCGCCGGTGCGAAGAGATCGGGCCGCGTCACGCACCAGAGCACCTTGCCCTTCGAGCGGGCGGCGATACCAGCCGAAAACAGGGCAGCTGCAGCGCCGTCGATTGCACCGTTGCCGCCGCCGGCGACCTCATGCAACGAACCGAGTGTGAGCCCACCGCCCGGCAAGCGCCGATCGATCTCGACGACACCAAACGGCAGGACCTGCCGTCCACGGCCGCTTGTGCCCTCGAGGCTCTGGATGCGCTCGCGAAGTGCTGAGACGACGATATTGTCGACTGGACGGGACATTTTGGAAGGAACAACTCCTCAGGGCTATGCATTAGCGCTTCCTGTTGATATGTTCTCTATTTGTTCCTATTTGGGTTGCGAGTCAACGAAGTTCAGAAAAGAGCCTGTTGATTGCGATCCGGACGGCCAGCACGGAGACGCGGCCTCGCGCAGACGGATGCGTCGGCCGCCGGGAACGGCGACAGAGGCGCGCGGGCGCTGGTATGAAAGACGGATGAGAAAAGCGGAGGACCGGAGCCGATGTGCAATCTCTACAACATCACGACGACACGCGATGCAGTGATCGCATTCACCAAGGCCTTTCGCGACAAGGCCGGCTGGAACCAGCCGTCCTATGATGTTTATCCAGGCTATCAGGCGCCGGTTGTTCGCGTCGGCGACGACGGTCAACGCGAGATCACGCGGGTCACCTGGGGCATGCCCTCGCCGCCGGCTTTCGTGAAGAACTACGATCCAGGCGTCACCAACATCCGAAACGTCACCTCTCCGCACTGGAGACGCTGGCTCGGGCCGACCAGCCGCTGCGTCGTGCCCTTCACCTCCTTTGCCGAGCCGGATCCGGCAGTTAAGGTTCCCGGCGGAAAAGTCCCGAACGCCTGGTTTGCCGGCAACAAGGAACGGCCGCTCATGTTCTTCGCGGGCTTCTGGACACCATGGAAGGGTGTGAGGCGTGTGCGCGATGGTGAGCTCGAATACGAGCTCTTCGGCTTCCTCACCACATCCCCGAACGAGATCGTCGCTCCGATCCATCTCAAGGCCATGCCGGTGATCCTGACCACCCCTGAAGAGGTCGACCTTTGGCTCACCGGATCCTGGGACGAGGTGAAGCACCTGCAGCGGTCGCTTCCCGGCAATATGCTCGTTGTCGTCGAGCCGCCTGCGCCATCGCCGGGCGAGGAACTATTGCTGTGAGCGAGCCGTGACAGACACACTCAGGCAACTGCGCAAGATCATCCACGTCGATATGGATGCCTTCTACGCATCGGTGGAGCAACGGGACAATCCCGAGCTTCGCGGGCTCCCGATCGCCGTTGGCTTTGGCGAGGCCCGCGGCGTGGTGGCAGCCGCAAGCTACGAGGCGCGCAAATACGGCGTCCATTCGGCCATGCCGTCCGTCACGGCCAAGCGGAAATGCCCGGAGCTGATTTTCGTGAGACCGCGCTTCGACGCCTATCGTGCGGTTTCGGGAGAGATCCATGCGATCTTTGCCGAGTACACGCCCCTGATCGAACCACTCTCGCTCGACGAGGCCTACCTTGATGTCACCGAGAACCTCAAGGGAATAGAACTTGCGACCGAGATCGCCGAGGAGATTCGCGCAAAGATCAAGGCAAAGACGGGCCTGACGGCGTCGGCCGGCGTTTCCTACAACAAGTTTCTCGCCAAGATGGCGTCCGACCAGAGAAAACCGGATGGCCTCTTCGTTATCACCCCGAAAAACGGTCCGGCTTTCGTGGAGGCCCTACCCGTCAAGAAATTCCATGGTGTCGGCCCGGCAACCGCCGAGCGCATGCACAAGCTCGGCATCGAAACGGGCGCCGATCTGAAGGCCCGCGATATCGCCTTCCTGCAGCAACACTTCGGAAAATCAGGACCTTACTTCTACTGGATCGCCCGCGGTATCGACGAGCGCCAAGTGAAGGCTGACCGGGTGCGCAAGTCCATCGGCGCGGAAGACACGTTCTTAGTGGACGTCCATGATTTTGAAACCGCCCAAGCTGGCCTCGAACCGCTGATCGAAAAGGTCTGGCGCTATTGCGAGGCGAGCGGCATTCGCGCCAAGACCGCAACGCTCAAGGTGAAATGGGCGGACTTCACGCAGATCACCAGGAGCAAGACAACTGCAGCACCGATCGCGAGCGCCGCCGAGCTCGCCGCGGTCCTGACGATGCTGTTGTCTCCACTCTTCCCTGCTGCGAAAGGCATCCGGTTGCTGGGCGTGACGCTGTCGTCGCTTGAACCAGCCAAACGCGAAAGCGCGCCGCAGTTCTCATTCGCGCTTTGAGGAAGACGCAAAAGGCCGGCCGCGTCAGCGACCGCCGGCCTAACATGCTTGCGGACTCTCAGCTGCCGGACACCATGAGCGGTATCGGCAATGCCGTCTCGGCCTCGTCGAGGATTTCGAAGGTGTATTTGCCAGACGCATCGACCCCAACCGAGTAGCTGAGGCGATCTTGCACGTGGTTGTTCTCGTCGAAAGTCAGGATCTTCGGCCTCAACGAGGTAAGCCGGCTATCGTCGAGGTAGACCGAGTTGCATATGATGATCTGGTCGCCGGGCTGGCAGGTCCTTGCGGCCGCGCCATTGAGGATGCAGCACCTGGATCCGCGTTCACCGAGGATGACGTAGGTGGAGATGCGCGCCCCGGAATTCTTGTTCCAGATCTCGACGAACTCCATCGGCAAGATGCCGGCCTCCTCACAGTGGTCCGGGTCAAGGGTGATCGACCCATGATAGTTGAGGTTCGCCTCGGTGACGTAAATGCCATGGAGCTTCCCTGCGACCAGCTTTCTCATGCTTTTTCACGCCTCGCGGTTGATCAGGTTCCTCGCGCCTTGGCGCTGCCGACCGAGGCGGAAATCTTCGCGCTCCGACAATCGCCAAGCGGAAAGATTGGAAAGAAGGCCCCGCCGGGGAAGGCGGGGCAAGGTTCGCACCCAGATGGCTCTCTGAACGCGGGGAAGAAAAACTCCATCGGCCAAGCCGATGCACTCCGATACGAACAAAGCCCCCGGCAAGGAAGGTCGTTTTCGGCAATTTCGGTACGGCTTTGCTAATATATCAACCTGCTCAATGACGCCCCTGGATCTCTTGACGCTTGGTGCCCGCCACAAAAGCGCTGAGTATTCCGGATCGTTGCTACCTGCAGTTTCGAGACGCTTTGCGCGGCAGCGATCAGACAAGCTCCAAGGTCCTTCCGAAGTCCGCCGCGGACACCTCGCGATGCCCATGGCCGGAGGCCGGCGCCAGGTTCCCTCACCGTGTTCTCGCAGTCCGTACGGCGAATGTACTAGGCCTGCCTCCCGAGATGACTACTGTATCAACAGTTGAAGGACGGGGCCTATCGTTGTATAGTTTCCCTTATAATTTATTTTAATTTTTTCAAACCGTTAGCCTGCGGAAGGAGGACATTATGCGCCTTCCTGAGATACCTTGGACGGTTCCGTTATCTGTTCGTTTACAGTCAGGAGCCAACCGCATTTTCGCATCGGTCTACGACGCGCTGGATTTTCTGGAACACGAATGGCCGTTACGACACGGACAAGGCTATGAACGAGCCGTGACGACGTGCCGGGGTGCGTTGAGCCACTCGGTTCCATCTGCAGTCGCGCGCGAGGCCTTCATCGGCGCGTGCTTGGAGGCTGGCATGGCAACGTCAGCGGTTGCCGCCCACTACCATGCGCGCTCGGGATCTCACGGCAACAAGCCATTAACCTGACAACGCCAATTTGCGCACAAAAACCGCCGCCCACCGACGAGCAGGGAGGCCGGGCTAGTCGACCGTTAGGTCTTGAAGCGGTCGAAGGCGGTAAGATACCTGGTCGGCGGGTCTGCATCCCAGCGATAGATTTCAGAGCGCAGATAACGCAGTTCCTCGTCCAGCGCATCTTCCTGAAGCTCGATCCACCAGGACTTCGGACGCCCGTCGCTACCGTCCGACCAACGGTAGCCGCGGGCTTTTAGCTGATCCTTCATGTCGAACGGGCTGTTTTCAGCAAAGATGCGCACGCGCGATTGCTGGCTCGCTTCGTAAAGCTCGGCAAACGGCGTACGCTGGTCCTGGGCGCATTCTTGCGCAAGCACCTCGAGCAGGGCGAAGCAATCGTCGACCGCCCGATGCCCTTCATGAAAGTATCCCGCCTGGCCGATCAGGTAGCCGAGCTTTGTGCCTTCAAAGCCGCGCCCCGACCAATCGATTTCGGAGACCGAACAGGCCCATGCCTTCCCGGCAAAAACCGGCGAAAAGGCCTCGCAGAACGGTCGATCGAATCCGGCGTTGTGCGCGACCACGAGATCGGCGTTCTCGACTATGGTCCGAAGCTGCGCCAGATCGATCATTTGTCCGGCCACCATCTCATCAGTGATACCGGTCAGGCGCGTGACGTCGGCCGGAATTGGGATGCTTGGTTGCTGCAGACCGCCGTAGACGCCCGTGACATCGCCGATAGCGCCGGTATCGTCAAATGTGAACGCGACGACACCAATTTCGATGACCTCGTCCTTGCGATGGTTGAGGCCAGTCGTCTCGGTATCGACGATCACGCCTCTTAACGGAAACCCGGGGTGCGGCGACGCCGTGACTGGACGCGGTTCAAGCTTTTTCAGGATGCGGTAGCGCCCGGTTTCACGAAGCACGCGCACCATATCCTCTTCGCTGAGCGCGGTTGGAGGATGTCGCTTCGCCGGCGAACCAACCGCCTTCTGATTTGTCGCATCTTCAGCGACGAACAGATCGAATTGCTGCGTCATTCGCTTAGCTCGGAACCACCATTGATCGACTCACCGGGCTGAACCCGGCGCATTCCGCAATAAGCTATCCATGCGAACAATCCAGAAGAGCTATCGAAGCGACTCTACCTGGTTCTCCACCGATTTTCGCAAATCATAGGCTATCGACGGACAGCCCTGGCACAAAGACCACCGAGAATAGGACGGCCTGTTGCGTCAGATCGTGTGGTGTCAGAGGGCATAAATTGACGATTGAGGTCGTCCCGCGAACCGGCGACGATCAGGCGAAGGTCCGGCCAGTCTACCAGCGTCCGCGTCGGGAAAATCCTGCTTCGGCGCTAATGCCGTCGGTTGTCGTTTGTCGAGATTGCGCTTTCCAGAACGACGATGCCGGAATACAGGACCGGTGTTCCATCGCGATCCTGGAAACACCGACCAAAAGCAACGACCGAGACATACAAGCCACCCCGCGTCTTGACGCGGTAGAACGACTGCTGGGCTCGTCCGCTCACGATCGTTTCCGTAATTGTCTTTGCCAACCCTGGCGATCCTCTGGATGGACCCGGTCGAGGTACAGTTTGAGCGGTAATCCCTGGCTCGTCTCGTTCGCGGCGAGACCGAAAAGTTCGGCCAGGGCCGAATCTCCATAGACGAGGTCGCGAATGATATCCCAGGTGAAGATCCCGGAGTCCGTCGTATCCGCATCGGTGAGTTCAACAAGGAACGTGCGCTCTCCGTCCTCCTTCATTGCTCCGTCTAACCCTCTGCCATCCCTTGCGGTCGCCCGCCCTTTGCAAATCCAACACCGTTTGGATGCCTATCCGTGGTGTGCCAGTCGACCAACTGGCGCAGGCAATCATGAAGCCGTTTGTTGAAGCCGCCGTCACTGTCCTCGAGCAGGTCGAGATAGAATGCCGCAATCGTCCTGAATTCGGCCGCGTCGCGCGGCACGCGTCGTTTGATCGATTGAAACAACTGCTCGATCGTCTGTTCGAGTGAGCGGAACCGCTCAGTCTCATACTCGCCAGCCGTCTCACCCAGCTGGCACTGGGCCGCCTTGAATTGCGTCACGAGGTCGGCGACGCTCGTAGCGATTTCTGTATCAGATCGATGCATTCCCGTGATTTAGCACGCACTAACAGACGCGACTACCCGCTCCGCGATCCTCCAGGTCAGATTGTTTCGCACGTGCAGCATTCTTTGTAACGATCGACACACCGGTGTGGCCGATAAGCAGCATTATTTCGCCACCCACCTCCGGCCGAAGCCAAGCATGTGCCAGCACTCCGACCCAAATGGCCAGTTGTGCGGCAAGGCAAAAACGCGCGGAACGTGGTGGCCCAATATTCGAACTTGCAAATATACTGAGCACCCAAGTTCAATCGCAAGGGACGACAACGTGGACAAACATGGCGTAAAGGACACCCGTGTGAGCTCAAGCTCACCGTCCGAGCTTCAGGATATTGCGAGCAAGCTTTCCGCCCTCGCTCAACAAATTAAAACAATCGCGGCCGTCCCGCTCAGCGATGCCGTCGATCTCGACGAAAGCGGGGAAGCGTCTCGGCGAGCGGCAATCGAATAACCTGGAAACATTGGCATGGCGGAGCGACCGGATCGGTGACCCCGCAGACTCTCCAACCTGAACCGCCCAATCCCCCGAAAGCCCGCAGCCAGCCGCGCGGCGTGTCAGCGACCGCGTCGTTAAATTCGGCAGAGAAGGCCTGGCGGGAAAGACAGAGCTGTCGCTAACTCCGAGCGTTGAGCCACGGCGCAGTTCATTTACGATAGAACGTTGCTTGGCCGGGCAGATCGGGGATGATGGCTCGACAACACCCTCGATGGATCATGCCGCGAAATGCCATCAACGATCACGATCAGAGCCGCCCACGATGAAGATGTGCCTGTGCTTGGCAGGTACGGGTCTCAGCTGATGGCGCTTCATCATCAATGGGATCCCAAGCGCTTCATCGCGACGGAAACCGGCACGAAGGCTTCCTATGCTCGATGGCTGCGAAGTCAGCTTGAAAAGCCCGATGTTGTAGTCCTCGCCGCCGAGCAGGAAGAAATGATCGTTGGTTACGCGTATGCCGCGCTCGAGGGATATGACTACATGTCGCTTCGAGGACCAGCGGGGGTCATCCACGATCTTTTCGTTGAGCCCGAAAAGCGCAATCAGGGCGTCGGCAGGATGCTACTCGACGCGGTGATCGCAGAGCTGCAAGGGCGAGGCGCAGACATTTTCGTGCTCTCCGCAGCGCACCGAAACGAAGCTGCTCAACGGCTGTTTGCTGCAGCAGGCTTTCGCCCGACGATGGTCGAGATGACACTCAATGGGAAATCCTAATTCTGCGCCATCCCGGGCGCCGGCGCCTCCCGCATAAGGCGGTTGAGCCGTCCTAGTCCAAGCCCCGCCTCTCACCTGCACCACGGGCGCGGCGTCGGAGGACAACTTGTGTCGCCGCAGACAAACGAAACCGCCAGGCCTTCGGAGATCAGGATCTCTCCAACATCGCGACCATCAACCGGAAGCGTTCCGCAACTCCGGCCGTAATTGCACCTGTTCGTACCTTCCGTTCCGGGTTTGCAGGAACAGGCAACCTTGGTCACTATCGGCGTGCCGGACTCAATGAGCTCTCTCAGGCGCTCACTTGCCCGATTTCCAAGCGCGGCTTCACGCGAACATCTGGGCTCGAACTTTTCCGGCGTGTTGAAGCCGACAAGTCGAACGCGCGTGCCATCGCTCATGCGAACCGTGTCGCCGTCGGTGACCGTGAAGGATTGACCTTGAAAATCGGCAGATGACGCTGCCGGTTGAAAAGAGCTGAGACCGCCCTTCCGCAGCCATTCCGTTCGCATCTGGCCGCCGCCAATCGTGATCACCACCAGCAACAACGCAAGGAATTTGATCTCGCGATAACTCCAGCGTCGACGGCCGGTCCTTCGCCAATGGGGGCGCCCGTAGGTTCGCGTTCCCTGGTTCGCTTCCATTGGCTTGATGAACGAAAGATCGGCATGACCCGGCAGCCTTGTCAGCTTCCTGAGTGTCGCCATCTGCTTTTCGGTGAGCCGCGTGCGCGGACCGTAACGCTCGATCTTCTGGCGTATGTCCATGAGGAACTGGCGCTGCCAGGCGGTCGGCCGCCCCTCACGCAGGACATCGTCTATACGACTGCGATAATAGGTGATCTCGACTTCGCTCAGCAAAAACCAGCCCCCCAGCCGAGAAGATCATAGCTCAACGCGGGCCAAAGGCGAGCACCTTGGCCGTGGCAATTTGCTGATGCGGAAGGAATTTTAGGCTTTGCTGATACACTAACGGCATGACCAAACGCCCTCGCCCACCTCGATCAAGGCCGCTGGAGCGTGGCGAAGCGATTGCCGGGCAGAGCAGTCGCATCCGCAAGCGCGATCCTGCGCAGCCAAAACTTCCATTCGATTCGATCCCCGATCACGTCGAGCGGCGCTCGCCCTCTTAACCGAGAGACCGCCTATAAGCGGCGATTGGGGATGGAAGATAGAGTGGGATGGATACCGTCTACACGTTCACATCGAAGGCGGCCGCGTGAAAGTTCTCACCAGAAAAGTCGGGCATGGTGTCTTCCTTGCCTGGAAGAGCTGAGTGGCAGCCGAGCTGTTAGGTTTGGGAGCCAGAGGGAAATGAGCGTACCAGGCGGCGGCCGCGTGAGCGGCCGAGCCAGTTCGCGCGCGGCTTGACCGGTAAAAAGGGTCGCCGCAGGAGGTTCAGCATCGCGCCGGCGATAGCCGGGAACCGGGACCGACTACCCCCGGCAAGCCGTTCCGCTCGATCGAGGGATGCCACCACTTGCAGTCAAGCACCTCCCTCCCCGCACCTTCCCGGCCGCGCCAGCGAGCGGGCAATGTCGATGATGTCGTCCCGCGCCGCGGTCGGATCTTCCTTGTTCCAGGCGACCCCGAGCCCGATCTTGAGATCGACACCGCGCACGGGCCGGAGCTCGAAGTTCCGGTTCGGCAGATCCTTCGTCCATTCCGGCGCAAAGCCGATGCCGAGGCCAGCGGAAACCAGCGACACCAGTGAGAACGTATCGTCGCAGCTATAGGCGATGTTCCCGGTCAAACCGTGGGTCTCGAACATCTCGGAGAAATAGCGCTCCGAATAGGAGAGGTTCTGACGGGAAAAGGCGATGATCTTCTCGGAGCGAAGGTCCTCGATGTCGATCTCGCTGCGAAGGACCAGCGGGCTCGTCCTTTCGACGGCCAGCAGATAGCGCTCATGGGCGATCGAGAAGAAACGCAAGGATCCGATGTTTTCGACCGGCCGGATGAAGCCGAGATTGATCTGGCCGTTTTCCAGTCCGCGGATGATGTCGCTGGTCGATCCACTCGTAACATGCAGGGCAACATCTGGAAACTTCCGGCCGATGCGCGCCAGAAACGCCGGCAGCACGCCTATCGTCGCGGGATAGACGGTTCCGATCTTGATCGTCCGCGCCGCCTTTCCCGCAGCCGAGCGCGCCACCTCGGCGGATAGCCCAACATCGCCGATGATCCGCACGGCCCGATCGTAGAACACCTCCCCTGCCCGCGTCAGTTCAACGCGACGGGTCGATCGCTCGAGCAACCGCACACCGAGCTCCTTTTCCAACGCCTGGATATGCGAACTCAACGCCGGCTGGGCGATGTGCATCCGCGCAGCAGCCCGATTGAAGTGCAACTCCTCTGCTACCGCAACAAAGAATGAGAGTTGGCGTAGTTCCATTGCGACTACATCCTGCCTGTCAGGAGAACGATTGATGGGTCGTGGAAAAGGAAGCCGTCGAGCAGCTTATCAATTTGCGCACGCAGGGCCCGCCGCGGTATAGAACGAGTGGGGCGCTCGCGTTTAACGCGAGCGGCTTAAGGCTGCGACCGCAGCGGTGACTAGTGGAGATGCCGACATTGAAAACATTAGATTCCGGCTGCCTAGGTGCCTCCCCTTTTTCTATGACACACCGTGCGTCATTTCTTCCGGTAGCACACGGTGCGTCATTCATGCAAGTGAAAAGTGTGGAGATGTGAGATGGCGCGCCAAGACCCACATTTCAGACTTCGCATTCCTGAGGCGCTCAAGGACCAAATCGAGGCAGCGGCTCGCAATAATGCGCGATCAATTACCGCAGAGATTGTTGAACGTCTCGAAAGGTCCTTCGCTCTTAAGTCTGAAACGGACGGGGGGCTTGCAAGCGAGATCGAAGATATCCGTGACCGACTAGGGCGAGTGCGCGACGCGGTGATTGCCCATAACTCCGACGACAGGAAACAGACCAGGTAGTTTGCCGTTTCAGCGGGCTATCGGGTAACGCAACGTGTTGATCTGCCCGCAGAACTTGGTCGTGGCCAACGTGAAAAACACGACTGTCTTTGCGGTTACGTCCGCAGAGGGCTGATAGCGACCAGGTTGGTTTTGAAAGGAATCGAGCTGTCGGAACAGGAAGGCCGCTTAACCGGATGTCGTGTCCAGCCAGATCGTCACAGGACCGTCGTTGGCCAATTCCACCCGCATGTCCGCGCCGAAGACGCCATTTGCAACGGCAACGCCAAGGGCCGAGACATTGGCGGAGAAGTTCTCGTATAGGCGCTTGCCCTCGTCCGGCGGCGCAGCCGTAGAAAAGCCCGGTCGATTGCCTTTCGTCTCGGCGGCTAATGTGAACTGGCTGACGATGAGAGCTGAGCCGCCGACATCGACAAGCGAACGGTTCATGCGATCCGCATCGTCCCTGAAGATGCGCAGGTTGGCGATCTTGCGCGCCAGCCATTCGCTTTCCTTCTCAGTGTCGCCCTTCATCGCACACACGAAGACTACCAGGCCATTGCCGATCTGCCCGGTCACCGCATCATTGGCGGTGACACGCGCAGATGAAACGCGCTGGATAAGTGCTCTCACGGCAACGACTCTCCCTATGGTTTCCCGCTCTTATCGGCTCCGAGGCGAGCGCAATCAAGCTCTATGCAGAGCCGCGCGCCGATGTCAGGAGATCGTCGTTGAAATCGTAATCGAAGGCATAGAGCGGCCGGCCGTGCCCGACCCGTCCCCCCGAGAGCTAGTTCCGGACGATACATTATGCGATCTTCGAAAAGTGTGAACATCGGATGCGCAAGATGGGTAATTCTTGGCAGAAGTAGGGCGTGATCGCCACCGATCTCCCTGGCACGCAGGGGACAGCGGCACCCGCGAGCGGGAATACCCTTCAGGTTCGATCCCAGAACACCAAACTGTCGCATCAAATGTGTTGGACGGTGACCACGCGGTTTATGTGACCGCCGAAGGTCTGGCCCCATGCCCAACCGGCCATGCGGCCGGCCGGGCATACGAGATCACGTGTTGAGCGATCTCACGAATGGCATGACGCGGATCCGCTTGCCGAGCGCCCTGTAGGCGGCATTGGCGACTGCCGGGCCGATGGGCGGAACGCCGGGCTCGCCTATGCCGGAGGGCGGATTGGCGGAGGCGACGATGTGAACTTCGACCTTTGGCATCGCATCGATCCTCAGGGGCGTGTAAAGATCGAAATTGCTCTGGTCGACCTTGCCGTCCGTCAGCGTGATCTCCTCGCCGAGTATCGCACCCAGCCCAAAGCCGATGCCGCCCTCCACCTGGGCGCGGACCTGGTCCGGATTGATCGCCAGACCGCAATCGACAGCGGCTACGACGCGCTCGACCTGGATCTGGCCATTTCCGTCAGTCGAGACCTCGGCGATCTCGGCCACAACGGAGCCGAAGCTCTCGGCGATGGCAACCCCTCGGAAGCGACCCTCGGGCAAGGGCTTCTGCCATTCCGCCTTTTCCGCCGCTAGCTTGAGGACGGTCGCGTGGCGCGACTGCGGCTCAAGCATCGAAAGACGGAATTCTATCGGATCTCGTCCTACTGCCTCGGCGACCTCGTCCAGGAAGGTTTCGGCTGCAAAGGCGGTATGGGTCGAGCCGACGGAGCGCCACCATAGAACCGGAACGCCAACCTCAGTGGTGGTCAAGCCCACCATCTGGTTCGGAATGGCATAAGGCAGATTGTTGGCCCCTTCGACCGAGGTCGGGTCGACCCCATTCTTGACCATTCCGTCGAACGCAGTCTTCGCCATGATGGACTGGCCAACGATGTGGTTGCTCCATGCAACGAGCTTTCCATTCGCGTCGATACCGGCTTTGAGGCTATGCACATAGGCGGGTCGATAGCGACCCGCGCGCATGTCGTCCTCCCTGGTCCACTGCACCTTTACCGGCGCGCGGAAACCGAGGGCCTTGGCCACATGCACCGCCTCGACGACGACATCACCGTCGAACACGGCCCGCCGGCCAAAGCTGCCGCCGGTCTTCATGACGTTGAGGCGCACCTTTTCGGGGGCAACGCCGGCCACCTGGCCGGCGAGCATCTGGTATACGTCCGGGAACTGATGCCCACCCCAGACCTCGAGAGTGCCGTCCTCGTTCATGCGTGCCACGGCATTCAGCGGTTCCATCGCGGCATGCGCAAGATAGGGGAACTCAAAACTTGCCTCGATGACCTTCGTTGCGCCGGCGATGGCGGTTTCGGCGTCGCCATCGTTGCGCGCGAGCGCGGCCGGCGTCTTCTTCGCAAGGTCCCGATACGCGGACATCAGCTCAGCCGTGCCGCGCTTCTCCGCCGCCGTTTCGTCCCAATTGACAGTGACCGCCTCGCGGCCCTTGATCGCCGCCCACATGTTTTCGCCGACGACGGCAATGCCCCGAGGGGTTTCGACGACGTCAACCACCCCCTTGACGGCGCGCGCGGCCGAGGCGTCGAAGGACTTTACCTTCGCTCCGAACAGCGGCGGATGGATCATCACGGCGGTCAGCATGCCCGGAAGCTTGATGTCGATCGTGTACTGCTCCGTCCCGTTTGCCTTACGGGCGCTATCGAAGCGCTTCAGTCTGGCATTGCCGATCAGCTTCCAGTCGCTCGGTTGCTTAAGTGCCACGTCCGTGGGCACCGGCATTGTCGCCGCCTTTGCGGTGAAGACACCGAAGCCGGCGCTCTTGCCTGACGGATGGGCAAGAATGCCGTTCTCGACGGTGATCTCTGCCGCGGCAACACCCCATTCGGAGGCAGCGGCGGCGACCAGCATGGAGCGGGCCGCGGCACCCGCCTTGCGATAGCGCTCCCAGGAGGACGCCATCGACGTCGACCCGCCGGTGCCCTGAAAGGCGCCTCCAAAGGCGATGTTGCCATAGGCCTTCACATCGCCGGCGGCCCCCTTCACTTCGATCGTCGACCAGTCGGCATCGAGTTCTTCCGCCACCAGTGTGGCAATACCGTTATAGGAGCCCTGGCCCATCTCGAACTGCGACGAAAGGACGGTCACTTTTCCATCGCCGTCGATTGTCACGTAGGGGGAAAAGGCATGTGAAGCGCTGGTCGTCGCTGTCTCGCCCGCTACCGCCGGGGACGCGGACAGGAGGCGAAAGCCGACGGCCATACCAGTACCTGCAGCAAGGGCACCAATGAGGAACTGTCGCCGCGATCCCTGCGCTTTCGCGGCCGGAAGGAAAACCGAGTTCATGAGTTTGGGCAGCATGGCTCAAGCCTCCAGACGCTTAGCGGCTTCGTGAATGCCGGCTCGGATTCGGTGATAAGTGGCGCAACGACAGAGATTGCCCGACATGGCCGTGTCGATGTCCTCGTCGCTTGGCTTCGGATTGTTCGCCAGGAGGTCTGTCGCCGACATGATCTGCCCCGACTGGCAGTAGCCGCACTGCGGGACGTCGAGATCGGCCCAGACTGCCTGAACCGTTTCCGCGACCTTTCCCTTCAGGCCCTCGATGGTCGTCACTTTTGCGCCTTCGATGTCACCGACCAAGGTCTGACAAGACCGAACCGGCGAACCGTCGACATAGACCGTGCAGGCACCGCACTGCGCCATGCCACAGCCGAACTTCGTCCCTGTTAGTCCAACCAGATCGCGGATCACCCAAAGAAGCGGCATATCCGCCTCGGCCTCGACCGTGTGTTCGACGCCGTTGATCGTTACAATTGCCATGATGCTCTCCTCGCGTTCGGGCGCGTGGTCTCGGGATGCTTATCCGGAAACCCCGCTTCACGCGCCGCGGCCATTCGCCAGACCGCGGCTGCAGCTTAGAAGACCATCCTGCACGCTGGTAGGTTCGATCCTGTCAGATTATTGCCTATTCCTCTCGGCCTGACGAAATTGTGATCATGACAAAAGATGCGCCAGCGCACCAACGGGCGCTCCACTTGTGTTCGGCAGCCCGTCAACCGATGGAGTCGCGTCTTTTCGAGTCGCTGGAGTTCAGGATTGCCTTGATGTCTCTGAGCGGCGGATGACCGAAGGCGCGCCGATATTCCCTGTTGAACTGTGTCTGGCTTTCGTAGCCGACGCGCAGCGCGGCTGTTGCGGCGTCGAGCGATTCCGAAAGCATCAGTTCCCGCGCATGATGCAGCCGTAGGTGCTTCTGGAACTGCAGCGGGCTCATGGCTGTCATGGCGCGGAAATGGTGGTGCAACGTGGATATCCCCATGTTGGCAATCTCCGCAAGTTCCTCGACGCGAAGCGGCCGGGCATAGTTTTCTTTCAGCCACGCGACGGCCTTTGCCACCCGGTTACTGTTCGTGCCAGCCAGCGCAAAACGCCGCAGCCGCGCACCTTGCTCGCCGGTGAGCAGCCGATAGAGGATCTCGCTCTGGATTTGATTGGCCAGGAACGGGATGTCCGCTGGCGCGTTGGCGAGCGAAATCAGTCGCAATAAGGCGTCGAACAGCTCCGGTGTGGCAGCGCCAACCGCGACGCCGAGATCGCGTTCGGGTGCATCCGGCGGCTGGATGTCGTAATCGGCGATGATTCGACGCAGCTTTTCGAGATCGAGGCGCAGCGTGGCTGCCACATAGGGCTCACTCTCGCTCGCCTCGCAGATCTGGCCGGTCATCGGCAGGCCGATGGCGGTCATGAAGAAGCAGGATTCATCGTAAACGAGCATTTCGTTTCCGACATGGATACGCTTGCTTCCCTTGATGATGAGCGCCATGCTTGGTTCGGAGACGCTGGAAAACGGGCCGGCTGGCTCGATGATGCGATAGAGCGAAAGCCCCGGAACAGGGTGGCCGTAGCGAACGCCGTCCCATGGCAGTTGCGAGAGCATGTCGAGAATTCGCGCCCGAAGGGGCGCGGTTTCCTCGCGCAAGTCGCGTTGCTGCATAATCGTCTCGCTCGTTGCCATGCCCTGACCCGTCCTCCGACCCGCCCGTCAAATTGGCTTCTTATCATAATACGTTGATCTCGACAGGATTAGGCAACCACAATGCCGGAGCGCGCGGCGAAGCATCCGCGCCAGAAGGGCGTCATCCAGCAGATCAACGATCGTGCCGCCGAAGGACGCCCGCGCCCTTCCCGCCCTTGACAATCAGCTCGACGAACTGGAGGTCGCACGCGAGAAGCTTGTCCAGGAACGCGCCGGCGCTGAGCGGCCGGCCGAGGATTTTCAGGAAAGGATCGCCAAGGTGAAGGCACAGTTCGATCCGGCCAATGTCGAGATCAGCATCCGGCGTCTCATCTTTAAAGCGTGCAACAATAGCAATGAGGATGCCAAGCAGCGGCTAAAGTCGCAAAATTTCCTTGCAAAAGGCTGACTTCTGCGTGCGAGTTTTGCGACAGAAATTCCCCTGCAAAATCAGCGCCGACGATTTTGTCGCTAAACTTAGGAATTCTGCGAACGCTTGGCCATCCACTCGACCATCATAGGGCTGCCATCGGCGGCATGCCGCTCTTCGAGCACTTCTGATTGCACGATACGGTCTGCCCGGAAATGGCGATAGTCCCCGCGAAGCTCGCACCAGGCGGCGATCAATGTGACATCGACACCGCCCGCTTCGCCATGGAGCTCGGCTATCACGTGACCCTGGTGCGCGACGCGACGGCCGCCTTCTCGCACGAGTTGACGCACGCCGCACACGAACTGAGCGGGCCTACCTTCGCTCACGCTATCCTGACGACAGCCGAACTGATCGCGGCGCTGCCAAAGGCCTCCAGTTCAGAGAATGCAAAGCTATGATCAGTTCGATCAAATGGCTCGCTCCTAAATCGGCATGACGCAATCAGTTGAGGGAGGCGAAAGCTTTTCGCCTCCGCTGCAATCGGCCTACATGTCGTCCAATGACGATGAGACGAAAATTCCTATCTATGAGGTCTAGGAAGACGCCACCACATTCGAAGAACCCTGGACCATCAAGTCGGCCTGTTCGCTTTGATATTTCCCCAGCATCAAACAACGCGCGGGAAATCGTCTGCGACATTGGGGGATGTCATGGGTAGCAGGACTGACATCGTCGGCCACCACAAACGGATGCCCTATGTAGCGATTGTTGGAGAGATTGTGCCCCCGGAGATCGGATACGAAGGGTTGATGACCCAGACGCGGTCCAGATCGCCTTCCGGCAGTTCACGCCAGGAAAGGATATAGCCACACCGCAACCCAACACCGATGGATTAGCAATCACGACAAGCCATACTTACGGATCTTGTCGTGCAGGGTCGCCTTCGGCACCAGCAATTCCTCGCTGACGCGGGCCAGGCTGTTACCGCTGCGGCCGAGAGCTTCGGCGATGAGGGCACGCTCGAAGGCTTCGACGGTTCGCGCCAACGACCGTGGAGTGATCTCAGCCGGCCCACCAAAGGGCGGGAAGCCGGCTGCGATCCCCAGCACGCAGCGCTCGGCGACGTTGCGCAACTCGCGCACGTTGCCGGGCCAGTTGTAAGCGAACAGAAGGCGCGTGCGTTCGGCGTCAGGCGCGAGCACGGGGCGCTCGTGGCGTGATGCAGCCTGCACAGCAAAATGCTCGAACAGCAGACTGACGTCCTCGCGCCTTTCGCGCAAGGGCGGCAAGGGCAGTGTCGCGACGTTCAGGCGATAATAGAGATCAGCGCGGAATTCGCCTTTTTCGGCAAGTCCTGCCAGATCGACTTTCGTCGCCGCGATGACACGGCAGTCGATGAGGATCGGGGTGTTTGACCCGAGGCGCTCAAGCGTGCGTTCCTGCAGCACCCTGAGCAGCTTGACCTGCATGGCTATCGGCATGCTCTCTATCTCGTCGAGAAACAGCGTGCCGCCATTGGCGTGCTCGATCTTGCCGATCCGGCGCTTGGCAGCGCCGGTGAAGGCTCCGGGCTCATGCCCGAAGATTTCGCTGTCGAACAGGTTGTCAGGCACGCCGCCGCAATTGATCGCGACGAAATTGCCGCTCCTCCTTGGGCTCGCATCATGCAGGCAGCGCGCGACGAGCTCCTTTCCGGTCCCGGTCTCACCCTGAATCAGCACGTCGGCTGCGCTATTTCCAAGCTCGCCGATGAGATGGCGTACGCGCTCGATGGCAGCAGAATCTCCGATGATGCGGCTGGCGGTCGATTGCCTGTTCTCAAGTCGCGCGCGCAGTTCGCGCACCTCCAGCGTCAGCGTGCGTTTTTCCAGCGCCCGCCGCACGATCTCGACGAAATAATCGGGCGAGAACGGCTTCTCGATGAAGTCGTGCGCTCCGTCCTTCATCGCCTGGACCGCCAGAGAAACATCGCCATGGCCAGTCATCAGGACCACCGGTAGGTCGCGATCCTGCCGTAGGAAGTCATGCATCAGGGCCATGCCGTCATCGCCCGGCAGGCGGATGTCGGTGACCACGACACCCGGAAAATCCGCAGCAACGAGCTGCCGTGCCTTTTCGGCGCTTTCGACCGCCAAGACCTCCATGCCTTCGAGCTCGAGCGTCTGCTGACAGCCGAGCCGGACGTTCGGTTCGTCCTCGACGATCAGGACCTTGAGGTTGTCGCCCATGGCGTTTCTCCGATATCGGCTGCGGGAAGAGCGACGGTGAAAACCGCGCCGCCCTCAGGATGGTTCGCCCCCGACAGCGTTCCGCTGAAATGGTGCACGATTTCCAACGAAATGGCCAAGCCGAGCCCCAGGCCCCTGTTGCTTTCCTTGGTCGTGAAGAATGGCTCGAAGAGGTGCTCGCGCACGTCTTCCGGCAGACCCGGCCCATTGTCATGGACCTCCACGATCACGCGCGTCGCCTCGCGCCGGCCGTGAAGGCGCAGCATAGGTCCCGCAATGCCCTCGATCGCATCGAGCGCATTGGCAATCAGGTTGACCATGACCTGCTCCAGGCGGTTGGCGTCGCAGAGCGCCGTCATTTCGTCCGCCCCGATCTCGGTGGATACGATGACGTTTGCCCCGCGCAGGCGCTGGTCGAGCAGGAAAAGCGCGTTGTCGACGGCGCGTCGGACATCGACCGGGCCCGGCATGCCGGAGGATTTGCGGGCGAAGGACTTGAGCTGGTTGGTGAGCGTGCCCATGCCATCGACGATGCTGCCGATGCGGTCCAGATTGTGCTCGGCGGTCGCGACGTCGCCGCGACGGAGGAATTTGACCGCATTGCCGGAAAGCGTGCGCAGCGCTGCCAGAGGCTGATTTATTTCATGGGCAAGGCCTGCGGAAATCTGACCGATCGTTGCCAGCTTGGCAGCATGGACGAGCTCGTCCTGCGCCGCGCGCAGCGTCCGTGTCCGCTCCTCCACCTTGCGTTCGAGTTCGTCATGGGCGCGCTGCAACGCCTCTCGCGCCCGCAGCCGGTCGCGAAGATGCCGCCGTCGCTGGTCGAGCAGCACCAGCAAGATGCCAACGAAGGCACTGGCGATCGCCGCCAGCGCGGCGCGTGTCCAGGCGATAGCCCTGACTTCGCCGGCGGGCGAGAGCACGGTCAGCGACCAGCCAGTGTCGCCCATGGGAGCAGTCTGCGCCAGAAAATTGCCGGACAACTTGGAGCCGCCGTCGACGTCCGCCGGCGGAGCAAGCCGCACGAGGACAGCATTTTCATCGAAAGCCTCCTCACGTGTCAGGCCGAGCGAGGGAAGCGGGCGGGCGTTATATTGCAGGCTGCGCTCCAGCCGCCGCCTTTCTTGATCCGGCAACGGGTGCAGCGTCGTGAATTTCCAGGATGACACGGACGCGAGGATGACGACACCGTTCTGATCAGTGACGATGACGGGCACTTCGACGGTCGCCCAGGACTGCTCCAATTGTTCAAGACTGACCTTGACCACGGCAACGCCTACAACCTCGCCATTCGCGAGCAAAGGCGAAGAGAGATAGTAGCCCGGCTCGCCGCGGGTGATACCGATGCCGAAGAGCCGGCCGGGCCGGCCCCGCATGCCATCTGTGAAGTAGGAGCGGTAGGATAGGTCCTCTCCGATAAAGCTGTCAGGTCGGTTCCAGTTGCTGGCAGCAACCACATGTCCTTGCCGGTCGAGCAGATAGATAGACAGCGTGCCCGCCCGGTGGTTGAGCTGTTCGAGGTAGCGGTTGACGGTGTCGGCGAGCGGTTTTCGGCGCGCGACCAGGTCGATTACGTCCCGCTCCAGGCCAAGCGTCGCCGGGAAGTAGGCGTATTTGTCGATCTGCCTGTTCAGGCTGGTGGCGTAGACTTCGAGGCGTTGGGTTCCCGTTCTTTGCAACTCAGCGAGCCCCAGGTTCTCGCTGACGCGAAAGCCCGCAATGCCGGCGGCGAACGCTACAGCGACTAGGCCGGGCAGCAGCAAACCGTATTTGCGAATGAAAGAGGCGATCGACATGGGAACGAATGGAAGCGGATGCGCACGCCGCAACAGTGTTGTTGTTGATCCGGCTCCCTACCACATCCGATGTAGCGGAGCGAGTATGCGGTCATCTGCCCGCCTTCTTAAGGGAAAGCGGGCAGACTGTCCTTGGGCGTCCTGCTATTCGGCTGCGGCCAGTCTTTCGCGTGTGCGCTCTTCCGTTTCGTCAGGAATGTCGAGCGCGTTTTCCCACTTGGCGACAACCGTGGTGGCGATCGCATTTCCGAGTACGTTGGTGGCGGTGCGCCCCATGTCGAGGAAATGGTCGATACCCATAATCAACAGCACGCCCGCCTCTGGCAGGTTGAACATCGGCAGAACGGCGGCGACAACGACCAGCGCGGAGCGTGGCACACCGGCGATGCCCTTGCTCGAAACCATGAGGACCAGCAGCATGATGATCTGCTGTTCCATTGTGAGCGGCAGGCCGTAGGCCTGCGAAATGAACAGAGCGGCAAAGGCTGTATAGATCATCGAGCCGTCGAGGTTGAACGAATAGCCGAGCGGCAGGACGAAGCCGATGACACGCTCCTTCACGCCGAAGTCTTCCAGTTTCTCCATGACGCGCGGGTAGGCTGCTTCGCTGGAAGCGGTGGAAAAACCGACAAGCATCGGCTGGCGCACTTCCCTGACCAGGCGGAATACGTTCGCGCCGAGCACCAGGAATCCTGCGCCGACTAGCACGGCCCAAAGCACGACGAGCGTTGCGTAGAAGCTGCCGACGAACTTGCCGTAGACCATCAGGATGCCGAGACCCTGGACGGTGACGACGTTGGCGACGGCAGCAAAGACGCCGACCGGTGCGAAACGCATCACATAATCCGTCACCTTCAGCATGACCGGGACGGCGCCTTCGATGACCTCGATCAGGGCTCGAGCCTTTGTGTCCTTCAAGCTGCCGAGGGCGAGACCGAAGAATACCGAGAAGACGAGAATCTGGAGGATCTCGTTATTCGCCATCGCCTCGAAGATGTTGCGGGGGAAGACGTGGGTGATGAAGTCCTTGAGATTGAGCGAGGAGGTCTTCAGGTCGGCCGAGGCCGAGACATCGGGCAAGGGCACGCCAACATTGGCGCCGGGCTGGAAAAGATTGGCGAAGACGAGGCCGATTGCCAGCGACGCGAGCGACGCCATCAGGAACCAGCCGAGCGCCTTGCCGCCGATGCGGCCGACGGTCCGGGCATCGCCCATGCCAGCCATGCCGGCGACGAGGGTCGTGAAAATCAGCGGCGCTATGATCATCTTGATCAGCCGCAAGAAAATGTCGGTCACCATCGCGAAATAGCCGGCGATATCCTTCGCCACCGCCGGGCTGCCCGAGAGCACGTTGCAGCCGTAGCCGACGACAACCCCCAGGATCATTGCGATGACGATCCAGGTCGTCTGCTTGTTAATCTTCATGATAATCTCCTTCCTCCCCCGCCCGGTCCATCCGGGCGGTTTTTCAGTCAACAGATTGGTGGCTCAGCTGCGCGCCGTGATCGGGCGCGGCTTCGTCAACGCCTCGGGGCGCAAGACTTCGGCGAGCGCTTCGGCGGTCATTAGCCCGCGCGCCTCCACGAGTTCGGCGACACCTCTTCCGGTCCGGTGCGCCTCCGCCGCGACTTCGGTCGCATTGGCGTAGCCGATGATGGGGTTGAGCGCGGTGACGATGCCGATTGAACCCAGCACACTTGCTTCCAGGCGCTCGCGATTTGCGGTGATGCCGTCGACGCATTTGTCGGCGAGGATCAGGCATCCCTTACTGAGGTGACCGATACTCTTGAACAGGCTATGGGCGATGATCGGCTCGAAGGCGTTAAGCTGGAGCTGACCTGCCTCGGCCGCAAAGGTCACCGTCAGGTCGTTGCCGATCACCTCGTAGGCGATCTGGTTGACGAGTTCTGGGATCACGGGATTGACCTTGCCGGGCATGATCGAGGAACCAGCCTGGCGCGGCGGCAGGTTGATCTCACCGAAGCCCGCCCGCGGTCCGCTGGAGAGCAGGCGAAGATCGTTGCAGACTTTGGAAAGCTTGACCGCGACGCGCTTCAGGACGCCCGAAAGCTGGACGAAGCTACCGCAATCCTGTGTGGCTTCGATAAGATTGGGCGCAGTGATCACGGGCACGCCGCTATCCTCCGCGAGCAACTGGCAAACCAGAGCCGCATAATCGGGATGGGCGGTGATGCCCGTGCCGATGGCGGTGGCGCCGAGATTGATCTCGCGGATCAGCAGGGCGGCCTCGCGCAGCCGCTGCTCGTCTTCGCCCAGCATCACCGCGTAGGTGGAGAACTCCTGCCCCAGCGTCATCGGCACCGCATCCTGCAGTTGGGTCCGCCCCATCTTGAGGATGTCGTGGAATTCGTCTGCCTTGCGTTCGAAGGCTGCCCGGAGATAGGCCATTGCATCGATCAGGCGGAATATCCCGCTGTAGGTCGCAAGCTTCAGCGCCGTCGGATAGACGTCGTTGGTCGACTGGCCGAGATTGACCTGCTCGTTCGGGTGCAGGCGCCCGTAGTCGCCGCGGGCGTGGCCCAGGATCTCAAGCGCTCGATTGGCGATGACCTCGTTGGCATTCATATTAGTGGACGTACCGGCTCCTCCCTGGATTACGTCCACCACGAACTGATCGTTGAGCGCGCCGGCCTCAATTTCGTGGCAGGCGGCAACAATCGCCTCGGCCCTCTCGGCATCGAGCTGTCCCAGTTCCATGTTCGCCCGCGCCGCAGCCATCTTGATCTGCGCGAGCGCGCGGATCAGATCCGGATAGTGTGAAATCGGAATGCCGGTCACCGCAAAGTTTTCGACGGCGCGCAGCGTGTGAACGCCGTAATAGGCGTCAGCGGGGACCTCACGGTTCCCGAGCAGATCATGCTCTGTACGGCTCAAGGCAACAGTCATCAGGCGTTTTACTCCTCTCCATCCACCCGCTGCCGAGCGAGTGTCACCTGTAGAGAGCAATACACATGCCAATTCGAGCGGGCCCAAGTCGCGCCGCTAAGTCATTGAAAGTAAACCTTCCGCTTCGCCGAGCCGTTCGACCGTGTTCGGATTTCCGAATGGAGGTTGGGTGGTGCGTTCGGCGAACCGAATGATCTAACCCTATTCAGGGGCGCCATGGATGCCGTACTTCGAGCCTTCTCGGCCTTGCCCCGATTGCTTTATGCCTCTGCGCAGCCGCCTGATGCCCCGTCTCGTGAATGAGCGAAGAGGCGATGCCGCTGCCGACCATTCGCTCGCGCGGGACACGGATGACCGCGACGGGACTTGTGCGGCCGCCGGGCAGCCGCGTGCGCGCCCGGCGGATAGCGGCGCCAGGCCCGCGCTCCAGGTGACACACGACCGGCGGCAGCTCGTAGAATTGGCCCTGCCGGTGACTCCAACTCCTCGTTCTCGCCGAATTCGAGCTCGAGGCCGATCGCCTTGCCGGCCGCATTCGCAAGGCCGGTGCCGATCGCCTGGCCGATGGGCGACTTCGCCGCCCGGCCGACGACGCTGACGGCTTTCTTGATGAAGTCGCCAAGTCAGCCGAGTGTTGGCTGCCACCGGCCCTGCCACCGCGACTATGTTTGCCATCCGCCTCGTTTCGTGGCGACCGTCTCGCAGCCGGATTCCGGCCGCGTGCTTGGAACTAATGACGGGCGAGACTGTTTCAGATGTGACTTTGGCATGACGCTGACGTGCCCTGCTGGCTGGGTAAGCCTCGATTTTGAGGAGACTCGCATCATGAAGATTTCGTCCAGATTTCGTTCAGTCGCGGCTGCGGTTATCGCTGCAGCAGGATTCAGCTTTGCCGGCTCCGCGCATGCCGACAGCGGTACGATCAGCTTCTCAGTCTACAAGGCTGCCTTCTTTGTGGGTGGTTCTGGAGGCGAGGGCACGCTGACCTTCCATGGTCGCCGCTATCCCATCTCTGTCGGCGGCATCTCGGGCGGCCTCGCCTTCGGCCCTTCATGCTCAGTCTCGATGCAATCTGGTCCGATCCGGCGGAGGACGATACCAACATCAAGTGGGTTCGCGACGTCTGGCAGGATATGCAGTCCTATTCCACCGGCCGCCTGTATCTGAACTTTCCCGGATTTGGAGAAGGTGAGACTCTGGTTCGCGACGCGTTCGGTGCTGAAACCTACGCGAGGCTTCAGAAGGTCAAGCGCGACTACGATCCAGACAATCTCTTCCACATGAACCAGAATATTCTGCCGCAATGAGGCCGGCGGAATGCCTCATTGATGACAAGGACCGCATTCGCCGCGAGGTGGACGACTGGTACGATCGTCAGGCCTTCGACCGGTAACTTTCATTGCAAAGGCTGCCGGGCTCTGCTCGGCAGCACCGGCCGCTCGAATGTCATCCGCCGCGGCTCAATCGCACGGACAGCTGATCCTGACGATAACGCGGCCGGGGTCGGCGAGACTTTCAGCAAGCCGCTGAACAACGTTTGCGCCCCCTGGCAGATCGACTGCCCCTTCAATAACGACGCTGTTTCCAAGCACCCTGAATGTGAGATTTCGCGTCTCCAATGATGACGCCGCATTCAAGGCACCTTTGATTGACGCAGCGAGGCCCGAGATGTCGGCTCCCTCGCCGCCTCGGCAATTGAACTCCGGCAGGATCAAGACCATCGCCAGCCTCCCCCTTTCCTGCGCCCAACACTCTGATTGGTGCGATGTTCCGTAGGCTTGGTATGCCGGCTGAGCCGGCGTGATCCGGGAATGACCGACCCTAGCTAGGAGCAGCCGTGCGCATCGCCCTTCTCGTCAACAAAGTCACGAAAGAGATGCTGACAATCACGGCATGTTCCTGGTCGGCCTCGATATCGTCGGGGACAAGTTGCTGGAGATCAAGGTGTCTACACCCGGCGGGCTTCAGACCATTCGTGAAACTTTGTGATGTCGACTTCTGCGAAGACATGCTGGATTCGCTGGAGAACAAGTTCCAGATCAGGAAACCAATCAAGGCGCGCTGAGCAACCGCATCCTCTCGACCCTTTAAGCTTCGGCCGCAAAAGGGGCTCCGTTCCGCCAAGACCAGGAACTTGCGGAGCTTGTCGACGTTTTGAGATGGCAGCCGAAAGGGGGACCGGAATGGCGATCGAGCAAACGCGTGTCAATTTCGACCACAGTCGATTTTCCAAGGGCCTTGCGCGCGGATTGGCTGGCGCTCTGCTCTTTGCGCTGCCTATGTTCCTGACGATGGAGATGTGGGAACTCGGGCTCTATATCGACCGATCAAGGCTCCTTCTGTTGCTCCTGGTCAACATTCCCTTGCTCATCCTCCTGGCGCGCCGGATCGGGTTTGAAAACATCTCGACTTGGCATGAGGCAGTGCGCGATGCCAGCATTGCCTATTTCCTGGGTCTGTTGGCCAGCACCTTCGTGCTGTCTGCCCTAGGCGTTCTGAGCGTCGGGCAGGCTCTACCCGAGGCGGCAGGCATGATCGCCATTCAGACGGTTCCGGCCAGCATCGGTGCATTGCTAGGTCGCAGCGAACTGGGCGGGCGCGACGATGATGACGAGGACGCACAGGACCCCGTCGACGATGATACGCAAAGTGGCTACGGCGGCGAGCTCTTCATGATGGCCGTCGGCGCCTTGTTTCTCGGATTGAATGTCGCCCCGACCGAGGAAATGATCCTGATTTCCTTCAAGATGTCACCCTGGCACGCAATCGCACTCATCGTTTCGTCCATCGTGCTGATGCATGGTTTTGTCTACGCGCTGTCGTTTTCGGGCGGACACGAACTGGAAGAAGGCACACCCGTTTGGCATGCCCTTATCCGCTTCACGCTCCCCGGCTATGCCGTCGCCTTTGCGATCAGCTTCTACTGTCTCTGGACGTTTCATCGGCTGGACGGCATCGAACTGACCCAGGCGATCATGAGCACGGTGGTGCTTGCATTTCCAAGCGCAATCGGCGCCGCGGCAGCGCGGCTCATTCTCTAGGTGATCTATGGCAAAACCGTCGAAATCCCGCTCGATCGAAAGTGGCGAAGGCCATTGGATCGAATGGCTCACCGGGTCGGTCTCAGCCATCGGTGTGATAGCCCTGATCGGGTGGGTTGGCTTCGAAGCTGCGACGCAGAGCGATGGAGCGCCGGACCTGTCAGTCAAGACGATCAGCAGCGCAAGCCGGGACGGCGGATATCTTGTCATGTTCGACGTCGAAAACGCGGCCGACCGGACTGCCGCCGACGTCGTCGTGCGTGGCGAGATCACCGCCGGAAACACTGTTGTCGAAACGGTCGAGATTACACTCGACTATGTCCCGATGCATTCAAGGACGCGTGCTGGATTGATCTTTCGCAACGAGCCCGCGGGGCGATCCCGGATTTTTGCCACCGGCTTTAGCGAACCGTAGCTTATGGCGACATTGTTCGGGAACCCAGGTTAGTCTCACCTATACTGCCCGTCCAAGCCTGCTCGGCAAGCCCGGCACATTCATTGCAATTGAGGGGAACGCCTCTCTCGTCAAGGACCAAGAGATGTTCAAGAAGCACAGGGTGAGCGATCTCGAACGCTGGTTCCCGCAAGGGGTGGGCACACCTGGCCCTATGCTGATCAAAGTCCGCGCGCCGCAGATCAGTTATTGGCATGGTGACGGAGACAAGAAAAATCCCGATTCCGTAGGCCAGGAGCATGGGTCTCAATATCGTTTCGTCGCAACGTCCCGCCCGGCCCTTGCATCCGGGTTAAAGGCGACCTGTTTGAAGGCGCGCTTCTGCAATGAGCCGATTGATAAAATCGAGTTTGGCTATGACCGGTGGCGAAAGAACGAACGGATAAATGTCCCGTTCGCCCATGGATCGCTGGAAGGTGTTAAGGGCCAGGCTGATCGGAACCCAGGCGTCCACCAGTTGCTGAGCATTCTCCGCCCGATAAGGGTCGAAATCGACCTCGACCTCAACGCCGTGGTGACTTAACGGCTCTATGGATAGCCCGAATGATCTGGTCGTCTCCAGCGTATCGACAATGTGAAACAGGTGGGCCCAGCATTCGGCAAAATCTTCAGATGGGTGGCTGCTTGCGTAAGCGGAAATGAAGGTATCCTGCCAGTCCGCAACTGGCCCGTTGTCGTAGCTTTTTTGGAGCGCTGCTGCGTAGTCTTCGCGCTCGTCACCAAAGAGAGCACGTGCCTCCTCGAGCAAAGCGCCCTTTCGCACCAATTGCTGAAAATAGAAGTGACCGATCTCGTGGCGAAAGTGTCCAAGCAGGGTTCGGTAGGGCTCTCCCATCGAAACACGAACGGTCTCGCGAACGATGTCATCGGCCTCGGCCGCTCGAAGACTGATCAGACCGCTCCGGTGCCCAGTCATCGCAGGGCTGACACCGCCGCCTTCATTGATCGCATCTTCCAGAAAGTCGAAGACCAGACCGCCCTCCGGGTCGACGTCTCTTCCGGGACACGGAAGGCCAAAGCGCAGAATGGAATAGAACAGATGGCGCTGGGCCGCGCCTATTTTATGAAACCTTGCGAGGCCCTCCGGGGTATTGGTGTTGGGGATGAGCCGATTGTAACGTGCAGGAATTGCAAGAAGAATTGGATCGTCGGCCGCAACCAACCAGTTGCTCCCATCTATGGCTGCGTTGGCACAGAACCGCCAGGTTTCGCCTGGCCGTGAGGGAATGCTCCACAAACCCTCACCTGCTTCCAGGAGAGTGTGCAGCGTCAATGTGTCTGCAACAAACCCGACCGGCGCATTGTTGGCCCCGACGCTGAAATGATTGTCGAAATAGAGCGGAAATCCGCTGATATCGCATTGGTAGAGCCGCATGCCAAACACCTCTTGCAACGCCGCCGCATCGCTTAACGCGCGAGAAACGAGATCCGGCGAGGCAACTCATGAGATTTTTCCCGTGCGTCTCGCCCGATTTGCAAAGGCTCAGGGTGGGGTGCCTCAGTCGGAGCTCTGCCGGGTTCGACCGGCGAGCGTTGGACTGAGCACCTTGACTAGTCGACCACCCCGCCCATGTCCTTCTCATGTCTTCCCTGCCTGACGCGGCATGGGGGAGAATTCATGGCTGATCGTGGCCGCTTGTTGCCCGAAGTACAACGCACATGGGAGAGCAACGAGTTGGAGACAATTACGCGCAAGCGCAAACTGCGGTCCTTCCGGCCATTGTGGGCAACCACTCGGAATATCCAGGTCGCGGCGCAACAGCGGATCCCTACCAACGTCGTCGACGTGCTGATTGTCGGCGCCGGCATTGGAGGGGCGCTGATGGCGCTGTCCCTTGCCAAACGAAACATGACAATCCTCGTTGTCGATCGACGGCAACCGGTTCAAGGCAGCACTCTGGCCAGCACCGCGATGATCCAGCATGAGATCGACATGCCGTTGCATAGGCTCACGGCGATGCTTGGGCAAGCAAAAGCGCGGCGCGCTTGGCAACGCTCCGCCAAGGCCGTGGAAACGCTAACTTCGCTTGTCGATAATCTTGGGATCGACTGCCATCTCGAGCGGAAGAATTCGCTCTACCTCGCTGGAAATGCCTATGGTGCAAGAGCGCTCGCCACAGAGGCGGAGGCACGCGAAAAGGCTGGCATTTCAGCAGTGTTTTTCAATGCCGCGCAACTGCGCGTAAAGTTTGGACTGGAGCGGACCGCTGCGATCGAGTCCGCCATCTCCGCGTCCGCAAATCCCGCACAATTAACCGCCGGCCTGTGGGGCAAGGTGCAGGCAGACGGTGTGGCGATCGTAGGAGATACTGAGATCACCGACATTCGCAGCCTCGATGACTGGAACGCCGCGGCGACATCAAAAGGAGAAATCATACAGGCCAGGCATGTCGTCTTTTGTACCGGCTACGAGTTGCTCGATGTCGTGGCCAACCAAGAGCATCGGATCTTCTCCACCTGGGCGCTTGCAACCAAGCCGCATCATCCGAGGCCGCGTTGGCTCAAGGATTATGTGCTATGGGAGGGATCGGACCCCTACCTCTATTTTCGCTCGACTGCGGATGGCCGCCTCATCGTCGGAGGTGAGGACGAAGAAAGCCCCACAGCATTTCAGGACCCCATCAAACTCAAGTTCAAATCCGAGACCTTGCGGGCGAAGCTGTCTGCGCTCCTGAAACTACCGATCGCCGAGCCAGCCTATCAATGGGCAGCGGCCTTCGGCGTGACCGCCGACGGGCTTCCGATAATCGGTCCGGTTCCAGGGCTCAACAACGTTTACGCTGTGATGGGATATGGCGGAAACGGCATCACCTACAGCCAGATCGCCGCGGAGATCGTGTCGGCAGCAATATTGGGGCACCACGATCCGGACAGCGAACTGTTTGCATTTCGCTGAGGTTGCGCGACCTCGCCCTGGACGCAGGTCACCTTCCCGATTCGTCTGGCGACTGATCGCGGCAGAGGAGACCTCTCTCAGGCCGAGGCCGACAGAAAGCAGCTTCATCAATGGAACCGTTTACCGCTGAGCCGGTTCTTTCAGTCCGACTTAACCGGAGACCAAAGATATGGACCATACCAATCACGTGCGCCTTGATCCTTCGGAACTGATACCGGCAAACCTCGAAGGCGCGACCGTTTACGGCGCAGACGATGACAAGGTCGGAACGGTGGATCACCTTCACGGCAGCACTGCGATCATTGATGTTGGCGGCTTCCTCGGGATTGGCGCGAAACCGGTCGCCGTGCCGTTGGCGGATCTCGACTTCATGCGCGACGATGACGGCGACGTTCACGCCATCACCACCTGGACGAAGGATCAGCTGAAAGAAATGCCAGAGCACCTGGACTGATGACCGGAGCGCAGCCGCTAGAGCCGCATCATGGAACGTGGCGATGGGGTGGGAACATGAACACATCGCGTGCCCCTAGGCCGACACGTATTTTTCGAAAAGTCGAAACCACTGCGTGAACGGTAAAAAACTCGGGAACCAAAAAATTCGAGCGAAGTTTGAGGGTAGTGCCTTCCACGGGCTGAAAACAAGGATGTAGACATCATGAAGAAACTGCTGCTCGCCGCGGTATTCCTCGGCGCATCGACCTTTGGCGCGCTCGCGCAGACTTCTACGCCTCCGGCCACTACGAACGGTGACACGCCGGCCGTCGCGACGCCGGACTCCACCAATCCCACCGCCCCGGTCGCCGGGGCAAACAGCTTCACCGAAGAACAGGCCAAGAAACGCATCGTTGAAGCCGGTTACACCGACGTTGCGGGCCTCAAACTCGACAGCGAGGGCGTCTGGCGAGGCAGCGCCATGAAGGACGGAAAGTCTGTCCAGATCGCAGTCGACTACCAGGGCAACGTGGTCGCCAACTAATCCCAGCAGCGAGGAACCCCAATGAAAACCGTTAGTGGACTTTTTGACGATTACTCCGATGCCCGCGCGGCGGTGAGTGCGCTTGAAGATCGCGGCGTGCCGTCTGACGATATCAGTATCGTTTCCAACAATGTCGGTGACTGGTACTCCAAAGACAGCAATGCTGCCGAGGGCGCAGGCACAGGCGCAGGTCTAGGTGCTGCAGTTGGCGGTATCGGGGGCCTCTTGACCGGGCTTGGCGTAATGGCCATTCCAGGCGTCGGTCCTGTGGTGGCGGCGGGCTGGCTTGCCGCAACGGCAGCAGGTGCAGCAGCTGGCGCAGTCGCCGGTGGCGCTGCGGGCGGACTGATCGGCGCGATGACCGAATCCGGCGTCCCAGAGGAACATGCCCATGTCTATGCCGAGGGCGTGCGCCGCGGCGGAGCTGTTGTCACCGCCCGGGTTGACGAGAGCCTATACGCGGACGCCCAGGCCATCCTACGCCGGGGCAGCTGGGTAGATCCCGAACAACGCCGCGCAGCTTACCTCGAGCAGGGCTGGACACGCTTCGACGAAGACCTCGATCCCTACACTCCCGAGGAGATCGAGAAAGAGCGTCTCCGCTACAGGCCTTGACCGGAACCGGGAGGCTGCGAAGCGTTTATTACCCAGCCCCTAAAACTCAATTTCGGCCCCCCTCGGGGCCGATTTTTATTGGTGGGCGCGGAAGCCTGCACAGCCGGGCCCGGCTCATATCTGACCTAGGCGCGATCAACAAACTTGTTAAACCGGCTCAAGCTGCCATCGGCGACTTTGTCCTGGTGCAGAAAAAACAATCGATTGTGGTCGAATATCCTGAAAAACTCCTCCCATGAAATCGGCTCCAGTTGTTCATCCCGTTCGCCAAAATCAATCCGTAAAATCCCACCTTCATCGCCGCCCTTCACTCGGGTTGGCCGCCCGTTGCGTGCCTCTGCCCAATGTCGAATCTCGTCATGATCTTGGGTCGTTTCAGCCTTGGTCATCAGCTTTCTCCTCTCGCATTCGTCGCTGTAGGCGCCGAACAGGCTGAGCTGACCTTTGTTCCCACCCACAATTCCTCAACCCTGGCACCAACAGGATTCGCGCCCGGAAGGCGTTAGGCAGACCGGACCCTCGCCGACGCTGGACCAGGTTCTTTCGGCTGATTTCCAGCAGCTCCTTCCAACGTGCCCTGGAGTGGCCGGTCGTTGTCGAGGTCGGCGAGGCGCTCTTCAGATAGGTTCGTCCCAACTGGGTAAGCGCGACCACGCAAGGACGCTGTCTATGCGCAGGGTGGTCGCGACCCTAAAAAGCTCTATTGAGCAGGCGTCGTAGTTGAAGGTTGCGTCGTAGACGGCTGAGTAGTCGACGGTGTCGTCGTTGACGGCTCCGTAGTGGACGGTGTGGTCGTCGACGGTTGGGTGGTTGACGGCTCAGCAGTCGACGGTGCTGTCGTCGACGGGGTAGTTGTCGATGGCGTGGTCGTCGACGGTTGCGATGTCGTCGGCTCAGTCGTGGTCGCGGGCGGTGTTGCGGTCTCCGGGGTCGTTTCCTTCTTTGGCATTAGGAGGACGACGAGGATGATGACCACCACGGCAAGAATTATTCCAAGGACGGTATTTCGGCTCATGCTTGGCTCCTCTTGGGTGCATCCGACTGGCGAATTGTATCACGGCAACCAAAACCGGAGATGAACAGGTCAACCGGGTGAGGGCGAAGTCCGCGCCGCAAGCGATCGCTTCGGCCTTTTTGCTGGGCGTTTAATCTTCCGAAAGTTGCTCTGCCGTAGCTGCGACCTCGGAGTTGCCGAACGTGCCGTCGACATACTTGAAAACAAGTATGCTCATGATCGAGGCGACAATTGCAATCACGACTATACGCATGCGGCTGTTCCGGTGGTCGTTGCGATCTACAGCAACACCTTCGACGTCTCGTTGTTCCGTCGTGGGACCGGGAATGTGAGAGGCTCTAGTAGCCAGGAACGATTGCCGGCGCCTCCGGTGGTGCCGGCTCCACTTCCGGTCGGAGCGCCAGAATGCTCAATACCAGGGCGACGAGAATGCAGATGAGTACGAGGAAGGCGATGCCGGCTTTGTCCATGGCCTACCTCAGCCCTTGAATGTGGGCATAACGAGGCACCGGCGCGCGACGATTACCCGGACAGGGTGGCAGCCCTCATTTTCTCACTTCTTACGTCATCCGGCATTATCAAGTTGCCATCTCTTCAGGCTTAGCCAAGCGGAAAGGCATCGGTTTTTGGTACCAACGTCGCACGTTCGAGCGGTGGGCCTGAACCAATGTTACTACTGCGCCGCGGAGAAGCTGGGGGCGTCGTCGCCCTCTCCGTGGGCGAGGAACTGCACCAGAGCAGATAGGAGTTGTTCCGCCGTCGCGCGATCCAGCATAACCTCAACGACTTCTTCTTGCTCGGCTATGAGTTGAAGGCGACCAAGCAGCGGATCCGTAGAGATCACTTCAATGTCGTTGCCCTGATATTCCGCCTCAAGTGACGCCCAGTGGTTTTCCATATCCGCCTCCAACGACAATGTTTCACCAGCCCATGCAGGTATCGCAGATCGGGTTCTCTGGGTCGGTTGCTTCCCATGAGGGCATTGGGTTGCGACAGTGGAGACATATCAGATCCATCCGTTGTGGCTCGGCACTGCGCGCCGCTGCTCTCTGGCGTTGGTCTGGCGCTTGCATTGCATCAGCACGGCGCTTTAGCTCAGCCGCTATCTCCTTGTCGGTGAAGCCACTCAATTCCCCCTCCATGATCCACCGGCAGCAGGATCGCCCACCGGTTGAATATAAGCAAGTGATGAAATGAAGCGCCCTCAACCGCCGGGGGGATTGAGTTTGATTAATTGCGAGGCCCGCCTTTGATATCTTGCGAGGTTGCTCAGAAAGCACCGGACCCCGTTTTCGCGTGGGGCGCAGCGACCGGTTTCGATTCGGGTGAGCCCCGGAATCTCAGGAAGATCGAGAAAACGACGATAACGGCTGTCGAAAGGAACTCACTTTGCCAGTTCTGGAAAGACTAGAACCAGAACTGCGCGCTGACGAGATGCTCGGCAACCGGGGCGTCATCCATTCGGCGTCTCGCCTGGCGTCGTTCTGCGGGTCTCGTCCAAGGCTCCCTTGGCACCTTCGATCGCTCCTTCTGCGGCGGCATCCGCCGTAGCCGCAAGATGGTCGCGCACGCGGTCCGAGGCCTCGCCGGCGGTAACATCCTCCAGCGCCGTTGCAGGCAGCGCTGCTCCAATGGCTGCACCGATCGCAAACGCAAGCGCACCGCCAACGAGAGGCTGGTCGCGAAAGTTCTTGAGGATGGCAGCGTTCAGCTGTGCTCCTTGAGTTTGAGCGATCTGGCGGACACCTCGAGCACCTTCCGCCGCCGATCGGCCGGCTTCTGCAATCGTTTCGGAAATGCCGCTTGCTGCGCCCTTCATCTCTCGCCAGGTAGCCGACCCCCAGCCGGAGGCTTCGTCGAACGACCTTCCCGTTTCATCACGGATGTCCTCGATCGGTGATCCGGATGCGTCGGCGAAGCCGCGATAGACGGCGCCACTCGGATCCACGAAATGACCGGCCCTGTGGCCGGCCGCATCGGTTCGGGCGCGAAAGCGACTGCCTCCCTGATCTTCGAAATGGCTGTATCGTTCGCCAAAACTTGCCTCGACCGGCCCAATACGCCGAAGACTGCCGTTCACGGAAGCGAGTGGATAGTTGTCTACACCGTTATCGGAGGCCGAAGCTTGCGGTGCACGGGACGCAGGATCCGCAAGCAGCCACGCAAGGCCGATGCCCGTCAGGGCTACCGGAATGGGGTTCGACTTCATCGCGCCGCCGAGGTTCTTGAGAAATTCTGCTCCTCCGCTCCTCCTCGCATAGGCAAGAAACTCATCCATCAATTCGCCAGGCGACATCCGTTCCTGGATAGCGTGAAGTTTTTCTTCGATCCTTTGGCGATCGGCTTCGATCTCGCGCTGCAACTGAGCAGGCGAATGCGTGTCCACGGTCATCGTACTGTCTCCTTAGCCACTTCGAGGTCACGGTGGAGGGACGCCGTCGTTTTGTCGAAGCGCACGCTGCGGTTTCCGAGCCTGGCGAGGCTACGCGAGATCATCACCCATGCGAGAAGACCCACGACGAGACCGACGACGACCGCTGATAGGGCATCAGCGTTCGCTTCCTCTATTCCTTGCGCAATGAGGAAGGCGCCGAGCCCTTGCACGACCGCGCCCAAGAGTACACCAACGGCCGCTATTGCGAAGATAAGCCCAACGACCAACGTCTCGATGCTGCCGATAGCTCGATTTAGATTCTCGCCTGCTTCGGCCTTCGCGAGGTCGATTTCCTTTTGAAAAAGCCCGGCTATGTCTGTCACCAATCCTGTCATGAGGTCGGATAAGGAGCGGTCATCACGAGGGTCAAGCATCGCGCAATTCCTTTTCAAAGTCCCAGTCGCCTTCCTTGCCGTGTGTCGCGGTGGAATTCGGTTGGGCAACATTCGGGGTGATGTGGGACCGTTCGGCCGAGGCAGACAGGAATCGGCTTGCCGCCAGTCCAGCAATTGCTGCGATTCCGAGAAAGGCCAGAGGCTGCTTTCGCCCGAAATCTTCCGCCATAGCCGCTATTTCTCCGAGCTCTCGGTTTTCACAATCGCGCGCCAGCCGTCCGATCGAGTGCCCAATGTGCTGCGTGTAGCGCCCAAGCGCCGGTTGCTCCGACTGGCGGAGCTCGGATCCGACCTTTTCCATGGCGCCTGCTAGACCGCGCAGTTGGCGGGCCAGCGCGCTCTTTTCGTCATCCACAGCCCGCATTGCGGCTCTTTTCGCTTGGTTGGCTTGCTCATCACCGGGGGAGTTTTCACCAGCCTGGCTTTCATCCAGCCACCCGGCAGAACGATTTTCAGAACCTTCCGAGTATCGACCGCGCTCCTCGGACGGTGAAAAGCTTTGTTGCTGTGGTCTACGGTCCTTTGGGTCGTCGATCATTTGCGCCTCCTCTTCGATCAGACGCGAGCCCGATCCATTGAACTTCAAACCAGCGAATATGATCATTGTTCCTTTGATACGGGCGCAGTCCGGATTGTTCGACGAACCAGACTTCAACGAGCTGTAAGCCCTCGGTTCCTAGTGACTTGAACAGGCGCGATAGCTTCAATGTGGTATCCGCCTGCGGGAGCTTGGCGTGGAGGTCCGCCCGCACCTACCAACCGGGACGAACGATGCCCTACGTCTCGCGGTGGGCAGGAATTGCCAACGAGTACCTATTTGTCTCGTGGTTGCGTGAGGTCGCTACCGGGTGGCGCCAGTCTTGCTGCCCGCTTGGGTGTGACCGCTGCAGCGAGGGTAAATTCGGGCGGTGGGCGGCTGTCCCTTCCCGAGTGGAAGAGACAGCGTTGACGACCGGGTTGTCCCGCAACATGCGAGGCTCCCGATCCTTCAGAGAAGTACGGCAACCGCGATCCTTATGGCAGGAGATCACCACCTGTCCGCGATCGATCGGCCGATAGTTGAATGTGCATCCGAAACCGAGCTCCTGCATGAGTGCGGCTGCAAGAGATGAATGCAGCCGCTTCTCCCATGCTACCTCAGCGGTCAGCCTACAACTCATCCATTCTGGGTAAAAAAAGGCCCCGCTGAGGCGGGACCTGAGGTGAACCAGCGCCCGGCTTTCGCGAGCCGGTCAAGAATTGCGAGCATTAACGACCTCGATGGGCCCCACATCTAGCGGGGACACTAATGGCAGCGGGGCCTGGAGGCGCCTCGATCGGGTCGAGGATCGAGACATATCCAAACCTAGGGCGGCGCAAAAGGTTCCGCCATGGGACCTCAGTCCCAGACGGGCAACGCAAAGGTCTTAGGTTCGTTGTCGCACCCTACCGTCGCGTTAGTTTTTTTCTTAGCCCAAGCAGCACAGCCCTTAACTGTCTTGGGCGGGCAACGGCGCCGGAGCGCCCCCTTGCAGTCAGCAAGGACCAGCTTTGATGTCGTTGCCCGATTGGACGATTGAGGATTTGCGAATGTACGAACGACACACTTACGGAACGCCACAAAGGAAGTTTACGACGGCCCTCCCAATCGGAGTAATGCTTCTATCAATGGCGGTAATCGCTGCTTACCTGCTGGTCGGGGGCGTTTTGAGCGACGGCGGCCGTCCGATCGCCACCGTCCTTCCAAAGCCCCCCGTGGTTACTTCGCGATAGCAGCAGGTCCGGCAAAGCCCCTGGGCGGGGTGGCGTCTCCATCCACCTACCCCGCAGCTTAAGAGCACGAGTCTTGAACATCAAAGAGCGGAGTCTTGAATGTACTGCGAACAGCCAGCAATGAAGCCGAAGAGCTGCAGCCGTGCCCTAAGGTGGTCAATAGCTAAGGCGCTGTAAGCCGGTGCGAGGCATTCGAAAAATCATTCGAGGTCGCGTTGAGGGTTTGTCGGTTCGCGGCCATCAACTGAGCGTCGACCAACTGGGCCAACGCTATGATCTTGATCGGGCGCGTAGGGCTGAATTCTCCCGGTTTGGCGGGGGTGAAGTCGTTGCGAGGATCGTTATGCGTTTGATTTCGCTCGAATGTCTGCCAGCAAAATATTCGCGAGATCGACGAACTGGCCCTGCGGATACTTTGACAAATACGCTTCAATCATCTCGACGTTACCGGTTTCACGCACTGTTTCCCAGAATGAGACCTCGACACCGGGATCGGCTTCGCCAGACCCGCCTTGGGCAACACGCGCGGCTGCCAGTTCGGCGAACTGGCCCGCCGGGAACCGCTTGAGGTAAAGGAGATACTCCGCCGGATCGTCGCTTTCCTGTACCGCCTCCCAAAAGGCCACCTCGACCCGACGCACCTCGTCATTTTTGTCACGGTCTACCGAGAAGGGCTCTTCGACAGACGAGGATCGCTCGGGGGTGTCGACGGACGATAGCTCCGCATTCAGGCTTGGTTCGGCCTTGGGGTCGAAAAGGACACGGAAGACCCGGAGCGGGCGCGCAATGTTTTTGACCTGGTGCTCACCCAAATCCTCGAAAGTGGTATCGACGCGATCGCGCAGATGATCTCGTACCCCTCTTGTCACGCAGATGCCGCCGGCATCGGCGAGGCCTTCGAGCCGGGCGGCGATATTGACACCATCGCCGAATATATCACCGTCCTTCACCAGAACGTCGCCGATATTGATCCCGATGCGGAAGTTCATCTTCCGGTCGTCGGCAAGCGCCTGGTTGGCACGCCACATCGCTTGTTGAATGGCGACTGCGCAGTTGAAGGCATGGACGATTGATGGGAATTCCGCCAACACGCTGTCGCCGGCGGTCCCGAAGATTTGACCATGGGCGCTTTCGATAAGGCCGTCGACAATAGTGCGGTGCGACGTCAAAGTCGCAAGCGTCTGCTCTTCGTCGGCATTCATCAAGCGGGAATAGCCTTCGATATCGGCCGCAAGGATCGCTGCAAGCTTTCTTTCAAGTGGTGGCGCCTCCATGTGAACGGTCCAATCCAACGCCTTCGTTTCCACTGTGCAGTCGACCCATCAACCGTCGAGAATGCAGCTTTGTTCCCTTCCGCAGGCGCTGGGAGCCGACTATGAGCCCATGCGAACGACAAGCGCCGCCAGACGTCTGCGCTTACCGCCAAGGCTGACGAAGTGCTGCGGCCATGAGCACCATTTAACTGACCGAAATCCGTGACGTGGCCCCGCGCCTGATAGAGGTTCTCAGCGATCTCCGGAGGGAAGAGCCCGTGTCAGGCTGAGCACGGCAACGTCAAAGACACGCTTCTCTGCGAAGGTCGCCAGCAAGGCAAATGGGTCACGCGCCTCACAGGCCAGTCCAAGTGATCATCCGACACGGGACTAGCGGCATCGGCATTTACGTTCCTAGCATGCGCAGACGCAGCGATGACGGAGGAGGAACGAACGATTGGTGATTGGGGCTGATTGACCAACTCTCTCCTCGGCAGTTGTTGCCAACGACTACCAGTCGTTGAGCGCAGGGATATGAGAACAAATCAGCGTTTGATGGCAACGAGATTGACTTCGTGATCGCTAAGGCCGGAGAGGATTTCATGTTTTGCTAATGCGCTGGTTTGCAAATTTTAATGCCAGACAAAAAATTAACCAGTACCACTGAACTGGTATGCACCAATTCACTCAGCGCGTGGTCGGCACCGAACGAGAGCTACGCGCTCAGCGGGGTGTTTCTGCCAGCAGCTTGCGCAGCGAGAGGGGGGTCAACTTGCATATAAACGATTGGAGCACAGACGGACGAGGCATTATTCGAGCATCAGCCGTCATCGATTGGAAGGCAGAGGCTGTCACCGCAGACGGGAGCGGTGACGTCTTCTTGAGGATCGAATTCAGCGTCGACCCGGACCGAACAGACGTGTCGTCACTGCAGTTCAGATTGACCGAGCAGCAAGCAAAACACATTGGCGCGAAGTTGAGTTCGATCTCGAACCAACCACCGCAATCGTCGGATCTTATCTGCGCAGCGCCCGACAGTGCGTTTCGACATAGGTACTGAGCAACCCAGAACGACGAAGGCATCAAATGCCCATATGAGAGCGCGGTCCCGATGCCGATTGGCGTGCCGCGTTCCACACCGCTCAAACCGTGGATTGGGCGCGAAGTGCCATCGGTGTAAAGCCAGGCATCACGAATTCTCCCAGAGGCACTGCATGAAACCTGAAGAAGTGTCGCTAAAGTATCCAACTCTTCGGCCTAACGGCGCTGTTGGGGAGAGTGAGTTGAACCAGGAAATCGTCGCGGCGCTCGCGAGGCTTCCGGATGATCCTGCGCTCTACTTCGACCTTGGCGAACCACACCTCCTTATTCCGCTCGAGCAGCTGGTCAACGCGCGTGCGCGCGAAAGAGGCATCGTCAATGCGAACCGTCATATGGTGGCGGCGGCGAAAGGCAATCAGGAGAAACGGAAACCCCTCACGGTCCGCGCCTTGGGCAACGAGCTGTGGCTCGTGGTGGATGGGAATTCGACTTTGCTCAACGCTCGCCATTCTAATTGGCGGGCGATACCTTGCTGCACCAGATGACCAGACACCTTTGAATGTCCCTGCGTCGATCGACCAAGAACGCCCCAAAAGGGCCGACGGAACAACTTCGACGATAGGCCACGATTGCGCTGTGGAAATCGTCAGGATTTAGGCCCGGCTCGCTGGGTCGCCAGATGACAGAAGGGATCCCGTCGGGCGAGACTTCTCGCCTCACCATGAGGGGAGAACATTCACAACAACCATTGAGATTGCAGAAAAGATCGCGACCGAACATGGCTTGACCAAAGTCCAGAGCAAGGCGGTTGTAGAGGCGGTCTTCGCCGCCGTAACCGCCGCCGCCACATCCGGCGCCGAAACATCGATCCCGGGCCTTTCTACGGGACGCGAAGAAGAGCATCGATGCTCTTCTGCCTCTCCTGGACTAGAATCCGCTGAGCCTTTCGAGGGCCAAGAATTTGTACGCGAGGTCGCGCCTGGCCCTCGCCGCGTCGTGGAGAAAGGAAAGAGGGTCGATCCGGTTAGGGCGTTCCATTCGATACATTATGCGATGCTAGAAGCACATAACGGGGTCATCGCTCGTCTACGAGTCGACTTCGTGCATGAACATCGAATAATTTGCGATCAGCAGCCACTGTCGACCCCGCGGCGGATGTATCCGCTCATCGGACGTGGGCGTCGCGTCCTGAGGACGGCGGACGGGCCGTGGTTTGGTAGCGCCCTTCTTGGGCGGAGGAACAATTTTCTCAGTCATATGCTCGTTGCTCGCGCGTTCCACCGCAAAAAACGGAACAACATAAGCAACGTTCCGCTCGAACTGAACCTCTCGATCGCCGGCCTCGATCAGCCGCCCTGACATTCGCTCGGTCCTGGAAAACGCCGGCATAGCTTTCAGCGATTGCGACGACGCAGGGAGTGGCGAGCCTGGCGTGCCCCTGACCAATTGGCCTGCTAACGCCCTCATCCCTCCAGTTCCGTTCGATATCACATTTTCGAATTGACTTTATAGTCATTATGATTTTATGGTCAATATCGGGGAATGGGAGTGGAGGAGAACAACCAATGAAGCTGCAAGCTTCGCGCGGTGTTGCGATCAAGGCGTTTCTCTACGGCGTCGAAATCGAACATTCCGACTCGCGGACCGCCACAACATGTCAGCCATAAAATCCAGGATGAACCGGCAGGTTCTCAGGACCATCCTTGTTGCCCTGCCCAAAGTGCTCAACCACACAGCCTCCCGCGCCCCTGCGTTCCGGGAGCGGCTGAGGCAGCGCGACGTCATCGTATGGATCGGCCTACAGGACGGCAGCATCGGCCGCATCGTGGAAATCCGAGGAGGCAAATTCCGCTCCCGTCCGGGCACGGCGGCCGAGGGCGAAGTGGTCATGTGCTTCAAGGACGTGGCGACCGCCTTGAAACTCTTGCTGCCCAATCGCGATCAGGGCGAGATCATCCACGCGGCCAAGAACTTTAAGGTGGTGACCACCGGGCCTGACGAACTGATTGTCTGGTTCATGCAGACTCTCAACATGAGCGAGACCGCCGGCCTGCCCGTGGGGATGCCGATGGCCGATGGCAGCCGCCGCTACACCACCTGCACCAACGGCGGTCCCCTGTTCGTCTATGTCAAGGATGGACGCATTCTGCGGGTTACGCCGATCGAGTTCGACGCAACCGATCCGTCCACCTGGGTGATCGAGGCTCGCGGCCGCAAATTCAGTCCGCCTCGCCGGGCGCTGGTGGCGCCGCACGCCTTGACGATGAAATCGCTGGTCTATTCGGACAAGCGTATCCTCTACCCGATGAAGCGGGTGGATTTCGATCCCAATGGCGAACGCAATCCCCATAACCGCGGCAAATCCGGTTACGTGCGGATCAGTTGGGATGAGGCGCTGGACATCGTTGCCACGGAGATTAACCGGCAGAAGCGCGTCCACGGGCCCGGGTCCATCACGTTCCCGATGTCGTCCCATCACCAGTGGGGAAACGTGGGCTACTACCTGAGCTCGCTGATGCGCTTTGCCAATCTGATCGGCTTCACCCGGGTCGCGGCAAATCCGGACAGTTGGGAAGGCTGGTACTGGGGCGCAATGCATCATTTCGGCAACTCGATGCGGGTCGGCGTGCCTGCGGGCTATGGCGGGGTGGAGGACTGCCTCAAGGAAGCCGAGATGATCGTCTTCTGGTCCTGCGATCCCGAAAGCACCAATGGAGCCTATGCAGGATTCGAGGGCACGACGCGTCGTCTTTGGGCCAAGGAACTCGGCATCGAGTTCGTTCATGTTGACCCGCATTGCAATCCGACAGCCCAGTTGCTGGGCGGACGCTGGTTTCCCGTCCGGCCGCAGACCGACGCGGCTCTGGCCCAGGCGATCATGTATGTCTGGGTCACGGAAGCCCTTTATGACGAGGAGTACGTCGCGACCCGAACCACCGGCTTCGATGAATGGAAAGCGCACCTGCAGGGCGAAACCGATGGCGTTCCAAAGACCCCTGAATGGCAGGAATCCGAGACCGGCATCCCTGCCAGGGACGTGCGCGCGCTGGCCCGCAAGTGGGGCGGCAGGAAGGTCTATCTAGCCGTCGGCATGACCGGTACGGGGTTCGGCGGCGCAGGCCGTGGCGCGACCGGTGCGCAATGGGCGCGCTGCATGGTGATGATGATGGCGATGCAGGGCTGGGGCAAGCCGGGCATCAACTTCGGCGGTCTCCAGATCGGGGTCCCGCACGACCTGCATTTCTATTTTCCGGGCTATGCAGATGGAGGGATTTCCGGGGACCTGGCGTGGACCGGCAATGCGGTCAACAATTATCAGCGCATGCCGCACATTCTGACAATGAATCCCGTCAAGCAGATGGTGCCGCGCCAGCAACTGCCCGACGCGATCATCAACGGCCACGCCACCGGCTATCTCTGGGACGGCTTGGCTCAGGAGGCCCAGTTCGCGCCCTTCAGCTATCCCATGCCGGGCTACTCGCCAATTCACATGATCTACCGCTACGGCGGATCGTCCCTGGGCACCGTGACACGATCTGGACGCTGGGTGGACGCCTATCGGCACGAGAGCATCGAGTTCGTGGTGAACCAGTCCATCTGGATGGAGGGCGAGGCCCAGTTTGCCGATGTCATCCTGCCGGCCTGCACTTCATTGGAGCGCTGGGACATCGGCGAATGGGCAAATTCCGGAGGCTACGCCCACCACGGCGTCAATGTGGTCAACCATCGCGTCATAACCCTCCAGCACAAGTGCATCGAGCCCTTGGGCGAGTCGAAGTCCGACTACGACATATTCACAGCAATCCTGACCCGGCTGGGCCTGGGCGCTGTCTTCACCGAAGGCTGCAGCGAACTCGACTGGGCTAAGCGGGTTTTCGATTCGTCAGATCTGCCCGGCGAAATTTCCTGGAAGAAATTCTGCCGCAAGGGCTATTACGTCGTGCCGCCCGAAAAGCCGGAACTGCGCCAGCCCGTCGACATGCGCTGGTTCGCCGAGGGCAGGCGCAAGGATCTGCCGGAACCACTTCCGATGCCATCCCAGTATGCCGAAGAGTTCGGCATGGGCCTGCAAACGCCGAGCGGCAAACTCGAATTCGTGCCCGAGATCCTCAAGCGGAACACGGCGGACAATCCGGATCGACCGCCGGTCAATCGTTACATTCCCTCCTGGGAAGGGCTGCGCACCACAGAGCTGACGGAGCGCTATCCGCTTCAGATGATCGCCACGCACAGCCGCTACAGCTTCCACACCAGCATGGATGGCAAGAACAGCGCGGTCAATCAGGTCGAGGACCACCGTGCCTTGGTTGCAGGCCATCGCTTCTGGTTGCTGCGGATCAACCCGGCCGATGCCGCCGCCCGCGGCATTGGTCATCGTGACCTGGTGAAAATCTTCAACGATCGCGGAGCCGTGATCTGCGCCGCCGACATTTCGGCCCTGGTGACCCCGCGCGTCGTCAAGTCCTATGAGGCCAGCGCCGAGTTCCAGCTTATCGAAGTTGAAGGAGAGACCGTAGAGGTCGGCGGCTGCTTGAACATCCTTACCCCGGACCGGTCGCAGACCCGCGGAACCAGCAGCATGGCTCCCAATTCCTGCCTTGTGCAAATCGAGAAGTGGCAGAACGCGGACGCCTTCAAGATGGCTGCGCGGCGTAGGAGGAAGTCTTGAGCAAATGGAATCTGATCATCAACGTCGGCCGCTGCGAGAACTGCCACAATTGCGTGATCGCGGACCGGGACGAACATGTCGGCAACGACTTTCCGGGCTACGCGGCGCCGGCTGCTGCCGTGGGAGAGAGCCCGATTCGTATCCTGCGCCGCGTACAGGGCAGTGCGCCGATGGTGGAGACCACCTATTTGCCAGTGATGTGCAACCACTGCGATGACGCGCCCTGCATGCGATATGCGGGCGACGCCATCCGCAAACGCGACGACGGCATCGTTATCATCGATCCAGAGAAGGCTAAGGGTCGCAAGGACATTCTCGGCTCGTGCCCGTACCGGGCAATCGTCTGGAACGAGGAGCAGCAGGTGCCGCAGACCTGGATCTTCGATGCCCACCTGCTCGATCAGGGCTGGCAACGACCTCGCTGCCAACAGAGTTGTCCGACGGACGTCTTCGAGGCGGTGAAACTCGATGACGCCGCCATGGAGCGAAAGGCGGCCACCGAGGCGCTCAAGGTGCAGAAGCCCGAGCTCGGAACCAAACCCCGCATCTGGTACCGGGGTCTGGAACGGTGGGAGACATGCTTCATCGGCGGCAGCGTCAGCGCCGACATCGCCGGGGCGGTGGAATGTCTCGAAGGGGCGGAGGTGACCCTATCCCAGGGAGGCAAGCGTCTCGCGAGTGCCACGACGAACAGCTTCGGCGATTTTGGCTTCGACGGTTTGCGGGGTGACGGAAGCACATATCGTGTCGAAGCGTCCCATGCCCATGGCAGCGTCTGGCGCGACTGCGTCCTGTCCGAGAGCGTCTATCTGGGCGAACTGAGGTTGACCCGTCCCGGCGACACAGATTCGCGAGGGGGCGCCGATGCTTGAGAGTGATAACTGCCGCTCGGGCATGCCCCACCGGCGAACAAGCCGGCAAGAGAGCCGAGGAATGAATGTTGCCCGTATTCTCAGCGCGGCAGAGAAATTGTGCGCCCTCTATGGTTCCAGGAAAACGAACGTGTGCGACATCGCCAGCTACCTCAAGATGTCGCCAGCAAACGTCTATCGTTTTTTCTCTTCCAAACTGGCGATATATGACAGGCTTGTTGCGCGGGTGCTCGAAGACAATTTTCCTGTCATCCAACTCGACTCCGGAACCCTTACAAGTGCCGAAACGCTCCGACAGTTCATGCTGGGGCTGCATGGACGGGCCCTTGCTCTCATGCGGGATGAGGACAAAATATTCGAGCTGCTAGCGATCGCCGATGATGAGCGCTGGCCCGCTTTCGAGGCACACGCACAACGCGTTAAGGGCATCGTCGCTGAACTTGTCGAACAGGGCGTTGATGCACAGGAATTTCGACAACAGGACAGTCTTCGGGCCGCTGAATGCCTTTGCGCGTCAACTGCGGCACTCTGGGAACCCAAAGCGATAAAGAATTTCAATCTCAGGCACCCGCTCATCACACCCGAAGTCCTGATTTCCTTCGGTGTTGATGCCCTCCGGAAGGGTCCTTGTTAATGCTGGCGACAATTGCCGGCACCAGTCTCGCTGCAGTGCCACTGGTGCTGCAGGGCCATAAGACCTGGGCGGATGGCGGCTCCGACGCGGCGGAGTTCGTGCTCCAGGCACTTGAGATCGAGCCGGAGGAAGCTCGTCGCATCGCCAATTGAGAGTTGCCGCCGCTGTCCAAGTGAGCCGGCGGACCTACAGGGAGGAAGATCACTATGCTCGCGAAAACCCATGGCGGCGGCGGTCGCCCCATTGCCACATTGCCCGATGTTGAGGCATTCGAGCAAATCCCGTTGCTGGAGCGTAGCCTCCCGGCAAGCACCTATGAGATGCTTGCGCACGGCGCCGCTGTCGCGCCGGATCAGCTTGCCCTGTCCTTCTTTCTGCGGTCTGAAAACTTCCGTGATCCCGTCGTCTGGACGCACGCCGAGCTCCTCGCTGACATCACGAGGACAGCCAATGCCCTGCGGCGGCTGGGCATCGGCCGCGATGATGTCGTGGCCTTCGTGCTGCCCAATCTGCCCGAAGCGCATTTCGTGATCTGGGGCGGGGAGGCCGCGGGCATCGCCTTCGCGATCAATCCGTTGCTTGAAGCGGGACAGATCTCCGAGCTCCTCATTGCCGGGAAGGCAAAATGGCTCGTCACTCTGGCCCCCTTTCCCGGAACCGATATCTGGCAGAAGGTGATCAAGGCGGCGGCGAATGCGCCGGACTTGCAAGGAATTCTGACCGTCAGTTTCGCCCCGTATCTCCGCGGCACCGCTGAGGAAGCCACTGAGGTACGCTCACAGGCTCCGGATGTCGGCAGCCTTTCTATCCCCGTTCTCAGCCTGCGTCAGGAAATTGCCGGGGAACGCGGCGACGGGTTGACCTTCGAGATGCCCAATCCCGGAGATATCTCTTCATACTTCTGCACGGGCGGCACAACCGGACTGCCCAAGATCGCCGCGCGCACCCATTTGTCGGAAGTGTTCGACGCCTGGTCCACCCAAGCCTTCCTCGGAAGTGTGTTAGCGCCGGGCAAGACCATCTTCTGCGGCCTGCCCCTCTTCCATGTCAATGGACAGCTTGTGACGGGCCTCATCCCGTGGTCGCAAGGCGGGCATGTCGTCATGGGCACGCCGCAGGGCTATCGCGGAGAGGGAGTTATTCCGTCCTTTTGGGAGATCGTCGAACACTATCGTGTCGTGGCCTTCTCGGGCGTTCCGACTGTATATTCGGCACTGCTGCAGGTGCCGGTCGGCGGCCGCGACATTTCGAGCGTCGGCTACGGTTTTTGCGGCGCGGCTCCGATGCCCGTGGAACTGTTCCGCAATTTCGAAGAGATGATCGGAATCCGCATTCTGGAGGCCTACGGCCTGACGGAAGGCGCCTGTGTTTCCAGCGTCAATCCGCCGGAAGGCGAGCGACGTGTCGGCTCGATCGGCCTACGCCTCCCCTACCAGCAAATGGCAGTGGTCAGACTTGACGATTCGGCAGGCTTCACCGAGTTCGCCGGGACGGACGAGGTCGGCGTGCTCGCGATCCGCGGTCCAAATGTCTTTGCCGGTTACATCAATGCCGAACACAACAAGGGGCTCTGGCTTGAGATAGACGGCGAGCGCTGGCTGAACACCGGCGATCTCGCCCGCCGGGACACCGATGGCTACTTCTGGCTGACGGGTCGCAAGAAGGAGCTCATTATCCGCGGCGGCCATAACATCGATCCCAAGCTTATCGAAAATGCAGTGCAAGATCACCCGGCGGTACAACTCGCCGCAGCGGTGGGAAGGCCCGATGAGCGCGCCGGAGAACTGCCGGTGCTCTACGTTCAGTTGAAGCCGGCGGCGACCGCAACGGAGGCGGATCTGCTTGCCCACGCCGTCGGCCGTATTCCCGAGCGCGCTGCGCATCCCAAATCGGTCCGGATTCTGGCCGCGCTGCCCGTCACACCCGTCGGCAAGATCTTCAAGCCAGCATTGTCGATGCTGGAGATCGAGGATGTCGTACGTCAGGAGGCGGCGTCGGCCGGCGTGAAGCTCGAATCGCTCTCGGTCGTTCAAGACGCACGGCTGGGGCTGCTTGCGAGAATTGCAGCCGAGGGCGATCCAGGACCGCTCCGCGAAAAACTGGGTCGCTACGCCTTTAAGGCGCAATTCCTCTGAAGCCGCGAGAAGAAAAGGAATCCAGTCATGGCGATCAATTTTGCCCGTTACGAGATCGGGGCGCCAGCACTCTCGTGGGTAAACCAGCAGCCAGGAAACCAGTCATGAACGCTCCAACGGGGATCCCCGTCACCAACCTTCAACACCACGTCTTCTACGTTACCGACCTGGAACGCTCAAAGGCTTTCTATATCAAAGTCTTCGACCTGCAGTTCTCCGCCCTCAACCATCCGGACAGCAGCGCCGCGATGCGTTTGTCGCAGCAGGAAATGCATTTCTTCTCGTTCGGCTTCCACCATCACGACATCTGCCTGGTGAAGCATCACAAGCTGAAGATGGACAACAATTCCATGCTGCACTTCACGCTAGCCGTGAAGGACGCAGAGGCATTCGACGAGGTCAGACGCCGCGCACGAGACATGGACTTAGCGATCCGCGAGGGGCGCATGGTCGCCTCCGCGCGCCCTGTATCGCGTGCTTTTTGCCTCCAGGACCCAGACAGGCACTGGATCGAGATCATTGAGGAGCCCAGCAGATGAGCGGTACCGCTTTCGTTCCCCCGAACGTCCTTCCCCCATTCAAGCTACGCTTCGCGGGCCTCCTGAAACGGAAATGGTTTCGCGAGATGGTGCTGTTGTGGCCGACGCTGACGAAGCGGCGATTCTCCAACAAGACTGAGGACTACGGCGTCTTCAAGCCTTCGCTCGTTTCTCATATCGGGCAGCTCTCCATCTATGTGCGCGACATCGCGCGAAGCCGGGCCTGGTACGAGAAAGTTGCCGGCATGATCCATAGCCGCACCTGCGAGCCAGAGCCGCATCCGTTCAAGGAAGGGTGGCGCATTCGCTGCTGCTACATGAGTGCAACTGACCATGAGGAATGCCTCGTGCTCGTCGAGGAATACGATCCCTCAGGCAGGATTACCGTACCTTCGGGCATGAGCTTCTTCCATTTCGCGCTCGAGGTGAAGGGAAACCAACTGGAGGATGTCCTGGCCTTTGCCAAGCAACAGCAGGTCGAGGGATTCCAGTTGAACTACGGTCCAGTCCGCCACAACAGCGAACCGCCTTTGGGTGACGGCGAGACTGGCGGCAACGTGGCCTGCTATCTCTACGACCCCGACTGGCACAATGTCGAATTCTGCGGGGCGATGGACACAATCGAGAACTATCGCGCGCGATACGGGGACCTCAAGGGCAAGGACCGCGCCTAACGCCGCACCGACCTTCAAAGGCGCCGTGAGCGGACATTCGAGCCGCTTCGAAGGGGCCCTTCCAGAGAAAGAAAATGAAATGGTAGTTAAAGTGACCCGATTTACGATCGGCGGAGAACCCTTGTGGGGAATTTTGGACGGAGAAGAGATCGCGCCGCTCGAGGGCACCTTCGTCTCAACTGCCGACATCCTGCGCCTTCCTCCCGCTGAGCTCAAGAAGCGGGCAGGCGCTGAACGGTTGCCGATCAGCTCTGCAACCATTCTGAGCCCCGTCACAGCGCCGGCGCAGATCGTCTGCCAGGGTCTGAACTATGCAGATCACGCGGATCAATCGGGGCATGCGCCACGCCAGAAGAACCTGCTCTTCATGAAGGCCGCCTCGTCGCTGTCCGGAGCGTTCGATCCCGTCATCCGGCCGCCAGGATGTCAGATGCTCGACTACGAAGTGGAACTTGGTCTTGTCCTGAAGCGACCACTAACTGCAGGCGACCACGTCACCCGAGAGACCCTCGGCGATTTCATCGGCGGACTCGTCTTGTGCAACGACGTATCAGCCCGCGACGTCATGTTCGGTGAAGCTTTCTTGCAGTGGTTCCGCGGCAAAAGCGCCCGTACCTTCTGCCCTTGTGGCCCGTGGCTGGTCATTCCCGAAGCGGACGAGGTGGCGGATCTGCTCGACAGGATTGAGATCCGTCTCTGGCTGAACGACGAACTGCGGCAGTCGGCCCATTCCCGGGACTTCGTCTTTCGCCCGGAAACCTGCCTCAACGACATTGCGTCTCTGATGGACCTGGCTGCGGGCGATCTGGTCCTGACGGGGACGCCGGGCGGCGTGATCCTGCAAGCTAGCGCCCCCCTCGCCCAAATCCTGACGACCAAGCTTTTCAAGGATTCGGAGCGCAAGGAAGCGATCATCCAGGAAGCGACCGCGCACGGACGTTACCTCGCACCGGGCGACATTATGCGCGCCGAAATGCGCACCGATGACAGCGCCGTCGATTTTGGCAGGCAGTTGCTCGAAATCTTGGACGCCTGATCTCGGCGAGACCAGGACGCGCACGCCCTCGCCGCTCGCACCACAGCCTAATCGGCGGAGGTGTGAAGGGCTCGAGTGTCACCTCCTGGTCTAGACCCTTGACCTGGAGCAGCCGGCAACGCGCAGGGGGGCTGCAGGCAAGGAGAGCAATGCGCATTTCCTTGGGCTTTGCGGAAAGGCGACACGTCTCGGAGGAGGGAGACCCGCATGAAATCTAATAATTTGTTGACCGGATTGTTCAGCTGTCTTTTCGTCACACCGGCGATGGGAGGAGGCTTCGATCTCCTGGGGCAGCCGAATGAAGCCCTTTTCGAGACGGGACGCTATGTCGAATTCGGGCTCGGCTTTGGCAGTCCGAACGTGGGGGGACAAATCATTGCCGTCGGGCCCCCGTTTGCTTCGGGCGATACGGCGCCCTCGGTTCCATTCTACAATGGCGCCCTCAAGGGCGATATCAACGAACAATTCTCAGGAGCGGTCATCGTAGACAATCCTTATGGGCGCAGGGTCGAGTATGATAGCGGGCCGCTGTCCGGCCTGTCGGGAAAAGTCGAGTCGATCGCAGTCACAGGTTTACTGCGTTACAAGCTCACGGATCGTTTCAGCGTCTTCGGCGGACCCAGACTGCAACGTATGGGTGGCGACACCGATATCTCAGTTTTCGCAGGCGGCGTGCCCGCCGGTATTGGCAATGTCACCTTTGACGACACCTGGGCGGCGGGCTACGTGGTTGGGGCGGCCTTTGAAATCCCGGAGAGGTGTGTCCGGATCGCACTCACATACAATTCCGCGATCGACTACGATTTCGACACGTCCGGTGCCTATCAAGGGACCACGGATGTCGAGACCCCGCAATCGGTCAACGTCCATCTCCAGGCGCCGATCAGCCTTTCCACGTTGCTCTTCGCGACAGTTCGCTGGGCCGATTGGAGCGAACACACGATCAATCCGCCGGGCTACCCTTTGGGATCACTCGTCCACTTCAACGACACGACGACCTACACGCTCGGCATGGCACAGATGTTCAGTGAACAATGGTCGGGTTTCACAACTCTGACATATGAGCCCTCGACCGACGTATCGGCTGAAGGGCCGCTCGACGCAACCGACGGCTTGTGGGGCGCCACGCTTGGGGCCATCTATACGAAGGACGGGATGAAAATAACCGCTGCCATCAGCTACCACCAGTTCGGTGATGCGTCGGGTTCGTTTGGAAATTTTACGGACAACGATCTCGTCAGCGCCGCCTTCAAAGTGGGGTATTCGTTTTGATCCTCGCTGCAGGAAACGACGTCGCATACCGACGTCGTTTCCTGCTTGGGAGCGTCTGCAGGCTTCCATGCCGCAGATCGACTGGATGATCTCGACCGTGCGAGCAAAGGGGCGCCAAACCGCAGCTAGGCAGAAAACAGGTCTGCCTAGCAGACCTTGTCATCAATACGCGATCCTCCCATCCACGATCTGCCCGCTCGAGGGAGAAAGTTCGCGTTTCAAAACTTCACGCGCATCGCCGCTGATGACCGATACCGGAGCCGCAACGGCCACACGGGCTGCCGACCCGGCGAAATTGGCGGCTGCTACTCCCACGCGATCCGCGAACGTCTCCTCGCCGCCCGAGATCGATTGGCCGGCCAGACGCCGGCCGAGCAGACGCACGATCTCGGGACTGTCAGCAAAGGCATTGTGGCCAAGCGGATCGTTTGACGCAATCGCGCTCGTGTCGATGACTGACACGCCTAATTCCTCGAGCACAGCGGCATAGGGTCTGAGATCGGTTCCTCCGACCCGGTCAACTCCTCCCGACAGAAAGCCCGAAACCTCGAGCGCCTTGTCACGTGTGGATGTCAGAATCGCAAAATGCGGCCGCTTTGGCCCCATTTCGATAAACTGCCGGCGAAACACATCGATGTCGATGTCCGGCGATGCAAGGATGACATTCTTGATCTTGGCCGGGATCGATTTTTCGCGCATGGCAACGCCGCGCAGTGCCTCCGCCGCGAGCCAGGTCCCCATCGAATGCGCGAGAATCGTCACTTCGTCGACATCGGGGCTTCGTGTGGCCTGAAGGATCAGGTCCTCCAAGGCTCGCCGAGAGTAGTTGGCGCTCTCCTTGTCATAGAGGTAGTCGAAAACGCGAGCCCGCGATGGCCAGGCGAAGAGGATCGGGGCCGCATCAGTGCCCGAGTCGTGCACGATCTGGGCGAAACGAAAGACGGCGTCAGCATAGGTGTTGTTGAAGCCATGAACAAAGATGAGCACCTGCCGCTTGGCGTTCCGATTCTTGCGAAACCATGCGAGAGCCTGCCCTTCCGTCGCAACCTTTCCGACTTCAAGGACTGCAAACTCCTTTTCCGGATTCGGCGGAACGCGTGAGGGCCACTGCACCTCGCCGATCTTGCGGTTTCGATCCGGAGGAATGGAGACGGTGAGGTTATTCAGCGAGATCGCCGTTCCACGCTCGCCTGAATAGAGGCGGCCGGGATCGTCGGATGGCCTTCGCGTCGTTGCCACCAGCATGCTCACCCGGCTGGCTTCGTTGGCTGCCGCCTGATGAGGTTGAAGTACGTTCTCCACCCGGGTCGCGCAGCCGGTTATGACGACGGACACTATCACCAGCGCGGGGAGCACCTGTCGAGGCTTTGTTCGATGTGTCGTGAGGATCGGCCGCTTGCGGCCGATCCATTGCAAAGCGCAAATGCTGCGCGGGCGGTCGGGAGGCGTTGAACCGGTCATGTCAGCCCTCCTCGATCTCACGGGGTATCCGGAACCAGGCGACATAGAGCGCCGGCAGGAAGAGGAGCGTCAGTGCCGTGCCCACGACGATACCGCCCATCATCGCATAGGCCATGGGTCCCCAGAATATCTCGTGCGAAATCGGGATCAGCGCCAGGGTTGCGGCTGCAGCCGTCAGCATGATTGGCCGCATTCGGTGTTCGGTCGCCTCCACCACCGCCTTCCAGGGCGACTTTCCCGCGGCTCGCAATTCCTCGATCTCCACAATCAGAATCACCGAGTTGCGGATGAGAATGCCGACGAGTGCCAGCACGCCCAGGAGGGCGACGAAGCCGAGCGGGGCATTGCTCATGAACAGCGCCGCGACGACACCGATCAGCGCCAAGGGCGCAACCGAGAAGACCAGGAAGAGCCTGTGGAAGCTCTGAAGCTGGATCATCAGCAGGGTCGCCATGATAAGGAGCATGGCCGGGGCCACCGTGGCGATCGGACCCTGCGACTTGGCGCTTTCTTCGACCGCACCGCCGACTGCAACGGAATAGCCAACCGGCATTGTCTTTTCGAACGCCGCAACCTTGTCGGCGAGCGCCTTCACAATGGTCGCCGGCTGTGTCGTATCACTGATTCCGGCCTTGATCGTGATGGTCGGGACCCTGTCGCGCCGCCAGATCGTCGGCTGTTCGAGCTCGTAGCGGAACGTTGCGACCGATGAGAGCGGAACCGACTGACCGCTGCTGCTCTGCAGTTGCAGGTCGAGCAGCGTATCGATAGAGCCGCGCTCCATTTCCGAGGCACGACCGACGACATCGACCAGATAGATGTCGTCCCGCACTTGCGTTGCGGCGTCACCCTGTACGACGGTGTTGAGCGCCATTGCGATGTCTTGGGACGAGACACCGAGCTGCCGCGCCTTGTCCTGCAGCACGTCGATCTTTACGACACGTGCCGGTTCATTCCAGTTGAAGGCGAGATTCTTGAGGGAAGGATGGGCACCGATGACAGACCCCAGCTTCTGTGCCAGGTCGCGCACCGTCTGGAGGTCTTCGCCGGACACGCGGTACTGAATCGGCTTGCCGACCGGCGGTCCGATTTCTAGCAGCTTCACATAGGCGTCAGTGCCGGGAAAGGTCTTCTGAAGGTAAGCTTCCGCTTCTTGCTTCAGCTTGTCGCGGGCGTCGAGCTCCTTGGCGACGATAATGGTCTGACCGAAGGAAACGTCTGCCGGCTGCACGTCGAAGGAAAGGATGAAGCGCGGCGCGCCCCTTCCAACATATGTCGACCAGTGATCGACCGCAGGGTTGCCCGCCAGCATCTCGCGCTCGAACTGAGCCATTTGACGACTCGTTTCGGCAATCGAGCTGTTCTGCGGCAGGTTCCAGTCAACGATCAGTTCCGGCCGGTCAGAGCTCGGAAAGAACTGCTGTGGCACCATCGTCAGGCCCGCGAGCGATCCCGCGAAGAGGAGAACCGTGGCGATGATCGTCAACCAGCGCCAGCGCAGGCAGAGTTGCAACATGCTCGAGAATGCCCTCGCGAACCGGCCCTTGTGTTCGGCATGCTTCTTCATGGTTTTCGGCAGCAAGGTAACGCCGATCAGAGGCGTGAACAGGACGGCAACGATCCAGGAGACGACGAGCGATACGGCGATGACGACGAAGAGGGTGAAGGTGAATTCCCCGGCGCTGCTCTTGTTGAAGGCGACCGGTATGAAGCCCGCGACGGTCACAAGCGTGCCGGTCAGCATCGGAAAGGCCGTGGACGTGTAGACGTAGGTGGCGGCCTTCCTGAGACTGTCACCCATTTCCAGCCGTGCCACCATCATTTCGACCGCGATCATGGCGTCGTCGACGAGAAGACCGAGTGCGATAATGAGCGCCCCGAGCGAGATTCGCTGCAAGGAAATGCCCGAATAGAGCATCACCATAAAGGTGATGGCGAGAACCAGCGGGATCGCGATTGCCACGACCAGGCCTGCCCGGAAACCGAGACTGATGAAACTGATCGCGAGCACGATGGCGACCGCCTCGAACAGGGCCTTCGTGAAACCACCTACAGCCTCGTGAACGACTTTCGGCTGGTCAGATACCTGTTCGACCGAGACGCCGACCGGAAGATCCTGAACGATCGCGGCCATCGTCTTTTCGAGCGCGTCGCCGAAGGCGAGCAGGTTACCGCCGGTCTTCATACCAATCGCGAGACCGATGGCCGGCTTCCCCTTGAAGCGGAAGAACGAGATCGGCGGGTCGACATAGCCACGCGTGATATTAGCAACGTCTGTCAGCGGGAAGAACCGGTCGTTTACCCGGAGGTTGATCCCACGCAAGGTGTCTTCGGAGATAAAGCGTCCTCCGACCCGCAATGCGACGCGTTCCGGTCCTGTCTGAATGAAACCCGACTGGGTGACGGCGTTCTGCGCCTGCAGCGTGGAAATGATGTCGGCGCGATTAAGGCCGAGGGCCGCGATCTTGCGGGTGGAGAATTCAAGATAGATGACCTCATCCTGCGCGCCGACGATGTCGACCTTGCCGACATCCGAAATCTTGAGGATCTGGGTACGGGCGTCTTCCGCGAAGTCCCGCAGCTCCCTGTGACTGAGCCCGTCGCTGGTAAAGGCAAATATATTGCCGTAGACATCGCCAAACTGGTCATCGAACAACGGACCAATGACGCCCTGAGGGAACTCGTGCTTGATGTCGTCGATCAGGTTGCGCACCCGCGACCAGGTGGGCTTTACATCCTTCGCATTCGTATCGGGCAACAGATCGACGAAGACGATCGTCTGGCCGGCGGTTGTGATACTGCGGGTGTGTTCGAGATTGTTGAGTTCCTGCAGCTTCTTTTCGATGCGGTCGGTAACCTGCTGCGTCACTTCCTGGGCAGAGGCGCCAGGCCATTGGGCCTGGATCACCATCGTCTTGATTGTGAAGGATGGATCCTCTTCACGGCCAAGGCTTAGATAGGCAAAAGCTCCCGCCACTGCGAAGATGATCATGAAATACCAGACGAGCGAGCGGTGCTCGAGCGCCCAATCAGAAAGATTGAATTTGTTCACGGGCGATTATCCTGTTCAGTTCTCACACTCTGCCCCTCGGCAAGTTCATTCACGCCGGCGACGACGATCTCTTCGCCATCCTTGAGCCCGGAGAGGACTTGGACAGAACGGATGTCCGTGGAGGAGCCGTCGAGCCGCACGGCTCTGAGCGAGACGGTGTGTGTCTCCGGGTCAACCACCCAGACACGGTCGGCGCCGTCCTTCTTGACGACGGCCGTTGCCGGTACGTCGATCGCCGCCCCTTGCCGGACGTCAGCTGGTGCCGCGGTCACTACCGATCCCAGCCGGAAGACTTCCGGCGCCTGATCGATGGCGATTTTCAGTCGATGAGTACGAGTACCTGCATCCGCCTGCGGGCCGATTTCGCGCAGGACGCCGGAGGTCCGCAGCGCGTCATCGAGTTGAAGGGCAATGTCCGCTCGGTCCCCCAGACGCAACGATCGTAGGTAAGCTTCGGGAACGTCGACGACTACGTCGCGCTGATCGAGACGCGCGAGTTTCAGGACAGGCTGGCCAGCAGTTACCGTCTGTCCGACTTCGACCCAGGTCGCGGTCACAACACCATCGAACTCGGCCTTCAACACGGCATAGCCAAGTTGCTCGCGCACCTTCTCCAGGCTGGCATTTGCTTTGCCGACGCCGGCCCAGGCCGACTTCAGTGCCTGATCGGCAAGGTCCAGATCCGCGGTGCTCGCGGCGCTCGTGGAAGCAAGCCTCCGCTTGCGGTCTTGCGTCAACAAGGCGTTCTCGAACTGCGCTTCAGCGTTGCGCAGATCGGCCTCGGCGCTGCGGACCGCAAGCTCAAGAGCAAGCGGATCGATTTCAGCAACGACATCGCCGGCGCGCACGAGGTCGCCGACATTTACCTTGCGCGACACGACGCGTCCCAAGGTTCGGAATGCAAAATCAGTCTCAACCCTGGCTTGGACGATCCCGGGGAGGTGCACTAGCTGCGCGTGCGCTGCACTCACCGCAACGGACTTGACCGGCCGCGGCCTGGTGGTCTCACCTGCGCCTGCATCCTGACTACAGCCGGCAAGAATCGCCAGCGCTGCCAGGAGTGAAAACGAGACTTGGGGACGGTAAGCAACCATCTTACTTGCCCTCCCAGGCCACCACTTGGCCTTGCTTGAGGAACTTTCCGCCCTCTGTGACGATCAGGTCTTGCGGTGCGATCCCGTCGGCCACGATCAGATCGCTTTGCCGGTACTTGGCGACTTCGATCTTTTGCAGCGAGACGGAGTTCTTCATGGGGTTGATGCGCCACACGGCGGGCTCGCCCATCGCGGAGGCGATCGCGCCGGCGGGCAGGACAATCCCCTTGCGTGTCGGCGAACGGAATTCACCGACAACCGGCGTGCCAAGCGGCCATTGCACATCTTCCGGAAGCGCCACCTTGATGCGGATCGTTCCAGTTCTCGTGTCGATGAAAGGAGCGATCTCCCTGACTGTCGCTTGAGTCTCGAGCGCGCGATCCGCGACCGGTGCGACATCGACCTGCGCGAGTGGTCGTCCTTCCAGAAAGAAAGCCTCGAAGACGTCGAAAACGACGTCGCGGGGGCCGTCATGGGCGAGAGTGAAGGCAGGTTGCGCCGCGGAAACCACCTGGCCGACTTCGATCGCGCGCGCGGTGATGATCCCCCCCGAGCCGGCCTTCAGCTCGGTGTGCGACAATGCGTCCTTGGCCGTCGCCAACGCCGCTACCGCAGCATCCAGTGACGCTCGTGCCGTTCGCAGTTCCTTGTCAGCCTGATCGAAGGTCGCCTGAGCGATCGAGCGTGAGCGCAACAGCGCGTCATACCGTTCGAACGTCAGGGCCTTTTGCTTGACGATCGCCTGTGCCGACTCAAGCCCAGCGCGGGCTACCTCCACATCGGCCCGTTGTTCGATATCGTTTAGACGAGCGAGGACGTCGCCGGCGTGCACATGCGATCCAACATCGACGAGACGCTCGATAACCCTGCCGCTGACGCGGAAGGACAGATCGGATTGGATCCGTGCCTTGACATCGCCGGTGATCTCTGCGGCCGGTTGATACTCAGCCGCAGACGCGCGAACCGCCCGAACCTGCTGCGGTGGCGCGGCCACTTCGGCTTTGTCTTCGCAGGCGGCGAGATAGGCGCAGGCGAGACCAATTCCAATCAAACGAAAGGGCTGCATGTTTTTCTCCACAGCGGTTTGCAACCAAAAGAGTAGTGCGCTAGTATCACTGACTAACGGGTTAGTCAATTATGCTCGACAAGTCGGGAATGGCAGGTTGCCGAAGGGCGAGCCGCCTATTACCGGGCTAACCTGCTAGGACAGCTTGCAACCAGGCGATTCGAACAACCGGTCCAATCCAGCAGGAAATGGAAACGCGATGACAAAGACCGAAAAGAAGACCTCTCGGGCGGAACAAAAAGCCAGGCGCCCTCACGAGATCCTCGAGGCCGCGTTCGAAGAATTTACCGTCAAGGGATATGCGGCTACGCGAGTGGAAGACGTTGCTGCCCGCCTCGGGGTGACGAAGGGCACCGTCTATCTCTATTTTCCGACGAAGGACGTTCTCTTCGAGGAAATGTTCCGCCACATGTCGACCCCGTTCGCGGACCTGTTGGCGTCTGTCGGCACACTCGAAGGTTCGACGGCGGACCAGCTACGGGCCCTTCTGCTTCTGGCATACGAAAAGATCGCCGACGATCGGAAAACAAGAGAACTCCTACGCTTGTCATTGTCCGAGGGGACGCGCTTCCCCGACATTGTGGACCGACACCATGACGAGTTCATCGCTCCGTTGATTGCGGCCGTCCGCACGCTCGTCGAGGAAGGCGTGGCATCGGGCGAATTCCTCGACGGGGCTGCGGCAAAGTTTCCCGACGTCGTCGCCAGTTCGATCCTTCACGTTGCCGTGTGGCGCCTGATGTTTGCGGATCGAAAGCCGATCGATGGGCCTGCCTTCATCGAGGCGCATTTCGACCTGGCCCTAAATGGACTGTTACCGCGTTCATAGCCCAGTTGGTTCTTGCCGATCTCTGTGTAGCCTCTAAAGGCGCATTGAAATCTCCGATACTTTCCAGTGTGAACTCGAACGCGGGGCGGTTCGTCCCCGCTGCCGTATGTTCAGGGGATGGAGAGACTCCGAATAAACTGCTCGCCTCCGAGCACGATGAAAGACACGACGGCCATCATAAGACCCCGCCGGAAGCGCACCTGTTTGATGATCCTGACGCGAGATGTTTTGAGTAACTCGGCGCCGAGCACCGAAGTCCAGTCGGACTTCAGGGCCTCTCGGACGAAGTCTTTGAGATCGGCAAATGTGTCGGGCTCGACATAGTAGACGCGCTGATCGGAAGCACCGGACGTTTTCCCGAGCAGGTCCTTTTCTGCGCGGGTTCGGCTCGGATAGAGCACTTGCCCGAACTGCAGGATTGGCAGAATGACAACACCCCAGACCACGGCGAAGAACAGCGGGCCAAGGGGTGCACGCGTCGGCAGGAGATCGCCGAAATGCAGCACCAGATTGAGTGCCAGGATGTAGCCGGCGCCAACGATCTGCGCCTTGGTGTCATAGGAGCGCGCCGTCACTTGCGTTTCCTGCAACGCGGCAAGCAGCATCCTGTCTACATAATCGTGCTTGTTCTCACTCGGCGCGGCGTACATTGGGGCATCCGATCGAAGAGAGCGCTCAAGGAGCGAGGTTGGGGTCTCCAGCATGGCTGTTCCGCCTCAGTGCAGCCGTACGAGAGCAGGCGCTGCGAGTGGACCCGGATCTGTCGCCGGCTCGCCCGTCCCTCGAAAGTGGTTGAAGGCGACAGAGGAGACCAGCGTCAGCATGGTCGCGACTGCGAGTCCGAGGACTTCGCAACTGCCAGAGAGATAAAGGCTAGCAACATAGACACAAAGAAACTGACCGGACGACGGGCGCATGAAAGCCTCCGCTCGAAAGGTTCGAGGTTGTAAGGGTTTGCCGATGAGAAGGCCTACGCATGACTCGAACTTGACCTTCGAGTTGACTATTACGTCAATTCGACCTTAACGTCAATATGAGAATTGCGCTTTTGTACGATGTAGGAGCTCTCTCCTCGCCTAGACTAGCGCCGGGACGGGTTCTTCGATGATGGTACTTTCTTGCGCACTGGGTTTGCCGGTAGCTTTACGACGGCTGCGGCCGCACGATCGCATAGAACAAGCCGGTGCTGCCCCCTCCGCGACTTCGAAAGGTCGTCGCATCTGGTTGGGAGTGATAACTGGACATTCTGGTCAATATGACCTATTTGCATGAAAAGTTTTGAGGTTGTCTGTACCGTGGCCAAAATCGATCCGATCCGACGCGCCGAAATCGGGCGTGAAAAGCGCTCGAGAACTCGGGCGCAGCTTGTTGCTGCCGCCAATTCGCTGTTTGCTAGGCAGGCGGTGGAATCTGTCACAGTGGATGACTTGGTCAAAGAGGCCGGCGTTGCCAAGGGAACCTTCTACGTTCATTTCGACAGCCTGGAGGCAGTGACCGCAGCGGTCGCGGAGGAGCTGGTGCAGTCCTTCGACGAACTGCTGCAGCCGGGCCGGGGCTCCCTCACCGACCCTGTTCTAAAGATTGCCTTCGGGTGCTACTCATTCATCGACAAGGCTCTCAAAGACCCTCTATGGGCCAGCGTTGTCGCCAGACTGGCGGCGGCAGCTCCGAAGGGTGGCGAGGTTGCCCGCCGCCGCCTCTTCGAAGACCTGCAGCAGTTCTCAAAGGCATTGCCGGATGACGGAGTGTCTGCAGAGCTGAAACTGGAGATTGTCGTCGGAATCATGCTCCAGATCTTACGCGCGCTCGGCGAAGGAAGGCTGTCCTCGATCGACCGTGACGCGGCCATCAGCGCGATTCTGCGCGCGATCGGCCTCAATGCTCAAGAGGCCAGGTCTGTACTTATGCGCTTACCAGCCACTCCCACGCAGGACGCCCCCGCGCGAAGCGCGACGCACTAAACCCATGTGGGTGCGGACCAAACGTCGCGTATTCGGAGTGGTTTGAGAGGGCAGATTCACTAGGCGCTTGGCATGGATATGCTTATCATGCCGACACGGAAACGTCGCCAGAACCCCTCAAGGACTCGGGCTCTTGGGTCGGGCGCTACCGATCGCCCGAAGTGCCGCCTCCAGAGCCTGGCTGGACAATTCGGGTGGGGCGACGCGCTCGATAGTGCCACGGGTCACCTGCAGCCAAATTCCAACGAGGATGTCGGCAACCAATTGTGGGTCCTGCACTGTCACACGCCCTTGCGCAATCGCCTCAGCGATCTCGTCTTTGAGACTGTCGCGAATACTGCGGCCGAACTCGCTCCGGGTTAGCGAGGTCTGAACTACCAACCGCGCCCAGCCAGGGTCTGAAATCGCTTTTTCCAGGGATTGCGTGAAGGCGGAGGACAGGCGCGCTATTGGGTCTCTCATCTCGATCCGGGCTGGCGCCAGCACGTCGTCGAAACTCCGGCCGAGTTGTACACTTACCTCAGAAACCAACTCCTCGATGTTCTGGAAGTGATAATAGAAGGTGCCCTTGGCGAGGCCTGCTGCTTCTGCAACAGCATCCACCGTGAGGGTTTTGGCGGGCCCTTCCGCGAGCAACAACGTCCCCGCTTCGACGATTTGCGCGTGCGTCCTTGCCCGCCTTTCGCGCCCGATCTTCGCCCGGCGCTCCAAATTTATCTTTGCCATTCGCCAACCTGCTCCGCAAATCCCGTGGCTCGTTATGATCATATAGTCGGTTTGACTATTGTGTTCAATTGTACTTGGTCTTGATTTGCCCCACCCACGGCGAAGCGGCCACCACTCGATCGAGGGATGCGAGCAGGCCAAGCCGTTCTGAAACGGGGGACCGCGAAATCGCTGCGGCGGATGCTGCGGATCACCGACGGTATCGCAACTGAAATCTTCCATATCATCAACAACTCTCGCTGTTGAGGCGGTCAAAAGCTGGCGCGAGCCCACTTCCAACCGAACCAGTGAACTTTCGTATTGACTGTCTAGTCGAAATGACCTTTAAGTTCTTTTAGGTTGATCGAGACTTCCTTCTCGTTCATTTTCATTCCTGCTAATTCCATGTGTGAGGTTCATCGATGCCATCCCTACTGCATCTCGATTCCAGTATTCTCGGCGGAAACTCCGTCAGCCGAGGGCTTTCGGCGGCTGTGGTCGCACGCCTCAAAAATCTCAATCCTGGCGTAGACGTGGTTTATCGCGACCTTGCAGCTCAGCCGATCCCGCACCTTACGGGCAACTATGTAGCCGTGGTCAGGGGAGGCTTGGAGGCGAGCCATGATGCCGCGCTTCAGGCCGACCTTGCGCTTGGCCAAGCTGTTCTGGAAGAGTTTCTAGCGGCCGACACCGTCGTTCTCGGCGTAGCCCAGTATAATTTCAGCGTGCCCAGCCAACTGAAGGCGTGGATTGATCGCATCGCGGTCCCGGGCAAGACGTTCCGCTACACCGAAAAGGGACCTGAAGGCTTGATGATCGACAAGCGCGTCATCATAACGTTGGCGCGGGGCGGCTTCTACGGACCAGGCTCACCAGCTGAGAACTTGGAGCACACGCTGAGTTATCTGAAGAGCGTGCTGGCTTTCATCGGCATCGCCAATCCTGAGGTCATCGCTGCCGACGGGGTCAACGTGAGTGCCGAACAGCGAAGGTCTTCGCTGGAGGAGGCAGATGCACAGGTTGCCGCCCTAAAGGTGGCATAAGTCCTGCCGTCGGGGTAGCGAACGTAAGCGGACAATCCACGCCGTACGGCCCGTGAATGCGGCGACTGCGCCTCTGTGTGTGCCGCTGCAAAGAAAGGTCGGTCTCGGCTTGGTTCTTCAGAGAAAGCGGCAAAACCGCTGTCGTCGGCGAAACGGTTTCAACCGTTCGCCGACGACAGCTTTAACGTGGGATCTGTCGATCCCTCTTCAGCCGAACGTCGGCGCCATCAATCACCCATTCTGGCTATCTTGTCGGATTGATGAGCCGATATTATTTTTCTTCACACTCGATTTTCGAACTACGGGGCTCCGGCGGAGGGAACCTCGCGCCGCCCCCTGAGAAAGGAGGTCGCGCATGCATTCCCTGCACAGATCGATGGCGCTTCTCCCTCACGAAATGAACGAGATCGATCAGATCTTCCAAGATATCCTGCGCGAGCGTGGCCTGTCGCGCGATTGCGAGACAGCAGAAGCGATCGCGAGACGACTGATCGCTTGTTACCAACGAGGCATCCGCGAGAGCAGCGCTCTGAAATACGAGATTGGCTTTGACAGAAGGTGCGTGGCGGATGCGAACGCTGATGTTCTTTATTACGGCAACCCCGAGGTTTCGATGCAAGAAGTCGCGGGAGGACTGGCCGACCAGATTAACCCGGACGAGGTCGATATGCTTCAGCGGACGTTCCATCGAGTGTGCACCTGGTGCAGTATCCCGCGCTATGGAAAACGCGCCGATCGATTAGCGCGGCATATCATTGATCAATTCCGCAAAGGATTGAGCGACGAGGACGCGCTTCTTGAGAGTGCCATGTGGCTGGAGCGGAATTCCGATTCTACTCGGCCGGACGCATAGGGCTAGGCCGGATCGACAATCATCGTATCCAGATCATGATCGCGGCGAGATGGATTAATCCGGTGAAATGAACGGTTCGGCGTTCGTAGCGCGTAGCGAAACGGCGGAAATGCTTCAGCCGATTGAAACATCGCTCGATGCGGTTGCGATGTTTATAGACGATTGGATCATGGGAGATGATGATCTTGCGGGTGCGGTTTGAGGGTATGATGGCGACGGCCCCCATGTCGGCGATCGTGGCACGCAAGGCATTGCTGTCATAGGCTTTATCGGCAAGAACGGCCTTTCCCGCCTGTCCATCGAGAAGAGCGGGAGCTTGTGTGATGTCGCCGACTTGGCCGGCTGTCACGATAAAGCGCAGGGGGCGACCGAGTGCATCGGCCAGCATATGGACCTTGGTTGTCAGTCCGCCTCTGGAACGCCCCAGCGCCTGATCCTTGGCCCCCCTTTTCCGCTCGCCGCCTGTTGATGGGCACGCACGATGGTACTGTCGATCATCAGGTATTGATTGTCCCGGTCGGCCGTCAGCGCGTCGAAAACCCGCTCCCACACACCGGCGTGGCACCAGCGGCTGAACCTGCGGTGGACCGTCTTCCACTTGCCATAGCGCTCCGGCAGGTCCCGCCAGTGTGCGCCCGAGCGCAGCACCCACAAACACCCGTTAACGAACAACCGGTTGTCAGCACCCGTCCGACCCGGATCGCTGGCCTTGCCCGGCAGCAAAGGCGCAATTCTCGACCACTGCGCCTCGTTCAACTCATATCGCTTCACCGCCACTGGACGTCTCCGTGCTCAACACGGTGTCCTATGAATCAGCGATTAAATGATTTGGGAATCCTGAATGTCGATCCGACCTAGCACGCGCGCTAAAGCGCCGTCGAAAACGACGGGGTCATTTTCAACCGGCACCTCTCCTCAGATGTCCGTCAGCCGGCGGGATGAAGACCACCGAGACAAGGCGCGAACCGCAGCGAGGACAGCGAAGTCACGACGCCAGCACGGCGAGCGGAAAGTCCCGGTTGCGCGTGGTGACCAGCGTCAGCATGTCGAGGTCGTACCCCCGACCTAGGTCTGACGCGCTCCGGCAAAGGTCCTATCTGCGTTGCCGAATCCGATTGACGCTGCCATTCCTAGTTGAGCGTCAACCGCACCTTTGGCGCTAGTGACCCCAGTGCGCGCCCCAGCCCCAAGCGACGTAGCGCTCTGGGGTCAACCCGCGGCTGGATTAGGCTCGGAACCGCGAGAACCTCTTCATTTACGACCTCGTGATCGGCCCGGCGCGGTAGGTAATCCTTTTTGAAATTACAAATAGCTAAGTTGAGGTAGGAAGCTGCTGGGGAGTACCCGTTCGCTGTAGGGCTCAAGTCTTAGGTGGCCCGCCAATGGTCTGAGGTCAATTGCGGCAGAAACCAATCGCCGCATATTCTGTTTTCAACCAAAGGCGTTACCGCCTCAGCGCCACGGTCACATAGATGGCTCGGCTGGGGCTCAAAAGAACAATCGCTCGGGGAAACTACGATGCAGGTAGACTTACCGAAAATTGCCCCTCCCACCTGCCAAACGAGATACGAGCAGAGCAGTGATGAATGCCAAGAAGCTCTCAAAGAGGCGTTCGGCGCGTTCGCCGCTTACTGTACGGCGGCGGGCTGGTCCGACGATGAGGTCGCCGTCGCATTGATCCAGATCGCTGACGAGCACCTTTGCTCTCTTGCCATTTTGGCTGACTTCTCCGTCGTTGTCCTTGCCCCAAACCTTACTAGCGGTCCGAAAGCAGAAGGAACCTCAGCATGAGCAATGCGGCCCTGTTGCACCTGATGAACGGAGAAGAAATTCCTGCATTCGTGGCAGACGTGGTCGAGGCTGGGTGCCACATCAACGCTGTGGGGCACAATATGTACGTGATTTGCGACGACGAGGAGCAGGAAGCCGTGATCGAAGGGCTCAACCGCATCTGCGAGAAGTACGGCGACCGAGACTCAATCCGGCGGGAGATTGTAAATTACCTATGGTCGATCGGCTGATACGTAGAGATCGCCTCTGAAGGCACGGGGCACTAGGGGCTGCCTAGCGAATATTGACGCCCCGCCGCAGCGAGGCACGCTGCCCGTCATGTCCCCTCACCACCGCCTTCATCTCCGAGCTCGTCTGGGCGGCCAACCAGGTCGAACACCCGACCAACTTCGAGAAGCGCCGGCTTCTCGAGCGCGCGGTCGTCACGATCCGCGAGATGCGCGACGAAGTTGGCGTCCCTGAGAGGAAGACCGAATTGGATCCGGTGATCGACCTACAGACGACAGCAGCGGGCATTGAAAGGCGTACCCATGACCATGTAAAGGCCGCGCTCCTCGACGCGGCCGATATGATCCGGATTTTGCGGATTATTCTGGATGGAAAGGAGTGAGATTCACCCCCGCAGTATCGGTCACCCCCAAGAAATACTCTCGGCGATATGCTACGGTCTGCGCCCGCACTTACAAAATTAGTAGTCTGTTAACCAAATTTGTGGTTGAGTAAAAGCATCTACTCGCCCATGACGGGCGCAAATCCCTAATCGACGGCTCTATAATGTCCAGCATTCATGCGAACGCGGCAGCGATATCTGCCGTCCAAATTTTGAGAAATACCGCTGCAACACTTGCTTCCACCCAGGATGAAGTGAGTTCCGGTCTCCGCATCCAAACCGCGGCCGACAATGCTGCATATTGGTCGATTGCTACGACGATGCGTTCCGATCACAAGGCTATCTCAGCCGTTGCCGATGCACTCGGCCTGGGAGCCGCGAAGGTAGGCGTTACCTATGAGGGAACCGACTCCATCGTCGAAGTCTTGACTGCGTTCAAGGCAAGACTAGTCGCTGCAGCGGAACCGGGCGTTGACAAAGCTAAGATCCAGAAGGAACTCGACCAACTCAACGCTCAAGCGGAGAGCGTCATTGCCTCGTCGAGCTTCAACGGAGTGAACTGGCTGCGTACAGACGCCGCGACCCATCTCATGCAAACCGCCGAACTGACCACGTCCTTGGTCTCGTCTTTCGTCAGAGCAGCGGATGGATCCGTCGAATTGAACACCACGGACCTAAATCTCAAACTGACGAGCATGCTCAATGCGGGAGGCGGCGGCATCCTGCAGAAGGAAATCGGCGGCGTGGGTGACATTGGCGGCTTCCGGCGGACGGGGATCAACTCGGTTGCCCATCAGGGTCACGAGAACCATGCCTTCACGGGACCGGCGACATTCGGATCGACGGACTATATCGAGTTTGACCTTACAGTCGATGCGGGCACGCATTCCGCCGGCGTGGTTTTCACCGGCTTGCGGATCGATAAGACGGTTATCGACATCGCGCTCGGCACGACCGATGGTAAAATTAACACCGCGTCCCAAATGCGTGCTGTCCTGCAGCGGGTCTTTCAGGACAACGCGGTTCCCGCAACCGCATATGAAACGTTGTTCAGTGGATCATCCTCATCAAGTCAATTCGAGATCGGGTCGCTTGAGACGTCCGGGGAACCAGGGTCCAGCATCGATATTTCAAACGTGGTGTCCGACTTCAACGGCGTTCACCCCGCAGGCTTTGCGTTGGGTCTGGAGAACGCACCAATAAGCAACCACGACAATATGTATCCCCAGGCGAGTATCGGTTTTACCAAACCGTTTACGGTCTCGCCTACCGCTGCGATCTACTTTGACGTCCAAGTCGGCCCTGGCACATTGCAGACCTACACCATAGACCGCGCAACGGTGGATGCCGCGCTTGGCACAAGTGACGGCACGGTCGGTAACGCAGCCGACCTAGCGACGGTTATAGAATTCGCTTCCGCGGGCAGCGGCTTGGCGGTGACTGCATCCGGTACCACGCTCACCTTCTCAGCGGATCAGGCTATCTACCCGGAGGCGGGCAATCGCGCTGCAAGAGTTACCGTCGAAAACGTGCGCTCGACGCCGCGCTGGACGCTCGACTTCGACTTGGCCGAGGTTGATGTGATGGGCACGGACTTTACTGTCGACGAGTACATCGAAGGTATCGAATACATGCTGAAGGGCGCGATTTCGAGTGCGAGCCTGCTCGGCTCCCTGCAAATGCGCATCGACCTGCAATCCGACTTCACCAGCGCTCTGATGGAGAGCATCGATAAAGGCGTCGGGCGCCTTGTCGACGCTGACATGAACGAAGCATCGGCGCGCCTGAAAGCTACTCAAGCACAGGAGCAATTGGCGATACAGTCGCTGCAGATAGCCAACACAAGCGCCGCCAACGTGCTGTCGCTCTTCCGATAGGGGCGGGTTTAGCCTCAAGCTGCGGTACGACTTTCCAAACCGAGCGTTATTCGACCGGGCTCCGTTCCCTTCCTCCCGGAGCCCGTTTACACAGCACACTCTTGGCCCCGTCGTTGCCTTTCGGGGCCATTTCTTTGAGTGGATGGGAAAGAAGAAACGCCCCGGACTTAGGTCTGGTGCGCCTGGGCAATGGTCTTATCCGCATTGCCGAATCTGAATTGCCCCGCCATTGCTGCTTTAGCACCAACGGTACCGGTAGCCGCCGCCGTTGGCGCCAGTGATCCCAGAGCGCGACCCCAGCCCCAAGCAACCCAGCGCTCTCGGGTCCACCTCAGCGCTAGGTTCCGCAACGGTCGAGCCGCGACGGTTCATCTGAGATTCAGGCTTGAGGAACCAAGCTGAGACCTAGAGAGGATGCGTCAAATGAAAAAGCTATTATCCACCCTCGGAGCCGTAGTCCTAGCGACATCCTTCGCGCTACCGCTAAACGCCGCGCCGATCTTTGTGCCGAAACCCGAACAAGTGCTGGCCGGCGATGTCGAGCAGGTAAGACACCGGAAACATCGTCATGAGCACGCGGATCGCCAATGGAAACGGCGGTACGCCCACCGTCCCTGCGATTACTACGGCCGGTGCTACCCCCGCTATTCCCGGTATTACGGCTATCGTGATCATTACCGATACAGCTATCGAGACTATTACCGCTACCAGCGGCGGCAAGGCGTGACCGTCTATTTTAACTACTAGCCGGCAACGCTCGCATGCTTAACACCGCCCCTGGGAAACCCGGGGCGGACGTTCGATTGAGGCGAGATACGGGGAGGTTGCCGAGGCCTAGCGGCACTAGGGCCGAGGAACAGGCGAGGAAGCCTATTCATCGCGGAACCTTTCCGTCGAACGTGCGTTTTTGGTGTGTCGTGGTCCCAACATCCCCGCTCGGGATCGCATGGCAGGCTTCACCAAATGTCCCCGTAGTGAAGTCAGAAGGTAGCCTCTGGCCTCGTCACCCCGACGGGGCCATTTCTTTTGACGCCCTACCCGAGATCTTGGGGCACTTTTGCTCCTAGCGGACCGCTCGGGATCGTCCTAGCCTCCGGAGCGAAAAAGGAAGACCTGACATGGACGATGATTTGAACGTCGCCGAGATGACGGATGAGGATTTGCGCGGGCTCTGCCTCGCTGCTGTGTACCTGTGTATCTCGTGGATCGATCAATCGGGGACCAGATATGGTCTTAAGTCGCAGATGAAGCCTATCGGCGCGGGTGGACGAAAGCTCCTGATGAGGGCGGCGGTGAATTGAGCAAGGTCAGCGCCTCAACTGCCCGACAGCGCACGCCTCACCTTTGAACACTCGGTTTCACAGACGTCACGAACCTCATGAGTTTCGACAACGAGGTCAGGACGCGGGTAGCTCTTAACAACGACAAAGCCGGTCTTCTCACAAGCGGCGACGTCCTCCAAGCGGCACGTGACGGCTTTGGCGTGGCGCTCAGTGACGAAATCATTCGGCACGAGATCTGGACGAAGGACGGCTGGTGCAACCCTTCTCGATATCTGTGCCTGCCATCCATAATTACTACTGCATTTGCCCAGAGGCGAACCGCGAGCGGGAAGAAGTCTCGTACTTCATCGATTGGCTGATCGCAGAGGCCGGTCGGGGCTCGGACACAGACTGTCCCCTTTCCGTAGGCAGTGGCCGAAAGGCAGTATCGATGACGTATGCAACAGGCGCCATCATATCCCTCGCCTTGATGGGAGTCGAACCTTAGCCACCGACAACCGTCAACGATGAGTCTTCGAAAGATCAGTGGCTATCCGGTCTCTGCATCCATTGCGGGATATCCCGCTTCGCATGAAGCACGCGCCAAACGTCGACGTGGTCAACCTGCACGCGATAGAAAACGAGATAGGGATATCTCTTCAGACAGACGTTCCTCAAGTCAGGCAATCCCAATTCGTATGAATACCGCAAGGATCCAGATTCTGGATGGCTCGCTATCAAATCGTAAGCCGCTTGAAGAGCGTCGACGAATCCTAAGGCGACATCCGCTCCCGCCTCGCCTACATAAAAGTCGACGCCCGCTTCGGCATCTGTACGTGCCAGCTCACGTGGAATAACCGGCTTGGTTTTCACTTGCTCTGCCGACCACGAGCCCTATCGCGCAACCCGGTGAAGTAATCTGCATCGGCCGGGGCAGTCTGTGCGGAGGAAGCACCGTCAAGCAACAAGCTGCGCAACGTCAGGCGGTCTTGATCTCGGCGGATCAACTCGCGAATGTATTCGCTGCTTGTGCCATAGCCCCGTCCGGCGACTTGTTCATCGACGAAGCTCTTCAGATAGTCCGGAAGGGAAATGTTCATTGTGCTCATGAAACCAAGTTACCCTCCTTGGCAAAATTTGGCAAGGAATTCACTTGCCTTTACTCGCGCACCGGACACGGCAATCCTAGCTCTCGATCGCCAACGTTGATCCCGGAATTCGATAGAGCTGCATAGCCGGATGCTGCTCCCAGCACGGCAGATTCCAGTCGATACATGGCCTTTATCAACCAAAGACAGCGACTGCTGATTTGACGATGATGCCACCATCCGGACTTCTGCGCAGTTGACGGCCGGTAGCGGCGCGAAAGACTTGCAGCAATTGCAGCGCCGGCGGCACTCGTGACCAAAGGGTTTTCATGCGCTCCTTGCCATTTCGGCTTTTTCGCACAGCCTGGCCAGTCACAATGCGCTGCGACCAGCGGAAACCGATCTCGTGGAAATACAGGTCGGCGTGCTGTGGGCTGATATGATGAAAGACGCCGGCAATTGTGCGGCGGACGCGGGAATTGAAACCTTCGACCGAATTGACATGAAC
>NZ_JBBBBO010000023.1:0-54844 GCF_037120565.1 Ensifer sp. CCNWLY38
CCAGCCGGCCACACCATGCTTTCCAGCAATCGCCGGCACTGCTCCTCATCGCGAAAGGCCACGACCATATCTTCCGCCGTCCGAATGTTGGTAAGCGCTGCAAGCATCGTTTCCGACATTCTCATCTCCTTCGGATCATGCCCGAAGAATCGCATGGAAGTCGTTGGCTATCAAGGTTATTGCTGTTTTTGGTTGATAAAGGCCCGATACATTATGCGATCCCAGACGCACAAACCGGAAACAAACACAGCACAATGCTCGTGAGACCTTCACCTGCATTCCGAATCCGTTGATGGGGCGAGCTGCGTCCAGCTCTAGCCATTTGCTCCTCGGTTCTGCCGCACGAGGGTGACGCACCGTCCAATCCTGCCACAACCGCAGCGATGACGAAGTCTTAGTGGTCGTGACAATGTTCAAAAATAGCTGCCCGCGCGCTCACCGTACTCTTGCGCAGATTAGCAAATTGTAATTCACTCGCACCAATCAACTTTGAGGCGAGGGAGACGTCGATGATCCGGTATCTGGCAGCATGCCTTGCAGTTCTATTCGGATCGATCGAGGCCCTGGCAAGCCAGGTTACCATCGCCACTTGGAACCTCGGTTGGCACATGGATCAGGCAACGGTCCAAAATTGGATCGGCGAATGTTCGAAGAACTATGTCGAAGATCCCACCACTGGCAAATTCAAGCCGTCGCAAGAGGCGGGGTTCAAGCCGGGATGGGACACCGATGTATTTAAGATCGAGGGATGGGACGTCAGCCGGTTCCCCGTATGCAGTGTTTACTTCGCCGGGGGAACTGTTCGCGTCAACCTCGAGGCCTACCGCAAGCGGCAGGAGCAGATCGCGAACTTCATCTCAAGGTCCGTTCCTGCTGACATCATCGCCTTTCAGGAGGTCAGCAGCGAGCAGTCAGTCCGGGAAGTGCTTCCGAATGGCGGCAGCGATTACGATTTCTGCCCCGTGACGGGCTACAAAGTGCAACGCCTCGTCATAGCCTGGAGGAAAACGCTCGGTGAAAAGGTGTCCTGCGCGATCGAGGACGCGCTCAGCCTTCCCGCCAACCCCGATGACAAGCGGCCTCGCCCAGGTCTTGCGCTCACACTCAAGATCGACGGAAAACTGCTTCGCATCATGAATGTTCATCTCAAATCGAGTTGTGTGTCGCCATTCGATGGTGGAAATCTGGAGGGTACTGGCAAGGACTGCATGATCCTGCAGCAGCAGGTCGACCCGCTCGAAAGTTGGGTTGAACGCGCGGCGGCCGATGGAACTAAGATCGTTCTTCTGGGCGATTTCAACCGCAACCTTTGGCACGAACTGCGCGACCAACGGCCGGTCAGGACCGACGGCAGCGGAACCTCGTCGCCGCGGCCCGCGGGAGCGCTGTCCCGCTCTCTCATAGAAGAGGTCGCAGACGGTCAGCCAGCGGCCGCCAATCTCAAGATTCTCGATGAGCACTGTCAAATCGGCGAAGCCGGGCAGGCACTTTGCGCCCAGGCCGAAACCCGTGACCTGACCCCAGCGGAAACGCAACTGCTCGCCTCGGACAACTATCTCGGGTGCCGCAATCCTGTAGGCCTTGATCACATCCTCATAGGCCCCGGAATCAACAGCGATGGCCCGGCCGAGCATCTGAGCATTGGAAACCTTGGCAGCAACAAGGCAGGCACCCCGAACGGGAAAGACCAGGTCCTGGCGATTTCGGATCATTGCCCAATGATCGCCCGGCTGAACTTTTGATGACGCTTCCTCTGGTAGATGTCCGAGTCGATGACCCTGTTGTGTTGGGAGGGGGGTAGTGGAAGCTAAGGATACAGAAATCGGCCAAATAACCTTCTTCCTCGCGAAGGAGGGAATCACGATGGATTCGATTATCGACGATGAGGCGGACTTGGACGGCAAGAAAGCTCAAACGTACAAGTTCGCGATTGGAGGGGCCGAGTGCCGATTCATCTACTTCGAGACAATGTCGGTTCGAAAAAATCCACCTTGGCTCGATTTCGTCAACGAGCAGCTCGGTGATGCTCCCATAACATTCGGATCGACCAGCCAAAGCCCTAATGGCCTGCTCCTGATCTCAACAGAAGATCGGCTGTTTGCCGCAGTATTCGGTCGCAGCGCAACCAGCTGCCTCAACAGGAAGATGCTTGAGCCAGACTTCGGCATCAAGACCGCCATGAACATGTGCGGTAACGAAGAGATTCGGCAGACGCGCAGCCAGAGCAACACGATCACGCCTACCCATATCGACAGACAAGCAGCTAGGCCGTCCGACAGTTTCGTGTTCGGGTTGAGCGAGGCGGAGGACCTGCGCTACATTTCGGCGCATATCAAAGGCAACCGAAACACGACCCTGCAAGGACGTGACAACCTCACCGTCAAAGTGATCGGCGACGAGAAGCTCAGTTGGGCGAAAATCGTCGCCCAGTGCCAGGAGTTCCTGGAGCGCTTCGGTGCCCGCGACTATATCGCACTATTCCCCAATTATCGGAATTTTCAGCCGGCGTCGGACGAAGATGCAAAGCTGCTTGATGAGATCCTGGTCGCCGCGTTGCAAGCGAAGGACTATGGCAAGATCGAGCTTTGCATTCCGGAGTTCCTGTCGGAGGAGCACTTCAGCTTCTCGTACTCGAACAAGCAGGAACGGGAGAACACCATCTACTCCTTCCTGGCCCCTGAGCAGCTCGAGAGAGTTTTCAAGACGCCTGAGGACATCACAGTCGAGCGACTGCAAAACAGGCGCATCTACGCGTATTCTGCAGCTGAGGACCGCGTTCTGGCTTATAGGCATTGGTCAGTCTATGATTGCATAGTTTACGAGCACGAGCTCCACGGACGCTACTTCATCCTGAACGATGGCCGCTGGGTTCAGGTCGATCCTGAATTCTACAAGTCGATCATCGAGTTTATCGAAAATCGCGTGCAGGAGGAGGCGCCGGAAGCCTGGTATCTCAATATCGATATCAGCGACGATGCCACGAAGAAGAACAGCGAAGCGATATTCAATGCCAAAGTCGTCGACCTACGGCCGACCTGCGTACTGTTCGACCGCGCCAAGCTACAGATCGGTGCTGGCCGGAAGGATAAGGAGTTCTGCGATGTGCTGGACTTGCAGGACGATGGCATGGTGCGGATCATTAATGCCAAGCAGTACAAGGATGCGTCTTCAATAAATTACCTTTTCTCACAGGCGAAGTTTTATTGCGAAGCATTTTTGAACGATGAGACCTTCGTAGCGCAGATCAGAAAGTTCATCGAGGATGGACCCTGCGGCCATCGGCAAGCTTATCTCGATTATATCAAGCCTGAGATCGAAAACAATCATGGCCAGGACTATGTCCTGTGTCTCTGGTTGCTCTACGACAAGAGCAAGGCGGCGCCAACAAAAGGGGATATCCCGCTAATCGCACAATATGAACTTAAGCTAATGCATGACCATCTGCGGAAGGTCTGCAAGTTTCATAACATCATCATCCGTTTCGTTCCTGTAAAAACCACGCGGTACACGCAGGCGCGAAAGAATAAGAAGGCTGCATGACTCTCTCGTGCTTACTTCGCCCAGAGGGGCAGCTCGTTTGAAGTTCGGTAAGGACTGCTTTCCGGGAATAGCACCAGGCCAAAAAACCCAAGCGGTCGGACAGTATAGCCAGTGTCCGCTTTTGGAGATCGGCGAATGCTTTTCGATGGCCGACATGGCGGCGCGAAGCCGCCGTTGAGGGCCGCAATAGGCCCCGCAGCTGACGAGCGTTTCGCCTTGAGCGGATCCGACCCGTAGCCGGTTCTTGATGAAGGGGTAACTTCCTCCCTAGTTCACCACTCCCTAGTGAGCGCACCCGGCAGTAATGCTGCCCGAACCCGTTCGGCTCAGCAATTGTTGACCAGACATAGCCCCGGAGCTATGCTTTCGCATGAGAATCGACGCTTCGTTCCACCGGTCCTCGGCATGCTTAGTCGTGGCCAACTACGATGAGTGGACGGCAGTTTGATCTCTCGGTACGACTCGAACTTTTAGCGTCGTTCGCGCAAACCAGGTTTTCGCATCTCCGTTTTCACGGAGATCCGATCGCCGACGCACGGAGCAAACATATGGAGCGCAGCCCAGATAACGTAGCCCCTCCAAAAGACGGGGACAACGTCGGCGCTGAAGACACGGAGCTGATGCAGGACGTAGACGGACTGCGGGCGTTGCGCCAGATTGCTGGCAAGGGTCAGGCTGATATCGCGGCCGCGCTTAGAATCAAACAGCCCTCCGTTTCCAAGATTGAGAAGCAGGCGGACATGCACATTTCAACGCTTCGCAGCTATGTTGAAGCGATCGGAGGCGAGCTTGAACTCGCCGTCAGACTCCCGAAGCGGCCCGCCGTTCGCATCCACTCCCTTGGAGAAGTCGTTACCGCGATCCCCGAAAAGCTCGCTCCCCGCAAAACTTCTCTCGCCAGGGCCGCAGACCGCCAATGATCCACCCGTCCACGCCCCTGGGCGAGGCTATAGCTACAGAACGACGAAAATCGGCCGCTATTTTTGAAAGGCGTTGAATTTATGATTGGCACCGAGACACGAACCGCAGCCGGTATTCTCACGCTCACCGCTTTGCGCGGTATCGGCCCAGCTACAGCTGAACGCCTCGCCGAACGTTTCTCGCTGCTGGATGCCATTGTCGATGCGGAGCCTGGCAAGCTTCGGACCGTCGTGTCGGCCGCTGTCGCCGAGAGCCTTCACGAACCCGCCGCCATGGTCAACGCCGGCGAAAGGGCCCAGAAGGTCCTTGATGAGGCCGACCGCCGTGGCGTGCGCGTTCTCTCCGTCTTCGACCCCGACTATCCAGAGGCTCTTCGGTCCCTATCCGACCGCCCTCCCATCCTCTTCGTTAAGGGCAAACTACCGCCACGTCGGAGCGTCGCCTGCATTGGAACGCGAGAGCCATCTGACTTCGGCGAAACCGTCAGCGACAAGATCGTTGAAGCCTTGGTTGGCGCAAACTGGGCGATCGTAAGCGGTCTGGCGATCGGCGTTGATACGCTGAGCCATCAAGCAGCGCTGCGCCATGGCGGCCGGACCATTGCCGTCATGGCGGGCGGTCTAGACGGGATCTACCCGAGACAGAACGCGAAGCTTGCCGACGAGATTCTGGAGAAGGACGGCGCTCTGGTCAGCGAACAGCCTTTCGGTGTGCCGCCGTCGCCGCGCAATTTGGTCCAGCGCGACCGCCTGCAGAGCGGGCTTTCAATCGCGACATTCGTCATGCAAACCGACATCAAGGGCGGCTCCATGCACACCGTCCGCTTTACGATCCAGCAGAACCGTCTGCTGTTCGCGCCTGTACCTCAGGGCCGACACGCCGCTGAGCCGAAGAGCCAAGGCATCCTCGCTATGACGCAGTTCTCCGCAACTCGCTTTGCTGACGCCGCGCGCGCTGAAGGAGACTACCGGCGAATCCTCTTCGAGCGTTATCGCACCGGACCGGTGGCTGTACCGCTCGCTAGCAAGGAGGATTACACCTCCATGCTCGAGCTGCTGGATGTGCGCTTGGCCGAAAGCGCAGGCCAGACCGCGCCCGTTCGTCTCTCGTCGCCCTCGCAGATGTCCATGCTCTGACCATGCCCAACGTCTTTCTTTTCGACCTCGACATGACGCTTGTCGATAGCTCAGCCCTTGCTCAGATGCGTCGCCTCCAGATGTGGGAAAATGTCCGGCAGAATATGAATCTGATCCGGCCCTTTCCTGCGCAAGGCCGGGCCGCACCGCATGAACTCCCGGCGCTTCTGCGAGCGGAAGGGCAGCCCGTCGGCGTCGTCACGTCCTCGCCAGAATGGTATGCCCAGGCGGTCCTGGCACAGTTTCGTATCCCTTATGACGTGCTGGTCAGCTACGGAGATACGCAGAACCACAAGCCTGACCCCGAGCCGCTTCAGGAGGCGCTCCGCCGTCTCGGCATCGCCGCGAGCCCGCAAGTACTCTACATCGGCGACGATGTGGGCGACATAGAGGCCGCCTATCACGCCGGTCTGACGTCCATCGCCGTGCGTTGGGGACCCACGTCGATATTTGAGCTTTCCTCCAGCGCTCCGGACATCTTCATGTCGAAGGCGTCCACCTTGCTACGGCTCGACCGCCTCGGCGGCCGAGGCTATATCGGCGAAGCCTTAACCAGCGGCTGGCCCTTTCATAGCCACTGGGGCTCGATCCTTCATTGTGACGACGACCCCACCGTCTACGCGCTGGGTCGCTACTTCACTGCCTCGGATCCGCGCCACGCGACCAGCGCTTTGAGCGCGACCGTGCTATCGCTGAAGAACGACGACACCCACGCCAACATCCTTGGCGAGGCCGTTGGCAAAGCAATCGCAAACCTCGACTGGGCCCCCGACTGCATCGTCCCAGTGCCCATGAAGCCGTCACAGGAGCGTAACCGCTTCAAGGAACTGCTCGACAGCGCCGCCGATCATTTCGACGAGGATATTGAAGTCGAACTCGATGGGCTGAAGACCATCAAGGAGGTTGAAGGCTACAAGCAGATGAATGCGCTGGAGCGCGCAGAAGCTATCAAGGACGCCTTCGATACCGACTTCACCTGGGGCGGTGCCAAGATCCTGCTGCTCGATGACGTCTACACCACCGGCGAGACGACGAGGGAGTGCGTGCGGATCCTCAACGCCAACGGCGCTGGCGAAGTTCGGGTGATGGCGATCGCGAAGGATCAGCGCGTTTTTGCTCGCAAGACGTGTCCCGCCTGCGGCCGCTCAATGAAGATCCGCGAGAATCACACATCGCACGTCAAATTCTGGGGCTGCTCAGGCTATCCGCACCACTGCCAGAATACCGAAGACTTCTAACGCGGCGCCACCCGGGCCGCTCAACCTGCTGGTCCGGATGTCCCGCATATCGTGTTCAGCTAAATCGACCGGGGAACGACCATCAGGACGGACAACGACCGGCAGTAACATAGGGGGAAATATGATCGGTCGGGGATCTGAATGGCGTCGCTGGGAACCCCACATCCATGCGCCAGGGACCGTCCTCAACAATCAATTCGGCAGTGGCACGCCCTGGGAAACCTACCTCACCTCGCTTGAGACCGCGACGCCGAAAATCGAAGCAATCGCGGTCACGGATTACTATCTTACAGACACTTACGAGGAAGTCCTCAAGCACAAGTTGGCCGGCCGACTGCCCGATGTGCAGCTCATCTTCCCGAACGTCGAATTGCGTCTCGACGTCGCCGCCAAGTCCGGCTTCGTCAACGTCCACCTCCTCGTCAGCCCGGAGGACCCGAACCACGCCGCCGAGTTGCACCGCATCCTTCAGCGGCTTCAGTTCCAAGCGCATGGTGACACGTTCAACTGCACCCGCGCCGACCTAATCTCGCTCGGCAAGAAGGCGGACACCAGCATCCTCGACGATCGCACAGCGCTTGCCCATGGCGCGACCCAGTTCAAGGTCAATTTCGACCAGCTCCGTCGGGTCATGCGCGAGAGCGATTGGGCGAAGGCAAACATCCTCGTCGCGGTCGCGGGCGCCGCTGGCGACGGAACATCGGGCCTGCGCCAGGCCGCCGACGCGACCATGCGCCAGGAGATCGAGAAGTTCGCGCACATCATTTTCTCGAGCAGCCCGGCGCAGCGCGAATTCTGGTCCGGTCGCAAGGGTGTATCGCTTGAGCAGCTCAAGGAACGGTATGGCGGCTGCAAACCCTGCCTGCATGGCAGCGACGCTCACGACCAGAAGACCGTCGGCCAGCCGGTCGAGGACCGCTATTCATGGATCAAGGGCGGGCTCGAATTCGACGCACTACGTCAGGCTTGCATCGATCCGGAGAGCCGTGCCTATGTCGGCGCCGAACCGCCGCGCACGGCGATGCCCTCCCAGGTGATCTCGCATGTTGCGATAGCCGACTCTTCTTGGGCCGCGAGCCCGGAAATCCCGCTTAATCCCGGTCTCGTCGCTATTATCGGCGCGCGCGGCTCGGGCAAGACCGCTCTGGCCGACGTTATTGCCGCCGGCTGCGACGCGATCACGCCGGCCGCCTGGAGTGCGAGCGAGAACATCAGCCCATCATTTCTCGTTCGCGCCCGCCAGCTCCTCGGTAACGCGACCGCAACGCTGACATGGGGCGGTGGTGCGACCGTCACGCGCTTTCTCGACGGTCGCGACGCCAATGGCCATCTTGCCTTTCCCCGCGCGCGCTACCTGTCACAGCAGTTCGTCGAGGAGCTCTGCTCCTCCGCTGGCGTCTCCGATGGCCTGATTGCCGAGATCGAGCGCGTCATCTTCGAGGCTCATCCTCAGGACGATCGCGACGGCGCGATTGATTTCGCCGAACTGCGCAATTTCCGTACCGCCCGCTTCCAGCAGGCCCGAAAGCGGGAGGCCGAGGCGATCGCCGACGTATCAGAGCGCATTGCCACGGAGATTGAGAAGGAGGCTTCGGTCGCGGGCCTCACGCTGCAGGTCACGCAGAAGACCGGACAGATCAAGAGCTACAACGAGGATCTCTCCAAGCTCGTCGTCAAAGGCACCGAGGCACAAGCCAACCGCCACACGCAGCTCGGACAGGCGGTTCAGACGCTGCGCGGCACAATCCAAGCTTATGGCAATCAGCGCCGGACCTTCGTCGCCCTGCAGGACGAGGTGGCCAGCACGCGCGCGACCAAAGCGCCGGAGTTACTGCGCCAGGCCAAGGAGCGTCACCAGCACAGCGGCCTCGACCAGAGACAGTGGGACGAATTCCTGCTGATCTACCAGGGCGACGTCGATAAGAGCCTGGCCGGCTATATCATGTGGGCCGATCAGCAAATCGCGGCCCTGACAGGCACACCCGTCTCTCCCGTAGACCCGAACACTCCGTTATTTCCAGATACCGCCGACCTCACCAAACTTCCCCTCAATACGCTGGCAGCAGAAATGACCCGCCTGGAAGCGCTGGTCAGTGCTGACAACATCATCCGCGGCCAGTACGCCGCCCTCTCGCAACGCATCGGGCAGGAGAACACGGCGCTTCAAACCCTCCAGACACGCCTTACCGATGCTCAGGGCGCCGCAGCCCGTCGAAGGGAGCTTCAGGGCGAACGCGACGCGGCCTATGGTCGAGTGTTCCAGGCGATTATCAATGAACAGACTGCGCTTGCCGATCTGTATGCCCCGTTGATGGCTCGCCTGACGGCATCGACCGGTACGCTCCGCAAGCTCGGATTCTCGGTTCGCCGCATCGTCGATGTCACCTCCTGGGGAGCTGTGGCCGAAGAAGACCTTCTCGACCGACGTAAGGCCGGGCCGTTCCAGGGCCGCGGTGCGTTGATCGCGTTGGCGGACACAACCATGCGACCCGCCTGGGAGACGGGATCGGCCGCCGATGTGCAGGCAGCGATGACGAATTTCATCACGCAATACATGCGAGACCTGATCAGCCAAGCTCCCTACGGCCAGAACCAGCAGGCGGAGTTTCGTGCCTGGCTGAAGCAGTTTGCGCATTGGCTCTTCGACACCGACCACATCTCAGTGCGATACGAAATCGCCTATGACGGGATCGACATTCGCAAGCTGTCGCCGGGCACGCGGGGGATCGTCCTTCTCCTGCTCTATCTCGCGCTCGACGATGCAGACGACCGTCCGCTCATAATTGACCAGCCGGAAGAAAACTTGGATCCCAAGTCGGTGTTCGAGGAATTGGTCGCTCTGTTCATCGCTGCCAAGGCAAAGCGCCAGGTGATTATGGTCACCCACAACGCCAACCTTGTTATCAACACGGACGCGGATCAAATCATCGTCGCTGACGCCGGCCCTCACCCGACGGGCGGACTCCCGCCGATCACCTACAAGGCTGGCGGCCTGGAAAACGCGGACATTCGCAAGTCGGTGTGCGACATCCTCGAAGGCGGCGAGGAAGCCTTTCGCGAACGCGCGCGGAGACTAAGGGTCAGGCTGGATCGATAGCGTCGACATGGGCCAACCGTCCGGTGGCGTAGCGCACGGGACGAACGGAGACTGGGATGCCCAATGGCCACATCGACCAAACCTCATGCACTACAGAAATCTCAGCATCCCACCCCTGCGACACGCTGACGACGCCAGAAATGCGCTTCGTCAGCATTGCAGCGCCCCTTGCGCTCCCAGAACATGCTCGGATCACCAGACGTTCTGCGGCGAGTGCGAGAAAGGGATATCACCGATCAGCGTGTTCGCCGGACCGGTGCAGCTGGTCAATCCCTCTCAACTGCTGACCAGAAATCCCGTACGATCGACGCCGAGGCAAACCCTTCGATCTCCTTCTCCCCCTCTTAGGCGCTGCTAGTTCCGTCTCGAAGGAAAGGGCAAAATTGTTGATGATCTATCGGCGTCGCTATCCGATCCATTGTTGCGGAGCTTGAGGTTGATCAGCTCGCCAGCCTTGGAGAACCAACCCGGTGGAAGAGCTGTAAGATTTTCGATATCACCGGCTTTCATTGTGAATTCCACACTCAGCAAATCCGATTTGCCGCGTACCCCTGAATCGACGATCAGCTGAAGCGCGTTGTTGAGAAGGGAAGGCTCCGAAATGTGCCATTCCCTATCCAAGGGCTCCTCCCGGCTCCATCCTTTGGCAGAGTAGAGCTTGTATAGCGAAATCGCATGATCTTCCGGAATAAGATCCAAATCAGTCAGGCGCCGAATCTGCGCTTTGACGGAAACTCGCCAACGTTCCTTCAATGAAAGGAGCGAGGCGAGCGAGGCGCCTTTCATCTCGTACGCGTAAGTGGCCGCTGGCATGAGGAATGCACTCGCAAACCGAAAAGCTTGCCGTTCGATCTCTTTCAGATCTTTCTTCAGCTCGTCCTCGGTCACATTGCGATGTAGAATCGCGTGTCCAAGCTCATGTGCCGCGTCCATTTGCCTACGCGGGAACGACATCTTGTCGGTCGACAACAAAATGTGGGGTCGCTCGTTGCCGCGAGCCCAACTACACAGCCCGTCGAGTTTTGAAGTTCCCATTTCGATAGAGCCAACAATGCACCCAATACGTTCCAGCAACGGCATCATATCAATGCAGGGACCGTGGCCGATACCCCAATGCTCCCGGAGATCAGACGCGATCCGCTCAATATCGTCGTTGCGGAGTTGTTTATAGGATGAGCCCTTCAAGACGTCCGGTATGTCTACTTGTGGGAAGTCGACATAGTGCTCCACAATGCCGCTGATTTCCTGAAGCCAGTGCATCTGCGCTTCCTGGTAGTTCAGATCCTTCACGAGGGTCGATGCTAATGTGCGATAAAACAGAGGCCGGTCGCTGTTGGCGACCGGTCTTAGAAAATACTCTCTGCGAACGTGAAGTTGGGCCGCCAACTCGGCCAAGGCATCGGCATCAGGGGCACTGGTCCCGTCCTCCCAGCGGGTCACCGTGCTAGGATTGACACTGATAAGGGTAGCCAAGGCCTTCTTACTTAGAATTCTTCGTGCTGCCCTTGCCTCAATCAATCGTTCTGGGACGAACCCCGGAGTTCCTACACGCATGCATTTCCTTCCCCGGCTTCAAAGGCGCGGGTCACTTTTGTCTCTCTCGTTTCCTTCACCATCGCTAGGCTGTTCCGGCGGAATGAACGGCTTGATGGTCTTCTTCAGACTGATGACGGGGGACGTCGCGCCAGCGCCTGAGGAGGGCAACGGAGCAAATACCGGCTCATCGGCATAGCCTTCAAGGTATTTGTCGAGCGGTTCGTAGAAAAGATACTGCTCGTAGCCGGCATCGATCACACCGACCGCAAATTCAGTGATCTTCCCTGCCCGCTCTCGGTCGCGAGCGACAAGGAACAATACAAAAATGTCACCGATCCTGGGACCCGTGCCATCCAGGTCCAAGCGAGGGGAGAGGTAGTAATTGAGGGTTACCCCAGCCTTGCGCGAGATATTCTTGACGGGCAGCGCTCCCGGCTCAGACATTGCAGCAAGACCAAAAATTATCCCCTGCCCATGATGCTCAAGCCGCATAAATGGCTGGAAGACCCTGAGATCCGTGAGAGGGATGATACCATCGGTGAGCAGTACGCCACCGTGAGTTTCGCAGGTCTCCTGAAAGGCCTTCTCCATCATTCGGAATCGGGCCTGCCCCTCTAGTTCGCGGCTGCGCTTGGGATCCAACCCAGCGTGATCGCGCACCATAGCGTGCGCCTTAAGGGCGGAGGCGCGGAGCCGGTCTTCGAGATCTATCAGGAGGTTCTTGAACAAGGCCGGCGGGAACCGCCTTTTGATAAAGTGCTCCACAGTGCGCTCCGAATCGGAATTGCAAAATACAGGATTTGTATATAAAAAAATTGCGTAAAGAACAAGTCCAGTGAATGCATCGACGCGGCGAGTGCCGGAACGATTGGCCGCTGCGCGACGACCGCCTCTCGGGCGCTGCCCAGAAAATTCGCTGACGCGACTCGCATCTCGATCCACCGAGGCCTCCGGACTTTGAGGCCCCTTGCCTGCCCGGTGTGAAGCCGTTAGGTCAAAGTTCGACGCCGGATCTTTCGCTTAGCGCTTCAAATTGAAATCGAGAAGCAAAAGCCACAACCCTATTGTGGGTTTTGCTTTGCCGTTTCAAACCGAAAATTGTCATATGTTCGTTGGGTTTAGACGCTAATCGGCGTACGATTTTCCGCTAACGATTTCAGCGAGCCACTTTTTGCCAGGCCATTGCAATATCGAACATCAACGGCAACTTAGGCACTTTGCAAGCAGCGATAATCGATGAGCGTTCATTCTGGAGCTCGGGCGTGACAGTGCGACTCAAACCGCAACGTCGACCGCCGTTTCCGGCGCAATTTCCCCAAGGTACCCGGGCTTTGAAAGCTCCCTCCCCTTGCTCGGCCTGAAGTCGTTAGGTGAAAGTTCGGCGTCGCATTTACCGCTGAGCACTTCAATTGAAATCACAAAGCAAAAGCCACAGCCGTGCTGGTTCGAGATCGGCCGCAGCACGCAAAATGGTGAATTCATCAATCATTAACTATATGAATCGACGTCGTAAATGTCTGTAACGGAAACTAATGGCGCTCATATTTCTGTCATCCAGACGCCCATTTCCGCGACGCATCACTATCGATAGGTTTCAAGTATCGATAATGATGGATTTGGAGTCGCAAATCGCCTGATGTCGGTCGTCCGGGATTACCGGAAACGCCTGGTTTTCCGGGCTTCCAGGGTGCGTTAGCCCGGGATGACCGGACTCCCCAAGACGGAACTCGCCGCGCGGCGGCGGCGCACATGGCCCGTCCCCTTTACCGGATTTGAGCTCCGATGCCGTTTCAGCAGCCCCTTCTCTCGTGGGCCATCTCCGAAACCGCTATTTTTCCGGCGTTTCCGCCACAGAAGCCCGCTGACGCGCGTTTGCCACTGTGGACGCCCCGTTGCTCATCCCGGGTAACGATTTGAGTCTGGCGGGCTTCAATTTGATGCATAAAACACGCTTGCAACTGAGCAATTTCTCACGCATTCCTTATTTGTACAAAGCACCTCGAAATGAGGCCGTAAAAAACGCGATGGCGAAGCGACAAAAGGTTAACGTCCAACAGCCTCAAGGGCGGCTGATCGGCTACGCCCGCGTGTCGACGGACGACCAGGTCCACGACGCCCAAATCGACGAGCTGCGCGCCGCCGGCTGCGATCGGATCTATCAGGAGCATGGCTCCGGGGCATCGCGCGCTCGCCCAGTCTTGACCAAATTGCTCGGCGAGCTCACCGCGGGAGACGTCCTTGTCGTCGTCCGCCTCGATCGGCTGGCCCGATCCGTGAGCCACCTGCTGCAGGTGATCGAGGATCTTGAAGAACGCGGCGTGCATTTCCGCTCGATCCGCGATCCGATCGACACCTCGACCCCGCAGGGCATGTTTTCGCTTCAGGTCCTTGGCGCGGTCGCGCAGCTCGAGCGGGCTCTGATCGCCGAGCGAACGAAGGCCGGCATCAAGGCGGCGAGGGCGCGCGGCAAGCTTCCTGGAAACCCCGGCTTGCGAGAAAGGCGTCCAGAGGCGATAAAAGCAGTCTCCAAAGCACGCGAGAAACTCTATCTCGATGAGCTCGTTGCATCCGCGCAGACGTGGTTGCCGATGGTACGCCAACTCCGACCGCAGCACAGTTGGGACAACGTCGTGCGCGTGCTCAATCGCCGCGGCCACGACTGGACCGTCGAGCGGCTTCGTCGCGCCGTTCATCGCCTGGTCCGCGAAAAGCTCGCGGAAAAAGAACTCCTGGCCCGCTCCCCTCGCCGCGCCCCCGCCGACCATCTGATGAAGCTGGTGGCGGCGATCGCCATTGCTGATCCCGAACTGTCGCTTCGTGACATTGCCGCGCAACTGGACCAGATGGGCGAACGGCCGGTGCGCGGCGGCAAGAAATGGCAGCCCTCCTCCGTCCGCGACCTGCTGGACGAAGCCCACCGCTTTGGCCTCATCCGCCGCTGAGGGCACGGTTCTTCAGCCTGCCGCTGTTCGCCCGCCTGGTCTTCCAGGCTTGGCTCTTGAGGATCTGCAGCGCCAGGCGCCGGTATTCGCAATCGGTCCGCAGTTTCAGCTCAGTGCTTTCAGCCTGGGACGCGGCGGCGGGTTCTTCCGGGTCCCTGCTCCCTCTCCCCTCCCCTCCCCGAAAATTCCCGAACGCCTCATGCAGGAACAGCGGGGCAGTTCCGACCGCACGCGGCTCCACCAGGCCTGCGAGCTCAGCGATGGCAACCGAACCAAAGGTAATCATTCGCTGGTGCGCTGAGCCCCGGTCAGCTGTCAGTAGACTAATCGCGTTCGTATCGTTCCAGGAATCTCGCGTAGGGCCTGAAGAATCTCGTCGGCATTTGCGGAAATTCCATCGGCCTCGACCACCACATAGCCCGTGTCGCCAAGCGTCTGAAGGAACTCAGCGACGATGTTCAGCCCGCGCGACGAGAAGATCTCGTTGAGTTGGATGAGTATTCCGGGGCGGTTTTCATGCACGTGAATGAAACGCGTGCCGTTCGGGCGCTCGGGCAGTTGTACTTGCGGAAAGTTGACGGCGCCCATCGTTGAGCCGATGTCGGAATACTCGACCAGCTTCCTCGAAACCTCCCCGCCGATGCGCTCTTGGGCTTCCTCAGTGGAGCCGCCGATATGCGGCGTCAGAATGACGTTGCTCAAGCCTTGCAACGGCGTCTCAAAACGCTCGTTGTTCGATGCAGGCTCCTTGGGGAACACGTCCACCGCGGCACCCGCCAGATGCCCGTCGTTCAGGACCTTCGCAAGCGCATCGAGATCGACCACCGTGCCGCGAGAGTTGTTGATGAAGATGGCGCCCTTCTTCATGCGGCGCAATTCGGTTTCGGTGATCATGTTATGCGTCGAGGGTGTTTCGGGAACGTGCATGGTCACATAGTCAGAGATCTCGAGAAGGTCGCCGAGCGAAGCCATCGACTCCGAATTGCCCCGGCGCAGCCGATCGGAAAGATCGAAGTAGCGCACGACCATGCCCATGCTTTCCGCAAGCGCGCTGAGCTGCGAGCCGATATTGCCGTAGCCGACAATTCCGAGCGTTTTGCCGCGGACCTCCCGGCTGCCGACAGCGGACTTCTCCCACCCACCTTGATGCGCGGAAGCCGAGCGCGGAAAGATCTGCCGTGTCAGCATGATAATCTCGCCGATCACAAGCTCGGCCACCGATCGCGTGTTTGAATAAGGTGCATTGAACACCGGAATGCCGCGCCGCCGCGCTGCATCCAGATCGACTTGGTTCGTACCGACGGAAAAACAGCCGACGGCGATCAATTTCTTGGCGGATTCGAAAATCTCGTCCGTCAGCTGCGTGCGGGAACGAATGCCGATGATATGAGCGTCGGCGATGTGGCTCCTAAGGTCCTTGTCGTCAAGCGCCTTCGGTAAATGAATGAGGTTGGTGTAGCCGGACGAAGAAAAGTAGTCCACGGCGGTCTGGCTAATGCCTTCCAGCAAAAGCACGGAAATTCGCTCGCGTGGGAGAGAAAGTTGGCGGGTCATAAATATTGCTCCGATGTCCGGAAGGCCGATGTGGCTTCGGTGCCTATGAAGATTTAAGCGGCCGGACAGGCTAATATCAACACACTGATACCGCGAACAAATCTCAAGGTACCGCGGTTTTCAATGCTTCCTACCCAAAAGTTGGCAAGAAAGGATGACATAGGCTTTTCCGCCCCTCCCAACCGACCGGAAAACCTGACCGACGAATTTTCCGTAACGGGCCGATCCGGCGGATGCTGGCTCCCCTCCCCTGCGTGGGCCGTACTGCGATCATGCGGTCCCTTTTTCTGCTGTCCTAGAACGGTATTGTCAGGTCTTCGCCGATCTCCATTGCTCCTGCTCTAAGACAGTCCCTAAGACGGCCCCGCTCGTCTTCGATGAGCATTCCCGCTCCGATGCGGATGCCGTTCTGCCACTGAGCGCCGCGATCCCATGCTTCGTTGTAGACAAGCGTTAGGTCGGCCGCTCTTCGCGTTTGCTGGAGAGCCTCGAATAGAAGTGCTGCCTGTCGAGCATCCTTGTCCCGCTTGATTGCGCTCGGTCCATCGGTATGTCGGCGCGAAGCCACGATGAGCTTATGGACAGCGTACAGGTGCAGGGACAGTTACGGGAACCCCGGACTTGTGAAGCAAGATCGTTCGAACAGGGTTCCTTATCAAGAAATCAAGGAACCGAAGCTGATCCGCGCTGGCCCCACCGAGGGCCGGCATTTTCGCCGGTTGGTCGGTGTAGTCGTCGCTGCCTCTGTTTGAGGTCAGGAACTCTACGCGATAGCCGGAACTGCTGACGAACGCAGAAGAGCCGGCCGCCCCTGATCGATGTGGGACCGGGCGGAAGCTTGGATCGATGGTCTGTAGCAGGTCCACGACCGGCGGAAGCCAGGCGCCGAGTTACTAAAACAACGCGGAACTAATGGATCGACGAGCGACCCGGCTGATCGTCTAGGCGAGATTACGCGCCGAATAGTGTATCGGCCCTCTTCTCGAAGGACTGCCATTCTTCAGGCTCCGCTTCCGCCTCCGACCTATCGGGCACGCCGACGGCTAGTGCTGCCCGGCCCCAGGCTTCAGCGCGCTGCATAAGCGACACCATCTCTCCCTTCAGGCGATGCGAGAGTTGAAGCTCGGCGGCGCGCTCGAGATTCTGGCGCGGATCGTAGAACATACAGATTGCCGCGCCGGCCGCCTTTCGCTCCGCTTCCAACTGCGCCCTCAGCGCGGCCAATTCGGCCTTTACTGCAAAATAGCGTCTCATCACGACGATGAGTTCGCGGTCGTCCGGTTCCATTAGCTCTCCCGAGTTTCTGTTTTGCGTGAGGACAATGATGACCAACAACAAGGGCAGAATCGGGATTGTTCATCGGACCGAAGTGTTTCGAAAAGAGGTAAGTGCTCCGATAGAGCGAAGATGGTGTTGCCGGACAAGTCCACGCCAACACGCCGCGGCGCTCCGGATTGTGCCAGACGTTAATGCAAACGAAAAAACGCCGATTGATCCCGGCCCTCCAACCGCGACGCAAGAGGCGACCCAGGCCTGCAAACTTGCCGCCGACATCTTGCCTGACTTGCGATCCGAGATCAGTTCGCAGGTGTTCTTCTGGCCATCTTTCAGGTCTCTAAGCTCAGCCCGCTCGCCAGCAGAAATGTGGACGAAGACATCGGCGCCGCCATCATCCGGCTTGATGACGCCAACCCCCTTCATCGCATTGAACCATTTGACGGAACCGGCGGCCGACAGCACGTCCCGCCTGCTCCGAACCGTTCGGGCCGTAATCGCCGATCTCCCGGATTGGCCCACCACTGCCCAAGAGTCCGTGAGGTCGAATGATCCAAAACCCTGACAGCTGTCAGGGTTTTGAGTTATCCCGAAGCCGCCGCCGTTGCCCGTAGCTGCCTTCCGGCTCGGAGGCTGGCCGCCGGCGTATGTGTGGTAGCTCGCCTCGATCGGCTCAACTCGCTCCGTCCGGTCGAAGTTCTCTGCAGTTGCCTAGCGCGTCGCCGGGCGTTTCGGAGACGGAATGGAGCTGCTCATTCACGCGTCCGTACCGAACGGGATACCCAACAAAACCCTGACAGCTGTCAGGGTTTTGTTGGCTCACCCCTACCCGAAGACCAGATAACGACCTGTGGTCAGAACCTGTGGCAACTCAACATTGCCGACGCAGCGGCTATCCGAATGCGCTCGTAATCAGATGGAGCGAAGTGGCCAGTGTGTTTCCAAGGCGGGGGCTCGCTACAAAACCCTGACAGCTGTCAGGGTTTTGACTAACCGGAAGGCGCCGCCGTCGCCATGCGAAAACTCCATCCGGCCTACAAATGTGTCGCAGGCGCGCGCGTGATATTCGCCTCGATCGTTTCAACTCGCTTCGCCGTGTCGCGCCTCTCCACAACCTGGCCGGTTGCCGGGCTCACTATGCATCGAAACCGAGAGTAACCTTGCCAAAACCCTGACAGCTGTCAGGGTTTTGGTCCCATCTCCGCCGAGGTCGTAGCCGCGACGTGCGAACTACGATCGGACCACATGGAAGCTCACCGCTTCTGGATGCGGTGACTATCCAGCTTCCCGGGTGAGATGGAGATGAAGCGAACGGGCTACCGCGCCTATACAGCGGGAATTCACTACAAAACCCTGACAGCTGTCAGGGATTTGTCATTTCAGGCGGTACGCGCTCAGGTGTGTTCGGCTTCATCAACTGCCCATATCAGTGCATTGCTCAGCGCAATCAGGCGGCATTCCACACGCGGATTAGGGAGGAGAGGGGAAAGACGTCCGCGCAAGCGCCGCTAATCGTCCGTGATGATGTTCCGAATGAAGCGGACTGAGCCCATTTCGATCGGTAGCACGATCGCCACAGACTAGACGCGTTCCGCGGATCCGAACCAATCCTTCGTAGCACACCGCCTTCCGTGACCTTTCCAGCTTCGCGACGGCGGACGCCGCCATTCAATCTCCAGGGAGCGAGCCCGATGCCGAATGGAGCGATCGGGCGACACGCACGCGAGTCATCGTCGGGGTGGTTCATCGGGTACCGGATTACGGCGATGAAGTCACGCTCGGGTGAGAACCAGAAGGGCCATCCGCGTATCAGCTGTGTGCGGGGCCTGGGGCATCCTTCCGCCGCGATTGGAACGCCAGGTTGACGAAGGCCGATCGCCTCTCTCCAATTCATATGCGGTTTCGTTGGTTCACTTCTGCGATTGCGTTCGCACCTTCAAGTTTCAGGGGAGGGCGGACGCCTGTCCGTTGCACGCCGATTGGACCTTGACGAGTTCCAATACGCTGATGTCGAGGTCGTGGGGATAGTTTCAGACTATCACCTCGTTCTCGATGCCCATGCATGCGAGCGCCACAAATCGTTGGTCGCCAAGAAACCAGAACTTGGAAAAGCAGCCAAGAAGCCGCCAGCTCTCTTTCCGATCTCGTGCGATTTCACATCAAAGTCGATGACGTTCTACTCGGCAAAGCAGGCAATCTGCTTGCGGTAACAAGGGACCCATTTCAACTCTTGCCGAACCTCAGCCTTCCGGGGTTTCTTATTGCCCTGCGGGATCCGAGTTCCCGAATTCCTCCGCTGCGCGGACCGTCGGCAACAGTTTCGCCGAAATCCGACCGGCATTTTGAGATTGTCACAAGCACCCTGTGCATGCTGCCTTTGCTTGAAGATGACGGGCGAGGGGGCCGAATTGCTTCGGGAGAGATTGACACGGCTTCACCCGCGACAGCTTCATTGCTATGGTCCAGTTGACAACACGAAGACTATTATCGTCGCGACGCAGGCTCCGGCGCCCTCAAGCGTTCGCCGTCGACCCTTCCTGCGAACGGAACCGAAATGACGAGCGGACTATCCGGATCGGGGAGCGCTCGTCGAGAAAAAGCACCCCAATCCTGAAAACCAGCAGCTCCCCAAGGAGGTTGTTTTCCCAGAAACGCCACCAGGCGCCAAGACGCAGTCCTGATTAACGGCCACTCGTCGGCCGCCTGCTCGAGTGCGGTAGCAGGGTCACAAGGCGGAAAATCCGAATGGCAGGCGCATGCACCGAACAGCAACGCTAAGGCATCCGAGCATGGATGAGAACGGCAGCAACGCCTGGACCATCGATAACGGGCCAACAACCGCGTCAACACCGCCTTATCCGCCACCCTAGCATGTCGCCGATTTCCTACGCTCTAGCCAAATTGACAGATAGTGGAGGGGCACTCGACGGATCATGCTGCAGTAACTGTTCGTTAACCATCGCGAGGGCCGGCATCAACATCGATCCTCTCGATCATAGAATGTCCGCCCTCTGTCCTTGCCTGCAGCTGGAGAACCTTCTTTGCGTGGATCGGCGAGGGGAGGGGCCAAACCTCCAGAGCGCTCGATACGCACGGTCGACAACGACCCAGCCGAACGGTTGCCGATAGGGGAGGCGGGCCTAGCTGTTGGGAAAACTTTACCCGGCCGCCGCCGCGCTTAAGACCCGCGCTCTGTGGGAGCGGCGCATAAGATGGATACAAGAATGGGGAGCTGGTGCCATCAGCGGGGTTCCACGCGAACGGGATGACATTGGCGGCCGCACGGCAGAAGGAGCCAAGGTCCTCTTCATCTCGGGACCGGCCGCCTGTCACTCGGCCCGCCACCGTCGCGCCCGATTCCGCCAGGAACGACAACGGAGAGGTAGGTTGGAAATCGTCTACCCAACCCGCCGATCGGGGCTGCCGCTCGCTCTTAACAGGGCCATCAGCATCGGGCCAAGTGAAAATTCGCCGCGTCGCGCTTTTGACGTCAGATCGCGCAAATAGCCTCCGGCCGAGTTAATGTGTCCTGCCCGCTCGAGCAAACACGCCATGGCAACCGCCGCATTTTCAGGTCCCATCACTTCGCAAGCATCCTGGTAAGCGCTCGGGCTTACCCCCAGCATCGAACGCACCACCACGGCCGCCGCCATCAAGTCGCGCCAGGTCGATATGGTCCCGTCTTGTCCGTACATCGCGATCTCAGGGCAGGCCCGCATCACCATACTCAGCGGGAATGCCTTCAGCGGTTCCCTCAATGGCGGCTTTTCTGGCTCAGCCTTCGCCCCCAGCTCGTTTCTAGAGCTAGGTTCAAGTTCATTGCTAGATTCGGTATTTGAATTTTGTATGTGACGCTCAATATGAGCATCATTGCTGCTCATATTTTCAGAAATATCCAAATCATCCAACTGATTGACTATCTCTGCGCATAGGAGCTCCATCTCTTCGAGGATCGACGCCAAGTCGTGAATCGTCGGAGATCGAGGTATCCGGGCTACAAGCGCCAAATACACGTCTTCAATCTTGCTCCAATCGCCACTCGCGCCTTCTTCGATCGCTGCCGAGATGAGCTTGCGGGCATCGCGCCGGCGAATGGTGAGCGCCTCCTTGGTCCGGCGAAACAGCGCGCGTTCTGCCGCCATCTGCTGGGCCATCTGCGCGAGCTCCTCCGATCGGGCAAGGAGCGGGGAAAGATCGAACCCGAACGCATCCTCGATGTCGCCAGCCCTGTCCTTACGGACATAGCGCTTCCCATTCGCACTGTCTTTGCGAACAATCAGGCCGGCCTCAACGAGCGTCGCCAAGTGTCGCCGCAACGTGGCGCCGGCGATACCGTGCGCACGGACCGACAACTGAGCATTCGACGGAAAGACGATGAGAGACGCTCCCTGGCGCAGATCGGTCTCAGGATAGAAGCTCAAGAGCGCGTCAAGGACGGCAAGTGCACGATCCTGTAGCCCGAGAAGCGTCCTGGCTTCGCAGGCGTCACGAAACACTTTCCATTTGTCAGCCGTCTTGTTCGAACTGATCTCGGTGGATGCCACCTGCCGTCTTACCAGCGCAAGCGTCATCGGCCGCCGCCCGAAGGGCGTCGTCACACTTCCACTCTGCATTTCCTTCACCTCTCAAAAGGCAAAAGAAGTCCGCTCACCAAATTCGGTGCCAATCACTCTTGACGGGGATTCGTGGAAATGCGATTCTCAGATTGTCCAGATATGAGAGAGGCTTCCACTACGGCAACGTTTGGGGGCCTTTTTCTTTTGCGGTGTTCCTTTCCGTATTCCCTTGTCGAATGAGACCCTCTGACGGTGTCAGGGTTCTAATTTTCACGCTCGCGAGAGAAGCGTTCAATGAGGGCTGGCAACTCCTTCCCGACGAACTTCACGAACTCCAGTCCGAGCGGGCCATCCGCCGATATTCGAAGCTCCTTGGGCGACATCTTCCAGGCACCCAGTTTCTTGCCTGCGCTGTCCGACAGCTCTTTGCGGTCCTCTCGCGGCTGGGTCGACGGCTTTATCGCTTCGAACGCCCGCTGGAATCGTTGATCCGACACCGAGACACCGTCACCCGCATCCGTGAGCACCTGCCGAACCACAGCTAGAGAACCTGGATCACTTGCTATCGTTTTCGCGAACTCTATCCAGCGCGGCCGCCCCACCTTGGGGGCCCGCCCGATCGCTTCGATCACATCGGCAGGTATTGATCGATAGACGCCGCGCATACGAGCGAGCTCTGCATCCGCAATCGACAGCGCCGCATAGATGTTCCGGGCCTTGATGCCGGCATCATCCATACGTGATGCAAAAAGCGTCCGCTCGATCCACGTCAGGTCCTGCCGGCTGGCATTCTCGATGCCTTGCGCGACGACCAGATCCAGGTCGGAGATCTCAACCTCGAGCGCACGAACGGCGCGCCCAAGCTCCCTGGCAGCACGCCAGCGCCTGTGGCCATAGACAATCTGATAGCGCCCGGAGGACGACGGGTGGCGCCGAACCTGAATAGGAACCTTTTGCCCTTCGGACTCGATCGAGCGCTTGAACGTCTCAAAATCGCCGGCGTCGTCGTCCGGCAGCCGGTCGGGATAGGGGGAAGGGTCAATGAACGCGGGATTCAGATCTAGGATCGTCCCCCCGCCCGCCTCGACGATCGCCTTCAAACGGTCCCGCTCGGCCTTGATGTCATCGATAGCGCGATGTGCAGCACCGACGACTCCTGCGCCGACACGCGGCGACGGGGCAGGGGGCGCAGGTTGCGGGTCGTCTGCGAGCTTGTTCTCCAGCTCTTGAGACAGCAAACCGAAGTTCGCGACAATCGACTTGCGAGAAGACTTGCTCATTTCCGCCCCCAGCTATCGTTGACAAGGCGGATTATCGCTTCATTGACCGCATCGACGGCTTCGCGGGCGCGCTTATGGGTATCACGCCCAATCTGGCCCATTTCGAGCTCGTAGATCGAACGCTTTGCCAGGCCGGCCGCTTCAACCGCTGTGCTTTCGATGGCAGTGGGCAGGAGGACGTCTGTCCCGAACATATGCCGTAGCATCGCAACGACTTGCGACTGAGGGGCATCGTTTGGGTCATGACGCGTCACGAGATATCGGATGAAGTCCTGGTCGAGTTGGGCACCGTTCTCATTCAAAACGCTGATCAGATCGCCCATCATCAGGAGGAACTGGCTCATGGACGCCACGTCCAACATGGCGGGGTGAACAGTGATGACCATGCTTGTGGCAGCGTAGATTGCGCTGAGCGTCAGGAAGCCAAGGGACGGCGGCGTATCGAGAAGGACGATGTCGTAGTCTTGTTCGACTTCCGCCAGTGCAAGCTTCAGGCGCTCGAAGAATATCGCACCGGAGCTCGACTTATTCGCCAGGACACGAGGGGTCTCGTGCTCGTACTCCATGACTTCGAGGTTGCCCGGAACGAGATCGACGCCATCAAAGTAGGTCTTGCGGATGATGTCCCTGATCGGCCGCCGCTCAGCGTCGTCGTAGCGAAGCGCCGCGTAGATCGTTTCGTTGGCACCGACATCGATTTCCGGCTGCGCGCCGAACATTGCGGAGAGCGATGCCTGGGGATCGAGGTCGAGTGCAAGAACGCGATAGCCTTGCAAAGCGAGATAGTGCGCAAGATGAACACAGGTCGTCGTCTTGGCACTTCCGCCCTTGAAGTTTGCGATCGCGAGAACCTGCAAGTGCTCGCCCGGGCGACGGCGAGGCAGAAAGCGCAGGGCCTCGGCAGGCTTCTGCTTGGCAAAGAGTTCACGAAGCTCGTTGATCTGGGCGAGCGTGTAGACCCTATGGTTGTTTTCGAGGCGGCTTGGCGTCGGCCCGCGCCCTTCCGACGACATCAGCTTCAGGGTCGAATCCGGTATGGATGTCAGCTTCGAAACTTCGTTCGTGAGAAATGACCTCAAGGTCTTTTCGGATTTCGGCGGGTACATGCGGGTCCGCAGCTGCTGCAGCTGGCTCGACAAAAGACCGGCGTGCCGCAAGATCTTGGCGGCAGCGTCTTCCTTGAGTTGAACGTCAGTTTCTGCGCGTCTAGCTATCGCCATTTTTCCCTCTTGGCGGCCTAAAGCCGGTTTACCGACCATTGCCCGCCAGGAGGTAGAACACGATTCTCCCGAACCGTCCAGAATTATAGGGTTAACAAAGCCTTAACGCTCAACGCGAGCCCTCAGCGTTGAATACCGGTCTACTCCCTGAAATTGCACTCTTTTTTGCTGAATGCAATCTAGGCCACCCGATGAGTTTACGCACACTTTTGCTCACCTGACCGACGTCGTTAGCGCGGCGATCTCCCACACATTGCACCCCACCCGCCCGAATCAGCGTCGGTGCATCAGCCACGACCGGCCACATTTCGACGTTCAAAATGCGCTGGCTATTCTCCGACGAGCCGCACATCCCTTCGGTCAGGGAAGATTTCTCTGCCCCTAGAATCGACGTGGCGAAATTTCAGGAGCATTTTTGCCCCTCGCGACGCGTCCTCAGTCGTAGCACTTCTCCTCCAATAAACGGAGGAGGACGACTGATGATGGTGATTGCCATTGAGAATGGCAGTTCGAGCGACGCCCGGCACTTCCTCGACCAGATGTTTGCGCTGCGCGCGAAGGTCTTCGATGAACGCCTGGGTTGGCAGGTCGCCGCGCGCGATGGCCAGGAGCGCGACCAGTTCGACGATCTCGATCCCGTCTACATACTCGCTGTCTCTGCAAAGAATGAAGTGGTCGGCTGTGCTCGCCTTCTCCCCGCCATGGGTCAGACGATGCTTTTGTCCGTGTTCCCGCAACTCGTCTCGGAGCAGGCGTTTCACCCGCACGCGCGGATGATCGAGAGCTCGCGCTTCTGCGTCGATACGACCACACAACGGAAGGGTCGCGGCGGTCTCCACCACGTTACCCGCCTCATGTTTGCCGGCATCCTCGAATGGTGCCTTTCGCGCGGATACACCGAGGTCGTCACGGTCACCGACATTGCCGTCGAGCGCATCCTTGGGCTTGCCGGGTGGTCGCTTCATCGGCTCGGACCGCCGCAAATGGTAGGCCAGACAACAGCCTTGGCTGGTGTTCTCTCGGTTGACGCAGGCATCTTCCAGCAAGTCAGGCCGGTTGGGTATGTCTCAACCTTCGATCGCCCCGCCGCACCGACCTCGTCGGTGTTGTCATGACGCATAGCCGCTCCCTTCCCCGCCTTGTCCGCAAGCTCGAGGAAGCCCTTGGTCCAGCCATTCGGGCTGCACTCGATGACCCGAGCGTCGTCGAGATCATGCTCAACGCCGACGGCAGCCTCTACGTGGAACGCCTCGGTCAATCGATCGCGCGCCTTGGAGAAATGGATACCGCCGCCGCCGAGATCACAATCGGCAGCATAGCCCATGCGACAGGTACGGCGGTCGACGAACACAGACCAATCGTGTCGGCCGAGCTGCCGGTCAGTGGACACCGCTTCGAGGGGCTGCTGCCACCGATCGTCGCTGCACCATCCTTCTCCATACGCAAGCGCGCTTCGCGTCTCATTCCTCTCGAGCAGTATGTGGACGATGGCTTCATGACGGGGAAGCAAGCTCGTCTCCTAGCAAGAGCTGTTGTCGATCGCCTCAAACCCATTGGCTCTCCTATGAGAACTATGCGGGCCTGGTCTCAGATACGAGTTTTTCGACCGAACAGCTTTTGAACGGATCACTCGACGTCTTCATCAATATCGATCTGAAGACGCTGGAAACGCACGCGGGCCTTGCGCGCGTCATCATCGGATCCTTCGTGAACGCGATTTACAATCGCAATCGCTTGGGCGACGACCTGGCTCTGTTCCTCCTCGACGAGGTGGCCCGCCTCGGTTACCTGCGCATTCTTGAGACGGCACGCGACACCGGTCGCAAGTACGGGATATCACTCACGCTGATCTTTCAGTCGATCGGCCAGATGCGCGAGACCTTCGGCGGCCGCGACGCCACGAGCAAATGGTTCGAAAGTGCGAGCTGGATCTCGTTTGCCGCCATCAACGATCCTGAAACAGCCGAGTACGTTTCAAGGCGCTGTGGCGCGACGACCGTCGAAGTCGATCAATTGAGCCGCAGTTTCCAATCGCGGGGGTCGTCACGTACGCGCTCGAAGCAGATTGCGGCGCGGCCGCTCATCCAACCGGACGAAGTGCTGCGCATGCGCGCTGACGAGCAGATCGTGTTTACGGCGGGAAACGCGCCGCTTAGATGCGGTCGCGCCATATGGTTCAGGCGCAACGACATGCGAGGCTGCGTAAAACAGAACAGGTTTCGCACTCCGCCGACAACCACCTAATCTTACCCGGCGATCCATCACAAACGTGAATCGATCAGGCCGGACCGATTCAAAACACTCGTTGGACGGGATTCCGGGCATCGGCGATGGTACTCGCATGCTCAGTCAGCCCTACCATCTCTATGTCGAACGAACCGACGCAAACAGGAACATGGCCCGGTTCTATGCCCTGTCGATCGACCGGACCCTGTTTGGAAAGGCCTGCCTGACGCGGCGCTGGGGCAGGATCGGTCAAAGGGGCCAATCGATGGTCCATCACTTCGACAACGAGCAAGAGGCCGTCGCGTTGTTTCTCGATGTACTCAGGAAGAAGCGCACCCGGGGATATCGGCCAGCGGTAAAACGCCCCTCGAAGTGACGACGAAGTCCGACGAACGCAGCGAGAACCGATGCGACCGCGAAGGGTAGAATTGGCTGTAATCGCTTGGGCGAACCACGAGAGGTGGCCCCGCCCGGAGGCGGGGCAGTTGTGTCAATCCCTGTTGGAGCGGGACCAGATCAGCTGGTAGCCGTCTTCGCCCTCGACTTCCGCGAGCGTCGCGTAGATCGGAGCGGGAAAGCTCGGGTCGTCGAGCTTGACCGAGAGGTAGTCGCGGCCGGTCTGCTCGGAGCTCTTCTGCCAAGCCGCACCGAATTCGACGTTGCCGGCATAGATGCGGAAGTGAGGACCTCTGTCGGAAGGGTGTTCGATCCGTGCAATGCGAGCTTTGACGTTGAGGGCCAGCGTGCGGATCGACCCGTTGAAGCCGTTGTCGGTGGAGGTGAAAGTGCCAATGGTTGCCATGTCGAAGTTCCTTTCTGGTGTTTCGGGCCGCGCCCTTCGCGGCCTCGATGGCTGTCGAAAGGACCGGGGACGATCGGACCGCACCCATAGGGCCAAAATGAAATGGAGGGCGGCAAGGAGCAGTTTTGTTGGATGGCGAGGAATGGCGGCTTGAGCCGCCAGGGGTAAGAAAATTGCGGATGCCGTTGCGGGAGGACGATCGAGGCTCCAGCCGCTTTCCGGTCAGACACGCCCATCGAGCCCGCGCAGGACGCTGTCCGCAGCAGGAAAGAACATTGCCTGGCAAGAGGGTGAAACCGGGGCACCCGGCGACGATCAGCATCCAGCGGATCCAGCGGACTTCTTTATCCGTAGCCGCCGGCTCGCGCCGCATCTCCATCCTCGATCAAGGTACGGTTGCCAATGGCGTAGCTCACGATATCGTTCGATTGCGATTCGTCGCCTTGGGGGAACCATGCGTCAGCAGACAAAGTCATTCATCGTCGAGATAAAGCAGTCACGGAAACCGAAGTCCGGCACGCGGAAAACGTCGATCTGGGGAAAGCTAGATCTCAGGGCGAGCGACGACCAGCTTGAAACGACGCGGACCGGACAGGAGGCGGCTGCTCCGGCTAAGGTCGGCGAGCAACGTTAAACCCAACGCCGGTCGCTTCGTTGTTCGAACCGAATGTAGAAGCTGGAAAGGGGCCGGCAATGACGCCAGCCCCAATCTGATAGTTGCTACACTAGCGGCGTTCGATCGACCGCTCAAACACTCTAAGTCAACTTGGAGTGGGCACAAGAATACGGCGGGGAAGCACTAAATATCCCCCGTCTATCCACCGGTCGTCCACAGGATCAGCAAACCCTACTGCAATGAAAGAAAACCCGTTTTTGTGCGATGTGGCGATCACCATCGCGGTGCATGGATGTGGATAAATTTTCGGGCGGGCAGGGGTGTTTGAGGGGCGGGGCTTTGGGGCGCCCCTCAATCCACCAGCAGGGAGGCGTGCTTATGCCCATCCCGATTTGTGCCGGATCTGGCGCAATCCAACCGGAAAAGAAGCTGCCATCGAAGAGCGTCTCGCATCCAGACTGTTCTGGACGCGAGACGATCGAAACCATCATCGATTGCGCAGCAAACTGGCCATCCGTTCCCCTACCAGCCAAAGAGCCTTGTTGAGCTTGATATCCTGATCGATGCCATTGATCGGGCGGGACGTTGATCTGCGCGGCCTGCCGGTTTCATCGCGGCTCACACCGCGCAAACCACCTTTGATGCTGTTTTCTTGAACGACATTCCACACGGTCCAAAGGTCATCAGCGCGGTCCTCCTGGCGACGGGGCACAAGCAGTTGTTCTGGCTTGATCGGAGTCGTCACGGCGCCGTCGGCGTCACCAAAGCGCAGCAGATGCGCCGCCTCCGCCAACACCTCCTTTGCATCCCGCCCCATTCTGAAGCTCGACCAGTCTTGGGGCGCCGCCAGGGCGCGTTCGGCCTCTGTGAGCACGCGATAGGTTCCTTCGATCACCTTGCCTTGAACATCTCCGGAGTGCCGGACTTTGTTCGCGTCAATCGTTCCGGTCTGGGCCACGAGTGAATTGAGGCAGCAAACTCGGAATAGCCCCGCGAGCAACTCATAGGCACTCGTTCCATCATTTGCGTTTTTGAGGAGAATTTCGCAGACGGTGTCACCCACTTTGTAGACATTTCCGTCGTCGAGGCGGCGAAGACGGATAAGGTGCTTGGTAAAGTTGGCCTTTCCTTCCGTGCGGCTGACTGACTGGCGCGCTCCGACCGGCGCGAAGCCCTCCTTCATCAGCCCACGCAGGATTTCGATTGTCGGGATTGGCATGAAGCGCTCCGAGCGGCTTTCGTGTGCAGAGGTTGCGAAAATCGAAGGTGCAATGTGGCGCATCTCATCCTCGGAGAGCGCGCGACCCGTGTCGAAACGGGCAGTTTTGGCATAGATGTTCATGCTTAGATCTCCTTTTCCCTTGGACCGCGAAGCAGGGCCGCGTCCTGCTTCCCGGGGCCGCGCGAGCGGTGGGGATGGAAGGGGAAAACAGTCTTCGCGGGGAACCGCCTGCACGAAAGCGGAAGCGAAGGAAGGTGGGCGGAAGACTGTTTGGGGGAGAGAAGGGGCAAGGTCCCTCGGTCCCCTTCAACCGATCCGAGAGGTTTGGTCATTTCACAATGAAGCGTATCGGAGCTTTCAGCATAGCGCCGCGGCAGCGGGAAAGCGGGAATTCGCGTCGCGCGAAGGCGGAAAAAGGGCCGCCGCAGGAGCTTCAACATAGTGGCCCTAAGGGGAAGCGGGATCGACTGCCCCGTCCTTCGCGTTCGCCAAGCCCCAAGGTCTACGGCCTGCCCCTTTGCTTCCCACGGTTCAAGGCGCTGGAAGGGTGACGCGAGATCTCGAAATCGCCTCCCGGTCGCGCGACATTGATCAGGAGCGCGATTCACTTATCAGGCACTTATCGAAATCTGTCATACATGTTTGACAATAATGCTAATATCTGTCTATTGTCACATTAGACAAGTTGGCGCGGCTAGGCCGTCGCCTTTCGCATACCGGAGGAATAATGATCATCACCGACGTTGAAGTGCGGGTTTTCCGCACGACCACTCGCCGCCACTCGGACAGTGCTGGTCACGCGCATCCCGGCCCGCCGCATCAGGTCGAGCAGGCGATGCTGACCATTCGGACGGAAGACGGTCACGAGGGGCATTCCTTCACGGCGCCGGAAATCGTTCGGCCGCACGTTATCGACAAGTTTGTGAAGAAGGTCCTGATCGGTGAGGATCATCGTGATCGCGAACGGCTATGGCATGACCTCGCACACTGGCAGCGCGGGTCCGCTGCACAGCTCACGGACCGTACCCTGGCGGTTGTCGATTGCGCGCTGTGGGATCTGGCAGGGCGCACTTTGAACCAACCTGTATACAAGTTGATCGGCGGCTTCCGCGACAAGGTACTCGCCTATGGTTCGATCATGTGTGGTGACGAGCTTGAGGGCGGCCTTGCAACCCCCGAGGACTATGGGCGCTTCGCAGAGATCCTGGTCAAGCGCGGCTACAAGGGCATCAAGCTGCACACCTGGATGCCGCCGGTCAGCTGGGCTCCGAACGTGAAAATGGACATCAAGGCCTGCGCCGCCGTGCGCGAAGCGGTGGGACCGGATATCCGCCTGATGATCGACGCCTTCCATTGGTACTCTCGCACCGATGCCCTGGAACTCGGGCGGGGGCTCGAAACGCTTGGCTTCGACTGGATCGAGGAGCCGATGGATGAGCAGTCGCTTTCGTCCTACAAGTGGCTCGCAGACAATCTCGACATTCCTGTCGTCGGTCCGGAAAGTGCCGCCGGCAAGCATTGGCACCGCGCCGAGTGGATCAAGGCGGGCGCCTGCGACATCCTTCGCACAGGCGTCAACGACGTCGGCGGCATTACGCCGGCGCTGAAGACGATGCACCTTGCCGAAGCATTCGGCATGGAATGCGAAGTGCACGGCAACACGGCGATGAACCTGCATGTCGTGGCCGCCACCAAGAACTGCCGCTGGTACGAGCGCGGCCTGCTCCATCCATTCCTCGAATATGACGACGGCCACGACTACCTGAGGTCGCTGTCCGACCCCATGGATCGCGACGGCTACGTCCACGTGCCGGATCGCCCAGGTCTTGGCGAGGATATCGACTTCAATTTCATCGAAAACCATCGCGTCCGGTAGCGAGCGAGGAAGCTTGTGATGAAGACCGTTCTCGCTTTCGGAGACAGCCTGACCTGGGGCGCCGACCCGGCAACGGGCCTGCGCCATCCGCCGGAAGGACGTTGGCCTGAGGTTCTGGGCGAGGCGCTTGGCGGCCGGGCAAGGATCATTCCCGAAGGACTCGGTGGTCGCACTACATGCTACGACGACCACGCGGGGCCCGCATGCCGCAATGGCGCCAAGGCGCTGGAAGTGGCGCTGGCCAGCCATATGCCGCTCGACCTCGTCATCGTCATGCTCGGTACCAACGACATCAAGCCTGTCCATGGCGGGCGGGCAGAAGGGGCGGTTTCGGGAATGCGCCGGCTGGCACAGATCGTCGAAACCTTTCCCTACAAACCCAAGGGGGCGAAACCGAAGCTCCTGATCGTCGCGCCGCCCCCCTGTTCGCCCGGTCCCGGCGGACAGCCGGCGGCGGGCCGCAGCGTGGCCGAATCCGAGAGGCTGTCTCCGCTCTACCGCAAGCTCGCGAACGAGCTTGGCCATCGATTTTTTGACGCCGGTTCGGTTACGCGCGCGTCCGAAACCGATGGTGTGCATCTCGAAGCCGCAAACACGGCAGCAATCGGACGGGCGCTTGCGGCGCCCGTCGGCGAAATTCTTGGCTGATCTGGTCCTTGCCTGTGGAGGAACAGGCCGGCGGATCTTGTAATAGGAAGGTCGGTTCCCGAGTGGACGACCGCAAAGGAGGAAGCATGAAACACTTTCTAGCAACGGTCGCATTCGGTGCGCTTCTCGTCACCACGATGCCCCATGTCGTCCTGGCCGAAACGCCTGTGGATCAGCTCGTCGTCGCCACGACCATGAGCAACATCCTCACCCTCGACCCGGCAGCCATTACCGGCCGCGAGACGGTCCAGGTGCTGAACAACATCTACGACACCCTTGTCGTCCTGTCGCCTGAGGACCGCAGCGTTCAGCCGCGGCTGGCAGAACGCTGGGAAGTGGCCGACGACCGCATGTCGATCCGGTTCCACCTGCGCAGCGACGCCAAGTTTGCCTCCGGCAATCCCGTCACCGCCGAGGACATTGCCTGGAGCCTGAAGCGTCTGCTTGCGCGCAACCTCGCGCAATCCTCCTTCCTCAAGACCCGCGGGTTTACGCTGGAAGCGGCCGACAAGCTGTTCGTCGTCGAAGACGATCGCACCTTCGTACTGCATCTGCCGAAGGCTGACGACCCGAACCTGCTCCTGATGGTCCTTGCGCAAAACGGGCCGGGCTCGATCATCGACAGCAAGACGGCTCTCGAAAACGAAAAGGACGGCGATCTCGGCGCCGGATGGCTGACCGTGAATTCGGCCGGCTCCGGTCCGTTCACACTGACGCAGTGGAAGTCGAACGAGTTCATCATCCTCACCCGCAACGGCGAGTACTGGGGCGAAGCGCCGGGCATGAAGCGCGTGCTGCTTCGCCACCTGCCGGAATCGCAGTCGCAGCGCCTGCTTCTGGAAAAGGGCGACATCGACGTTGCCTACTCGCTTCAGGCGCCGGACCTGAAATCGCTCGAAGCCGACGAGGCGATCACGATTGAATCGACCCCCGGTTCGGGCTTCTACTATCTCAGTGTCTCGATGAAGGACGAACGGTTCGCCAACAAGAAGGTCCGTGAGGCGCTTCGTTACCTCATCGACTACGAAGGCCTCGACAAGGCGGTAATGCCCTACTACGGCAAGCTGCACCAGCGGCCGCTGTCGACGGGTGTGCTTGGCGCCTTGCCGGACGAAGGCTACAAGCTGGATGTCGCGAAGGCCAAGGCCCTGCTTGCAGAGGCGGGCTATCCGGAAGGCTTCAAGACCACCTTGCGCGTCCTTTCCGAAGACCCCTTCATGAAGGCAGCGACCGCCATCCAGAACACACTCGGCCAGGCCGGAATTCAGGCGGAGCTCATCAGCGGTTCGGGCGACCAGATCTACGGTGCCATGCGTGAACGGAAGTTCGAATTGTTGCTTGGCCGCGGCGGCGGCGGTCAGCAGCCACACCCGGACAACAACCTCAGGTCCGTTGCCTATAACCCGAACAATTCCGATGACGCGAAGCTCACCAACTACCAGAGCTGGCGCACCAGCTTCTTTGACGAGAAGCTGAACAAGATGATCGAGGAGGCGCTGGTCGAGCGCGACACCGCCAAGCAGATCAAGCTCTATGAAGGCGTACAGACTTACATGGACGAGATTGTCATGTCGATCCAGCCGTTCTCGGAAGTCGTCGACACAGCAGCCTTCCGAAGCGACGTGAAGGGCATGATCGTCAGCCCATGGCTCTCGCGCTTCGAAGGAGTGAAGAAGGAACGGTAACCCCGGACTTCGCTTTCAACGGGTTTGGAAAGGCGCGTCGCCAGGCGCGCCTTTTTGCTGTTTGGGGCCAGTGCAGGTTTCATACGTCGGGGCAAGGCCGCGAGTGGCGGTGCATGTCAGACACGGTATTGGCGACGCCCGGAGCGGCAGGAGCATTGACCGCTCGCCCTGCAATGGTGTGAAACAGAAGGGGGTGGAGGTTGGGCCGTGACCAGCCTGACATGCACGGCCGCCGCCATTGACCCGGTGTCGATACCTGAACCTCCTTGCCGACCTCCCATCGACGATCGAACACATTGCGAGGAGAACGACAAAGCGTAGCTTTGCGGATGTAGTGTGCGAGGTTCGCCTGGCACGCGACCTCCGTTCGGCGAGGGTCGCCCTGACGGCCCTGCCAATTCAGTCACGACCGCGCTCAAAATCAGTCTCCTTTGCTGCAAAAGAAATGCCCGGCACTGGGCCGGGCAAGTCGGGGGGAGAAACCTTGTCACGCGTCGTAAGCTGAGGAAGTCCGTCTTGCATTTGGGGAGCGCCCTGCGTCAGGGAACGTCAGTGCGCGCCCTCGTATTCCAGCGATGCACCGATCAGTTCTCGGGCATAGGGATGGGTTGCGCGATTTCCGGGGATCGCCTCGCGCGGCAGAACTTCGGTGATTTCGCCATGGAGCATGACGGCAAAGCGGTCGCACATATGGTCGACCACGGCGAGATCGTGCGTCACCATGATGTAGGTGAAGCCACGTTCTTCACGCAGGCGCTGAAGCAGGTTGAGGATCTCCGCCTGCACCGAAACATCGAGCGCCGAGGTCGGCTCGTCGAGCAGCAACAGCGATGGCTCGAGGATCAACGCGCGAGCGATCGCCACCCGCTGCCTTTGGCCGCCGGAGAGCTGGTGAGGGAACCGGTCGAGGAACGAGATCGGGAGGCCGACATCGGTGATGGCCTTGCGCATGCGCTCTTCGCGGTCACCAAGTTTGTGGATGACGAGCGGCTCGTTGAGGACGGTGCGCACCGACTGGCGCGGATGCAGCGAGCCGTAAGGGTCCTGGAACACCATCTGCAGCATGCGGCAACGCTCGATGAGCGGCATGTCGCGCACCGGCTTTCCGCCGATGAGAATGTCACCGGTCCAAATGTCTGTCAGCATCGAAACGCAGCGCAGGACTGTGGATTTGCCCGAGCCGCTTTCGCCAACGAGCCCGAAGCACTCGCCGGGTTGCACCGAGAAGGTGACGCCTGGAAGAACCTTGGCGGCCGTCGGACCCGTGCCGAAGGTGATAGCGAGATCGCGGCATTCGACTGAAACGGACATCAGGCAATTTCCTCCAGCCATTCAGGACGGCGATCAAGCACGGCAAGCGGTGCGCGCCCGCCGCCGATCCGCGGCTGTGCCGCGAGCAAGCCGCGCGTATAGGGATGCTTCGCCTTGTCGAGGTCTGCAGCCGCCAAGGTTTCAACGATGCGACCGGCATACATGATCAGGACGCGGTCGCAGAAGTTACGCACGAGATTCAAGTCATGGCTGATCATGATGAGGCCGATCCCGCGATCCCGGACAAGACCATCAAGGATGTTCAGCACCTGCAGCCGCACCGTCACATCGAGCGCCGAAGTCGGCTCGTCAGCGATGACGAGGTCCGGGTCGGCAAGCAGCATCATGGCGATCATGACACGCTGGCCCATGCCACCGGATATCTCGTGCGGATATTGGTCGTAGACGCGCTTCGGGTCGCGGATCTTCACCGCTTCAAGCATGGCAAGGGCCTTGTCGCGCGCTTCGGCCTTCGAGCACCTGAAGTGTCGCAGATAGGTTTCCGCCACCTGGTCGCCGACGCGGCGAATGGGGTTCAGCGAAAACTTCGGATCCTGCAGGATCATCGACATGCGCCGGCCGCGGACCTTGAGCATTTCCTTTTCGGAGAGCGACGGCAGATCGAGCTCGGCAAAGCGAAGCCGGTCGGCGGTGATGGTTGCGCCGGGCAGAAGGCGCAAAAGCGCACGTCCGACCGTCGATTTGCCGGAGCCGCTTTCACCGACGATACCGAGACGCTCGCGTCCCAGAGTGAAGGAGACGCCGCGCACTGCGTCCGTCGGAGCGCCGCCATAGCGGATGCGCAGGTTCTCGACTTCGAGAATGGTCTTTTCCATGGGGCTATCTCCGGTTCATCTGCTTCGGATCGAGCGCGTCACGCAAGCCGTCGCCAAGCAGGTTGAATGCGAGACTGACGGAAAGGATGGAGATGCCCGGGAAGGTGACGAGCCACCAGCTGTCCAGCATGTACTTGCGGCCGGTCGCGATCATCGCGCCCCATTCCGGAAGCGGAGGTTGCGCACCGAGCCCGAGGAAGCCGAGGCCGGCTGCGGTCAGGATGACTGTCGCCATGTTCAACGTCAGTCGGATGAGGACCGAAGGCAGGCACATCGGCATGATCGACTTGAAGATGATGCGCGTCGAGGAGGCCCCTTGCAGTCGCGCAGCCGAAATGTAATCCGCCTTGCGGAAGGTCATCGCCTCGGCGCGCGCCAGCCGTGCGATGGGCGGCCAGGAGGTGAGCGCGATCGCGATGATGGCGTTGTTCAGGCTTGGACCGAGCGCTGCGACGAAGGCGAGCGAGAGAATGAGGCTCGGGAAGGACAGGAAAATGTCGGTGATACGCATCATCACCGTATCGACCTTGCCACCGAGGTAACCGGCCGTCGTGCCGATGATGAGACCGATCGGACCGACGACGATCGAGACGAGGAAGATGATCGTGAGCGTGATGCGCGCGCCAAAGACCAGCCGGCTGAAGATGTCTCGGCCAAGCTCGTCCGTGCCGAACAGGTGACCGTTGCCGGGCGCCTGCAAGGTGTTGGCGAGATCCTGCGCATAGGGGTCATGGGTGGCGATCAGCGGCGCGAAGGCGGCGACAAGGACAAGCAACGCCAGCACGAAAAGACCGAAGGTCGAAGTGGGGCTCTTCAGCAGGAAACGAACGATGTTCTTCAGCGCTTGAACGGGTGCCGGCAGACGGAAGGTGGGTTGAACGCGTACGTCCATCAGCGTGTCCTCGGGTCGAAGATGCGGTAGAGAACATCGGACAGGAGGTTGAGCCCGATGAAGATGATGCCGACGATCAGCACGCAGGTCATGACAGCATTCATGTCGCCGGTAATGAGATTGCTGGTGAGATATTGGCCAAAGCCCGGCCAGGCAAAAACCGTCTCGATCAGCACGGCCCCTTCGAGCAGGGAGCCGTAGGCCAGCGCAATGATGGTGACCAGCTGGACGCGGATGTTGATAAAGGCGTGCCGCCAAATCGTCTGGCTGCGCGAAAGGCCCTTCACACGCGCCGTCGTCACATATTCCTGGCCCAGCTGATCGAGCATGAAGCTGCGCGTCATACGCGTGATGTAGGCGGATGAGGAATAGCCGAGCAAGGCAGCCGGCAGGATGATGTGGTTGACCGCTGACCAGAAGACATCCATCTCGCCCGCCAATAGGCTGTCGATGAGCAGAAAGCCCGTGCGTTCCTCGACAAGGCCGATATAGAACTGGTCCATCCGCCCGCTGCCACCAACGAGGCCGAGATGGGCGTAGAAAACGATCAGCGCGATCATGCCAGTCCAGAAGATCGGCATGGAATGACCGAAGAGGCTGAAGACGCGCACGACATGATCCGGCCAGCGATCCTTGTTGACGGCGGCAAGGACGCCGAGCGGAACGCCAAGCCCCGCGCCGATGAGGATCGCGAAGGTGGCAAGCTCGATCGTCGCCGGCATCACATGCAGGATATCCTGGATGACAGGCTGGCCGGTGCGAATGGAGGTACCGAAATTGCCGGTGAAGACGTCTCCCAGGTAATAGAAGAACTGTTCCCAGAGCGGTCGGTCGAGACCCAGCGAGCGGTAGACCTGCTCGTACGTCTCCCGGGTCGCATCTTCTCCGACGATGGCGCGAACGGGGTCGGCGGGCATCAGCCGGCCGATGAAAAAGGTCAGGAGAAGCAGGCCGAGCAGCGTGACCGCGATGGTCCCGATCTGTCCGGCCGCGCCATAGAAGCGGATGCGGCGTAGTGACATGGTTCCTGACATGGTTCCTCCGTGTGTCAGTCGCCTGAAGGTAAGGCGGTACAGGCTCCTATCCTGTATGACAACTTTGGCAAACCTGTCACAGGTTTGTCATGCTGTCAAGCCAAACCGGTCACAGGAAATCGTCGCGCCGGGGCGTGAAGCAGTCGATAAGCTCGCCCGCCTCAAGGCATTGGCACCCGTGCTCGGTGTCTCCGGGGATAACGAGACTATCGCCTGCCTGCAATTCATAGGCCTCCCCGTTGCGGAAGAACCGGAAACGGCCGCGCGCCACATAGGTGGATTGCACGTGCGAATGTCTGTGCAACTTGCCTTTGGCGCCGGATTCGAAGCGAAACGACACGACCATGAGTTCGGGGGAATCGGAAAGAACCTGACGGGTGACGCCAGCGTCCGGCGACACTGCGGGGAAAGTGGGAAGAGTCATGTGAACCTCGGCGATGTTGTATAACATCATCACCATACATGTTCTCATACTTGTATGACAACTATGTTGTCGGCTTCCCGATCAATTTTCTTCGATTGCCATGGTGCGCGAACGCAGAAGCACCTTGTAGCGCTCCAGGCTTCCACGAAGGTGGGCGCGCATCCGTTCACGCGCGGCTTCCGCATTTCCCTCGATGATGGCATCGACGATCTGGCCGTGCTCCTCCTGCAGGTGGAGGTTATAGTCCTTCGGGCGCGATCCGGGCGCCGACCCCTGCAATTCGCCGCGCGGGATGATGCCGGAGCGGATCAGCTGAAGAAACTCCGGGAAGCGTCGGTTCTGAGTGGCCTCCGCAATCGCCAGGTGAAGCTCGAAATCAGCGTCACGCGTGGGCGCGCCCGCTTGCAGGCATTCGCCGACACGGTGATGGGCCTCGAGGATTGCCTCTATCTGTGCCGCCGAGCGACGAGATGCAGCAAGCCCAGCTGATTCCACCTCGAAAACCGTCCTCAATTCAAGGAGTTCGATCACCGAGGAAATCCGTTGCGTTGCAAGGTCCTTGAAGGGCTGGTTCTTGTCCTGCTGGGTTTCAAGGGCAAAGATGCCGGCGCCCTTGCGTGCCTCGACAAGACCGTCTGCGCGCAGGATCGCGATCGCCTCCCGAACGACAGTCCGGCTGACGGAATATTCCTTTGTGAGGGCGCTTTCGCTCGGAAGCCTGTCGCCGGGACGAAATACACCCTCCGTCAGTTCGCGGCGCAGTGCAGCGCTGATCTTCGCCGCCAGCGAGGTGCCGCGAACGTGATTGTTTTCGGCTTCCATTTTCACTCCGCCTGTGTCGAACCTGTCTGGCATGTTAGCCGTTATCTGTTCGAATGCAAGGGCGGCCGCAGACGCGCATACTCAGCGTGCGGCGCGCAACATGGAGCGGTAGCGGATCTGGCTGTTCTTGAGGTGGTTGCGCATCGCCGCGCGTGCTGCATCCTCGTCGCCGTTCTGTATCGCTAAGAGAATTGCTTCGTGTTCGTCCACAAGGCGGCTGAGCTCGTCAGCGGGAAGAACAGCCTCCTCGCCGCTGTCCACGATGGCGCGACGGGGGATGAGGGCCGGTCCGAGCGCCTTAAGAAACTCGCTAAAGCGCGGATTGTTGGTTGCCTCGGCGATCGCGACGTGAAAGGCGAAATCAGCCTCGGCGGTCGGTTTGCCCGCAGCCGCACAGGCCCTGAAGGCATCAAAGGCTTCGATGAGCTTGCCTTCCTGACCGGGCGAGCGGCGAAGGGCTGCAAGTGCGGACGCGTCGCCCTCGACTGCGGTTCGAAGCTCCAGCATCTCGATCAGCGACGACACCCGCGTGAGGTCGACTTGTTGAAACGGCCGCCGCGCGGACGCGGCCTGCTCCAGCAGGAACACGCCCGCTCCCTGCCGAGGTTCGACCAGGCCATCGGAGCGCAAGGCCGCAATCGCCTCGCGCACGACGGTGCGGCTAACGCCGAATTCCTGGGTGAGCTGCGCTTCGGACGGCAGGCGGTCGCCGGGATGGTAGCGCCCCTTGGCTATCTGGGAACGAAGAGCATCCGTAACCTGCGCCACAAGCGTCTTGCCCTGGAAGGCGGAGGGATCGGATGTCGTCGCTGTCATCATGTAAGGGGCCGCTTCCAAGATCTTCGTCGGTCCGTTTGTGGATACGCCATCAATGGGTGATGGCGCAATCCGTCGCTACGCCGACTTCAGATCCTGAGACATCAGGCGCTCAGGAATGTTCTGATAGGAGATGGGCCTTAGGAACCGGCGGATGGCCATGGTACCGACCGAGCTTGCGCCGAAATTGGTGGACGCGGGATAGGGACCGCCGTGAACCATCGCATCGCAGACCTCGACTCCGGTCGGATAACCGTTGGTCAGGATACGGCCCGCCTTGCGCTCAAGGATCACCATGAGCTTGCGCGCGAAATCGACATCGCCGTCGTCGAGATGCAGGGTTGCCGTCAACTGTCCCTTGAAACGCTTTGCCACCACGATCATCTCTTCGAAGCTCTCGACCGTGACGATCAGTCCAAGTGGACCGAAGACTTCCTCTGCAAGGACATGATTGCCGAGCCATTCACGCGAAGGGACGAGAAAGAGATTGGGCGTGACATCCCGCTGACCACAGCTTGTGCTGAGAATCTCGCGAACGCCGCCCCCCTTCGATACGCGGTCGCGTCCTTCGCGATAGGCCCTGGCGATGCCTTCGGTGAGCATGACCTGCGGCTCGACGCCTGAAAGTGCTGCGCAGGCAGCTTCCGCGAAGGCGGGCGCCTGCTCGGCAAGGATCACCGCGATGCCCGGATTGGTGCAGAATTGCCCGGCCCCCATGGTGAGTGAACCTGCCCATCCCTTGGCGATCTCCGCGCCGCGCGCCTTGATCGCCTCCGGCAGGAGAAACATGGGGTTCACCGAGCCGAGTTCGCCGAAGAAGGGAATGGGCTCCGGCCGCCCTGCGCAAAGATCGAAGAGCGCCCGCCCGCCGGCAAGTGAACCGGTGAAGCCGACCGCCTTGATCAGCGGGTGCGTCACGAGGCCCGTACCGACGTCGCGGCGGCCACCCTGGATCAGTGAAAACACACCTGGATGCAATCCGTGCGCCCTGATGGCAGCCAGGGCAGCCTCGGCGACGATCTCGCCGGTCCCCGGGTGGGCCGAATGACCCTTGACGACAACAGGGCAGCCTGCCGCGAGCGCCGAGGCAGTATCGCCGCCCATGGTCGAGAAGGCCAGCGGAAAATTGGAAGCGCCGAAGACGGCAACAGGACCGATCGGTCGTTGGATCAGACGGATGTCGGGACGGGGCAGGGGCTTGCGGTCCGGTAGGGCCTCATCCTGTCGCCTGTCGAGGTACTCGCCCTTGCGAATATGGGAGGCAAACAGCCGAAGCTGGCCGGTCGTGCGTGCGCGCTCGCCCTCAAGGCGGGCGTCCGGCAATCCGGTCTCCGCGCTTCCGATCTCGGTGATCGCCGCCCCGCGCGCCTCTATCTCGTCGGCGATGGCGTCGAGGAATGCTGCGCGCTCGTCGCGGGTCGAGTAGCCGAAGGACCAGAAGGCTTCCTCCGCGGCCTCGGCCGCTTTGTTCACCAGTTCGGTCGTTCCGACGGAGAAATCAAACGCCGGGCCAGACGCCGGCTCGCTCTTGAATGTCTGCCCGGTTGCGATCCATTCGCCTGCGACCAGATGTTTTCCATGCGGCTTGAAGATCATTCATCACTCCCTAAAGATCGGATTGTCGACATAGGCACCGCCCTGAAAGCGAGCAGTGGATTCGTCGGGGCCGGGCTGCGGCGCGGCCTCCGCGAGGCGCGTCCGGAAGGATTCGGCATTGTCCCTGGGTTTCCAGCCCAGCCAGCCGAGGTGTGCGTTGTCCCACCAACCGGCGTCGTTTGCCGATGCACCCCAGATCACGGGACAGCCCAAAACCGGGACGCGGAAGATCGCCTCGATCAGCGACGCGAAGTCTCCATGAGAAAGCCAGGTCGACAACGTCCGGTAATTCGTTGGCTCTGGCGTACAGGAGCCGATCCGCACCAGCGCCGTCTCCTGCCCGAACTTCTCGAAATACAGGCGCGCAAGCGCCTCGCCGAAGCATTTGGAGACCCCGTAGAGTCCATCCGGGCGAAATGGGGCAAGGGGATCGAGCCGTTCGGCTTGCGGATAGTAGCCGATCGTATGATTGGAGCTCGCAAAGACGATGCGCGGCCTGCCATTTGCGCGGGCAGCCTCAAAGAGATTGTAGAGACCGGCGATGTTTCCGCGCAGGATCCCCTCAAACGGGCCTTCGACCGAAGCTCCGCCAAGATGGACGATACCGTCGCAACCGGCGACCATGTCGTTCACGGCTTGAGCGTCGGCCAGATCGCATTGAATGAGCTCCTCGCGGTCAGCTGGCGCTCCAAGACCTGTGCGATCAGCAAGGCGGATCGTGTCGGCCAGGCCAGAGAGCCGTGCGCGCATCACGCGGCCAAGCTGACCCGCCGCGCCAGTGATGAGAAGGCGTTTCAATCCAGGTCTTCCCCTTGAGGAGTTGCAATCGAAAATCGAGGTTGGCATTTGCCTCTTGACGTTGTCAGACATATCATACAACTATGCCTAACACATATTACATGTTGGTCGCAATCACTGAAGGAGGACTTTCATGCTGACCGTCGAAACGCGGCAGGCCGTCAATCCGGACTACGCAAGGACACTCGACACCGAGGGCCTCCGCAGGCATTTTCTCGCTGGGGACATGTTTCGATCGGGCGAGATCCGGTTGATCTACACCCACTACGATCGCTTCGTGATGGGCGGGGCCGTGCCTGCAGGCAAGCCGCTGACGCTCGACAAAGTGGAGGAAACCAAGACGCCGTCGTTTCTCGACCGGCGCGAGATGGGCATCGTCAATGTGGGCAAAACCGGCACGGTCACGACCGAACAGGAGACCTACAGCCTCAACCGCGGCGACGTTCTCTATCTTGGAATGGGTACGGGGCCTGTAACCTTTTCCGGGGAAGGGCGCTTTTACATCACCTCCTGCCCTGCCCATCGCAGCCTGCCTGCGCAGCTAGTGACCATTGCGGGCAGCAAGGAGGTTAAACTCGGCACGACCGAAACCTCCAACAAGCGCACGATCAACCAGTTCATCCACCCGCTGGTCATGGAGAGCTGCCAGCTTGTCCTCGGCTACACGACGCTTGAAGATGGCTCTGTCTGGAACACGATGCCGGCGCATGTCCATGATCGCCGCATGGAGGCCTATCTCTATTTCGGCATGGACGAAAAATCGCGCGTTCTGCATCTGATGGGTGAGCCGCAGGAAACCCGCCATCTCTTCATTGCCAACGAAGAGGGCGCGATTTCCCCGCCCTGGTCCATTCACTCGGGCGCAGGCATCGGCTCCTACACATTCATCTGGGCCATGGCCGGCGACAATGTCGACTATACCGACATGGAGTTCATCCAGCCGGGGGAACTGAAGTGACAAATACCTTTTCACTTCAGGAACATAAGGCACTTGTTACAGGCGCAAACACAGGGCTTGGGCAGGCGATCGCCATTGGTCTCGCAGCCGCTGGCGCCGAGGTCATCTGTGCCGCCCGCCGGGTGCCCGAGGAAACGCTTGAAATCATCGCAAGAGCCGGCGGGAGCGCCGCACCGCTTGCTCTGGACTTCACCGATCCCATGGCGGCACGCGAGGTTTTTGCCGGGCAGGGCTACGATATCCTCGTGAACAATGCCGGCATCATTCGTCGCGCCGATGCGGCGGAATTCAGCGAGGCAGATTGGGATGACGTCATGGACGTCAACCTGAAAGCCCTGTTTTTCACGTGCCAGGCTTTCGCCAAGGAACTGCTGGCAAAGGGCCGCACCGGAAAGATCGTCAACATCGCGTCGTTGCTCTCCTTCCAGGGCGGCATTCGGGTGCCGTCCTATACGGCCGCCAAGCATGGCGTATCGGGCCTCACCAAGTTGCTTGCCAACGAGTGGGCTGCAAAGGGCATCAATGTGAACGCGATAGCGCCCGGCTACATCGAAACCAACAACACCGAAGCGCTGCGCGACGACCCGGATCGCAACAAAGCGATCCTTGATCGCATCCCAGCCAATCGCTGGGGCAGGCCCAAAGACATAGCCGGCGCTGCCGTCTTCCTGTCGTCGGCTGCGGCCGATTACATTCACGGCGCCATTCTCAATGTGGACGGTGGTTGGCTGGCCCGCTGATGGTGATGCCGACCACGAACTCATCATACACGTTATATGATGAGTTCGTGCCAAACCGGCTCATCTCATTCGAAATTTCCATTCTGAATACACGCAGAGGATTACGAAATGACCCCAGAACAGATCAAGGCCGCGCTTGGATCGGGCCTGCTTTCCTTCCCGGTGACGCACTTCGATGCGGAGGGCCGTTTTGCGCCGGAAAGTTACAAGGCCCATGTCGAGTGGCTGGCCGGCTACAAGGCGCCGGTGCTCTTTGCCGCCGGCGGAACCGGTGAGTTCTTCTCGCTGAAGCCGGATGAGATCCCGGCCATCGTTGCTGCCGCCAAGGAAGCATCCGGCGAGACGGCGATCGTATCCGGCTGCGGTTATGGTACGGAGATGGCGGTCGGTATCGCCCGGTCGGTCGAGCGGGTCGGTGCGGATGGTGTCCTGCTTCTGCCGCACTACCTGATCGACGCGCCGCAGGAAGGGCTTTACGCACATGTGAAGAAGATCTGCCAGTCGGTCGGCATCGGCGTCATGGTCTATAACCGCGACAACTCCGTGTTGCAGCCCGACACGCTGGCGCGGCTCTGTGACGAATGCCCAAACCTGATCGGTTTCAAGGATGGCACCGGTGATATCGGCCTCGTCCGCCAGGTCACCGCCAAGATGGGCGATCGCCTGATGTATCTCGGCGGCATGCCGACCGCCGAGCTCTTTGCCGAGGCCTATCTCGGCGCTGGTTTTACCACCTATTCCTCGGCCGTCTTCAACTTCGTACCGGGGCTTGCCAACGAGTTCTACGCGGCCCTTCGCGGCGGTGACCGCGCCACCTGCGAGCGGATCCTTAACGACTTCTTCTATCCGTTCATGGCCATCCGCAACCGGGCCAAGGGCTATGCTGTCTCGGCGGTGAAGGCCGGCGTGCGACTGCAGGGGTTCAATGCCGGACCGGTGCGCAGCCCGCTCACGGACCTGACGGGGGCCGAAGTCGAGATGCTCGACGCGCTCATCGGCAGCCACAAGCGCAAGTCCTGACCGGGGGAGGGAGGAGTGCCATGAAGATCGTCTCCGTCCGCACCCATCTCCTGGAGCACCGGCTGGCCGTGCCGTTCGAAAGCGCCTCGATGCGCTTCGATCGGCGCGCGCATGTGCTGGTCGAGATCGAGTGTGACGACGGAACGATCGGCTGGGGCGAATGCCTTGGGCCGGCGAGACCCAATGCGGCCGTGGTCGCGGCCTATTCCCCCTGGCTGATCGGCCAAGACCCGCGCCAGACGGAAAAGCTCTGGGCGATCCTCTACAACGCGCTTCGCGATCAGGGGCAGCGTGGTCTGGCGATCACGGCGCTGTCCGGCATCGACATCGCGCTCTGGGATATCAAGGGCAAACATTACGGTGCCTCGGTCTCGATGCTGCTCGGTGGCCGCTGGCGCGAGAGCGTGCGCGCCTATGCGACCGGCAGCTTCAAGCGCGACGGGGTCAATCGCGTCTCCGACAATGCCATGGAAATGGCGGAGCGCCGGGCGCAAGGCTTTCACGCCTGCAAGATCAAGATCGGCTTCGGCATCGACGAAGACCTGCGCGTCATCCGCGCGGTGCGCGAGGCGATCGGCGACGAGATGCGGCTGATGATCGACGCCAATCACGGCTATACCGTCACCGAGGCGATCCGGCTTGGCAAGGCGGCCGCCGACTATGACATCGACTGGTTCGAGGAGCCTGTGGGGCCGGAGCAGCTTTCGGCCTATCGCGAGGTGCGTGCCGGGCAGCCGATCCCGGTCGCAGGCGGCGAGACGTGGCACACGCGTTACGGAATGTGGCCCGCGACCGAGAGCCGTGCCGTCGACATCCTGCAGCCGGACCTCTGCGGTTGTGGTGGGTTCTCCGAGATGGCGAAGATCGCAAGTCTTGCGACACTGCACGGCGTTCGCATCGTGCCGCATGTCTGGGGTACCGGCGTACATCTTGCCGCTGCGCTACAGTTCATGGCGGCGATGACGCCGGACCCGGTGCGGGTAAACCCGATCGAACCGATCATGGAGTTCGACCGCACGGAGAATCCGTTCCGCCAGGCGGTGCTGAAGACGCCGATCGAGGCGGTCAACGGCGTCGTCGCCATTCCCGATGCGCCCGGCCTCGGCATCGAGATCGATCGCGGTGCGCTCACCCAGTTCAAGACAGCCGTAGGCTGAGAACATCAGGAGATGCCAGCTGCGCGCAGACCTTATGCTCTTCCTCGGCCCGGGACAGAGATTGCGGCAGCCCAACTTGCATACTTAGCGACCCAGTGCCGATCGCGTGTCCGACTGATTATCCGCAAGCGCCAGTGCCTGCTCGGGCTCATCGAGCTGCATCAAGCCGCCATCGCGGCTCTGGCGGACCTTGTTCAGATGATCGCGCGGACTGAGGCCCAAGGTCCGCTTGAACATGCGGGAGAAGTAATAGGGGTCGGAATAGCCGACTTCGGTGGCGGCCGCCGCGACCGAAAGGCCGGCCTCCAGAAAGTGCATCGCGCGCTCCATTCGCTTCAGCTCTTGGTACTTGCGCGGGGTGCGGGTCACCCGCTTCTGGAATTCGCGCAGGAAGTAGTCGCGATTATAGGGCGTTGCATCGACCGCACGGGTCGCAATATCCGGATCAAGCGGGTTGGCAGAGATCATGGTTGCGGCCTTCATGACTGCAAGATCGATGGCGTCGGCACCCTCGGGTTGGTAGGTGGCATGGTCCCGCCACCCGATGAACGCATCCTCGATAAAGGCGATGAGCAACACCATGAACAGGTGATGCTGGCCGAGGGTCACGGAGGAGGGAGGCGCACTCTGACGATAGTGCCGGACCAGCGGTTCGAGAAGCGGCCAGCGCGTAAGGCGCAACTTCGGCAGCAGGTCCATCTGCGCGATGAGGTTGTGGCGTCCGTAGATATCGAGCGTGAAGTGCTGCGCGACGCCGAGGTAGGTCTCCCGCCCCTCATTCCATCCGACGAAACGCTGGCCACGCAAAATCAGCATCGCGTCACCCGGCTCCATGATCCGAGGTTCGCCGTCTATCAGGTAATGCCCGCGCCCTTCGAGGCAGATCACAAGGTCATCGACCTCATTGGACTTGTCGATCCGCCAGGTGTGCGAGTGCTCCATGCGGATAGCGGCTCGCGTCAGATTGAGGCTCAGCGCCGTCGGTGGAATCGCAGAGAGAATGCCACCTTCAATTTCGTCCATCTTTTTCCTCGCCTTTGTGAATTCATTCTGCAGGAGAGATGGGAGATTGTCACCGCATAAGCCGCTTGTGCGCACCGTATCGTCTGGGAGGAGGGATCGGTTCGTGGCGAAAAAGGGAGAGTCCTGCTTTCGTCCGTGCCGATCCGGGAGCGTAATTTGTACGAAACTGTATCTATAAAGGCAGCATTTCGGTGCCATCCGGGAGGAGCGGCATGAAAGGGCACCGCCTTCTCGGGCTCGGCTATCTGGCGCCCTACATCATCGGCCTTCTGATTTTCACGGCTATTCCGTTCATCGGCTCGTTCTACCTGAGCTTCACCAGCTACGACCTGATGAGCCAGCCACGCTGGACGGGGCTCGCCAACTACGAGCGGCTGTTCACCCGTGACCGCACCTTCATCAAGTCGTTGAACGTCACGCTGCTCTACGTGTTCCTGACCGTGCCGTTGAAGCTCGCCTTTGCACTCTTCATCGCAGCGATCCTGAATTACCGGTTGAAATTCATCGGCCTCTTCCGCACGGCCTTTTATGTGCCGTCGATCCTTGGAGGTTCGATCGCGATTGCCGTGCTGTGGCGCTATGTCTTTGCCTCGGAGGGGCTCGCGAACATGGCGCTCACCACGCTGGGGCTTGCGCCGGTCGACTGGTTCGGCGACCCCACGAACGCGCTCTTCACCATCACGCTTCTGCGCTGCTGGCAGTTCGGCTCGGCCATGGTGATCTTCCTGGCAGCACTGCAATCGATCGACAAGTCGCTCTACGAGGCAGCGGCGATCGATGGCGCGGGCAAGGTGCGGACCTTTTTCTGGATCACCCTGCCGCTGCTGACTCCCGTGATTTTCTTCAACCTCATCATGCAGATGGTGCAGGCGTTCCAGGAGTTCAACGGCCCCTACATCATCACCCAGGGCGGTCCTCTGAAGGCCACATACCTGCTGCCGCTCTACATCTATGACGAGGCGTTCAAGAAGTTCAACATGGGCTATGCCTCGTCCATTGCCTGGGTGCTCTTTGCCATCATCACCGTGCTGACCCTCGTCGCCTTCTGGTCTTCGAAGAAGTGGGTCTACTACGCCGGCGACAAGAGGAACTGAGCCATGGCCGATCTTCAAACGCTCAACGGCCAGCAGGCCGCACGTAGGGCAAGGCTTCGCCTGCTGTCGACGACGGTTCGCTACGTGCTGCTCTTTTCGGTCGGTTTCGTCATGCTTTATCCGCTAATCTGGCTGGTCGGCGCGAGTTTCAAGACCAACTCGGAAATCTTTGCCGGCGCGGGCTTCCTGCCCGACAATCCAACCGCCGACGGCTACATCAAGGGCTGGCAGACATCGACACCCTATACATTCGGCCGGTTCTTCTGGAATTCGTTCCTGATCATCCTGCCGAAAGTGATCGGGACGGCTATCTCCTGCACCATGGCGGCCTATGCCTTCGCGCGCTTTGAGTTCCCGCTCAAGAAGGTGCTCTTCGCATCGGTGATTGCGATCCTGCTCTTGCCGAACGTGGTAACGCGTATCCCGCAATATATCCTGTTCCGCGATCTCGGCTGGCTGGACAGTTTCCTGCCGCTCTGGGTGCCCTCTGCCTTCGCGGGCGATGCCTTCTTCGTCTTCATGCTGGTGCAGTTCTTGCGCTCGCTGCCGGCAGACATGGAAGAGGCGGCGCGCGTCGACGGTGCAAACACTCTCCAGACGCTCGTCTACATCGTCGTTCCCATGCTGGCGCCGGCGCTGATCTCCGTCTGCCTGTTCCAGTTCATGTGGACGATGAACGATTTCCTCGGCCCGCTGATCTACCTGTCATCGGTCGACAAATATCCCGTGAGCCTCGCGCTCAAACTCTCCATCGACACGACAGAAGCCTTCGAATGGAACCGCATTCTCGCAATGTCGGTGCTTACCATCACGCCCGCTTTGGTCGTGTTCTTCGCTGCGCAACGGTATTTCATTGAAGGGATCTCCTCCGGGGGAGTCAAAGGCTGACCATGGCAAAGGTTCAACTGAAAAACCTCGAGAAGGTCTATGGCGGCGCGTTCAAGGCCGTCCACGGCATCAATCTCGACATCGAGGATGGCGAGTTCATGGTCTTCGTCGGCCCCTCCGGCTGCGCCAAGTCGACCACGTTGCGCATGGTCGCGGGGCTGGAGGAAATTTCGGGCGGCGAGATCGTGATCGGCGATCAAAAGGTCAACGACCTGCCGCCGGGCAAGCGTTCGATCGCCATGGTGTTCCAGAACTACGCGCTCTATCCGCATATGAAGGTGCGCGGCAACCTCGCCTTCGGACTGAAGATTGCGGGAAAGCCAAGGGCCGAGATCGAAGCAGCCATCAATCATGTGGCCAAGATCCTCGAAATCGAGCCGCTGCTCGACCGCCTGCCGAAGCAGCTCTCCGGCGGACAGGCGCAGCGCGTGGCACTCGGGCGCGCCCTCATCAAGAAACCAGGCGTCTTCCTCTTCGATGAGCCGCTTTCCAATCTCGACGCCAAGCTGCGCGCCTCAATGCGGGTGCGCATTACCGATCTGCACAGACAATTGAAGGCCGAAGGCCTGTCTTCGACCGTCATCTACGTGACCCACGACCAGACGGAAGCCATGACCATGGGAGACCGGATCTGCGTCATGCAAGCTGGCCACATTATGCAGGTGGCAACACCCAAGGAACTCTATAATCGTCCGGCAAACCTGTTTGTCGCCGGTTTCATCGGAAGCCCCGAGATGAACCTCGTCGATGCGACGCTTGAGGGTGGCGATCTCCAGATCGGAAACCAGTGCCTGGCGCTCGGCGCAAATCTCGAGGGCAGACTTTCGGCCAGACCTGCAGCGGCCGTGCTCGGCATGCGCCCGCAGCATCTTTCGCTCGTCGCTGATGGGCCGGGCCTCGCCGCAAGGCTCACCAACGCCGAGTTCATGGGGCACGAAGTCTACCTGCATGCCGACCTCGAAGGCCGCAAGCTGGTGAGCGTCGTGGGCGCCGCCGAGTTCGAGGCGCTCGTCCAGTCGGACGTTATCCGCCTGCGCCCGGATCCTGACCACCTGCATGTTTTCGACAAGACCGACGGCCGCAACGTCTCGCTGTGAGGAGGCAGCGTTCGGCCCCATTCCAAGGAGGAGAAGCTCGATGAGAACGAAAAGAACGATCGCAGCATTGGCCGGCGTTGCCTATGGCGCCCTGGCCCTCGGGGCGACCGCTCAGGGCGCCGAACTGCGCATGGCGTGGTGGGGCGGTGAAAGCCGTCACGTCGCCACCCAGAAGGCGATTGCGGCCTGCGGCGAAAAATACGGCCACACCGTCAAGGGGGAATTCACCGGCTTTGACGGCTACCTCGAAAAGCTGACGACCCAGATGGCCGGCAAGACCGAAGCCGATATCATCCAGGTCAATTGGCCTTGGCTGCCGTTGTTCTCGAAGAACGGCGACGGTTTTGCCGATCTGCGCAAGCTCAAGGCCGTCGATCTTTCCAACTGGAGCGAGGCGGATCTGTCGGCGGGATCAATGAATGGCGTGCTGCAGGGGCTTTCCGTTTCGACGACAGGCCGCGTCTTCTTCTTCAATGCCACGACCTTCGAGAAGGCGGGTGTCGCCATTCCGAAGAGCTGGGACGAGTTTTTCGCCGCCACGGCGACCATCAAGGAAAAGCTCGGCAAGGACTACTATACCTTCAACGCCGTCAAGGAGACGGCGCAGCTTCTGACGACGCTGGCCGTGGTGCAGAAGACCGGGAAGGATCTGGTCGATCCCGCGACCAATCGCGTTGCCTGGACGCCGGAGGAACTTGCCGAGGGCATATCGTTCCTGGGCAAGCTGGTCGAGACCGGAGCGATCAGATCGCAGAAGGAAGAAGCGGCCGATGGCAATGTCAATCTGTTCGAGAAGCCTGCCTGGGCAGACGGCAAGATTGCCGGCTCCTACGAATGGGATTCGACCTATTCGAAATATGCAGACCCGTTGAAAGACGGTCAGCTGTTGAAGCCCGTGGCAATGCTGAGGTTTCCGGACGCCGTGACGGAAGGCGTCTATCGCAAACCCTCGATGGTGTTCTCCATCTCCAAGAACTCCAAGGACCCTGAGGCGGCAGCTCAGATCGTCAATTGCCTTCTGAACGAACCCGAGGGCATCGATGCGCTTGGCACATCGCGCGGCTTGCCGGCGTCGAAGGCCGCCGCCGCCCGCCTCGGTGACAAGGGCGAGCCGGAAGTGCGCGCAGCAAACGCTATCGTCGTTGCCGCAAGCGGTCCGGCCGTCTCGCCTTTCAACGAGCATCCGGAGGTGCGCGCAGCCTTCATCGATACGCTGGAGGAGTACGCCTATGGCCAGCTGAAGGCGGATGAGGCAGCCGCACAGATCATCGATACGGTGAACGACGTGCTTGCCGAGTTCGATTGATCGTCAGATGTCCCGCCACGGTTTCCGCGGCGGGTCCACTCTACCGGAAAAGCCAAGAGAACGAGACCATGATCCGACCGTCCATCATCGCGCTGTCAGCGCGAACGGCAGCGCTTTGCCTGCCTAAAGCCGGAGCGCTCTATCGCCTGCCTGACCCGGCCTCCTGGCGGCTCGAGCCGGCGGCCGGCGACGGTGAGGTGCGGGAAGGGATCACTGCGACGGTCGTCAGCCTTCTCCATGATCTTCAACCGGGTGGTCGCTACCGCCTCGAGGTCGAAGGGTTCCAGCCGCTTGAGTTCGAAACGCCAGCCTGCGCCGGTCTGATCGATCCAACCGCATTCGGTCTTGTCCCCGGTATCCGTCACGACGATCTCGAGGGTGCCCGCGCCAACGCTGCCGCTCTGGCGGACGCCGTAGTCGCCGTGCCCGACGGCGGCACTTTGCGCCTGCCCAAAGGAGACTGGACGGCCTTTCCGGTTCGGCTCAAGAGCGGCATGACCATGCATATTTCCAAGGGCGCGGTCCTTCATGCGCCCTCGGTGCGCGCGGGCTGGCCCATCCTTGAAGCCCGCGACGCAATGGGCAGGATGCTAGGAAGCTGGGAGGGCCTGCCGACTGCCTGTTTTGCCGCTCCGGTCCATGCCATCGGCGCCGAACGGCTCGTGATCGAAGGAGAGGGCTCTCTCGATGGTTCGGGCGACAGAGGAGATTGGTGGCATTGGCCGAAGGAAACCCGTGACGGAGCCCGCCGCCCGCGCGGTCTGCACCTCGTCTCCTGTGCCGACGTGAAGCTGCTGGGTTTTACCATCCGCAACGCGCCATCCTGGACGATCCATCCGCAGGGCTGCAGGAGGTTGGTTGCAGCGGGCCTCACTGTGGTCGCCCCGCCCGACAGCCCGAACACCGATGGATTCAATCCTGAAAGCTGCCGCGACGTCACGATCACCGGCGTGCGATTTTCCGTGGGCGACGATTGTATCGCGGTAAAGGCGGGCAAGCGCGGGCTGAATGGCGAACACGATCATCTTGCTGAAACCCGCGGCGTCCGCATCACTCATTGCCTGATGGAGCGTGGCCACGGCGGCCTCGTGATCGGCTCGGAAATGTCGGGCGGCGTGCACGATGTCGCTGTCGAGGATTGCGAAATGGTCGGCACGGATCGGGGCCTGCGCCTGAAGACACGACGGGGGCGCGGTGGATCCATCACGAATATCGTCATGCGGCGGGTTCTCATGGATGGTGTGGACACAGCGCTATCGGCCAACGCTCACTACCATTGCGATGCCGACGGTCACGACGACTGGGTGCAGTCACGCCAACCGGCCCTGATCGATCAGGGAACACCCTTCATCGATGGCGTCACCATCGAGGACGTCGAAATCCGCAAGCTCTCGCACGCAGCGGGCGCGTTTCTCGGCCTGCCGGAAGCGCCAATCCGAAACGTCAGAATTCGCCGACTGAAGATTGCGTCCTATCGCGCCGACGCGACCGCCTCACCGCCGATCATGGCTGACCGGGTGCGACCTATGCGGCACGAGGCGATCGCCGCCGAGTACGCCGAGATCGACTGCGACGAACCTGCGCTCTTGAGCAGAGCCCCGATATCCGTTTCCCTTGAATGAGATACCCGATGGACCCGACCGCCTATTTCGACCAGTTCACGCAACGCTACACCCCCTACAAGGGCGGAAGCTGGTGCTACGAGGACGGCTGCATCTATCGCGGTCTTCGACTGCTTTTCGAGGCGACAGGCGAGAGGCGCTGGAGCGATCACCTGCACCGGCTCGTCGATCGCCAGGTCGGTTCTGACGGCACACTCCTCGGGTACGATCCTGCCGAGTACAATATCGACCACATTCTCGCTGGACGCGTCCTGTTCCCATTGGCCGCAGAAACAGGCGATCTTCGCTACAGGACAGCGGCAGACCAACTCGCAGGTCAACTTGAAACCCATCCGCGCATACTTGCGGGCAACTATTGGCACAAGCAGCGCTACCCTAACCAGGTTTGGCTCGACGGGCTCTATATGGGTCTCCCGTTTCAGATCGAATACGCACTTGCGACCGACAATCCGGCTCTGATTGCCGATGCGCTTCAGCAGTTCGCGACAGCACTTGCGCTCACCGCGACCGCCAAGGGCCTCTACGTGCACGGCTATGATGACAGCCGGAAGCAAAGTTGGGCCGACCCGATTACAGGCAGGTCGCCGGCGGTCTGGGCCCGGGCCGTCGGCTGGCTGGCAATGGCACTGGTTGATGCGCTGGCGCTTCTACCCAACGACAGGGCGACCGCAGCGCTACGTTTGAGGACCAGCCTGCTGCTTGACGAATTGATGGCACGCCAGACGCCGTCCGGCCTCTGGATGCAAGTCCTCGATGAGCCCGATCTTGCGGGCAATTATGAGGAAAGCTCTGCTTCTGCCATGTTTGCCTACGCATTGCTGCGCTACGCGCGATTGGGCCTTTCTCAGGCTGATCGAGCCACTGTGGCCGGCCGGCGAGCCCTCAACGCATTGATTTCGGGGCGCCTTGTCGCCGATAGCGAGGGCATCACTCGATTGACGACAATCGTCGGTGTCGCTGGTCTCGGCGGCTTCGAAGGCAACTATCGCGACGGCTCGCCCGGCTACTACCTCTCGGAGCAGGTGGTCGCCGATGACGCCAAGGGCGTCGGACCACTGATGATGGCGTTCGCCGAAGGCCTGAGGTGTTGCGACAAGTCCCTCAGCGTTGCAACCGGCCGACAAGGATCGGCCAGCTCCAGATGAAGCGTATCGGAGCTTTCAGCATAGCGCCGCGTCAGCGGGGAAAGCGGGAATTCGCGTCACGCGAAGGCGGAAGAAGGGCCGCCGCAGGAGCTTCAACATAGTGGCCCGCAGGGGAAGCGGGACCGACTGCCCCCGTACGAAGCGTTCCGTGTCGAATAACTTCGACGTTTTGCACTCTAGTGACAACCCATTGGTATCTATCGCAAGTCGCACTTCATCCTTTATTCACCCGCAATAGTAGCAAAAATCGCGTAAGACTTATTATGGAACCTGCATTGAGACAACGTTCGCTGGACTGTCAGCCTTTGGGCAATCCCTCGGGTCGCAGGTACTTTCTCAGCGCGGCGATGCGAAAGATTGCGTTGCGGCTCCGTAGCCGCGATAGCCCCTTCTTTCGATGATCTCGAAGAAGAAACCTTCACCAAAGGTCGGACTATAGAGCTGGAAATATTCACCGTTCTCGTCCCGGTCATAAAGGATGTTTTCAGTCTTCAGCCGATCGACAAAATCCGCATCGAGGCCGAAGCACGCTTCCACGTCGTCGTAGTAGTTCGGCGAGATCGGCAATACCTTGAAGCCGTTCTGCCGCAACGCCTGCGCCGTTGCGAGGATATCTTCGGTGGCAAAAGCCAAATGCTGTACGCCGGAGCCGAAAGTTTCGGCGATGAAGCGGCCAGCCAGCGTGTTGCGGTTTTCCGCGCCATTCAATGTCAGGCGCAGCGTGCCGGTATCGTTTTCCACGACCTGGCTGCGCACGATGCCAGCCGGATCAACAATGTCGACCATCGGCGTCTTATGCGCGTCGAGCAGCGATGTGTGTAAGCGGTGACGTGAGGCCGTTACTTCCTGAAGTTCCAGGGCATCAATGCGTCGATATCACTCGCTGGCCAACCGG
>NZ_JBBBBO010000024.1:0-52756 GCF_037120565.1 Ensifer sp. CCNWLY38
TGGCCGTCGACCGCACTGGCGTCGAAGGTCGGGGGTGTGATCGTCACCTCGTCCTGCCCGCCAGCCCCGCTCGCCTCGACCACCACGGCGGCACCAACCACCGGTGCGGCCGTGATCTCAAGCGTCGGCCCAGAGTCATCGAAGTTGATGAACGAGCCGACCTCTTCGGTGAGGGCGTTGGTGGATTGCGACGTGAAATGGAACTCGGTGATGTCGCAGCCTTCGTTTGAATCGACCCCCGTAACCGTCAGCCGGTCCATTTGGGTGGCGGTGGTGAAATCGACGGTCGTGACGTTATCCAGCCCAGTGATTGTGACGGCGTTCCCGGTGCCGGTAAGCCCAGAGATGGTGACATCGCCGCTTGCCGTGGCATAAGTGCCATCGGCGGTGATGGTGGTGGCGAACCCGGACGTGCCCGTCAACTTGATGCTGGTGATGTCGACGGGGTTGGTCGTGGTGCCGTTGAAGTAGTCCGAGCCTTGCTCGTTGCCTGTATTGTCGAAGGCCCTGATCGTGATATCCACCCGCCTAGTCTCGGCCGAAGGTGTGATCTGATTGATCGTGAACCCCGCCTGCGTGACATTATCGAGGTGGCTGCCGTACTGGATTTGGGAGCCAGAGCCCGCAGGGAGATTGCCGCCGGTGACAAAATCGCATTGCAGCGTTTCGGTCGGATTGATGCTTTGGTTACCAATGCCGAATCCCTGTGTACTCACGTTGGCGGTGGCATTTGCTGCTGCCACGAAACCTGTCACGAGAAGCTGCTTGGAAGCGTCAGTGGACGAATTGATCACATAGAAATCATGATTGCCGGACGCGGCGTTCTGCCCCAAGAAACTGAGCACGGAAGTCCCCGTGACCGAGGCAAACACGTGGTCAGTCAGATCGATACGTTCGTCCACTTGGTCCGGATCCGGATGGAACAACGGCACGTATTGAACCAGGTAAAGGTCCGCATTGGTAGCGCTTGTGGGATCCAGCCCAAACGCGAAGGCGAGCGGCCCGTCAGCAGCGGGCGGGACGTCCGGGTCGGAGGTCCCAATGACGCCGATCACGACGTTTGCATTATTTGGATCCTGGAACAGCCAGATATAGTTGCCATCGACCGTGCGAAGGTCGCTGTTCACGCCGACGGTGGTGGAAAAGGGAGTGCCGGAGGCATCCTGCGCGAGAACGATCCCGGAGATGGTTTCCCCTGCGCTCGCCGAGGCCTGCACGAAGTTGGCTTGGTGGGCGACCTCCGGTGAGGTCAGCCCGCCCGGATCGTCAAGACCCAGGAGATACAACAGCGTGGGGTTGGTGTTGCCGGACGGGTTAATATCGTCGTCCTGAAGACCGATGCTCTCGTCGATGATGATGTCTTGAGTCTGGATGTCCAGTGCCATCGAAGTTATCCTCCACGAAATGAATTGGCCAAATAAAAGGGATAGGGCCCCTCAAGCGTCAGGGCCTCTATCCACTTCGGAAAAGCAGGTTTGTTCTGGTAAATTTTCCCCTTATGCGTGTTCTCATCACGCCTTGTTAGATGCTCTACAATGAGGCACCTGGTTTAGACTGGGACGCTACGCCTCTTGTATGGGGCCTTCAAGTCATCCATAAGAACTACCTAATAAATCAGAAGTTGTGCCGCTTCGCGAAGTTGGATCAGCGTAAGGGCATCGATAACGTTGCGGCGGAACGGTCGAGCCGTCCGGCATACATGTCCCAGCGAAAAGCAGAGATGACATGCGGCAGGTTCGGATTCTTAATTACTATTAATGAACCTGCGAGCAGTTTGGCGCTGTGGTCCAGAGTCGCCCGGAAAGGCGTCACAAGCGACTCTGGAACCACGTTTGCGGCCGTGGCGGTGGATGACGCCATGGTTGTAGTTAGGATATTCTGGGATTGAATTGCGCAACAAGCAGGGTAGGACCTATGCCGGCGCAGATAGGACTTAGGTCTTATATGGGACGGGCCCCACCAACGAGGCCGACAAGCAATCTAATCCTCAACCGGGCGTCGCCCGGTTATACCTTCGGCTGATCAGGGCTAGTCCCATTAGGGAAGTTGTCTTTGGGCAACGCCTCAGTCACCCTTTTCTCATTGCGATTGCCACCCTCGATGCAGTCCCCGCTGCGGAGGCCAATCGCATGCACCGACTGAGCCTCTTCCTTAGCGGGTAGAGGCTCTCTTTTTATCGCAATGAACGCCTGAGCCTCAAGGGAAGGGGAGACCTGACCGATAGGCTTTTGTTCTCTGGGATTCCCGCCAGGCGAGAGTTTTGCCGTTCAGAACGAGTATTCCCGGACACATATCGCGCGCCGCAATGAGAGGTTTCGAAAGTACGTTGACGACAACGTCAGCGCCGTCGTCAGAAGTACTGAAATTCTCCTCCGGGAAGGATCGGGCAGCGGCACCAGAGCCGTCGGGCGGGGACGATAGGACCGCTCTGAAGCCGCTACCCTCCCATGGCGGTTACGGGCCGAAGTGCCATGGGCTGAACAGGAAGACTAGGGCAACCAGAACTCGCGACAACCGAACTAAGACCTTTGCCGCGAGGAGTGAGACTGAAGTCCCATGACGGAATCTTTGGCGCCACTCTACCTTTTGGAGAAGCACCATACGCCGGCGCGGCAATCGATGAATTTTTAGCCCCGCCCGAACAGCATGCCCTTCAAATGGGGTCAACCAGGAGCCGTCACAGATCGGCGATCCTGACATTTGGCCCCTTCGCTTACCTCATCGGCTCCTCAGGGAGCCGTCTTTTTTAACCAGACGGCGGCGTCAGGCTCAACCCGACAACTGTTAAGCCAGAGGCCGGTTCAAGCGCGCCTGCCTGCCTGATCCGCCAGATCGCGCCAGCGGCACGCCGCCCGGTCTTCCGACCATAGTCTGGCTTGGATGGGACGAAGGTCCAGCCGGGCTGAGGGAAAGGTCCTGTGCAGGCAGGATCTTTGCTGGAGCGAGTTGACTGTGCGTCTCGGTCAAGGGCAAAGTCGGTTCGTTGCCCGCCGCGCTGAGTGCGCTTGCGCACGAAATGGCCTTGGAGACATTATGATCACGCGTCGGATGATCCTGACAGCATTCTGGCCGGCAGTCTGCACCCTCGCCATCTCCTTACCCTACAGCCTCGAAACGTCGAGCGCCGGGCTTACGATCGTCAAGACGGCCGCCTTCGCCAACAATGGCAATGGTAATGGAGGCGGGGGCGGAAATGGTGGGAACGGTGGCGGCAACGGCGGCGGCAACGGCGGCGGGAATGGTGGGGGAAACGGTGGCGGCAGCGGAGGCGGGAATGCTGGCGGCAACAGCGGTGGGAGTTCGAAGTCCAACAGCTCCAGTCGTGGGAACGCAAAGGCCACTGGGCAGGATGTCGGCATTCGCCACGAAGGCGGCATTACCGAAGAGATTGCGAATGGCCGCTACATCATGAAGGATGCCCGCGGACGCACCATCATCAACCGTCGCGCGACGGCAAACGATAGAAAACGGATAGATTCATTCTTGCATTAGGTGAGGGCAGGCGCACAAAGCCGGTTGCGCCATCCTTGTTCGACGTGGATCAGACTTCGCGCGCATCACGTAGCACCATGGCCGCTTCAGTGCGGTTGCCGACGCCCAGCTTTGTCATGATCTGCGTCATATGATGCTTTACGGTCTTTTCCTGCAGGTCCAGTTGGATTGCGACATGCTTGTTGCTCATGCCGGCTGCCACCAATTCCAGAACTTCCCTTTCACGAGGCGTTAGACCGCTGACCAGGCCGGACTTGCCGCCCGCCGCCGGTGTCCGGCTGGACAGCAGCTTGGCCGACAAGGTCGGCGCCACATAGCGCTCTCCCGCAGCCACGGTGCGAATGACCTCGGCAAGCGCTCTGGCACCGACGCCCTTCAGCACATAGCCGGTGGCACCTCGATCCAGTGCAGTTGTCACGTCATCGCCGTCTTCGGAAACGGTGAGCATGATAATCTTCTGTGATGGGGCGATTTTCAGGATCGCCGGTATGGCCTCCAGGCCACCACCGGGCATGGAGATATCCATGAGCATGATATCCGGTCCAAGCCTCTCCGCGATCTGGGTGGCATCGTCCTTCGAGCTGCCCTCGGCGACAATTTCAAAGCCCTCGATCTCCGACAGGCTCCGCGTCACACCTTCCCGAAACAAGGGATGATCGTCCACGATAGCAACGCGAATGGGAAACGCCATAATTGTCATACCTCCTTGACGCTGGTCGTCATGCGAACGGTTGTACCGGTCGCTGCCACAACGAGCTCGAACGTTCCTCCGAGACTTTCGATCCGTTCTCGTAAGCCGGCAAGACCAAGACTTGTGGGCAGAACTGTGTCCGGGTCAAAACCGGGTCCACGATCGGCAACCTCGATCGTGACACGGTCGCCATCCGCTCGCTGCGTTACCCGTTGTCCGACACCGCCGCCGTGGCGATAGCTGTTGTTGAGGGTCTCTTGCACGAACCGGTAGATGCATATCTTCGCCGCCTGCGAGAGGCGTTCAGGGGGCTTCGTCAAGTGCAGTTCGACGGGCGACCCTGTCCGCTGCTGATGCGCCTTTACGCACCGCTGCAGGATTTCGGTCAGACCCGCCGTTTCTATCTGCGGCAGGACCAGGCCGCCGCAGATCGTGCGGATCTCCTGCATCGCCTCGTCCAAGCTTACCTTTATCGCAGTAATTTCGCGGTCGCGCGTGGCGGCCGGCGTTTTGCTGCGCTTCAAGGCTTCACTATCCAACCTGAGCGAGGCGTAGGCGACGAGTTGGGCAGGGCCATCGTGCAGGTCCGCTCCGATGCGCCTCAGATAACTTTCGTTCAGCGCCGTGGCGCGCTGCGAAGCACGCTGGAGGCGGCCCCGCAACTTCTCGTTCTGCGCGAGCGATTCCGAGAGCTCCTCGACCCGTTGCTTGAGGGCATGGCGCTGGCTCTCGATCGTCTTGCTACCGCGAAGCACGATTGCCGACAGCACGACAAAGAAGGCAAGCGTGAAGGCCGCGACCGCCAACCAAGTGTGCATGCGCGCCTCATTGAGACTTTGCAGAAACTCATTGGCGCCTTCGTGGAATTCCGATACGGCAACCACCTGCCCGGACCAAGGCTGCAGTACGGGATTGTAGATCACAAGCGCCGGTACGCCCGAACCCTTATCAGTCGTGACGTCCCCGTCCTGATCGAACCGCGCGGCCATCTTGCCGGAAAATGCGGTTTGCAATTCACCGCTGAGCTCAACCTTCGTGCCGACAGCGGCCCGATCACTCGAATAGAGGAGCGTGCCGTCCGCGCGCCAGAGGCGGAAAGAGAGAAGCCGCTCACCCAGTGCGCCTTGGCCGAGGGTCTCATCCAGCGCGCGTGCCACGGTCCCGTCTAGGACTTCGTTTTTCTGCATGTCGGGCAGCAGCGGCGCAATCACACTATCGACATAGAGTGCAGTCGTCGCGGCCGAGTTCCGGGTGACCGCATCTTCGATCCGGTTCGAAACAAAGGCTCCGATCAACACCATGGCGCATGCCGAGACTGCTCCCCCGATCAGCAGAAACTGCCTGGCGAGCGATTGAGAATTCCAGCGGGTGATAAGTTGATTGAAGCGCACCAGGTCTCTCGGATCGGGCCGCCGGCTCGCGCGGCGCGACGATTGTAGCAAGCCCAGCTCAACCTAACCACTCTCGAAACGCGGTCAATGGCAGACCGATCGACGCGAGCTTGATCGGACCTTTGATGCTTTGGGCCCGGACCTAAGTCCCAAGCGCGGAGGCAATGGTCTGGGGCCAATGGCGCCGTGTCCGGGGCACAGATATCGTCCGTGCATCAATGATAGTTCGCCTGAGTCCGCGAAAGGACAGTGAACAGCAAGTTGGAATAAGGAGATTCTCATGGCCATGACGAGACTGATCGCGCGAAGCATCATGACACTGACACTGGCAATCGCGCCGGTGGCTGGCAGTAACTTGGGGCTGAACGGTTTCGCCTATGCCAAGGGCGGCAACGGCGGCGGCAATGGTGGCGGAAACGGTAGCGACCATGGTGGCGGCCACGGCAGTGACCGTGGTGGCAGTTCCGGCCACGGCAAGTCCGATAATGCGCGTGGAAGCAAGGAGACGAAGGGAAACAAATCCGGCGAGAAATCGCATAAGAAGACCCACACATCAAGCGGCAAGGAAAAAGCGTCCAAGCCGGCGAAGGCCGAGAAGGTCGTCAAATCGGCGCCGGTGGAGTTGGATCCGGTTGTTGAACCGGTAACGCCGGGGAACGCGCCGGGCTTTCGTTCGCTCAACCGGAACTACCACGCTTACCTCAATTCGAACGATCCCAAGATGGCCGGGGTTCGGGCCTATGCGATCGCCTATGCCGAGTTTGAGGCTGAAAACGGTGAGGATGCCATCCCCACGGACCCGGCGCTGAGTGACGAAGCGCTGCGTGATGCGCTTGCCAGCTTCACCAAGGACGGTGTGGTGACTGACGGTATGGTCGATGAAGCCAAGGAGATACTCGGCGTTGGCCCTGCGGTCGGCAAGATCGATGAAATCCGCGAGACGCTGCCGCCATCGACGGTGGATGAGACGGACCCGGAAGTAGAAACTGATCCGGAAGTAGAAAGCGTCCAGTAAAACAAAGACAGGCAGCCGGCTCCGGTGATTGTTGTCGGGCCGGTTGCCAAACCCAGCGGAGTTCGAATGTTTGATCGTGTTGCAGAAGCCTTCGACCACGCAATGAAACAGGGACGTGTCGGCTTTTCGCTTCAACACATCAACTCAGTCGCCGACGTCGGCCGGGTCCTTTACTCGGAATGCCTGGGAAGGCTCGTCAAGCCCGATGGCGAGATCATGGCAGCCAGCGAGTTCATAGGCTATCTGGAGGCGGCAGGCCGTGTTGCCGCGCTTGACAGGCATATGCTCGCCCTCGCTTTTGACTGGCTCGCGTGCCAGCCATCCGGCGTCCTCGGGTGCAACATTTCAGTCGAAAGTATTTCCGACGAACGCAACAGAGCACTTCTCTTCGATCTGCTGTCTGCAAATACGAGGTTTGCATCGCGGCTTGTGCTCGAGTTGACGGAAAGTCTGCCCGTATCGGGACTTCCGGTGGCCGGCCGGTTTCTTCAAAGTGTACAGGCCCTTGGTTACAGGATTGCCGTCGACGACTTTGGCACTGGGTTTTCGACACCCGAGGCGCTTTTGTCGCTGCCCGTCGACATCGTGAAGATCGACGGATTCTTTTTGCGTCTGGGTCGTGACGACGCGGAGCGCATTCTCTCGCACATGGTCGGTCTCGCATCCTGTGTCGCCCCGGTCGTGGTCATTGAAGGCGTCGAAACCTATGCGCAGTTTGAAGCTGCGCAGGCCGCGGGAGCAACACATGTTCAAGGGTTTCTGCTCTCCGAACCTACCCTCACTCCGCTATTTGGCGGAGAAGTGCACGATCACTCAAGTATGATGGTTTGCTGAGAGAAAGAGGGGGCCCGCGGACGCCCGCGCCTCCGTCTGAAAGTCGGCCGACGCCTGGGACTTCGTCGCCAAGGTAGACCTCGACCGACGACGGGAGTCGGAGTCGAAAGGGATTTTTACGCGCAAATGGTGGAGCCGGCCTCAGCCGCGGGGCGGTGAGGTCGAGATCAGCAATCTGTCGCTCGAAATTGCCCAAGGGCTGAGCCGTTTTTCCGGGGCCAGCGGAAAACATCAGTGCGGCTTTCGCACGCTCTCGGTGATCGCCTCTGCCAGCGTTTCGGCCGCACGTGAAGGCTTGTTGCGGGGATAGGCGATATGGAACATATCCTCGAAGGTCATGCGCTCGGGGGCAAGGACCCTGAGGCGGCCGGTGCGCACCCATTCCTCTGCATAATGATCGGGCAGGAAGCCGATGTAAGCACCGGAAAGCAGAAGCAGCAGGGTGCCCTCCATATGCGGCGTTGCGGCGGCCCAGGTGAAGTTCACGCCGCAGATCGTCTCGTTGAGCATATAGGTGCGGCCGGCAAAGGACTGGGATGCCAGCACCGCGTCGGTGAGCTCTTCGTCGGGGCGGGCAAAGAGCTGGTGGCGCTCGGCGCAGTAGAGTTTCTGGACTTCGGAAAACACCGGCTGGCTGCGGACATGCGGCGTGACGCTGCCGACCGATGGCATGAGCACGACCTGATAGGAGCCGTTCAGTAGCCCCTGGTGAAGCACCTGCGGTGCTGCGACATCGATTTCCAGATGCACGCGCGGCGCTTTCGCATGGAAGCTGGCGAGCGCGCCCTGAAGGTCGAGTTCGCGATTGGTGATCATCGCATCGACGGTGCCGAAACTGAGATTGCCGGAGAGCTCACCCTGCGCCTCGCCGATGCGGCTCTGGAATTTCTCCAGCGAGCCGAAGAGCTCGAGCGCCGCGTCATAGACGAGCCGCCCTTCCTCGGTTAGCTGGAAACCGCTGCGGCCGCGGGTGCAAAGGCGCAAGGCCAGCCGCTGTTCCAGATGGCGCATATGGGTAGATATTGTCGCCTGCGTCATGCCGAGCGCGGTCTGGGCGGCCGAAAAGCCGCCGTGCTGCACGACTGAGGCAAAGACGCGCAGCAGCCGGAGCTCGGCATCGCCGAGCGATAGGTTGAGAACGCGGTGGCGAACCTTGTTGATCATGCATTGATTAAGTCACAACTAAACATCCAATCATAGATATTTTTAAGCGTATCGGCCTTCCGCACACTCCTTCACCTGTGGAGGAGACACATGACCAGCAATTCCTATGAAACCGGACGATTGAACCTGCCGTTTGTCGGCATCTGCACCTTCGGCAAATATCCCTACCAGCCGGACTGGGACGCGATCGACGCCGACGTGGCGATCCTCGGCGCTCCGTTCGACTGCGGCACCCAGTGGCGTGCCGGCACCCGCTTCGGACCGCGCTCGATCCGCGAGGCCTCGACCCTGTTCTCCTTCGGTCACGGCGGCGCCTACGATCATGAGGACGACGTCACCTATCTTCCGAGCGGCGCGGTCTCGATCGTCGATATCGGCGACGCCGATATCGTCCACACCGACACGATGAAGAGCCATGCCAATATCGAGTTCGGCGTGCGCAAGATTTTGGCCGCCGGCGCACTGCCGGTGGTGCTGGGCGGCGATCATTCCATCAACATTCCCTGCGTCAATGCCTTTGCCGACGACTGCGAGAAGAACGGTCCGATCCACATCGTGCAGATCGACGCCCATCTCGATTTTGTCGACGAGCGCCATGGCGTGCGCTACGGCCACGGCAACCCGATGCGCCGCGCGGCGGAAAAGCCCTATGTCAGCGGCCTGTCGCAGCTCGGCATCCGCAACGTCTCCTCCACCGCCAAGGAAGGTTATGAGGATGCCCGCAAGATGGGCTCCGACATCCTTTCGGTCCGTCAGATCCGGGTGCTCGGCACCGACGCCGTGGTGGACCGCATCCCGGCCGGCGCGCGCTATTACGTCACCATCGATATCGACGGTTTCGATCCCTCGATCGCGCCGGGCACCGGCACGCCGTCGCATGGTGGCTTCATCTATTACGAGGTGCTGGAGATCCTGGCGGCGCTCGCCAAGCGCGGAACCATCGTCGGCATCGACCTGGTCGAGGTCGCCCCCGACTACGACCACACCGGCGGCACCTCCATTCTGGCCGCGCAGGTTCTTATGAACCTCATCGGCCGCGTCATCCATGCAAGAGCCGAAAAACGCTAATCGAAGACCCTGGGAGGGCCGGCGCGCCCACGGCGGCCGATAAGGAGGAAGCGACATGGACGAAAGCGTCCGCAATTATCTGGATCAATACGGCGTCAGCGATGCGACGCGGCGGTTTCTGGCCAAGCCCCAGAAGATGTTCATCGGCGGCGCCTGGGTCGACGGCGGCAATGGTGCGACCTTCGACATTTTTGAGCCCTCCACCGGCGGCCTGATCACCCGCGCCCCCTCGGGCACCACGGACGATCTCGACCGGGCCGTCCGCGCTGCCCGCGCCCAATTCGATGGCGGCGCATGGCGTCTCCTCAAGCCGCTCGAGCGCGAACGGCTGCTGCATCGCCTTGCCGACCTCATCGAGACCCATGCCGACGAGCTGGCGGAAATCGAAGCCATCGACATGGGCAAGTCGGTGACTTTCGCCCGCGAGATCGATATCCAGGGCACGGTTGATACGTTCCGCTATTTCGCCGGCTGGCCGACAAAGCTGCACGGCCGCACCGTCGAGCCGTCCATCCCCGGCAATTATCTCGCCTATACCCGCAAGGAACCGCTCGGCGTCGTCGCCGCCATCGTGCCGTGGAACTTTCCGCTGCAGACCATGGCGTGGAAGCTTGCAGCTGCCCTTGCTGTCGGCTGCACCGTCATCGTCAAGCCGGCGGAACTCACCTCGCTCTCCACACTGCGCTTTGCCGAACTGGTGCAGGAGGCAGGCATTCCCGATGGCGTGGTCAATATCGTCACCGGCAAGGGCAGCGTCATCGGCGCGGCCATGTCGACCCATCCGGGCATCGACAAGGTGACCTTCACCGGCTCGACGCCGGTCGGGCAGGAGGTCGGCCGCACGGCGGTCGGCAATCTGAAGCACGTCACGCTGGAACTCGGCGGCAAATCACCGGTGCTGGTGCTCGACGATGCCGATCTGGCAAGTGCTGCCCGTGCGGTGGCAAACGGCGTGTTCTTCAATTCCGGCCAAGTCTGCGATGCCGGCACCCGCGTCTATGTCCAGCGGTCGGTCCATGATGCCTTCCTCGAAGAGCTGGTCGCTGTCACCCGCACGCTGAAGCTCGCGCCAGGCCTCGATCGTGATTGCTACATCGGCCCCATGGTCTCGGCGCAGCAGAAGAAGGTCGTTTCCGGCTATATCGAGGCCGGCCGCCACGAAGGCGCGGAACTGATTCATGGCGGCGGCAGCCCCGACCGACCGGGCCATTTCATCGAACCCGCCATCTTTGCCTATTGCAAGCCGGAGATGAGCATCGTGCGCGAAGAGATTTTTGGGCCTGTGCTGGTCACCAGCCCCTTCGACACGCTGGAGGACGCAGTTTCGCTGGCGAACGACACGCCGTTCGGCCTTGCCGCCGCGATCTACTCGAACGACCTGTCGCGCGTGCACACGCTCATCCCGCGCCTGCATGCGGGCTCCGTCTACGTCAATGCCCACAGCACGATCGATCCCTCCATGCCCTTCGGCGGCTTCAAGGCCTCGGGCTTTGGCAAGGACCTGGGGCCGGAGCAACTCGACTACCTCATGGAGACCAAGGCGGTGTGGATCACGTTGCCATAAGCCTTGCGGCCGCCGCCCATGGGCGGCCGCTTCGCACCACCGGTGGCTGATGGAGCCGCCTTTCATCGCAGAAAGACGCCGAAGGCGCGACGCGATAGGGGAACGAAAAATGGAAAACGAAGTTGCCTGGCAGAACGAACTGGGACGCCGTGCCCGCATCTATGAAGATATCGAGGCGGGTCACCGCTTCGAAGGCACGATGACAATCCTCGACTATGCCGCCATGACCGTGCTGACGCTCGTGCTGGTCCTCGGCTCCTGGTTCTGGGGGGCATGAGATGACCGACCACGTCGCCAATGGCGGGCTTGCCGCCGCAGAAATCCAACGGGAGGAAGTTTCCGCCAACCGTGCCGCCGCCGAACGCGGCGATGCACCGCTTCTGCCCTCGGAACGGCTCTGGGGCTTCTGGGAATTCACCTACGCCAATTCGGCGCTTGCCATCGCCACCTGGGCCTTCCTGATCGGCGGCTCCGTCGGTCTTTTCGTCGGACCGAAGGAGGGCATTGCCGCCATCATCATCGGCAATATCGCCGGTGTCATGTTGACGGCACTTGCCACCACGCCGCTTTCCGGCCGCTACGGCATCGAGCAGTTCGTCGCGCTGCGCAGCCAGTTCGGTTATAACGGCAGCCGCGTCGTCTATGTGCTGGCCGTCGTGGTGCTCACCATGGGCTGGCTTGCGGTGCTGGCCATGATGTTCGGCCGCTCGATCGACGGGTTGACGGCGCTGAGTTCCGGCGAGGCCGCCAACCCGACCGGCATCAAGATGATCGTCGCCGCCGTCGGCGCCATCCTCGTTACCTGGTTCATCGTCGCCAAGGGGCCGACCTCGATCAAGTTCTTCAACATGGTCGTCTCGCCCGCGCTGGTGATCCTGATGATCGTGATGCTCTACCTCATTCTCCAGCACCGCTCCTTCTCCGAACTGCTGACGATGCCGGCGCTTTCCCCACCGTTTGAGGACAATACGCTCAACTTCATCATCGCGATCGAAGTGAACCTTGCCGCCGGCTTCTCCTGGTGGCCCTATATCGGCAATCTCGCCCGCCTCACCAAGAACGAACGCACCGCCTTTTGGCCGAACATCCTCGGCATTTTCGGTGCCGCAGCCCTCGGTGAAATTGTCGGCCTGCTCGCAGCCGTCGCACTCGGCGACAGCGACCCAACGATCTGGATGACCAAGATCGCAGGCCCGATCATCGGCATCATCGCGCTGCTCTTCGTCGCCTTCGCCAACATGACCTCGATGGCGAACATCCTTTACACCTCCATCGTCGGTCTGCGGCAGGTAGGCACGGCATCTGTGCGGGCCATCTCCTGGGGGGCGATCCTCTTCCTGTTCTGCGTCATCCCGCTCGGCCTCGTGGTCTTCTATCCGCAGATGTATGACGGCTTCTTCATCTTCCTCGTCTGGACCTCGGCGCTCAATTCCGCGCTCGCCGGCATCGGCATTGCCGATTACTTCTTCCTGCGCGGCCAGAAGCTCGACATGCGCAGCCTGCACGGCCCGCAGGAAAACGGTCCTTACCGATTTTGGGGTGGCTTCAATCCCATCGGCCTCTTTGCCCTTGCCGTCGGTTTCGGGGTCTACGTGCTCGTCTTCAATCCGCAGACGCTCGCAAGCCTGCCGGCCTTCAAGTACCTCACCGCCTCCGTGCCTTCCTGCCTTGCAGCCGGCGCGATCCACTATGTCCTGACCCGGCTCTTCGCCCGCGGGCGTGGCTGGGGCCTCTATCCGTAATATCGGGATGACCGCCATGAGCGATACCTACGACTACATCATCATCGGCGCCGGATCGGCCGGCTGCGTGCTCGCCAACCGGCTTTCGGAAGACCCGGCCGTTAAAGTCCTGGTCCTCGAATACGGCGGCAGCGACAAGTCGATCTTCATTCAGATGCCGACCGCGCTGTCCATTCCGATGAACGGCACGAAATACAACTGGAAATACATGACCCTGCCGGAGCCCGGCCTCGACGGGCGCCGGGTCCACTGCCCACGTGGAAAGGTCATCGGCGGTTCCTCCTCGATCAACGGACTGGTCTATATGCGTGGCCATGCCCGTGACTTCGACGAGTGGGAGGAACTGGGCGCGCGCGGCTGGCGCTATGCCAATTGCCTGCCCTATTTCCAGCGCGCCGAAAGCTGGCAGGACGGGGGCGACGCCTATCGCGGCGCTTCCGGCCCGCTTGCGACCAATGCCGGCAACCGGATGCAGAACCCACTCTACAAGGCCTTCGTCGATGCCGGCCGCGAGGCGGGCTACATCACCACCGAGGATCCGAACGGCCATATGCAGGAAGGTTTTGGCCCTATGCATATGACGGTCAAGGATGGCGTGCGTTGGTCGACGGCGAATGCCTATCTCAAGCCGGCGATGAGCAGGCCGAACCTCACGGTTGTCACCCATGCCATGACACGGTGCGTGCTGCTCGAGGGAAAACGCGCCGTCGGCGTCGAATACGAGCTGGGTGGGGAGCGAGTCGTGGCGAAGGCAAGCCGCGAAGTGCTGATTTCCTCCGGCCCGATCGGCTCGCCGCACCTGCTGCAGCGCTCCGGCATCGGCCCGGCTGCCGTGCTGCAAAAGGCGGGCGTCGAAGTGCTGCACGATCTGCCGGGCGTCGGCGAGAATCTGCAGGACCACTCCGAGGTCTACATCCAGTATGCCTGCAAGGAGCCGATCACGCTCAACGGCAAGATGGGGCTTTTGAGCAAAGCCGTGATCGGTGCGGAGTGGCTGCTCTTCAAGAAGGGGCTTTCGGTCTCCAACCATTTCGAGAGCGGCGGCTTCATCCGTTCCGACGCCTCCCTTCAGTGGCCGGATATCCAGTTCCACTTCCTGCCGGCTGCGATGCGCTATGACGGCAAGAAGCCACTCGACGGACACGGTTTCATGGTGCTGACGGGGCCGAACAAGCCGAAGAGCCGCGGTTATGTGCGGCTGCGCTCGCCGGAGGCTCATGAGCAGCCGGATATCCTCTTCAATTATCTCGACCGGGAGGAGGACCGCGAAGGTTTCCGCCGCTGCCTGCGGCTGACGCGTGAGATCATCTCCCAGCCGGCCTTTGACCGCTTCCGTGGCGAGGAAATTGCTCCGGGGAAGAATGTTCGCACGAATGACGAGATCGACGCCTGGGTGCGCGAGACCATGGAAAGCACCTACCACCCCTGCGGCTCCTGCCGCATGGGCGAGGACGAGATGGCCGTCGTCGACAGCGAACTCCGGGTGCGCGGCATCGGCGGCCTCCGGGTCATCGACAGCTCCGTCTTCCCGGCAGAGCCGAACGCCAACCTCAACGCGCCGACGATCATGCTCGCCGAGCGTGGCTCAGACATGGTGCGCGGCAAGCCGCTGCTTGCTGCCTCCAATGCGGAGGTCGGCGCGGCTCCCGGCGTCGGCGTCACCCAGCGCAGCGGCAAACCGCTGCGTGCCTTTCGGCACTGAGGCGGCCGCGATGTTGCGGGGGATCGGCTATGTGGTTGCCCGGCGGGATCTGGACAATCCCGAGGAGCCGCGCGATTGGGCGCTCTTCATAGAGGCGCTTTTTCGCGGGCTCCTGGTCCGCTTTGCCGGCTGGTCGCTTGGGGCACGACTGCAGCACCCTCAAGGCCGGGGAAGCGCCTCGGCGAAGCGGTCGAGATAGGACCGCATGCGCTCTGCGGGCACGCTGGCATAGCCGAGGATGGGTGCGCATGGCCTTCGGGATGCGACGATACAGTCGGTGAGCGGGTAGCATTGCAGGCCCGGTCTTCGCGCCCGTTCGTGAGCGAGGTCAGCGCGCGAAAGCATGACCAAGGCGTAAGTGGCCGTCGGTTGTTGGTGTGCACACGCCCATCGCCGGGTCGGCTCCGAGCCATCGTGGTGCAAGTAAAGACCAGAACGAAGACGGCCCCTGCGGCGGGAAGTCCGGTCCGCTCTATGATCGAAGAGCATCGAGAACGGCTTGGATTAGTCGGGCTGACGGAACGTTGCGCGGCCTGAGCAAGCCGATCTCGCGGCACGGTGCGTTGCGCAGCGGAAGCCGGGCAACGCGCAGGTTGTCGAAGAGGGACGAACGCCAGTCGGGCATGAGCGATACGCCTAGTCCAGCTTCAACCATGACCGATATGGCTTCGAGCGAGTCGAGTTCCAGCCACTCGCGAGGAAGAATCCGCTGGGATTGAAGATAGGCATCTGCCAAGCGGCCGCCCCAATTGCTTCTGTCGTATCGGATGAATGGTTGCTCGCGAAGCAAGCGGTCGGCGGGGAAGTTCGCGAGGTCGGGCGGCGCCAGAAGGACGAACGGCTCCGACCGGATCAGTTCCCAATGTAAGGTCTTGGGTATCGGGAAGGGCGGTTTGACGAGGATTGCCGCGTCGATCTTTTCCTCCAGGACGCTGTTATAGAGTTCTGCCGACGTGCCCGGCAGCAGGAAGATGTCGACGCCCGGCGTCGTGTCGAACACCCTTCGCAACGCATTCGGAAGCAGGCCCGTCAGGGCAGTCGAGATGGCACCAAGCCTCAGTTCTCCGAATGCCTGGTCGTCGTGTGCCAGACTTTTAAGTTTCCTGACGTCCGCGAGAACGCGTCGGCTCTCCTCCAGTATCGCGATCCCAGCCTCGGTTGGCTTCACCCGTCGACCTGACCGCGCCAGAAGGGGCAGCCCGATCTCGTCTTCCAACGCCTGGATACGTTGCGCGATCGCGGCCGGCGTCACGCCCAGGCGACGCGACGCCTCAGCCAGAGAGCCGTGTTGAACGACGGCCAGGAAGGTTTCGAGAAAGCGGGTTTCCATCGATACTTTTACTATCGTCTGAAGGAATAAAAAGGAAGGTTTTTCTCTTGTTTGCGCGTTGCCATAGTGACCCGGAAACAAAGGAGGAAGAGGTGGATCTACTTTTGAACGGCAAGACGGCGCTTGTCTTCGGCGCCGGCGGTGGACTTGGCGGCGCAATCGCAAGGTCGCTTGCGGCCGAAGGCGTTTCCGTCGTCGTCGCCGACATACACGAAGAAAGCGCCAAGGCGACCGCGGATGCTATCAAGGCCGAGGGTGGCAAGGCCATTCCGCTGCTCTGGGATATTGGCGACCTGTCCCTGGTTGGTCAGAAGCTCGACGCCATAAACAATGCGTTTGGCCCGGTCGACATCCTGGTCAACAACACCGGCGGCCCGCCGCCGACGCCGGCCGCAGGCCAGTCGCCCGACGATTGGTCGAAGTACTTCGACCTCATGGTTCGGTCGGTGATCGCGGTCACCGATGCCGTTCTGCCGACGATGCGCGAGCGCAAATGGGGACGCATCATCACCTCCACGTCTTCAGGCGTCGTCGCACCGATTGCAAATCTCGGGATTTCGAACAGCCTGCGCCTGGCGCTTGTGGGCTGGTCAAAAACCTTGGCGCGCGAGGTCGGGCGCGATGGCATCACCGCAAACATCGTGTTGCCCGGACGCATCGCCACCGGGCGGATCGTGTTTCTGGACGAACAGAAGGCGAAACGCGAGAACAAGCCGGTGGCGGACGTCACCGCCGAAAGTACCGGGTCCATTCCGGTCGGGCGCTATGGCGACCCGAAGGAATACGGCGACACCGTCACCTTCCTTGCCAGCCCCCGCGCTTCCTACATCACCGGCTCCGTCATCCGTGTCGATGGCGGTCTGATCAACAGCATCTGACGAGGCGAGATCGTCATGGCACTTGAACCTCAAGTCGTTGAAACCCTGAAGGGCGTTTCCACGGCAACCCTCACGACGGTTCTCCTGAAAAAAGGACTTCGCAATGTCTGGATGCGCGGCACCAAGCCGCTGAAACCCGGCCAGGGACGAGTTGTCGGCAAGGCATTTACCCTGCGTTTCATCCCTGCGCGGGAGGACCTCGCCACGCCTGCGAGCTGGGCATCGCCGATCTCCACTCGGGCGGCGATCGAGGCGATGCCGGAGGACTGTGTCGCGGTAGTCGACGCCATGGGCATCGGCGATGCTGGCATCTTCGGAGACATCCTGTGTGCCCGTATGGCGAAACGCAACGTTGCCGGCCTCGTCACGGACGGCGTGATGCGCGACGCCGAGGGTGTGCTGGCGAGCGGCTTTAAGGTGTGGTGCAATGGCATCGCAGCACCGCCTTCCGTCGCAGGGCTGACATTTGTCGGATGGCAGGAGCCGATCAACTGCGGCGGCGTTGCCGTGCTTCCCGACGACATTGTCGTGGTCGATGACGACGGTGCAGTCCTCATCCCGGCAGCGCTTCTCGACGAGGTGCTCACTGAGGCGCCCGAACAGGAGCGCATGGAGGCCTGGATCATGAGTGAAGTCGATCGGGGCGTGCCGCTTCCCGGTCTTTACCCAATGAATGCAGAAACGAAGGCCCGGTATGAGGCCTGGAAGGACAGCCAGAAATGACGTTCAGCACGCAATCCAAGGGCGTCTACGCCATCGCAACCACGCCGTTCTTCGAGGACGGCTCGATCGATTTCAATTCGATCGACAAGCTGACGGACTTTTATCAGGAGAGCGGCTGCACCGGCGTCACGATCCTCGGGATCATGGGCGAGGCGCCGAAGCTCGAGCCGGAGGAAAGCAGAGCCATCGTCAAGCGCGTGGTCTCTCGGTCCAAAATCCCGGTGATCGTCGGCGTCTCCGCGCCTGGTTTTGCCAGCATGCGCTCGTTGGCGCGTCACGCGATGGAAATGGGTGCCGCTGGCGTGATGATCGCTCCGCCGCCCGCCTTGCGCACCGATGACCAGATCGTCAACTATTTCGCCGGCGCGGTGGAAGCTGTCGGCGAGGATGTGCCGTGGGTTCTCCAGGACTATCCGCTGACCCTCACGGTCGTCATGACGCCTGGCGTCGTTGCGAAGATCATGTCCAACCACAGGTCCTGCCTGATGCTGAAGCACGAGGACTGGCCCGGCCTTGAAAAGATATCGAAGCTGCGCGCCATGCAGAAGGCCGGAGAACTTCGCGACTTTTCGGTACTCTGCGGCAATGGCGGCATGTTCCTCGACTTCGAGCCGGAACGAGGCGCGGACGGAGCGATGACCGGCTATGGCTTCCCGGACATGCTCACCGAACTCATGGCATTGTTTGCGGCCGGAAAAAGGGATGAAGCGCACGATCTCTTCGATGCGCACCTGCCTTTGATCCGTTACGAACAACAGCTTGGCATCGGCCTTGCCGTTCGCAAGCACGTTCTGAAACGCCGCGGCGTCATCGCCTCCGACGCCCAACGCAAGCCGGCCCAGATGCTGACCCCGGCAGCGCGAACAGAAGTCGACTATCTACTTGCTCGCGTCGCAAGGCATGACAAGCGCGCTGCCCTCTAGTCAGTTCGATCTCTCTGAGCCCGTTCGTAGCTGATCAATAGCCGCGGACGGGCCTACAAAGTCATCCGTCGTATCTGCGCCTCTTCATCGCGATCTGTGCTGAGGCTCGCGAGGGTGGTACTTTGGCTCTGGCGATTGTCGAACACACCGGTTGAAGAACGAGGTTGACGATGCAGGGCCAGGAAACCTTCCTTGATAGGATTTTGCGTATCGGCGTGATCGTCGCGGTCGCGATCCTGCTTGCGGCGATCCAGTACGTGGTGTCGTCGCGGTCCCTCTATGCCGTCCTCTGAGAGAGGATCCCCAGAGTTGATGACGCGCGTGTTTGCGGTTGCCAAGTTTGTGTGGATCGTTGGAATTGCCCCGCCGTTCAACTCGTTGATCGCCAGTTGAACGGCGGGGCTCATGCTCACATCTACGCCGACGTGTAGGCCGTCTTGACGGTGGTGTAGAATTCGGCGGCGTAACGACCCTGCTCGCGCGAGCCATGGGAGGAGCCCTTGCGGCCGCCGAAGGGCACGTGGAAGTCGACGCCGGCCGTCGGCAGGTTGACCATCACCATGCCGGCCTCGGCATTGCGCTTGAAATGGGTCGCATGCTTGAGGCTGGTGGTGGCGATCCCCGACGAGAGGCCGAACGGCGTGTCGTTGGCGACGGCAAGCGCCTCGTCGTAATCCCGGACGCGAATGACCGACGCCACCGGCCCGAAGATCTCTTCGCGGGAAATGCGCATCTGATTGGTCGCCTCGGTGAACAGCGCCGGCTGCAGGTAGAAGCCGGGCGTGTCGCGCTTCAGCAGTTCGCCGCCGAAGGCGAGCTTGGCGCCTTCCTGGCTGCCGATGGCGATATAGTCGGTGTCCTGGTTGAGCTGGCTTTGATCGACCACCGGACCGATCTGCGTGCCGGCCTTCAAGGCGTCGTCAACCACGAGCCCCTTGATGCGCTCGCCCATCGCGGCAACGAAGCGATCGTGGATGCCCTCGGTGACGATGATGCGCGAGGATGCGGTGCAGCGCTGGCCGGTGGAGAAGAAAGCGGAGTTGACCGCCGCTTCGACCGCAACGGAAAGATCGGCATCGTCGAGCACGACGAAGGGGTTCTTGCCGCCCATCTCCAGCTGGTACTTGCGATTGTGCTCGACCGAGGCCATCGCCACGCGTTTTCCCGTGCCGGTCGAGCCGGTGAAGGTGATGGCGTGCACATCCGGGCTGTCGAGCATCGCCTGGCCGACGACCGAGCCCTTGCCCATGACGAGGTTCAGGACACCCTTCGGCAGGCCGGCGCGGTGGAGAATGTCGACGATCGCCCAGGAACTGCCGGGCACCAGTTCGGCCGGCTTGAAGACGACGGTGTTGCCGTAACAGAGCGCCGGCGCGATCTTCCAGGCGGGAATGGCGATCGGGAAGTTCCAGGGCGTGATGATGCCGACGACGCCGACCGGCTCGCGGGTGATCTCGACGCCGATATTCGACCGCGCCGACGGCAGCACTTCGCCGGCCAGTCGCAGGCATTCGCCGGCGAAGAAGTCGAAGATCTGGCCGGCACGCACCGTCTCGCCGATGCCTTCGGCGAGCGTCTTGCCTTCCTCGCGCGACAGCAGCCTTCCAAGTTCGTCCTTGCGGGCGAGGATCTCGTCGGCGGACTTCCTCAGGATCGCGTGGCGTTCGAGAATGCCGGAGCGCGACCAGGCCGGGAACGCCGCCTTGGCAGCGGCGATCGCGGCGCGGGCGTCGTCGGCCGACGCGCGGGCGTATTCACCGACCACGTCATTGGTGTTCGAGGGGTTAATGTTGCGGAACGTTTCGCTACTGGCGATCCATTCCCCATCGATCAGGTTTTTCTGCACCATATCTATCCTCCGCGGCGTTCAGACTTTGATCGTGTCTTCGCTTATCGGACGGGATCGCACTCGCACAAAGCACAATCTTTCGAGCCCGCCATTGCCGAAACGGCAAACCTGAATGGTCCTTGAGCGTTGCCATATCGGCAATACCAACCGCTAAAAATTGTGCTTTATGAGATGCCAAATTCCATCATCATCGATCCCATAACAAGCAAGGGGAACGATATGTCTCGTTTTATGATGAACCGCCGAGGTTTCCTTTCGAATGCGGCCGCAATGGGCGCGATCGTTGCGACCCATAGCCTTATCAATGTTTCGCCCGGTCTAGCCGCCGATTCCGCGACGATCCGAATGCAGCTCGGTTGGCTGCCTTCCAACGGGCTTCTCGGAGAACTCGTCGCCCGCAAGAAGGGTTACTACGCCGAGAAGGGCATCGAGCTCGAAATCGTGCCTGGCGGACCGAATGTCGATGGCGTGGCTGGCGTTGCCGTCGGCCAGTCGACGATTGGTCAGATCTCCTCCAGCCCGTCTGTGATGCTGGCTCGTTCGGCCGGCGCGCCGATCAAGGCATTCGCGGCCGGCTACCAGAAACATCCCTTCGCCTATTTCTCGCGCAAGGCAAACCCGATTGCCAAGCCTCAGGACATGATCGGCAAGACGATCGCGGCGATCCCGACTTCGGTTATTCTGCTTCGTGCGCTCCTCGCCAAGAACGGGATATCGGAAGACCAGGTCAAGATCGTCAACATGGGTTCGGACATGAACCAACTCGTGACCGGTCAGGCCGATGCGGTCTGTGGCTGGCTGACGAACGTCAACGCCCTGAAGGTTCTGGGTGATGACCGGGTCGACCTGACCCTTTGGGACGGCGGAATCCGGCTCTATGCCAACGTCTACTATACCACCGACGACGAACTCCAAAATCACGCGGACCAACTTGCTGCGTTCGTGTCGGGTTCGGCACGGGGATGGGGCTATGCCCGCGATCACCTGGAAGAGGCCGTCGACATCCTGCTCGAAGCCTACCCGAACCTGGACAAGGCAAGCGAACTGGAGGCCATCGGGCCGCTGATGAAATTCGTGTTCAACGAAACGACAGCTGCCGTCGGCTGGGGTGGCATGGAACGTGCAAACTGGGAGGAGCAGATCAAGACCTATGCGGATCTCGGACAGTTCACCGGCCCTGTCCCGAAAGCCGACGACGTCTACACGATGGCAATCCTGGATGCGACGGCCGATGTCCGCAAGAGCGTAGGGTAAGGCGATGCTGGAAACGCGTAGCAGACCCAACCAGGCGGCAGTCCATAGCTCCGCCGTGTCGGTGAAGAATCTTCATATCCGCTTCGGCGCAGATGATTCCGGCTTCACCGCACTCTCCGACGTCTCGGTCGAGATACCGGCCGGCTCGCTCGTGACCATGCTCGGCCCGTCCGGCTGCGGCAAGTCCACCCTGTTGCGCACGGTCGCGGATCTCGTGCACATCACCGATGGCTCCGTGTCCGTGCATGGCCAGACGCCGCGCAAGGCGCGCGAGGGCCGCGATTTCGCCTTCGTCTTCCAGGAAGCGACGCTGCTGCCGTGGCGCAATGTGATCGACAATGTGCGTCTCCCGCTGCTGGTGGGAAAACGCGAAGCGGGCGCGACCTATGCCGATCCGGAAGAATTGCTCGCCCTCGTCGGGCTGAAGGGGCGCGAAAAAGCGATGCCGCACGAATTGTCCGGCGGGCAGCGCCAACGCGTCGCGATCGCCCGTGCGCTGGTGACCCGACCCCGCATCCTGTTGATGGATGAGCCCTTCGGCGCACTCGACGAGATCACACGCGACAAGCTGAACGAAGAGCTGCTGCGTCTTTGGCAGGAAACCGGGACCACCATCCTCTTCGTTACCCATTCCATCCCCGAGGCGGTCTTTCTCGGTCAGCATGTGCTGATGCTCGCGGCCCATCCGGGCCGGGTGAAGGAGTTCATGAAGGTCGACTTGCCCTATCCGCGATCGCTCGCGATGCGTGACACGGTCGAGTTCATTCAGGTTACCGCCTATCTGCGCAAACTTTTGGGAGAATGCTGATGGCAAATGCCCTTCCATCACAGGCGGATGGCCGCGCTTTGACCGACGGCAACAGGTTCAGGGCGATCGATGCTATCGTCAGCGCCGTGCTGCGAAACCTGCCGGCAACGCTCGCGATCCTTGGCTGCATCCTGCTGTGGCAACTCGTCGTCTGGGGTTTTTCGGTGCCGGCCTTCATGGCGCCCGGGCCAGTCGACGTCATCAAGGCCTTCGGCGAAAACGCCGGCATCCTGTGGACGAACTTCTGGCCGACGCTCATGGAAGCGGTTCTCGGTTTCGTGTTCGGCAATCTCATTGCCGTTCTTCTGGCGGTGTGGTTCGTCCACAGCCCGCTCGCCGAACGCGCCTTCTATCCGATCGCCGTGATCATCAAGTCGATCCCGATCATCGCACTGGCGCCGATCCTGGTGCTGCTCGTCGGCAATGGCATTGCGCCGAAGATCATCATCGCAGGCTTGATCTGCTTCTTCCCGACTCTCGTCAACATGGTACAGGGACTGAAGTCGGCGAGCCCCGCAATGCTCGATCTGATGCGCATCCTGTCGGCCAGCAACTCCGAAATCTTCTGGAAGGTTCGGCTGCCCGGCTCGCTGCCTTTCCTTTTCGCTGCGCTGAAGATTGCGGCAACCAGCAGCGTGATGGGCGCGATCGTCGCGGAGTGGATCGGCTCCAGCTACGGCCTCGGCGCGCTGATCATCGAGGCGACCTATAATTTCCGTTCGCCTCTGCTCTATGCGACCGTGGTGATTGCGGCCTCGCTTGCCGTGGTTCTCTTCTTCGCTGTTTCGTTCGCGGAATCGAAGATCGTCCGCTGGAAACCGACGACGGACCACTGACCCCCAAACCCCTTGCTGCCGGACCTGGATATCCGGGTCCGGTCAACTGACGAAGTCACTGGCTGTGAGCTCCTCACATTTCGCCGGACGCTTCCCCTATGGAGGAATGATTATGGAAACAATCAGAGAACCCTTGCGCAATGCCAGGATCGTCGACCGCTCCGACGTGGTCGTCGTCGGCGGCGGACCGGCGGGGATCTCCGCAGCGGTTTCGGCGGCGCGCACCGGCGCCAGCGTCACGCTCCTCGAGCGCTACCCCTATGTCGGCGGCCTTGCAGCGGGCGGCATGGTTCTGGTGCTCGACGACATGGTCAACGGGCTTGAAATCACCGTGCGCGGCATCTGCATGGAGATGATCGAGCGGATGAAGACGCTCGGTCTCTGCGTCACCCCGACGGACGGCGACCGCCAGCTCGATCTTCGCGATACGCCGGAAGCCTGGCAAAGGTGGGCGCGCTGGGGCCTGTTCGACTTCCACACGCCATCCGCGCCGCATCCGATCTGCTATGCGGCCGCCTTCGATCCCGACGCGTTCAAGCGAGTCTCCTATGACATCCTTCGCGAATCCGGGGTGAAGCTCAGGACGCACAGCTGGTTCTCTTCGGCGATCGTCGAGAATGGCACGATCAAGGGCGTGGTCTGCCAGACGAAATCCGGCCGCGAAGCGATCATGGGCGATGTCGTGATCGACGCATCGGGCGACCTCGACGTTGCTGCCGATGCGGGCGCCCAGCATACCGACGGCAATTTCATCCTGACGACCGTCTCCCGCTGGGGCGGGATCGACACCGCAGCAGCAGAGCGCTTCGAATTCGAGGAACCGGAAAAGTTCAAGTTGATCGATCATGAGGCCAAGCGTCTGATCGGCGGATGCTGGTCGTTCTGGTGGTTAAAGACGCCGCTGCCGGGCGTCATCTGGCTGAACTGCCCGCACATGCCGAAGCTTTCCGGGCTCAGTGTCGAAGACCTGACCTACGCGGAACTCGAGGGCCGTGGCCGCATCGCGCGCCTGCTCGAGTTCGCGCGGGCCAACTTGCCGGGCTTCGAAAATGCCCATGTGATCGACTTCGCACCGCAGACGGGCGTGCGCCAGTCGCGATTGCTCCAGGGCGAGTACGTTGTCACCAAGGACGACGTCATGAACCGTCAGCACTTCGCCGATACGGTGTGCCGCGGCCGCGACTACTACACGCCCTACCGGGCCATGCTGCCGAAGGAAGTCGATCAGCTGATCGTCGCAGGCAGGCACTATTCCGCGACGATCCAGGCGCAGAAGTCGAGCCGCGAAATCCCGCCGTGCATGGCAATGGGCGAGGCGGCCGGCGTTGCCGCCACCGTTGCGCTCAACGCCGGCGTGAAGGTGCGGGACGCCGATGTCAGGGCAATCCAGAAGCAGCTGCGGGCCCAGGGCGCCGATCCTGGCGACGTACCATCCGAAAATGCAACCTATCTGGAGGCCGCAGAATGACATCTCTTCCCCTCGACGGTATCCGCGTCGTCGATTTCACCCAGGTCATGTTGGGCCCGTGCTGCACGCAGATGCTGGCCGACTATGGCGCCGAGGTCATCAAGGTCGAAAAGGCCAAGATCGGCGATCTCTCGCGCTGGTCGCTTGGGTCGGATCCGGACGGCCTCAACAATCCGGTCTTCTCGTCGCTCAACCGCAACAAGAAGAGCCTTGCGCTCGACCTCAAGCAGGATGAGGCGCGTGCCGCGGTGCGCGCCCTGATCGACACGGCCGACGTGGTCGTCAACAACTTTCGTCCTGACGTCATGGAGCGAATGGGCTTCGGTTATGAAGAACTCAGGAAGGCCAATCCGCGGCTGATCTACGCCGTCGGTACGGGCTTTGGCCTTGAGGGCCCCTACCGGCACAAGGGCGGACAGGACATCCTCGCGCAGGCGCTTTCCGGTGTCATGCGGCGCAAGTCGGACGCGAGCCATCCGCTGTCGATCTACGCGACGCCGCTTGCCGACTATTCGGCCGGCATGCACTTGGTTCAGGGCATTCTGCTTGCCTTGCTGCACCGTGAAAAGACCGGCCACGGCCAGCAGGTTGCGGTCAGTCTCTACAGCTCGATGCTCGCCATGCAGATGCAGGAAGGCACCACGCACATGATGCGGGAGAAGGACCTGAACTGGGGCGCTTTCCCCCTGACGGGCGTGTTCGAGACCACCGACGGCGCCATCGTCATGGTCGGCGCGTTCAAGCAGAACCCGCTGCGCGACATTTGCTCCGCCTTGGAGATCGAGGATCTGTCCCTCCTGCGGCAATTTGCCGACTTCGATGCGCAGATGCAGCGCCGGCCGGAATTGCAGCAGGTCTTCCGCGAGGCGTTCGCGAAGAACAGCAGCGCCCATTGGCTCGGCCGGCTGGAGCAGGTGGACATTCTCTGCGCGCCTGTACGCTCGCTTCCCGAAGCTCTCGATGACGAGCAGACGACGATCAACGGCATGATCCTCCACGCCGGCGAAACGAAGGCCGGTCCGATCCGGCTGGTCGGCTCGCCGATCGACATGTCCGCAGCGTCCGTGACAGTGCGCATCGCCCCGCCCAAGCTCGGCGAGCACAACGACGAGATCCTCTCTGGGCTTACCGTTCGCCGGGGAGATGCGGCATGAGCGTCGAGTTCGCCGTAAAAGACCGCGTGGCAAGCGTCACGTTGAACCGTCCTGAGCGGATGAATGCGGTGGACGCAGCAACCGAACGTGAACTGGAGGCGATCTGGCAGGAGATCGAAGCCCGCGATGACATAAGCTGCGTCGTGCTGACGGGTGCAGGCGATCGGGCATTTTGCGCCGGAGCCGATCTGAAGGGCGCCGAGACGACCGGTCTCGACTACTGGAGCGAGAGCCGGGCGAACGGTTTCGGCGGGCTCGCCTTTCGCCGCTCGCTGGATGTTCCTGTTATCGCCAGGGTCAACGGCTATGCGCTCGGCGGCGGGTTCGAGATGGTGCTCGGCTGCGATATCGTCGTCGCCTCGACGAAGGCGGCGTTCGGCTTGCCCGAGGCTCGTGTCGGGCGCCTGCCGCTTGATGGCGGCATGGTGCTTCTTCAGCGCAGGATCCCTCACAATCTCGCGATGGGCGTGTTGTTGACCGGCAGGCGGTTTTCCGCAGCCGAGATGCAGAGTTTCGGCATCGTCAACGAAGTGGCTGAGCCGGAAGAGCTTGACACTACCGTCGCACGCTGGGTGGCTGAAATCGTCGCCTGCGCGCCGCTTTCCCTCCGCGCGATCAAGCAGACCGTCAATCGCACCGGGCATCTGTCGCCGGCGGAAGCACAAGGCCTGCGCACACCCGCGCTCGTGAGGGCGCTCAAAAGCGAAGATGCGCTGGAAGGCGTCAGCGCCTTCCAGGAGAAGCGCGCGCCCGTTTGGAGGGGACGATGAGCGTGTTATAGGTCGGAGCCCAGGGGAGGGGAGGTTCCAATCGAATGCACGCCAGCATCCTGAAATATTTCGTCTCGGTCGCGCGGTCCGGGTCCATTCGCAAGGCCTCCGAGGAGCTTCACGTCGCGTCCTCGGCGGTCAGCCGGCAGATCAAAAAACTGGAGGACGAGCTCGGGATCGCCCTGTTCGAACGGCTCTCGAACGGCCTGAGGCTGACCGTCGCCGGGGAAAACGTGCTGCGCCACGCCCGGGTCACGCTCGAGAATTTCGAGCTTCTGCGCAGCGATCTCGGCGCATTGCAGGGAAAAAAGGCCGGTCGCGTGCAGATGTCCTGTCTCGACAGTCTGGCCATCCAGTTCCTGCCGGACATGGTCAACACGTTCCACAGCATCCATCCGGGCGTGAGCTTCCATATCCACACCGCCGGTCACGGCAACATCAGCAGCCTGGTTGCCGAAGGCGATGTCGACATGGGGTTGACCTTTGATCTCGCCCGTCCAGACGACACGGAGATGCTCTTTCGCGTACCGATGCCGCTGATGGCTTTCGTCGGACGGGGACATCCGTTGGCGAAGCAGCGGCAGGTCTCCCTCGCCGAATGCGCTCAGTACGACCTGCTTCTGCAACTCGATACGCAGCCGATCCGCTCGCTCATCGAAATCGAACTCTCGGTCTTCGAACGAACCGGGCGGCCCTTTGTGCTGTCGAACAGCCAGATGATGCTCAAGCCATTCATCATCTCGGGGCAGGGAGTGGCTTTCTTCACGCCGATCGGATTCCTCGCGGAAATCAAGGCGGGCGATGTCGTTCCGATACCGCTTTCCGGATCGCGCCTTCAGAACCTGCATATCGGAATTCTCGTGCAGCGACGCCGGCAGCGCACCCACGCGGCCGAAGCCGTCATCGAATTCGTTGGTGCGGAACTGCTGAGGTTCAGCGACCAGATCATGGAGGCAATCAATCCTTGAGTGCAGCATCCATTCCCGGGCGACTTCTCTTGCGTCCTGGCCACGAGGCCGCAAGGCGCGAGCCAAACCTCTTGCGGCATCTGCCTGACGGTGCCTCCTCGGCAGCGATCCCGGCCAATGCCCTGTTGATGCCGCCGCCCGTCAACGCGCATGACCACGGCTATGGCATCCGCACGCTCGATTTCGGCAACGTCGACGATGCCCTGGAAGTGTGGATCCCGGGACTTCGGCTCCGACCGCGAACCGACCCCTATTTGGAGGCGCTTGTCGCATTCTCCCGGCTGGCGCAAACGGGCGTCGGTGCGACCATGCACTGCCACAATTCGCTGAACGTCGACCGCCTCGTCGACGAGGCTGGTGCCGTCATGCGTGCAGCCCGCGACGTGGGCATAAGACTCGCGCTTTCCTGCCCGCTTCTCGACTACGATCCGTGGGCCTATGACGGCGGGCCGCAGCGATTGCGGCCGTATCTCGCTCCGGTAGACTGGGACGAACTCAGTGCCTCGATCCCCCAATATGCCCCGCCTTCGGTCCAGATTTCGGCGGCCGACGCGGTCGCCGCAGCCAACACCAACCCGCTGATCGATGTCCAGTACGGCCCGATCGGGCCGCAGTGGTGCTCCAATGCATTGCTCGAAAGCATCGCCGAGGCCTCTCACGCAACTGGTCGGCGCATTCACATGCATCTGCTCGAAAGTCCAAGGCAGAGGCTGTGGTTGGACAGGCGCTTTCCACAAGGGGTCGTCCGATACCTCGACGATATCGGCTTCCTCTCGCCCCGGCTCGCCGTTGCCCATGGCGTTCAACTGCGACCGGATGAGCTGGAGTTGCTGGCAGCAAGGGGTGTGCAGCTCGTTTCGAACCCGTCGGCAAACTTGCGACTGCGTTCAGGCGTGGCGCCGCTCGCGGGCACACCGGCAAGCGGGTCCGTTTTCGCTTTCGGCCTCGACGGGACAGGGTTTGACGACGACCAGGACCTTTGGCGCGAACTGCGCCTTGCCCATCTGTTGCACGGTGGCCGCGGCCTAGCGCGGACGTTTACGGCTGGATGCGTCTTCGATGCCGCGATCCATGTCGGCGCCACGGTTGTGAATGCGACGGCGAACGAAGATCTCGTGCTCGTGGATTACGGTGCGTTGATTGTCGACAGCCTGATAGACGATCTGGATGAGGCGGAGGTGCTGCTCACCCGAATGACGGCGGCGCACGCGAAGGGACTTTACGTCGGCGGGCAGGAGATCATGTGCGATGGGAAGCTGACCCGGGTCGATTTCGAAGGTGCCCGGGCCGAACTCCTGCAGCAGGCGCGTGCGGACCTTCCGCGGCTGAACTGCGAGCGTGAACTCGTGACCAAGCTTGCCGCGGCGACGCGGGCCTATTATTCCGGCTGGTGAGCCCAAGCGGCGAGGCCGCAAAAACATCTCGGGATACGTGAGGCGAGGGCCGAGACGGGACGGCTTTCCACCGGCCTCAAGCTTCGCCTCTCTGGGCCAGCCGTCGACCTGCGTCTGCGCAACGGCCCTGTCTTGCTCCTGTGGATCAGGTCCGGTTATGCGACGGTCGCCGCTTTCTCGAAGGCGGCAACGAAGGGATGGTCCTGCACCGTCGAGTACTCCTTGCTCCACCCGCCCGGTGAGCCCATTCCGGTGACGTCGGCTCCGAAGAACTCCTTGTTCACAGCGATGAAATGGCGCTGATTGTCGGCGATCTCGTGATCCCAGACGATGGCATCGACGGGACAGATCGAAAGACAGAGCCCGCAATTTATGCATTCATCGGGGTGGATGTAGAAGGTACGGCCACCCTCGTAGATGCAGTCAACAGGGCATGCGGCGGTGCAGTCGCCATCCTTCACGTCGATGCAGGGTTCGGTAATGACATAGGCCATCTTGCTGGTCTCTGAAGAGTTGCTTGCACGGCCAATTATTCAGAGTTTCCCTTGACGAAGAAGCACAGATATTCGCAGCGTCGATTGCCAAAAAGGCAACGTCCTGCCGCCGCTTCGGCCTTGTTTGGCATCTCTCCGGCTCGTTCGCGCGATCAAGGGCTCAAGACCTACACTTGCCGATGCTGAACCGGCCTAGGGGTGTCGAAGGATGCCTCTCAGGATCGTCTCGGTGATCGTGCTTGCCGCCCTTTCGTAGTCGTCGGCTTTCAGGCGCGGCTTTTTGAGCGCATCGACGGCGACGGGTTCGAAGTCCGAGTAAAACTGGGTCGACGCCCAGAGCATGATGAAGAGATGACGCGGATCGACCGGCAGCATCTTGCCGGCGGCGATCCAGCCCTCGATGACCGCGACATGGGTGTCCGTTACCTGGCGGATGTGCTCGCGATCCTTCCTCGAGAGGAAGCGGGCGCCCTGAATGATTTCGCTGGCGAAGAGCCGGGACTCTGCCATGTTCTTGCGCGTGTATTCCAGCTTCGCCTTGATGTAGAGCTTGAACGCTTCCGCCGGTTCGCGCTCCGGCGAAATGTATTTCAGTGCATCATCCCAACTGGCGAGCAGATGCGCGATGATGGCGGTGTAGATCTCCTCCTTGGAAGAGAAGTAGTAGTAGACGTTTGCCTTGGGCAGGCCCGAGGCCTCGGCAATCTCGGCGATGCGCGTGCCGTCGAAGCCCTTGCGGGCGAAGATTTCGATCCCGGCCTTGATGATGAGCCGCATGTTGCGTTCGCGGATGCGCTCTTCGGGATCTCGTACTGCCCTTGCCATATGGTTCGCCCCCATCTCGCCGTCGCTTCCTACCAGGCAATCATGCGTGGTGGCGAGATTGCCTTTGCAATTGCCGCGTTTTCCAGCGAAATGCAAGCGTATCGCCCTTCGCCAGAAAGCTGACGATGTAGTCAAGAAAAGTTGACCGCTTCGCCATTTTCTGCTTTTTGAAAGTTGACACTTTGGTCAGCTTTTGTCTAGTCTCCCTGCAATGAACGGAAGGGGAGCCGTAATGCCGATGCGTCTGAGAGAGGAAATGGCGGAGACGTTTGCAGGCTGGGAGGGCGATCTGCCAGATGCCTGGCGTGCCGCGCTCGGCCCCGTCGGCGACGATTTTGGCCGTATCGATGCGGACCTCGAGCTGGAGCCGTGGGAGCCGATCTTCCCGGTGCGCCGCGGCAAGACGTTTCCCGGTCAGCCAAGGGGCGCGCATGCCCTAGCGGCGTTCGACGGAATTGCGCCCGATGGCGTGCGCTGCATGGTTCTCGGCCAGGATCCTTATCCCGAGCCGGGTTTTGCGACGGGGCGTGCCTTCGAGGCCGGAAATCTCGCTGCATGGGATGAGCTGGACAAGATGTTCTCGAAGAGCATCCGCGCCTATATGCAGCTGATTGCGGCCGCCCGCCTTGGTGACGAGGATCTTGCGCGCGATTTCGGCCGCTGGCCGGATGTGCGGCATCTGCTTTGCGATCCCACCGGTTCGTTCGAGGCGCCGAGCCTGATCGCCGACCGTTGGGTCGGGGAGGGTGTTCTCCTGCTCAACGCATCGCTGACGCTTTCTCGCTTCCGCGTGGATATCGATCCGCACCAGTCGCGCGGGCATCTGTCCTTCTGGCGGCCGCTGATGCTGCGCGTGGTCGAAACGCTTGTGGCGCGCGGCAAGCCGGTCGTCTTCCTCGGCTTCGGCGCGGCCGCGGCGGACATCTTTTCGGAAGCCGGTGTTGCCGAGGGACGCACGGGCCATGTCGCCTATGTTCAGCGCGAGCATCCCGCCTTTGCCGACAAGGTACTGGGCCGAGAAAATCCTTTCCTTCTCTGCAATTCTCATCTGGAGGCGATGGGCGACCGGCCCATCGCGTGGTGAACCATGGCGCGTAACCCGGAATATGATTTCATCATCGTTGGTGCGGGCTCGGCCGGTTGTGTTCTCGCGAACCGTCTGTCGGAGAACCCGGCAAACCGCGTGCTGCTGATCGAGGCTGGCGGCAAGGATCGCAATCCGCTCTTCCGGCTGCCGATGCTGATGGGCAAGCTGTTCCACTCGGGCATCTACAACTGGCATTATCACACCGAGCCCGAGCCTTATCTCAATGGCCGTTCGCTCTATTGGCCGCGCGGCAAGGTGCTGGGTGGGACTTCCACCATCAACGGCATGATCTACGTGCGCGGCAATCGCCACGACTACGATCGCTGGTCGCAGCTCGGACTGCCCGGCTGGTCTTATGATGAAGTGCTGCCAGCCTTCCGACGCTCCGAAACGCATATCCAGCGCAAGGACGCGTTCCACAGTGGCGACGGGGAACTCACCGTCTGCCGGGCCCGTGGCAACAATCCGTTGATGGACGTGTTCTGCGAGGCGGGCATCCAGGCCGGCTATCCGGCCAACGATGATTTCAACGGATCGACACAAGAAGGCTTTGGCCGCTACGACTTCACCATCCGCAAGGGAAAGCGCTGGTCCACGTCATGGGCGTTCCTGCGTCCGGCACTCGGCCGCAAGAATCTCACGGTGCTGACGGGGGCGGAGCTCACGCGTCTGATTATCGACGGCGACCGGGCGTGCGGCGTCGAGTATCTGAAGGACGGCGTGCTGGGACGCGCCCGTGCGGGGCGGGAGGTGATCCTCTCCTCAGGGGTGGTCAATTCGCCCAAGGCGTTGCTTCTGTCCGGAATCGGGCCGGCAGACGAGCTCCGGGCGCTTGGCATCGCGCCGGTGCTGGACCTGCCGGGCGTCGGCAAGAACCTCCAGGACCATGTCGACTGCGTCATGAGCTGGGAATGCCGGGAGCCGATCACGCTGTTCAGCGACCTGCGGGCAGACAAGCTCATCCCCGCCGTTGCCCAGGGCATGCTGTTCGGTGAGGGTGTCACCACGACGTTCCCCTATGAGGCCGGTGCCTTTATCCGCTCGAACGATGGCCTGGTTGCGCCCGACATCCAGCTGCACTTCATGCCAGCCCTGGAAAAGACGGCCAACCTGCATTTTCCCAATCCGTTCCGGAAGAAGCAGGCTGTGGAGGCGAACCACGGGTTTACGATCCGCGTCGGCCCCGTCAATCCGGTGAGCCGCGGCGAGATCACGCTGCGCTCGGCGAACGCCACGGACAAGCCGAAGATCCAGGCGAACTACCTCCGTGACGATTTCGACGTCCGCACGATGATCGATGCCATCCGGCTGACCCGTGACATCGTCGGCCAGAAGGCTTTCGACCGCTATCGCGGCAAGGAGCTGGCACCGGGACCGGAAGCGCTCGATGACGCAGCGCTGACGAACTGGCTTCGGGCGACTGCCATGACGACCTTCCACCCGGTTGGAACCGCAAAGATGGGCAACGACCCCATGGCTGTGGTGGACGCGCGGCTCAAGGTGCGCGGCATCGAGGGGCTGCGTGTCGCGGACGCCTCGATCATGCCGATCATCTCAAGCGGCAACACCAACGCCCCAGCCATCATGATCGGCGAGAAATGCGCCGAATTCGTCCTGAACGCATAGGAAGCAATCTGATGATCCTGGAACACCGCACCTACACCTTCAAGCCCGGCACGGTCGACAAGTGGATGAAGAAGTACGAGGCCGACGGCCTTCCCGTGCAGAAGCGCCATCTCAACAAGTTCGTCGGTCTCTATGTCTCGGAACTGGGAACGCTTCACACCACCGTTCTGATGTGGGCCTACGACAGCCTCGCGGACCGCGAGGCGCGCCGGACGGCCATGTATGCGGACCCGGACTGGCAGAAGTTCATCTCCGAAGTCTGGGCGCTGGACGCGATCCAGAATCAGGAAGTGATGATCATGAACCCGGCCCCCTATTCCCCGCCGCTTTGAGGTAGGAAGCGGAGCGCAGGATTACCTGCGCCCTGGCATGCGCATGCGAAACGACAAGATAAAAAGGGAACAATCATGACAGACAAGACTGGGAATAGCGCACAGCACATAATGCATCGCCGGACCTTCCTGCAGGCGAGCGCGGGTGCCGCGGCGCTGGCCTTTGCGGCCAGCGTCGTCCCTGAATTCGCTCGCGCCTCCGGAGGTCTGGTCGCTCTGGTGCACACGCAGGCCGCCGGCGACAATGGTCCCGTGGACCAGATGATCGCCAAGCTCAAGCAGCTTTCGGAAGAAAAGGGTTTCGAATACCGCGCCATCTACGCACAGGATCCGGCGACCTACGAAACCGTCTACCGCACGCTGGGCGACGCGGGCGCGGCGATCATCGTCTCGACCTTCAACGAAGTGGCCGAGCCCTTCAAGGCGTTGGCGCCGTCCTATCCCAACACCAAGTGGATCCAGCTTTTCGCCGACCCCTTCGAGCCGGCAATCCCGAACGTCGTGACCGTTTCCTATGACTACTATCTTGGTTGCTATCTGTCGGGAGTTTTCGCGGCCAAGATGTCGTCGACCGGCAAGACCGGCTTCATCGGCGGCGTTTCCATTCCGCCTCTCAACGCAGACTTCAACGCCTTCAAGGCCGGCGTGCATTCCATTCGACCGGATGCCTCCGTCATCGCCGCCTTTGCAGGCTCGTTTCAGGACCCTGCAAAGGGTCAGGAAATCGCTACCCAGATGTACAATGACGGCATCGACTACATCCAGACCGATGCGGCGGCCACCGACGGCGGCATCATTGCCGCGGCCAACGAGAAGGAAGGGCGCATGGTGAGTTGCCTCGCGCCCGGACAGTATGAGCTCGGTCCGAAATCACTGATATCGATCGTCAGCCTGGACTTCGGCGCCTCGCTCTACAACGAGGCCACCAAGGCGGTCGGGCCCGAATGGAAGGGCGGTGCGCACGAGCACACGGGCCTTGGCACCGGCGTCATCGACTTCATTCTCTCGCCGGTCTTCACCGAACAGGGGCCGGCGGATCTGAACGCCAAGGCGAAGGAAGCGCTGATCGAGGTCGACAAGGTTCGCGTCGGCATCCTGAATGGGTCGATCAAGGTTCCGTTCAACACCACCCTTTGATCCCTGGCGCTGGCTCGCCGAGCCAGCCCGAGGCTTCGAAGGACGTCGGCACAGACCTTCTCTCTTGGGGGAGGTCACTGGGGTTCGCGGCTCCTTTCCAGCCCTGTTGACAGCCGCGAACCTCCCGCTCTCGATGGGAACCATAGCATGTCCAATTCTCCGAAATCGGCCCTGGAGTGCCGCAACGTCACCGTCAAATTCGGAGACGTGACGGCGTTGTCGGAGGTTTCAGCTTCGTTCGCTCCCGGCCAGATCCATGCGGTCGTCGGTCAGAACGGAGCCGGCAAGACCACCTTTGCCCGCGTGGCGGCCGGCCTCGTCCAGCCGACCTCCGGCGCGGTCAACGTGATGGGACACGACATCCGGACGGGGCAGGTTAGCGAAAGCCGGGCCGCGGGCGTGGAGCTCGTCCACCAGAGTTTTGCCTTGCCACCGTCCTTTACCGTCGCCGAGACCATGGAGTTTGGCGCTACGGGCAAGGGCAGCATCTATAGTCGCAAGGGGCTCGCTGAAAAATGGCGGGCGCATCTTGCGGGGCTCGACGTCCAGGTCGACTTGAACCGGCGTATCCGGGATCTGCCGATCGAGACACAGCAGGGCATAGAGATTGCCCGCGCGCTGGTCACAGATGCGCGCGTCCTCATTCTCGACGAGCCAACCGCAGTCCTGTCTCCCGCGGGCATCGACATGCTGTTCGCGCGTGTTCGCCGCCTTAAGGAACGTGGGGTGACTGTTATCCTCATCCTGCACAAGATCCGCGAGGTGCTGGGTATTGCGGACACGGTCACGGTGCTGCGGGGCGGCCAGAAGGTCGAAGGACCGCTTCCGGTGGCGGGGGTTTCGGGGGACCGCCTGGCCAAGCTGATCGTCGGTGACGCCGTGGCAAGGACTCTCGATTGGCACGATCGCGATGCGTTAGTCGGAACGAATTCGCCAGTCGGTGCCGACGTCGATCAGCCGGTGAACACGACCGGCCCTGCCATCCTTTCGGTGAAGGCCGTTTCTACACGGCCGGACAGCGGAGGCATTGCCCTTGATGGCGTCGATCTGGAGATCCGTCCGGGCGAAATCGTGGGTATCGCCGGGGTGGAAGGCAATGGACAGAAGACGCTGGTGCGGGCTATCTCCGCTCTCGCCGATCTGACAAGTGGATCGATCCAGCTTGCCGGCCATGACGTGACTGGCGAACCGCTCGCCGCCCGTCGCGCGATCGGCCTCAGGATCATTCCCTTCGAGCGCAATGTGGAGGGGCTCAGCCTCACGAGTTCGCTCTGGCAGAACTGGAGCGCGAGGGAGCTGCTGCAGGGCAGGCTGCTCAAGCTGATCCGTCCCTCGGCAGTGCGCGATGCCTGCGACCGGTCACTCAAGGAATGGAGCGTTCACTACCACAATTCCGCGCAGAAGGCCGGGTCGCTTTCGGGCGGCAATGCGCAGAAAGTAATCCTCGCTCGGGAGATCGATCCCGATGCGAAGCTGATCATCGCGGCCCAGCCGACGCGCGGCCTCGACATCGGGGCCACTGCCTTCGTTTGGCAGGCGCTCAGGCAGGCGCGCGACCGTGGCGCGGCCATCTTGCTGATCTCGTCGGATCTCGACGAGCTCTTCGACATATCGGATCGCGTCGTGGTGATGCTGTCGGGACGTCTGAATGGCGAGTTCCGCTCGCCCTTCGACATCGGGTTGGTGGGAGCGGCCATGACCGGTGCCGCTGCAGGGGCAAGCGCATGAAAGACAGTCTCATCACCGTCGTCCGCAGTTTGATCTTTGTGATCTTCGCGCTCATCCTCTGCGCGCTCGTGTTCCAGCTTGCCGGTTACAATGCCCCGGTGACGCTCTGGGCGGTGCTCGATGGGGCATTCCTGCGAAGCGGCGCGATCGAGCAAAGTCTCAGATGGGCGCTGCCGCTGTTCATAACGGCCGTCGGCGTCGGCATTTCCTTCCGGGCGGGTTTCTTCAACATCGGCGCCCAGGGGCAGTTCTATGTCGGCGCGATCTGCGCCGCCTTCGCTGCCGAAGCGGTAAAGGGCGGACCAGCTTTCCTGGTTATCCCGACCTTGCTTCTTGCCGGCATGCTCGGCGGTGCTCTCTGGGCGCTGTGGCCGGGATTGCTGCGGCTGCGCTCAGGCACCGACGAGGTTATCACCACGCTGATGGGCAACTTCATGGCCGGCTTGCTGCTGGTCTATGTCACCTCAGGGCCGCTGAAGGATCCCTCGGGTTCCGGTCAGCAGGCATCGAGCCGCCCGCTCGATGCGGCCTATCGCATCTCGGATTCTCTCGGTCTCTCCCCGGCGATCATCGCAATCGCGGTGGTCGTTGGCATCCTCATGTGGCTGCTGGTGAACCGAACTTCCTTCGGCATCCTGGCAAGCCTTGCAGGCCGCAATGGCACGATGGTGGAATGGCAGGGGGCGCGCCTCTGGCAGCTCGGCCTTTCCAGTTTCCTCGTTTCGGGTGCGCTTGCGGGCCTTGCCGGCACCATCGAGTTCATGGGGCCGAACGGCCGCATCGCCTCGGGCTTCCTGCCGGCGCATGGTTTCACTGCGATCCTGATCGCGCTTGTCGCCAATCTCTCCGTTCTCGGAACGGCGGTTGCGGCCATCTTCTTCGGCGGCCTTGCCTCGGCGGCACTCTATCTGCCGATCATGGCGGGGCTGCCGTCGGCGGCGATCGACATCATCAATGCGGCGATCGCGCTGTTCATAACCGCAAGGTCGACATTCATCGACAGGGTGCTGCGTCTCGGAGGGCGCAAGACATGAATGAGATCATCATCTCCATTCTGCGTTCCGGAACGCCGCTGATCTACGTCACGCTCGCCGGCGTCATCGCGCAGCGGGCAGGGGTCTGGAACCTCGGCCTCGAGGGCCTGATGATCATCGGCGCCTGCGCGACAGTTCTCGGCATCATGCTCACAAAGTCCGTTGGTGCGGCCATCCTCATCGCCATTCTCGCCTGCGTGCTGGCCTCGGTGCTTCTCTGGTTCGTCATTGACAGGCTGAAGGCCAATCCCATTATCGCCGGCCTGGGGCTGACCGGTCTCGGTGTCGGCGGTACGGCACTGGCCGTGCAGTCGATTTTCGGCAGCCAGGCAACCGTGACTGCGCCTTTCGGCATTCCTAAATTGGGGCCGACCTTCGGCTCCTATGGTGTGCTGTCGGTCTCGGTTGCCGCGATGCCCTTTGTTGTCTTCGCCATGTGGGTGCTGTTGCGGCGGACACGCTTCGGCCTGCGGCTTGCCGCCTGCGGCGAGCATCCGTTCGCCGCGCGCGGCGTCGGCGCCAACCCCTCGCGCATGCGGCTCGTGGCGCTTTCGATCGGTGGGGTGCTGTGCGCTATCGGCGGCGCGGAACTTGCCGCGGGCAGCCTGCAGTTCTTTGCCCAGGGCATGACGGCCGGTCGCGGCTTCATGGCCTTTGCTGCGGTCATCTTCGGTGCCGCCCATCCGGTCGGGGCTACCTTCGCTGCCTTGTTCTTCGCCATCGTCGGCGCCATCGGCATCCGGGCGCAGTTGACCTTCGGCGACAGGGTCCCGCACGACCTCCTGCAGGCATTGCCCTATCTCGCGACAGTCTTCGGCGTCTGGCTGTCCGGAAAGCTTCGCGGCGGCGCGAAAGCCGCAAGCTCGTTCGCCGAGCTCAGGGATCAATAATCATGATGTGCGGCGGACGCCATCCTCAGGTCATTCAGTGGTTTCCGGGGCATTTGTCATGAGCGAAATTCTCATCCGCAATGGGACGATAGTTGCGACGGACCGCGCTCACGGCGCAACACCATTTGCCGCTGACATCCTGATCGAAGGCACCGAGATCAGATCGATCGGCTCGGGTCTTGTCGCCGGACCTGACGCGCGAATTATCGAGGCACGCGGCAAGCTGGTCATGCCGGGGCTGGTCAATGCCCACACGCATTCCAGCGAGACATTTCTGCGGGGACGTTACGAGCGCATGCCGCTCGAACTCTGGCTGCTCTATGCCTATCCGTTGTTGATGAACGACCCTATCGGCGAGCGTCTGCTCTATCTGCGCAGCCTGTTGCTGGCGATGGAATCGCTGCGGAGCGGCGTCACAACGCTTTGCGACGACTTCTTCGACCCGCCGAGGCACGATCTTGACCGGCTTACCACCGTCTTTCGCGCCTACGACGATGTCGGAATCCGCGCCAATGTTTCCAGCGCGGCGATGAATGTGCATCCGCTTGATGCCCTGCCTTTTGTGCGCGAGATAATGCCCTCGGCGATGCAGGATCTTCTCAATTTTGGTCCGCCGATGTCGGCAGGAGCATATGCGGACTATTGCCGCGCTGCCTTTTCCAGCCTGCACGGCATGTCGGGCCGCCTGCAGTTCATGATCGCCCCTTCCGCGCCGCAGCGCTGCACGCCCGATCTCATGGCGGCCTGTATGGAGCTGGCAGTTGAAAGGCGTGTGCCGTTCCACACGCATGTCCTCGAAACCAAGACACAGGCGGTGACTGGGCTCGTTCATCACGGCAAGTCCTTGATCGCCTATATGCATGATCTCGGCCTTCTGAAACGCAATACGACCATCGCGCATTCGGTGTGGGTCAGCGACAAGGACATCGAGCTGATGGGGGAGGCGGGCGTCTCCGTTGCCCACAACGCCGTCTCCAACCTGAAGCTTGGGGCCGGGATCGCGCCGATCCGCCGCCTGCTCGATGCCGGTGTGACGATCGGCCTTGGCACGGATGGCGTTTCGTCGAACGACACGTCTCGTATCTTCGATGTCATGCGCGTCGCCGGTCTTGTTCATAGCGCCGCCGGTCCTGACTATGAGAAATGGCTGAGGGCGGACGAGATCCTCGCCATGGCGACGATCGGCGGCGCCAAGACGGCGATGCTGGAACACGTGACCGGTTCGCTGGAAGTCGGTAAGTCGGCTGATCTTCTTGTCCTGGATATGCGCAACTATCCTTTCGTGCCGCTCAACGAGGTCGCCAAACACCTTGCCTATTCGGAAAACGGATCGTCGGTGGAAACAGTGATGGTTGCCGGACGAATCGTCATGCAGGACGGGCGTCTGACCACAGTGGACGAACAGGCCGTGTTCGATGAGATTTCCGAACTCGTACCGGCATATCTTGCCGAACACGCCGAACTTGAGCGCCGCAACGCGATCTTCGAACCCGTCCTGGCAGAGGTCCATCGAATGGCGACCGCGATGGACATTTCTCTCAACCGATACCAAGGCGATGCCGTGTGACGCGCCCTCGACGGCAGACGTTTTTTCAGAGTGACGTAGCCAGCTTTGTTGCAACCCTCCGTAGCAAAAAATTTGGGCAATCCGCATCGTTCGTGTGGCGCGAACCATGACAACCATCTACTGATGACACTGCACGCGTAACTTGCGATTTTCTGGCTTACAAGCTGAGCGAAAGTTCTTCACTGGAGCAAAGCTTTTCGGCACCCAGGCATGGATTGCGGGCGCTTGCGCGATTTGGACGGCCTTCGGGGGGAAGGCAGACGGGGAACCGATGACATCGACGATAGTTGTTTTTGTGCTTGCTCTTGCAGGCATGGCGTTCACATGGCTGAAAATGCTCGAGCGTTTTCAGTCGGCTGTCTCCGCCGCTTGGGTGCTCCGGGCCGCCACCAACGCAGTCCTTCGGCTGGGGAACGTCTGGTTCGCCTTCGTTGCTGCCTTCTTGATCAGCCTGGCGTTTTTCCAGAGTGCGCACGCTCAATCGGCTGGTTGCAGTGCGATCAACGCAACGTGGGGGAGCGGCGTTTCCCTCTCGAATACAAGCGAGTTGTGGCAGGCTAACCTTAGCGTCCTCGCCGGCGAAAAAGTCACATACAGGGTTACTTCATCTGGCACTGTGAATTCGAACAGCGCAGGCTTCGCGATTTACAAGAACGCTGGCGTTAATATGTCTGACGGCACTTCATTTGAAGCATATGCTGCACCCGGCGCGGAGTTGAATCTAAACGCTACATTGACAATACCCGCTGACGATACTCAATTTGTGGTTTACGCTTGGAGCGAGCCCGCTGGCGGAACCGTACAGGCGACGGTTACGTGCGCTGGAAAGACCGACCAGACCATCACCTTCAACAATCCGGGCCCGCAGAATTTCGGCACGACGCCGACGCTGACGGCAAGCGCCAGTTCCGGGCTCAGCCCCGTCTTCACCTCCGCGACCACCGGCGTTTGCACCGTTGATGGCGCAGGTGTGTTGAGCTTCGTGACGACCGGGACCTGCACGATCAATGCCAACCAGGCCGGCGATGCGTCCTACAACGCCGCCCCGCAGGTACAGCAGAGTTTTGCCGTCAACCCCGCCGTTCCGATTGCCGGTGCGGTTTCGGCGACAGTCAGCCCCAACTCGTCGGCAAACCCCATCACGTTGAACCTTTCCGGTGGAACAGCGACATCGGTGACGGTCAGCGCGCCAGCTGCGCATGGCACGGCGACGGCTGTGGGAGCCACCATCACCTATACGCCGACGCCAGGCTATGCCGGGCCCGACAGCTTCACCTATACGGCGACAAATGCGGGCGGCACATCGTCGCCGGCGACGGTTACCATCACCGTATCGGCCCCGACCATCGTTTTGCCGAACGTCTCGCTGGCGACAGGGACCGTTGGGACGGCCTATAGCGAGACGCTGACGGCTTCCGGCGGCACCAGCCCCTATACCTTCTCTGTATCCGGCACATTACCGGCTGGTCTCATTCTCTCGTCCGGCGGTGTACTTTCCGGAACGCCGACCGTTGCGGGGAGCTACAGCTTCCAGATTGTCGCTACCGACAGCTCGACTGGCCCTAGCGCGCCGTTCTCGGGCTCGCGGGGGTACACACTGAACGTCAACGAGATCGTCCCGGTTGCAGGCGCGGTATCGGCGACGGTCAATGCGAACTCGTCGGCGAACCCGATCACGCTGAGCCTTTCCGGCGGCACGGCGACGTCGGTTGCGATCGGCACGGCCGCTTCGCACGGCACGGCGTCGGCCTCCGGCACGACCGTTACCTATACGCCAATACCAGGCTACTCCGGCTCTGACAGCTTCACCTACACCGCCACGAATTCAGCCGGCACCTCTTCGCCCGCGACGGTTACCATCACGGTGAACCGACCCACACTGGCCCTGTCGCCAGCGGCAGGAGCGCTGCCCGGCGGCACGACCGACGTTGCCTATAGCCAGTCAATGACCGCATCGCTCGGCACCGCGCCCTATACCTATGGGCTCACCATCTCCTCCGGCACGCTCCCAACGGGATTGTCTTTCAATACCGCAACGGGCACTCTTTCCGGCACCCCGACGACGACAGGCACCGTCAACTTCACCGTATCTGCCGTAGACACCTACGGTGCGAGCGGCTCGGCCGCTTATTCGCTGACGACCATACTCGCGCTGCAGGCGCCCGTCGCCGGCAATGCGTCCGCGACGGTCGATGCGAACTCGGCGAACAACGCAATCACGCTCGCCCTCACAGGCGGCGCGGCAGATAGCGTTGCGGTTACGTCGGCGCCGGCCCACGGCACCGCATCGGCTTCTGGCACGACAATCACCTACACGCCGCACCTTCACGATATCGCTAGACAAACCGGCCGGTGTCGGCGGCGTGACCTTCGACATTGCGACGGCAAACGGCACCGCCAACGCCCCTGGCGACTACACAACCAATTCCACAAGCGGTCAGGTCAGCCAGGGCGCGACCGACGCCACATTCACAGTGCTTGCGCTCGGTGATACGGACTTTGAGCCGAACGAGACATTCTTCGTCAATGTCACAAACGTCGCCGGCGCGACGGTCGTCGACAGCCAGGGTATGGGCACTATCCTCAATGACGACGCAGCGCCTGCTCCGTCGATCGCCAACATCACCCCGAATGCCGGGGGCACGGCCGGCGGCACGGTGGTCACCATTACCGGTACGGGTTTCACCGATACGACTGCGGTTATCTTCGACGGTGTTGCCGGGAGCAACCTCACCGTCGTCGACGACGGTGAGGTCACGGTGACGACGCCCGCGCATGCCGCTGGGCCTGTCACGGTCGCCCTTACTACGCCGAACGGAACCGATACGTTCAATGGTGGCTTTACCTACCTGACATCGGTTCCGACGATCACGGTCTCGGCCTCCGGCAGCAATCCGGTGCTCGGCGCATCGGTGACTTTCACGGCGACGTTAGCCGGCGGCGCGTCGCCGACGGGAACCGTCACCTTCAAAAGCGGATCCACGACGCTTGGAACCGGCACGGTGTCCGGCACCACGGCCGCCTTCAGCACCGCGGCGCTCGCCGTCGGCGTGCATTCCATCACCGCTGAATATTCGGGTGACGGCAACAATGCCGCTGCGGTCTCGTCCGCCGTGACCGTTACGGTCGGGCCGGTTGCTCCAAGGGTCACTGTCTCGGTCTCCGACAGCAATCCGGTGCTTGGCGCATCGGTGACCTTTACGGCGACCTTGGCCGGCGGCGCGTCACCGACGGGAAGCGTCACCTTCAAGAACGGATCCACGACGCTTGGAACCGGCTCCGTCTCCGGCACCACGGCCACGTTCAGCACCGCGGCGCTGGCCGTCGGTGCACATTCCATCACCGCGGAATATTCAGGTGACAGCAACAATGCCGCTGCGACCTCGGGCGCTGTCACGGTCACGGTGGCTGCCTCGGCCATGACGTTCAGTCCCGCCGGCGGGGCACTGCCTGAGGCCATGGCTGGTGAGGCTTACAGCCAGCAGATCCACGCAACGGGGGGAGCGGGAGCGCTAAGCTACAGTCTCAAATCCGGCACGTTGCCGGCCGGAATGATCCTCAACATCTCCACCGGCGAGTTGACGGGTCCCCTCGATACGGCGGCCGAGGCGAAGGACTATAGCTTCACCATCGAAGCGCGTGACGGTCACGGCACCACCGGAACGGCAAGCTACACTCTGACGGTCAAAACACGCGCCGTCACCGTCACTGACAAGACAGTCGACGTTCCGTCGGGCAGCATGCCCGTCAATGTCAACCTCGAGGCCGGCGCCACTGGCGGTCCGTTCACTGATGCGAGCCCCACATTCGTGGAACCGGCCAATGCCGGCACGGCGAGCATCGTGCGGGGTGAATTTGCCGCAGCGGGTCCGACGCCTCTCGGCTGGTATCTGAAGTTTATCCCGAACCCGGCCTACTCGGGTACTGTGCGGGTTGGCTTCAGGCTGATGAACGCGCAAGGCGCCTCCAACACCGGTACGGTGACCTACAAGATCGGCTACAATCCTGCCGAGGTCGCCGATAATATTGATGACCTCGTGCACGGTTTCGTCCAGACCCGGCAGGGCCTGATCGCCTCTTCGATCAGGGTTCCGGGCCTTCTAGAACGTCGGCAGCTGGGCAACGCCACGGATCCAGTCACTGCCCGTATGACGCCTTCGGAAGATGGCATAACGGCCAGCTTCGCGACCAGTCTTGCGCAAATGGAATCGGCTGGCGGCTATGCCCCGCCGTTCAACGTCTGGATCGACGGCACGCTGATGGCGCACAAGCGAGACGAGAACGACGACAAGTGGGGCAGCTTCGCCATGCTCAATCTCGGCGCCGATTATCTGATTTCTGAAAAGGCGCTGGTCGGCCTGTCACTCCATTTCGACCGGATGACCGATCCGACGAAGGAGGACGCCGAATTGACGGCAACGGCTGGCTCGCCGGCCCCTATGCCTCGCTCGAGATCGGCAAGGGCGTGTTCTCGGATACAAGCCTGCTCTATGGCGGCTCGGCGAACGACATCGACACAGCCTTCTGGGACGGTTCGTTCGACACGAAACGCTGGTTGATCGACACGGCGATCATGGGCGAATGGCAAATCGACGAGGTCACGGTGCTGACACCGGAGCTCCGGGCTGTCTACTTCAACGAGACGGTCAAGGACTATAGCGTGCGCAACGGTGCGGGCGACGAAATCACCATCGAGGGCTTCGACGCCGAACAGTTCCGAATAAGTCTCGGGGCGGAGATCGCGCGTTCCTTCACCCTGGAGAACGGCTCCACTGTGACGCCGAAGCTCGGTGCGACAGCCGGTTATGCCGGTCTCGACGGCTCCGGCGCCTACGGCACACTGACCGCCGGCCTGACGCTGGAGACCGTCGATTTCTGGATGCTCGACGCCAGCCTCCTTCTCGACATCGAGGGTGACGGCCAGAAATCTCTTGGCGGACGGGTGAGGGCTGCAAGCAATTCTGAGCAGGCCTGACCCCGACTGAAACAGAAAGCCGCAGTGGAACGCACAGCGGCTCTCGTCCCTCTTGAGCCAAGTTCCAACCTTTATTTCGCATCATCGGAAATGGCGTCCTTTTTCGCGTGGCAGTGGCTGGTGGTGATTTCGGGGCTGTTCGCCGTCTTGGCGGAGCGATGTCGGGTGCAAAGCTCTACGCAGCGATCATCCTTCAAGGCTTATGGTGGCGTTTCGATCGGATGACCGCTTGACAATGGGGCCGGGTTTGAATTAATGGGTAATCGATAACCCATCAAAGGCACCAATCGTGACAATCTCCCTTTCTGACATCGCGGAACGTGCGGGCGTCTCGGTGAAGACGGTTTCCGGCGCGTTGCATGGTGGCTCCGCCCGCATGTCGGACGAGACCCGTCAGAAGGTCAAGGCGATTGCGGAGGAGCTCGGCTATGTAACGAACCTGGCCGCGCGCGGCGTGCGTCAGGGCTGGCTTCCGCTGGTCGGCGTCGTGTCCGATGGGCTGATCACCTCGCCCTTCGCCACCGAAATTGTGCGTGGACTCGATGGGGCTGCACGTAGCGCCGGCATGGCCATCTTCGCTGTCAACCACAGCAGCGGACAGTCGATCGGCTCGGTGCTCGACGAAGTGCAGCAGTTCCGGCCGCGCGCCGTTGCCTACGCCGCCATGTATCACAAGGACGTCGATCTGCCGCCAACGCTGGCTGGTTCCGTCGGGGTCATGATCAACTGCCGCGAGGCCTCCGGCCGTGTCACGTCGCTGGTCCCGGACGAAGAGGGCGGGGCACGTGAGATCGTGCGTTACCTGCTGGCCGCAGGCCGGCGCCGTATCGCCTTCATCAACTTGCCGGGCATTCTGGCCGGCTCCTTGCGCGAGAAGGGCTTTCGTGCGGCGCTGGAGGAGGCAGGCATCGATCCGCTCGGCGTGTTTCCGGCCGTGCGCCGCAGCGTTTACAGCGACCGCGCGCCAAGCCTTGTCGCATCCCATGTGGAGGCACTTCTTTCCGGTCAGCGGCCGGACGCCATCCTGTGCGGCAACGACCGAGTGGCAATGGAGGTCTATGCCGCGCTTGCGCGTGCCGGCCTTCGCATCCCGGACGACATTGCGGTGGCAAGTTTCGACAACCAGGTCGAGCTTGCCTCGCGGCTGGATCCGCCATTGACGACAATGGCCCTGCCGCACCGCGCGATGGGCCGCCTTGCCATGGAGATCCTGCTCGCCGGGCAACCTGAGCCGCCGCATCTGCGGCAGTTGCCCTTCCATCTGGTCGAGCGGGCATCCGTCTAAATTCAGTTTTGTGATCGCATTCAACAGGAGGAGAAAACAATGACTGCGCACTTGGGTAATCGTTTACGCAATGCACTCTGCGCCGCCACGGCGCTCTTGGGGAGCGCCGGTATTGCCGATGCAAAAACCGTCGTTCATGTCATGCACCAGGGCGATCCTGGCTGGGTGAAGGCCTATGGCGATGTCGCCAAGCGCTTCGAGGACGCCAATCCGGATGTCGACATCGAACTGATCTACGCGCCGCACGACGCCTATAATGAGAAGTTCAGCGCCGCCGTCATGGCCAAGCAGTTGCCGGACGTGATGGAACTCGACGCACCGTTCCTCGCCAACTACGTCTGGTCCGGATACCTGCAGCCGATCAAGCCGCTCGTCGATAAGGATGTCCTCGACGACATGACCGGCTCGAACATCGCCCAGGGCACCTATCCGATCGATAAGGACCTCTATGCGATCGGCCTCACCGACTCCTCGGTCGTCCTCTACGGCAACAAGAAGTATCTCGAAGCCATCGGCGCACGCATTCCGAAATCCGTCGACGACGCCTGGACGCGCGAGGAATTCGAAGGCTATCTCGAAAAGCTCTCCAAGCTCGAAGGCGTGAAGTGGCCGATCGACACGTTCCGCGGCTACGGCATCAAGACCGAGTGGATCACCTATGCCTATGGCCCGCTGCTCGAAAGCGCTGGCTGCGATCTGATCGATCGCAAGGCGTGGAAGGCGAGCGGTGCGCTCGACAGCGAAGCCTGCGTCAAGGCGCTCACGATGATGCAGACCTGGGTGAAAAACGGCTGGGTCGTTCCGACGTCGTCCGGCACCAACCAGTTCTATGCCGAGGGTCAGCCGGCAGCACTCGCCATGGGCGGGCACTGGTTCTATGCGGAAGCCGCCGCCGCGATGAAGGACAATATCGTCGTCATGCCGCTGCCGAAAATCGGCGAGAAGGGCGTCAGCCCGAACGGCACCTGGATCTGGGGCATCTCGGCGACCTCCGAAAACCCTGGGGCCGCGGGCAAGTTCCTGAGCTTCCTTCTGAAGGACAAGGATTATCGCGACTACGCCAAGACCCAGTCGGCCTATCCGGGCCTGAAGAGCTTTGCTGCGGAATCCCCGCTCTACGCTGAAGGCGGACCGCTTGCTGTCGCCTTCGAACAGGCCTCGAAGTCCGCGGTCGCCCGTCCGCCGCACCCTGCCTATCCGACGATTACCTCGGCCTTCATGCAGGCGGTCGACAAGATCTTCAACGGCGGCGACGCACAGGAAGCCCTGACTGCCGCCGCCAGGAAGATCGACCAGGATATCGAGGACAACGCCGGTTATCCGCCGTTCGACGAACAGCAGTAACGCGCATTCGCCGGGCCGACCTCTTTGGCCGGCCCGGCAGCGATTCGGGAGGATGAGCGATGAGGAGGAGACCATGACTTTGCAACAGACGTCTGCGCCGGCCATTCCGCGCGCCGGCAGGCGACGTGACCGGCAGCGATTTTGGCAGGAAGTCGCGATGATCGCGCCCGCCGTGCTGCTGCTCGCCATCTTCCTGATCACGCCGTTCCTTCTGTCCTTTTGGACGGCGATGACCAACCAGCCGCTCGTGCCGCGCCCGACGCCGGTTCGTTTCGTCGGCCTCCTGAACTTTCAGCGCGTCTTTACCGATCCGTTGTTCTGGACGTCGCTCTGGAACGTCACGCGCTTCACGGTCTGGGTGCTCCCGGTCCAGTGCGGTCTGGCCTTCCTGACGGCGCTGCTGCTCCACCAGAAACTGCCGATGCGCAATCTTCTGCGCGGCATGTTCTTCCTGCCGGCGATCACCTCCATGGTTGTCGTCTGCGTGATCTGGGGCACGCTGTTTCAGTATCCGAGCGGTCCGCTCAATCAGATCGTCGGCTTCTTGTCCGCTGGAATGATCCAGCCGATCGATTGGCTCGGCGACCCGAACTGGGCGATGTTCTCGATCGTGTTGCTGTCGGCCTGGCAGGCCTATGGCTTCCAGATGATCATCTACCTTGCCGGCCTGCAGGGCATTCCGGAAGAGCTTTACGACGCCGCCCGCATCGATGGGGCAAGCGCGCTCCGTCGTTTCTGGCACGTGACCATGCCGGGCCTGCGTCCCACCCATGTTTTCGTGCTGGTCATCACGACGATCCAGGCTTTCAAGCTCTACACCCAAGTTGCAATCCTCACCCAGGGCGGGCCGAAGGAAAGCACGGAGACCGTGGTGCACTACATGGTGCGCGCCGGTTTCGAGGAACAGAAGCTCGGATATGCCTCTGCCGTCTCCGTCATTCTCTTCGTCATCGTTCTTCTGATCGCGCTTCTCCAGCGCAAACTCCTGAGGCGCTTCGATGTCTGATCTCGTGCTCAACCAGCCGGCCCCGCTGGCCATATCCCGGGGCAACAGCAAGACGGGCCCTCGTATCGTCCAGACCGTCTGCATTTTCATCATCGCGCTGGTAATGATCTCGCCGCTCTTCATGCTGCTCATTGCCAGCCTCAAGGACGATCGCTTCCGGATCCTTGCCGATATGGGCAGCTTCCGCGCCTTCTGGGTGAGCGACCCGACACTCTCGAACTACAGGGAGATCGCCAATTTCTCCGGCGAGCTTGCCTATGGCCGCTACCTGTTCAACTCGCTGGTGATCCTCGTCGTCACCGTGGTTTCCGGGTTGATCATCAACTCCATGGCAGGCTTCGTGCTGGCCTGGGGCTCGCTGCGCGGCAAGGCGGTCCTGCTTGCGCTCGTCGTCGCGCTGTATGTGATCCCGCAGGAAAGCATCATCATGCCGCTCGTCGTCATGATGTCGCGGGCAGGGCTGACGGACACCTTTGCCGTCCAGATCCTGCCCTGGGTAGCAAGCCCGCTCTACGTCTTCCTCTTCTACCAGTTCTTCGCGCAACTGCCGAAGGAACTCTATGAGGCCGCGGAGATGGACGGGGCCTCGGCCTTTCGCATCTACCGTTCGATCTACATGCCGCTCAGCCTGCCGGCGCTCGCAACGGTGTCGATCCTCATGGGGATCGAGAGCTGGAACCAGTATCTCTGGCCGACACTCGTCACGCAGACCGACCATGCAAGGCCGATCTCGGTCGCAATCGCCACCTTCTTTGGACAGGACAGCATCTACTGGGACCGCGCCATGGCCGCTTCCGTCCTGATGATGATCCCCGTCCTCATTCTCTACCTCGCCTTCCAGCGCTGGTTCGTAAGCTCGTTCGTCGGCTCCGCCGTGAAAGGTTGACTATGACTTCCCAAACAATACCCGCGAGCCCCGCGCTTGAAATCATCGAGGCCGAGTTTGCCGCCGGCACGGTGCTGCATCTCTGGATCAAGGCGCGCGAAACTGGCGGCACGGCGAAGCTCTTCGTGAGTGTCGAGCGCAATGACATCGCCGATCCGTCCACGCGCCGCACCGAGGAGTTCGAGTTCTTCGCAGTGACGCTCGGGACCGGTGGCCATACTGTACTCGCCTATGATGCGGAAACGACCGCGCTCTCAGTGGTCTACGCATTCCATCCGCAGACGGTGCTGGAGGAGGGGATTCGCGTGTTGCACCACGACATGCGTACCGCACCGCCTCAGGTGCCGGCCGGCTACCACTTCCGGCCGCCCTTCGGCTGGATGAACGACCCGAACGGTTTCGGCCGTTTCGCCGGCCGCGGCCATCTCTTCTACCAGCACTATCCGCACGGTCTGCGCTGGAACACCATGCATTGGGGACACGCCGTCTCGACAGATCTGATACACTGGACGCACCTGCCGATGTTCCTCTTTCCGGCGGATCATCTGTCCGAAAAGGACGACGGCCGCGGCGGCGCCTTTTCCGGCTCGGCCATCCCCATTTCCGGGCCTGAGGGGCAGGAGATCCGCGTCTTCTATACCGAACACGTTCGCGATCGGCAGCCGGAAGAGCAGATCCAGCTCTCCGCCCTCAGTCGCGACGGCATCGTCGCCGGTCCATCCGAGGTGGTTCTGCCGGTCCGTCCGGAAGGTTTGAACCTCACCACCGACTTCCGGGATCCCTATGTCTTCAAGGGCCCGGACGGCCGCTGGAAGATGCTGCTCGGCAGCCGCGACAGGTCGGGCGGCGTCGTTCTGCTCTATGAGACGACGGACCCGAAAGGCGCTGCCGGCTGGACCTTTCTCGGCATCATTCATCGCGAGGACCGTTTTGGTATGACCGCAGCGGAATGCCCCTGCATGGTGCCGCTCGGTGGGAAGGCGGACGATCCGGATACCCGTTGGGCGCTGATCTTCGGCCTGCTCACCAGCAGGGACCCGGCCACCGGCCGGCGCAACCTCACCTCCGTGACGGTCGGTCGCTTCGACGGCCGCAAATTCCTGTCCGAGTTCGAACAGGAGCTGGATTTCGGCTCCGACGCCTATGCCTTCCAGGCCTTCGTCGACGGCGACGAGCCGGTCGGCATCGCTTGGCTCGCCAACTGGACGGATTTTTCGAAGAAAGACGACTTCCCGACCGCAATGACGCTGCCGCGTCGCGTGCTTCTCGATGGAGATGCCGTTCTGACGCCACCGAGCGTCGCAGCGGAAAGCCTCCGCCACACGCAGCTCGACGAAGCGGCGCTCGCCGCCGGCGAGACGGTTCCGCTCGAAAGCGGCGCGGTCGAGATCGTGCTCTCGCTGCCCGAGCCCGGCGCCGCGTTTGAACTCGCCTTCGATCACCCGGACGTCAAACTCGGCGTGAAGCTTGATGGCGACGGCCTGGCGATCCTCTTTGATGCCGGCACTGGCAAAGAGCCACCGCGATATCTCGCATCCGGCGCCAAGCCTTCGGAGCTGCGCATTTTTCTCGACGCAGGTTCCATCGAGGTGTTCGCCGACAACGGCCGCTGGACCGGCACCAAGCGCATTCCGGGATTTTCCGCCGCTAGTTCGGCGACGCTAACCGGTGCCGCCGCCAGTGCAAAAATCTGGCAACTCAAGCTTTAAGGGAGGAAGACAATGGCATCGGTAACGATCGATCGCGTTTTGAAGCAATATGGGGCAGCCTCCGTCATCCACGGCGTTTCCGTGAATATCGAGGATGGCGAGTTCGTCACGCTCGTCGGCCCGTCCGGCTGCGGCAAGTCCACGCTTCTGCGCATGCTGGCGGGGCTGGAGGACATCAGCGGCGGCGAGATCCGCATCGACGGCCGCATCGTCAACGAGGTGGCGCCGAAGGAGCGGGACATCGCCATGGTGTTCCAGAGCTACGCACTCTATCCGCACATGACGGTCGCCGAGAACATGGGCTTTGCCCTGAAACTCCAGGGCCGCGACAGGGCGACGATCGACCGGCTTGTCAGGGAAGCCGCCGGCATTCTGGCGCTGGAACCGCTGCTCGACCGCCTGCCGAAGCAGCTCTCCGGCGGCCAGCGCCAGCGCGTCGCGATGGGCCGCGCGATCGTCCGCCACCCCAAGGTGTTTCTGTTCGACGAGCCGCTCTCCAATCTCGATGCCAAGCTGCGCGTGACGATGCGCAGCGAAATCAAGGAATTGCACCAGCGGCTCGGTACCACCATCGTCTACGTCACCCACGACCAGATCGAGGCGATGACCATGGCCGACAAGATCGTCGTCATGCGCGCTGGCCGCATCGAACAGATCGGCAAACCGCTCGACCTCTACGACCGCCCGGACAACACCTTCGTTGCGACCTTCATCGGCTCGCCTGCAATGAACCTTTTTGAAGGCGACGTCGGCGACGGAGGCTTCCATATCGAGGGCGGGCTTTCCCTGCCACTACCATTCCTGCGCAGCAATGAAGCCCGAACCTACGGCATCCGCCCGGAAGACCTCGAGCTTGCCGATACGGGCATTCCAGCAACGGTCCTGACGGTTGAGCCGACAGGCGCTGAAACGCATCTTTCGGCGCGCGTCGGCACGCAGACGGCCGCTATCGTTCTGCATCGACGTGTGGACCTTCGCCCTGAACAGCAGGTCCACCTCGCGCCAAAAGGAGAGAAGATCCACCTCTTCTCTGCGGGAGGCGCCAGGATTAACTGAAACGGCACGCCTGTCGCGAGCCCGTTGGCCCATTCGGGCAGAGGCATGCCATCCGCCAGGCTCCTTTAGAGAGTAAAAAGGAGGGCGAGATCGAAGCGGCGGCGGACGTTGATTCGGAACCTTTGCTCCGCTCCAATGGCCCGTGTGACGTCACCAGAGGACGGACGACGCCTCGACGAACAACCCGTCGAGCACCTGGTTCAGTGTGCCGGTAATGACCTCTAGCTCGACGTAGGTAGCGAGGACTACCGCTGCCAGCATGGACAAGGCCGATCCGATTTCGATCGCTGGCCTTCGTTCGCGAGTAAGGGATATCGTAGCGCTCCCAGGAGTGGCGACGAACAGGTGATCGGCATCATGCCGGTTGTCGTTGGCTGCACGAAGGAGACGACGCGGGCGCAAACGCGTATGTCCGCTCTTATCGCATATCCTGAGGTATCTTTCGCAGGGTGAAGTGGGCATCGGAAACGTCCATAACCGAACCAGAGTTAGGTTACATTGTAGGCGACTCAACTGCATCGACCGTTCCCGAGGTAACTGTGGCGCTGAGGTCTGCGTCGCGCACGCGCGTTTCGCGGGAGGCCGGGTCAAGCGCGGCAAGGCAAGGATCAGCCGCAATCCATGTTTTCCGGCACATCGGACGGTTCCATAATGTACGTTATGCAATAATGGTCTGTGGGGGGGTGGGTTCAAGGATGAAGTGCGACTTGCGATAGATACCAATGGGTTGTCACTCGCAAGGAATGGCTCATGAGAC
>NZ_JBBBBO010000025.1:0-44763 GCF_037120565.1 Ensifer sp. CCNWLY38
CCATAGAGTGCAGTGCAGTGATGCGCTCGCCGCCTGCCGCTCCTCCTAGTCATGGAAGGTTCCTGGTCGAATTTGAGCTGGACAGCTAGAAGTTCCGCCGCAGGCAGGATGATGCCGTTTTCACGCCAGCGTCGTTGGCGCGGAGGTGGTGAAGTTTGTCGTTCAACACATGTTCCCGCTTTGAGCTTCTGGAATCGCATAATGTATCGAGTGGAATTGACGCCTCTCATGCCACCGCCTCGAGCGACCGAAACCCGCGACCTTAGCGCGCCAATCGCACTCCCGGACCGCCGTCCGGTCCGGGACCGCTCTCAAAGAAGATGACGCCTCGATCCTCGTAGACGCGTTTAATCGCCTCAACGGTCACAGGTTGGGGTCCTCTCGGCCCCGCCTCATCTTGCTCAACGCGGCTCACTGTATTCGCCGTGACCTTGGCCAGCTCAGCGACTTCCCGGACACCGAGCTTCAGAATAGCACGCGCAGCTCGAGCTTGGGCAGGATTCACGGAGACCTCGTATTTATTTCGATACACGGTATTGACAAATACCCAGACGCTATATAGATACACTGCATCGATATCTCCTTCAACGATTCCGCGTTGTTCGCTGGGCGTAATTCGTCCTGCGCGAACGCTTGCCCTGTTAGAATGTCGGAGCGTTAAGATGGAACTTCGCCAACTCTCGTTCTTCGTTGCGGTTGCCGAGGAGCTGCACTTCAACAGGGCAGCGGCGCGGATGTGCATCGCTCAGCCGGCGTTGAGTTCGCACATCCAGGCGCTGGAGAAGGAGCTCGGTGTTCGGCTGCTCGAGCGGTCGACGCGCCGGGTCGAGCTGACGCGGGCAGGGGAGGTGTTCTATGACCGCGCAGTCCGGATCATCGGCGATGTCGGGCTGTCGGCCGAGGTAGCACGCTCGGTTGCCGGAAAGGCAGCGCGGACGATCAGGATCGGAACCGTCTATCCGGCGACGACCGGCGTGCTGCCGGCATTTCTGGCGCGCATCGGCCGGAAGTTTCCCGATGTCGCTTTGCATGTGAGGAGCGGCTCGACCAGCGACATCATACGCTCAATCGAAAACGGCCAGATCAATCTCGGCTTCATCCGTCCGGTCGAAAACATCGGCTCGTTGCGGTTCTTCTCGATCGCGCATGAGCGCTATCTGCTGGCCGTCGAAAAGACGAGTCCTCTAGCCCTTCGAAGCGAGATCGACATCGAGGAACTACGCTCGGAAAAGATCATCGCCTTTTCCCGTCAGAACCTTTCTTACTCGGAGCGCTACTTCTCCGAGATGTTCGAGACACACGGTCTGAACGGCAACATAGCCTATAGCTGTGATGACACGTTCTCGCTGGTGTCGCTCGTTTCCGCGGGGCTTGGCGTTGGCTTTGCACCGGAATGGACGAAGGATCTGCCGAACCGCAACTTCGAGCTTCGGCCCGTGCGCGGTGTCGATCTCAAGATTGGTCTCGGCGTCGCTTGGAACAAAGAGGATCCAACGGCGTCTCGCGACGACATCATCGACATTGCCCGGTCGCTGGCGCGGCCGGGCAGGTGAGTTAAACGGCCGAGATTGCTCGTGTCGCATCAAGAGCGAAACTTGACGCCGGCGGCAGAAGTTCTGCCGCCGGCTACCCAGCCGCTCGGGAGGTGTAACGTTACCAGCGGCCAGATTGCGAGGTATGCTCATTCAGCCGACAGGTGCCTTTGGAACCATTCCGCGCTCTTGGGGATCAACACGTCGTCGACGGTTTGGGTCGCAGTGGCCGCATTCCAATCGTGGTCGGAATCGATCTCGACCAGATCCTCGACCCCTTCGTGATAGTCGAGCAGAGTTTGACCGGCGGCCGGCTGAGGCGTCACAATCGTCTCACGCTTTCCGACGATCACTCGGAGCGGACCTGGGTATTTGCCGATGGCTCCGACCGGCGTGACAGTCGGCAATTCCTTGAAGAAGGCCGCTTTCAATTTGGTCTCGCCGCCCCAGGAGAGTTTCGCCGTCACGATTGCGTCCGGCGATTGCGCGAGCGCGCTTTGAACAGTTTCGCGACCCATGATCGTGGCGTACGTCGAAAGCGGGTTCGTCACGGGAGCCCATAGCACGACACCGGAGGCCTCGGGTCGTTTCGCCGCTAAGTGGCCCCCTACAAGACCGCCCTGGCTGTAACCTAAAATGCCGATTTTACTGTTATCGACTGAGCTGAGAGCCTGCAGATAGTCGAACGCAAGAACAGCATCCTGGATCTGCCCGGACAACGTAGTCTCTTCCCACTTTCCGTCGCTTTCGCCGGAGCCGTGAAAATCGATGCGAAAGCTGGCAATGCCAACCTCGGCCAATCGCACCGCGGTGTATGCAAACAAGCCGGTTTGAGATGATGCCATCGGGAATTCGTCCTTCTGGCCAGTGAATCCGTGGAGCATCAAGACCACCGGTGGGTTTGCGGAACCATCGGGCAAATTGAGTACTCCGACTATTCCGCGTCCGCCGTTCTCGATGCGAACTTTGCTCTCCGCTGCAAGAGCGCATGTCGCCGCAAGCGTGGCGGAGACCGATGCAACCAAGGACAACCAATTCATTCCCACTGCTCCTCTCAGAGTGATGCATTGCTTCGTCGAGCACCAAACTGAAGGCGTGGCGAGACTTCGACAATTTCGCACAGGACGGCTTGGTGACGCTGATAGACGCGACTTGCGCGCACAAAAGATGCACGCCTGCGCCTGGGCAACTTGCGTCATCTTGCGCCACGTGTTTGCGGAGTGCGAAGTTGCTCCTGATTTCCCGATTGCTAGAAGATCGCCTGCCGCAAAGGCAAAAGCTCGCCGAACACCTTTCGTTGTCGAGCAACCTGGCTTTTTGTTTAACTGGAACTTCAGAATGATCAGCAGCAGTTTCTCCCCACGCGCGCTTGCGACATCGAGGCGGGTTCGCTGCGGTCTCTTCTTTTTTGCCGGCGGTATCGGCATCGGTGCCTGGGCCGCGAGCCTGCCGTTGCTTTCCGCCAAACTGAACATTGACAAGGGGGAACTCGGCGCTCTCTTGCTGTGCTTTGCTCTGGGCGCGATCGCAATGATGGTGAACATCGGGCGGGTCAGTGACCGGTTCGGCAGTAGCCATCTGCTGAGTCTCGGCGGCAGCGTAGTATTTGGCGTCTCGATCCTGACGGTCCCCTTGGTCGATGGGCTGCTGCTCGTTGGTGCTCTTATCGTGGTTGCAGGCGCGGGTTTCGGGACGCTCGATGTTTCCATGAACATCGAGGCTTCAGAAATCGAGCGCGGATCGGGTCGCCACCTGATGTCGTCGTTTCATGCGATGTTCAGCATTGGCAACATCGTCGGTGCCTCCTTGGTTGGCGTAGTCGTATCCTTCGGTGGCCAGATCCACGAGTGTTTGGGAGGGGCTGGGCTCCTTGTCGTCATGACTGCGCTCATCTCTCGTCTCATCGGCCACGAGGCGAGCGGGAAAGTGATGCCGGCGGCCACAAACACAGGCCCCGCGGGAAAGCCTTCGCTCAGCAGACAGCAAAGGGTACTGGTACTGACGTTTGGTGCCATCGGCTTTTTGGCCTTTCTTGCGGAGGGAGGTATTATCGACTGGTCCGCGGTATACATGGTGGGAACCTTGGGTGCCTCCGAAAGCGTCGGCGCGTATGCTTTTGCGGTGTTCTCGGCGTCAATGGCACTTGGCCGGCTGCTCGGGGATATCGTCACGCAGCGGGTGGGGCACGTGAGCATCCTCAGAATTGGTGGGGTTGTCTGCGGATTGTCGATTCTTGCTATGCTCATCGCTCACAATGTAGTGGTTGGCATAGTGGCGCTGGCCATTTGCGGATTTGGTGTCGCCAACATGATACCGGCCGTGTTTGCATCCGCGGGGAAAATTGGCTCGCAGGCTACCGGACGGGCGATGTCGATTGTGACCACTCTTGGATACAGTGGTCTGCTCATTGGGCCTGCCTTGCTTGGATTTATTGCTCAGATTTCCAGCCTCACCATCAGTCTTGCGCTTGTGGCTCTTTCTTTTGGTGTCATCTCCGTAGGCACGGTCTACCTCAAGCGCTTGACTGCGGAGTTTCAGCCAGAGATGAAGGGCACGAAGCACTACGCCTGATGGGGCGTTTCAATGGCATGCCGCCGATGGAGTTTGGCACCAGCCTCCTCGAGCATCCGGCTCAGCAGCGCACCAATATGGGGCTAAAAGAGCGATCCTGGCACACTCTGGGCAACCTTTGCATGACGCGTGGCACTCTCCACCCTATCGTTTTTTGCCGGGTGCGCGGGGCGACGGCGCTCGAAATTAGGCTCCGGATAGGTGTGTTGGGGATCAATCCAGGATCATTCGCTCCATCAGCGTCTTTAGGTCCCGCGCCACATTGTAGCTGTTGTCTTGATGCTGCCGATTGCAGAACAGTTCGCAGCTCCACCAGCCGCGATAGCCCGTTGCCTTCACGGCATCGACCCAACTTTGGAGGTCGAGAACTCCATTTCCCGTAGGCACGTCGCGTAGCACAGCTTCGTTTGGGAGCCCTCCAGTGTAGGGGAGGGAGTCGCAGACATGCACGCCATAAATGAGATCCTTATCCAGACGCGCAATGCGCTCTGGCGTGTCTCCGGAGGTGTACGAGTGCCAGAAATCGATGACCAAGCGGACGTTGTCCCGTCGGCAAGCCTCGATGATCCGAAGTTGGGCGTCCATTGTATTGAGCGGCGTCCAGGAGAGAGATTCCAGATAGACAATGAGCCCGTGCTCTGCCGCAATGTCAGCGACGGCGCCTAAGTTCTTCGCAGTGAGCGTGATCTGGGTATCCCTCGGCACATCGATCAGGCCACGATAGAGTGTGGGGTAGCGTTGAGCAGAGCCAGGTTCGAAGGCCCTTAGATCGAGTGGCCCAGTAATTGCTTCGATGCCCTTTGCTCCGATCGCAACCGCAAGCCTGCAGAGGTCTTCCGCCTCCCGCAGCATCTCTTCCCGACCGACTTCCTGGCGCTCAAGGTCGATGAGAAAGCCAATGCCAGGAACTTCAAGGGCTTTCAGACTTGCCTTGAGATCGTCCTGTGTGAAGCCGGATTTCAGAAATGCCGCGATTTTCGATCCCGACGTTTCGAGGCCGTCGAAGCCAACTGTTTGAGCGATATCGATATCGATCGAGAGCGTGTTGAACTTCGAAGCCATGGAGTGAAATATGAGCTTGTCTCGGCTGGCCATGACTCTGGTTCCTGTTGTTGAATTGAACGGGCTATTTGGATTGGACGGGTACGGTCCGCTGGCGCTTGTTCGAGGCTTGGATCGCCTCCGCAGCCTTCAGGGCAATGACGTTGTCATCGCCTCGACAAAGCCAGTCGGAAGAGGTTCGCGTGGAGGCGAGAAACCCCTCGATCGTGGTTGCATGTAGTTCCCTTTCCCTGACAGGCACCAGTTCGTTGCGTGCGTTTGCGCGCCGCGTCAGCGTTCCCGCCTTGCCGTTCAATGTGCCCTGAGCGATCAAGGCCCCTTGATCGCCGGCCAGCATGACCACGCTTTCGATTTCTGCGGTCGTATAGCTTTCGAACGCCTGGAACATCGCGCCTTCAGACATGCGCATTGCATATGAGATTTGCTGTTGGCTTGCGCCGTTTGGCGCCGCGGACAGTGCCGAGACTTCGACGGGCTCCTGTCCCGTCAGAAAGCGCGCCAGGTCGACGTCTTCGACAGAGACGTCGAGCAGCAACTCCCCTTGAGGTGACATTTCCTCACTCCTTCGGTTTGGCGGGGAGTGATAAGGCGCGCCGCGGACGATCAAGAGCGATTGAAGTGTCCCGATATGTCCCTCCATCATGAGGCGCCTCATCGTCTGATGGACGATTGAGGCCCGGGAAGGCTGATTTACCGCCAGCGCCACTCCTGCCTTCCTGCAGAGCTCAACCAGTCCGCCTGCAATTCGGCTGCTGTGGGAAATGGGAGCGTCGCAAAGGATGTGTTTCCGTGCTTCTGCGGCCGCCGATATGTAGTGCTTCCGACGATCTCTGGCGGCGCTCACGTAGGCGAAATCCACGAGCGGGTCGCTGAGCGCCTGGCGAGCTTCAGTCGACGTTTGCGGGATCCTCAGGTCTTCGGAGAAGAATTTGGCGTATTCCTTGTTTCGGCTGACGACCCAACGAGCTTCATGGCCGATCGATCGGATCGCGGCCACCATGTGCTCCGTGGCGATGGTGCCAGTCCCCATCACCGACCATCCTGGTTTTCTCGAAGAGGTCACCGGCGTTTCCTTCCGTTGCTGTGCAGAGATTGGCCGGAAGAGTGCTTGTTCACAACTTCGCAAGTTGTTGAAGTCCTTCGCAAGATGAAGTATATTTCGCTTCATGTTGCTTCACTCTTTGAGGATGAGTCTGGATGGAACACTTGGGGAGAGACGCAGCGGCGCTGGCAGCAAACCTCCGCACGCTGTGCGAGCGGCATGGGTCTGTGGCTGCAGTATGCCGGAAGATTAACGTCAACCGGCAGCAATTTAACAAGTATCTGTCCGGAGCTCACATTCCTTCTGCCGCAAATCTAAGGATTATCGCTAACTATTTCGGTCTCAGCGTCCCGATTTTGTTCGCAGATCCGGATGAGTTCCGCACGCTCGTTGACGGGAATTTTTTCCATGCGATGCAGACTGCGCGGCAATTGCCTGAGTTCTCGCGATTTGTTTCCAACATGATCGTTGAGAGCAAAGCGGACCACAACGATATTGTCGGTATCTACGATCGCTACCAGTATTCCTCCATTTACAAGGGCTTTGTGCTGCGATCCGCGTTCTGTATCTATCAGAACAAAGAATTCCTGCAGCACTACTATGTAGAGAGATTTCCAAGTTTCGACGATCCAAGAAAAACAGAATACGTCTTCAAATACTATGGCTTCTGCTTTCCGGTGGCCGATCGTTTATTCACGGCCGATTTCGAGGGAATTCAGTCAAACGAATTGACGTTTGGCGTCTACGCTCAGGTTAAACGCAACGCGAAGAAGTTCATGTTTGGGATTTCGAGCGGGATTGCAGCAAATGTTTTCCGCCAGCCGTATTCTACCAAGGTTGCTCTTCATTACCGCGGTCCCGGTCTGCTGCGCCGCGAACACCTGAAGAACCTCACGGTTATGGATCGCAATGATCCCGCAATTCCGCGAGAAGCGCTTCAATATCTGGGGGATGGCTCTGATATGATCCAGATGAACTGACGCTCTCAGCGCGCCAGTTCGTTCAGTCTCGATGAATGATGATCTATGGGTGAAGCTCGATCGCGAGCCACACGCTGTCGGTGTCGGCGTAGTAGCGATGCCAGGGATACGTCCATTCGTTGTGGCCGGTCACCCGGCAGAAGGGATCGTGCGAGTATCCAATCGGCATCAGGACGTCCTCATAGATGGTCGCCTGATCGCGATGCTTGAATTTCTGCATCCGGCCAATGCCATGGATCTGAGTATGGGTCTCAAGGAACGGATGCTCGTTGTGGATGAAGCAGTCCGTATCGCCCGGCGACCACCACAGATTTAGCTTCAGGGTGAAATCCTGGGATTCCCTCGAGGTGGCGCGTTCGTTAGTGAACACGCGGGGGTCCAACGAGACCTTTCCGATCTCATCCTGCGCGGAGATGTACAGCGGGGTATCGCGGGGAAAGCTGCGGATGCGATTTCCAAGCCAGTCCCAACCCCGGAACATGCAACCGCCAAGATTTGTAGGCTTAACGACCTTGATAAGGGCGGCGCGTTCGGCGGACTTGATCTTTCCGCCTTTCAGCCATGTCGATTTCCAGGCCGGCACGATCGCGGGGTGTTCATCGCCTGTGACCATGACCGACGGGCTCAGGTTGACGACCACCGCATCGTCCACGTCGTAGTCAACCGCATTCTCAACGAGCTTCGCGACGATGAACTCATCTGCGAAGGCAAGGTTTCTGGTCGCGTTCTGCACGTCGGATGTCCTTCCAAGCATTTAGATTTTTTACAGGAAGCCACATCGCATTTCGTTACATAATTGCGCGCCTTTATGAATCTGTACGCGTCTTGAAGCGAACTCCGCTTCATATTGCGAAGTGCTTGGTTCCTCCGCCAAGCGTGCGATCGGTTGACAATGCTCTCTCGCTGGGCCGGCGGCCATGCAATTCGGCGATTATCGTATGAGGTTGGCTTTCCCCCCGTTGGGAATTTGATGCACTTGGAAACCACGAGTGCGTCACCCTGCGTCGGTGATTTAACTCCTGCGAACTTGAAGCTTCAGCCGTCTGGTCGAGAATAGTGCGATCGTTGGGGCGGGTGCTTACTTCCAAAAGCCCTCCCGTTGAGAAGCATAACAATCAGAGGGTCGATCAAATGAAGCTCACAGGTGGCCAGGTAGTCGCGAAAGCGCTGAAGGAATATGGTGTTGAATATGTCGCCGGTGTGCCTGGGCATGGCATTTGGTCGCTTTTCGATGCCTTTTTGCAGGAAGGCTCTGAGATCCCGTTCATCCAGGTGATGCATGAACAGAGCGCGGTGCACATGGCTGACGGCTACTATCGCGCATCGGGCAAGCCAATGGCCTGCTCAACCTCGGTTGGACCGGGTGCCGCCAATACCATCATTGGCCTGGCAACCGCCTATTGTGACTCGACGTCGCTGTTTTACGTCTCCGGCTCGCCGCAGACCTATATGCATGGCCACGGCACCATGCAGGAACTCGAACGTCAGCAAGACAACGCCTTCCCGCGCATCACCGAACAGGTAACCAAGCGCGCTTGGCAGGCCAATTCCGTAGAGGTGCTCCCGAGCATCATGCACCGCGCTTTCAGCGAGATGCTTACTGGCCGTCCCGGACCGGTTCACGTCGAAGTCCCGATGAACGTCCAGGTCGAAGCGGCCGACGTCGCCATTCATCCCCTTCAGAAGCGCTTGCCGATCGGCGTTGCCTATCCCGATCCGAAGGCGATCGAGGCTGCTGTAAAGGTCCTGCTTTCCGCCGAGCGTCCGGTCATCGTGGCCGGCGGCGGTGCGATCACTTCAGGTGCGTCCAAGGAGTTGACGCGTCTTGCTGAAAAGCTCGGGGCGGCCGTCTCCATTACCTGGAACGGGAAGGGCGCCATTTCCGAGGACCATCAGTTGTTTGTCGGTGCGGTCGGCCAGACGGGAACGACGTGCGGCAACAAGGTGACCGCCTCTGCAGATGTCGTGGTATCGGTTGGTTGCCGGTTTACCGACTGGTCTGCATCGTCCTATGCGAAGGGTGTGTCCTTCTCGATCCCTTCAGCGAAACTGATCCACATCGACTTGGATCCGCGCGAGATTGGCAAGAACTATGAAACCGAGGTTGGCGTCGTCGCGGACGCGAGGGTCGCTCTTGAGGCTATTCTCGCGCTGATTTCCGACGCCGATAGCAAGAAGATGATTTCGCGCCGTGAAACGTTCTTGGCCGACGTCCAGAAGGCAAAGGCGGAGTGGCGCGCCCAAGTCGAGCCGCGCGAGAACAGCCGCGAAACGCCCTTCACCTCCCAGCGACCGCTTATGGCGCTCCGCAAGGTGCTCGACAGGGACGGCATCGTCGTGGTCGGCTCCGGCAACACCCAGGGCTCCGTCAAGCAGAGCTTCCCCGTCTACGAGCCCCGCACGCACCTCACTTCAGGTTCGTACTCCCCGATGGGCTGGGCAGTGCCCGCGGCGCTTGGCGCAAAGCTCGCGTGCCCCGATCGCCAGGTCGTAGCCATCGTCGGCGACGGGGATTTCATGATGTCACTGCCGGAAATGGGCACTGCTGTCATGAACGGCATCAACGCCGTCTTCCTTGTGCTCAACAACCAGGGATACATGTCGATCCGTGGCGGGCAGCGGAAGTTCATGGGTCGCCACATCGCCTCGGAATTCAATCACCACGCCGGAAACGGCGCGCCGTATTCAGCCGATATCGCAGCTTCGGCCCGCGCGTTCGGACTGGCCGCCTGGAAGGTCGAAAGGGACGAGGATCTCGAAAGCAGCCTCAAGGCAGCTCTCGAGTGCGGCGGCCCGGCGCTCGTGGAGGTCATCGTGTCTCGCGACGCAGCCGGACCGTTCGCCACCGGTTGGTGGGACTTCCCGTCGCCTGCCTACTACGAAAAGGAACAGGCTGCGTACGCAGAGATGCGTGCACGTGAGCAGCATCTGTAAGTAACTGCAAAGGGGTGCGTGCGCTGGCCCGCACCCCGCCCATTCCATCCATATCCCCTCGGATCGCGGAGCATCGTGCTTCCGCAAACGAAGAGCTATTGTCATGATACGACACTTTAAAGCCGCGCAAGCTTCGGTCACCGGCAGCACCGATAGCGCAGTCACCAAGACCGTAGAGGCCCTGCTTGCAAAGGTGGAGGCCGGTGGCGACAAGGCGGTGCGCGAACTCTCCCTGCAATTCGACAAGCTCGACCGCGAGTCCTACCGCCTGACAGAGAATGAAATTGCCAACTGCATCAACTCGCTCACAAAGCAGGAGCGCGAGGATCTCGACTTCGCGCAGGAACAGGTCCGCAAGTTCGCGGAGGCGCAGAAGGCCGCGCTGCTGGATATCGAAGTTGAGTCGCTGCCAGGCGTGATCCTTGGCCACAAGAACGTACCGATCCAGAACGTCGGTTGCTATGTTCCAGGCGGCAAGTACCCGCTGCTGGCATCTGCGCACATGACCGTTCTTACTGCCCGCGTCGCCGGGTGCGAGCGGGTGATCACCTGTGCGCCGCCATTCCAGGGGAAGCTCGCCGAGAAGATTGTCGCAGCCCAAGCGCTCGCCGGGGCCGACGAGATCTACTGCCTGGGCGGTGTCCAGGCCATTGCCGCAATGGCCTATGGGACCGAGACCATCGCACCCGTTGATATGCTTGCGGGGCCGGGAAACGCCTACGTCGCTGAAGCCAAGCGCCTGCTCTTCGGCAGGGTTGGCATCGACTTGTTCGCTGGCCCGACGGAGACGCTTGTTATTGCCGACGACAGTGTCGACGGCGAGATCGTGGCGACTGACCTTCTCGGTCAGGCCGAACACGGAGCCAACTCTCCAGCCGTTCTCATAACCAATTCGGAAAAGCTTGCCCGCGAAACGTTGTCCGAGATCGACCGCCTGCTCAAGATCCTGCCGACCGCGGCGGTCGCTGCCAAGGCCTGGGAAGACTACGGCGAGATCATTGTCTGCGACACCGTCGAAGAGATGGTCGAGGAAGGCGATCGGGTCGCCTCCGAGCATGTCCAGGTCATGACGAGGGACCCCGACTACTTCCTGAACAACATGAAGAACTACGGCGCATTCTTCCTCGGCGCACGCACGAATGTCGCATTCGGGGACAAGGTGATCGGCACCAACCACACCCTGCCGACGAACAAAGCCGCCCGCTACACAGGTGGCCTCTGGGTCGGGAAGTTCCTCAAGACTTGCACCTATCAGAAGATTCTCACCGATGAGGCGTCCGCCATGATCGGTGCATACGGCTCCAGGCTCTGCCTCATGGAAGGCTTCGCCGGACATGCCGAACAGGCAAACATCCGCGTCCGTCGCTACGGCGGAAAGAACGTTGGATACGCGATGCCTGCTGACCCCAACTAAGAACGTTCGCCGAAGAGCCTGTGAAGGGCCGGCGTTTTGAACCCAACCAGAGAGGAATGTCTAATGTCAAAGTTTTTTCCCGCCCTCATCGCTGCGACGATGCTTGTTCCGGTGGGAGCACGCGCAGAAGGGTCGATCGAAGTTCTGCATCACTGGGTCTCGCAAAGCGAAGTTGACGCTTTGAACGTGATCCGCAAGGACCTGGAAACCAAGGGCTTCCAATGGAAGGATTCCGCCGTCGGCGGCGCAAGCGGCGCGAACGCACAGCAAGCTCTGCGGGCGCGGCTTACCGCCGGCAATCCGCCGGGTGCGATGCAGTTTCTCGGTTGGGAAGGCGTGCAGTGGGCAGAGCAGGGCGTCGTCCGCGACCTGAACGACCTCGCCGCAGCAGGCGGGTGGCGCGAAGCTCTCGCTCCGCAGCTTCTGCCTTTCGTGACTTCGGGCGACGCCTTCATCGCTGCGCCGATCAACATGCACCGGCAGAACTGGGTCTGGGCCAACAAGAAGCTCTTTGACGATGCCGGAGTATCGGTTCCAAAGAATTGGGCGGAACTCATCGACGCGGGCAAGAAGCTCAAGGAAAAGGGCGTTGTCCCGATCGCAATGGGTGACGAGCCCTGGCAGATCGGCATCATCTTTGACGCCCTTCTGTCGGACATCAACGGTCCGGAGTTTTATCAGAAAGCAGCCATCGATCTGAACCCGGAGACGCTCGCCAGCCCCGAGATGGCAAAGGTGTTCGACACGTTGCGCGAAGTGCGCGGTCTCGTCGACGCCAACTTCGTTGGCCGAGACTGGGCCGTTGCGACTGGCATGGTCATCAATGGCGAGGCCGCCATGCAGTTCATGGGCGACTGGGCGAAAGGCGAGTTCCTTGCAAAGGGCCTGAAGCCGAACCAGGACTTCTACTGCTTCGCGACGCCCGGCCAAGTCACCGCTTTCCAGTACGTCATCGACAGCTTCGGCATGTTCACGGTCAAGGACGAGAACCTGCAAAAGGCCCAGGCCGCACTTGCCGAAACAATCATGGACCCCAAGGTTCAGAAGGGCTTCAACCTTATCAAGGGCTCCATTCCTGCACGTATCGATGTGTCGGTCGACGAGTTCGATGATTGCGCAAAGCTCGGCTACAGCGAGCGGACGGCAGCGATCGAGAAGGGCAGCATGCAAGGCGCCATGACCCATGGCTTCGCCGCGAAGCCGGAATTCGCCGCGGTCTTCAGCGACGTTGCCGCGCAGTTCTTCGTTGGCAACATGAGCTCCGAAGACGCGGTCAAGATGCTGGTCGAAGGCATCGACAACGCCCGCTAACCCGAACTCACCTTGAGAGCGGGCCGGGGCGTGACAACCCGGCCCGACATTGAAATTCGCCATCGGAGCAGATCCATGAGCGCCTACAAGCGCATGTCCTCACGATTGGCCAGCTGGCTTCCGCGCCTTGTCGTTGCTCCCAGCCTGCTGATCGTCGTCATAACAGTCTACCTGTTCATTCTTTGGACTGGGCTGATTTCCGTCACTTCCTCGAAGTTCGTGCCCATCTACGACTTTGTGGGCCTGGAGCAGTATGTGCGTCTTTGGGCGACGCCGCGGTGGCACACCGCAGTAGCCAATCTGTTCATCTTCTCCGCGCTGTTTCTGGCGCTATCGACGGCTCTTGGCCTTCTCCTGGCCATCCTGCTCGATCAGAACATCCGTGCTGAAGGGGCCTTGCGGGCGATCTATCTCTATCCAATGGCGCTATCGTTCATTGTGACCGGCACGGCCTGGAAGTGGATCCTGAACCCGGGTCTTGGAATTCAAAAGGTCGTCAATGACCTCGGCTGGGAGACGTTTCGCTTCGACTGGATCACTGATCCCCAGATGGCTATCTACACGGTTGTTATCGCCGGCGTCTGGCAGTCCTCCGGTTTCGCGATGGCCATCTTCCTCGCAGGACTGCGCGGGGTCGACAACTCGGTGATCAAGGCAGCGCAGATAGAAGGAGCGAGTCTTCCGCTCATCTATCGCCAGATCATCATACCGATGCTGCGTCCGGCGATGCTCAGCGTAATCGTGCTTTTGAGCTACATCGCCATCAAGAGCTTCGACCTTGTGTTGGCGCTCACAAATGCCGGGCCGGGCGCGGCCACCGAACTGCCGTCAACTTTCATGTTTGCTGCCACCTTCCGGCGCAACCAGATGGGAGTAGGTGCTGCGAGCGCGGTGATGATGCTCATGACGGTTGCGGCCATCATCGTGCCGTACCTCTATTCCGAACTTCGGGAGCGCAACAATGGCTGAAGTACTTTCTCAATCCGGAAAGGCGCGCCTGGGACGGTTGGTGGTCTACGCCTGCCTTCTCACTGTAGCGTTGCTCTACTTGATGCCCTTGTGGGTTATGGTGGTGACGTCTCTCAAGTCGCTCGACGAGATCTACGCAGGCTCCTTTATCGGCCTTCCGAAGACTGTGACCCTTGACGCCTGGCGCGCCGCCTGGTCGCAGGCCTGCATCGGAACGGAGTGCACCGGGCTTAAGCCCTACTTCGTGAACTCGCTGCTGATGGTGATCCCCTCGGTAGTCCTTTCAACGGGCATCGGCGCCATCAATGGCTACATCCTGACGAAGTGGAAGTTTCCCGGTGCAAACTTCGTGTTCGGCCTGCTCCTGTTCGGCTGCTTTCTGCCTTACCAGGCGGTCCTGATCCCGATGGCACGCACCCTCGGCCTACTTGGGCTCGCCGGAAGCATACCGGGCCTGATCTGCGTACACGTCGCCTATGGCATCTGCTTCACGACCCTGTTCTTCCGGAACTACTTCGTGTCGCTTCCGGACGAATTGACCAAAGCAGCGATGGTGGACGGCGCGGGCTTCTTCCGGATTTTCTGGAGCGTCATCCTTCCGACGTCGATCCCCATCATCGTGGTGTCTTGCATCTGGCAGTTCACCCAGATCTGGAACGACTTCCTCTTTGGTGTCTCGTTCACATCAGGGGCAAGCAGTCCGATAACGGTTGCGCTCAATAACATCGTCAACGTGACGACCGGGCGCAAGCAATACAACGTCGACATGGCAGCTGCCATGATCGCCGCGATCCCCACCCTCTTTGTCTACATCGTCGCTGGACGCTACTTCGTCCGCGGGTTGACCGCTGGCGCTGTGAAAGGCTGATACCATGTCTACTCTTGAAATCGATCGCGTTCGCAAGGCCTACGGGAGCCTCGAGGTTCTCAAGGAAGTCTCGATATCGATAGGCACCGGTGATTTTCTTGTGTTGCTCGGCCCTTCCGGCTGCGGAAAGTCGACGCTTCTCAATATGATTGCCGGACTGGAAACCATCAGTGGCGGCGACATTCGCATAGCTGGAAGGGTCGTAAACCACCTATCTCCGAAAGACCGGGATATCGCCATGGTGTTCCAGTCCTATGCGCTCTATCCCACCATGACAGTGCGCCAGAACATCGAGTTCGGCATGAAGATCCGGGGGCTGTCGCAGGCCGAACGCGATAAATCGGTTAAAACGGCCGCTGAACTGCTGCAGATCACGCACCTCCTTGACCGGAAACCGTCGCAGCTTTCCGGTGGTCAACGGCAGCGCGTGGCAATGGGGCGGGCCATCGTGCGGCAACCGAAGTTGTTTCTGTTCGATGAACCGCTGTCGAACCTCGACGCGAAGCTTCGCGTGGATATGCGGACCGAGATCAAGCGCCTGCATCAGCGTCTTGGCACGACCATCGTTTACGTGACGCATGACCAGATCGAAGCGATGACGTTGGCAACGCGCGTCGCCGTCATGAAGGACGGTGTGGTTCAGCATTTGGATGAGCCGCAATCGGTCTATGACCGCCCGGCCAATGTCTACGTGGCGCGTTTTGTTGGCTCGCCAGCCATGAACATCGTGCCCGGCGTTCTGGAGGTCCAAGGCGAGAACGTTACGGCGAAAGTCGACATCGCGGGCAAACCGCCAGGCAGGATTTCCGGGATTCCGCTGTCGGCCGCAGCGGCCCGCAAGTACGCCGGAAAGAAGGTTCTCGTCGGAATACGGCCGGAGAACTTCTCGGTCGCCAACGGGGCGGGCGCGATGCTTGCCGTCAATGTCGACGTTGTCGAGCCCACAGGGCCGGACACACTTGTCGTCTTCCACCTTGGCGGGGTCGAAGTCACGGCCCGGTTGCCGCCCAAGCAAGCCGACGCTGGCCGAGAAGCCGTCTTGTCGATCGACACGTCCAAGATTGTTCTCTTTGACGCAGACACCGAAACTCGCATCGATTGAGTACAGCAATGACACAGACCGCTGACATCGTCATCGTAGGGTCAGGTATTGGCGGCGCATCGCTTGCCTCCAGCCTGGCACCGTCCGGCCGGCGCATCGTTATCCTCGAGAGAGGTGACTTCTTGCGGGATGCCCCGCAAGCCAGAGACGACATCGAGATCTTCCAGAAGGGCTTTTATCGCAACACCGAAGAGTGGTACGCGACAGACGGACAGAGCTTCCTGCCTGGAAACTACTACTACGTGGGTGGAAACTCGAAGTTCTTCGGTGCGGTGATGTTTCGCTACCGCAAGGAGGATTTTCATCCGCGAAGCCATATGGACGGGGCTTCGCCGGGGTGGCCGATCTCTTACGACGAATTGTCACCGTGGTACGACGCGGCAGAAGCTGTCTTTCGGGTGCGCGGAAGCACCAGAGACGACCCGACGGAGCCTCCTCACGCGAAGCCCTATGGCTATCCACCGGTTCCCGACGAACCGGCAATCGCTGCGGTGCGCAAGCGGCTTGAAAGGGCGGGTATTCATCCCTCACCCCTGCCGCTTGCGATCGACATCGAAACCTGGTTGCGGCGCGCGAAAACCGGATGGGACGCGTTTCCCAACACAGGGCACGGCAAGATCGACGCAGAAGTCGGGCCGCTCTCGCAGGCATTGGCGCATGCGAACGTCAGCCTGATAACAGGCGCGAACGTATCCCGACTGGAAACGGACGGCAGCGGTAGGAGGGTCGTCGCGGCCATCTTCACGAAAGATGGCGTGGAGCATCGGATTTCGGCGGACACTTTCGCGGTGGCCGCCGGGGCGGTGCAATCCGCGGCTCTGTTACTCCGATCGGCCAACGGGGCTCACCCGACCGGCATTGGCAATAGTTCCGACCAGCTCGGCCGCAACTTCATGAACCACAATACAAGCGCAATGCTGACGATCGATCCGCTCGCGCCCAACACAAGCGTCTACCAAAAGACAATCACTTTCAATGACTTCTATAACGAAGACAATGAATTCGGTTTCCCCCTCGGCAACGTTCAACTGCTTGGGCACATCACCGGTAACATCCTGAAGGCCAATTTCCCGGTTCCGGCTCCCGCCTGGTTCACCAGGGTTCTCGCGCGCTACGCCTACGGCTGGTTCCTGACGAGCGAGGATCTGCCGAATCCGCAGAGCCGGGTGATGGTCCGTGACGACCGAATTGTCATGAATTGGGTTCGCTCGAATATGCGGGCCCACGAGGCATTGATCAAGAAGACCCGCGCTGCCATGCGAAAGGCGGGCTTTCCAATCGTGCTGACACATACGTTTGGTCGGAAAACGACGTCTCATCAATGCGGCACTGCACGCTTAGGCAACGATCCGAAAACTTCAGTCGTCAACCTGGATTGCCGCAGCCACGACGTTGAGAACCTGTACGTCACCGATGCCTCCGTCCTGCCGACGTCGGCTGCGGTAAATCCCGCGCTTACAGTAGCAGCCCTGGCCATCAAGGCCGGCTTTTCCATCGCGAGGTGACCCTGATGTCGTTTTCTGATTGGGTATCAGCGCGGTTGGGAATTTTGCCTCCCGAGCCAGACGAGCTTTTTACGTACGACTACATCGTGGTCGGAGGGGGATCGACGGGATGTGTCATTGCCGCCCGTTTGTCCGAGGATCCGAGCGTCAATGTCTTGCTGCTCGAGGAAGGCCCTAGAGACCTCAATCCTTACATCCATATTCCCGGCGCCTACTATAAGACGGCTCAGGGCTCGCTCCTGAAGCGGATCCCATGGGAGCCGATGCCCGAGCAAGGCCGCACTGCCAATCCGACCATGGTCCAGGCAAGGGTCCTCGGCGGCGGAAGTTCCGTCAACGCCATGATCTACATCAGGGGCGTACCTTCGGACTATGACCAATGGGCCCAAATGGGGGCGGATGGCTGGGCCTATTCCGACGTGCTGCCCTATTTCAAGCGTGCTGAGAACAACAATCGGTTCTGCAACGAAGCGCACGGTGTGGGCGGCCCGCTTGGCGTATCCGATGTGGACTACATCCATCCTTTGACGCGCGCATGGCTGCAAGCCTGCCAACAGGCTGGCCTGCCGTACAATTCGGACTTCAATTCCGGCGACCCGACCGGCTGCGGCCTGTACCAAATTACCGCACAGGATGGTCGCCGCAGCTCGGCGGCCATCGCCTACCTCAAGCCAGCCCGCAACCGCCGCAACTTGCGTGTTGAAACAGGCTCGACCGTCACTCGAGTAATCATCGAGAAGGGACGGGCGGTCGGCGTCGAGTGCATGAGGGGCAAGCACAAGGTCACACACAAGGCGAAGCACGAGGTGGTCCTCTCAGCCGGTGCGATCGCGACGCCAAAACTGCTTATGCTGTCGGGCATCGGGCCAGCCGAACAGATTCTGCGCCAAGGCATAGACGTTCACGCCGACCTGCCGGGCGTTGGGCAGAACCTGCAGGATCACATCGAGATATCACTCGTATACCAACTCAACGGCCCGCACAGCTACGACAAGTACAAGAAGCTGCATTGGAAAGCGGCGGCCGGATTGAACTATGCGCTGTTTCGAAACGGCCCGGCCTCCTCAAACCTCATAGAGGGAGGCGCGTTCTGGTGGGGAAACAGGAACGAAACGGTTCCCGACATTCAGTACTTCATGGTGGTCGGAGCAGGTATCGAAGAGGGCATTGACGCAGTGCCGGGCGGCAACGGCTGCACTGTAAACCTTGGGCAGATAAGGCCGAGATCCAGAGGCGAAGTAACGCTCGCCAGCTCGGACCCACTTGCAAATCCGCGCGTCGCTCCACGGTACTTCTCGGATCAATACGATCTGGAGGCGATTACTGACGGGACGATGGCCGCGATCGATATCATGTCGCAGCCAGCTATCGCGAAATACGTGGCAGCGAGGCATACTCCACAGCCGAGAATGAAGACGCGCGAGGAGATCAGGACTTTCTGCCAGCAAGATGCGCACGCAGCACTGCATCCGTCAGGAACGTGCCGGATGGGCAAGGACGAAATGGCCGTCGTCGACCCCCACCTCCGTGTACGTGGCATTGAAGGTCTCCGCGTTGCAGACGCTTCAATCATGCCAACACTTATCTCCGGGAACCCGAACTCCGTTTGCATCATGATCGGTGAACGGGCGGCAGACTTCTTGCGAGCCTAGAGGTTCTCGGCGGGCCTCGTCGGGCTCTGGCCGGGGACAGGGGCTCTGTGCGACAAGTCGGCTGCCCGTGGGCAGTCTGTCCGCTTCGCCGATGTTGGGCGACGAACTCCCGAGTTATGCCCGGGACGGGCCGCGACCGACTGGACGCGCCGTGTCCATCGCGCGGCGGAGTGATCTCTGCGAGCACCCCGCCGGCACTTGTTTCACCGCAGAGCAGGATTGTCTTTCCAAAGGGTTCCAGCGGCAAGCTCGGCGTATCCTAGATTGTAGACTGCCCGCATGTATTCGGTATTGAACGGGTCGGACATCGAATAGGGGAGTTGGACGTCGATGGACGCGAGATGGAAACGCGCCCCGGTCAACTTGGAATAATTGTAGAGGGCCATCAGCGCGCCCTGTGTCTGCGACTTCACGAAGATCGAGTACGCCCTTGCGATAACGGACAGGGTTTTGTCCGGTGTAGTGGCAAATTCCGGCATCAGCGCATTGTTGACAATTACGTAGAAGTTGACGCTCTGCCGTCTGGATGGCACGAGGCTCTTGTCGCTCGCCAAGAGAACTTGCGGAAGCATTAGGACCTGCGAAGCGGAACCCCCATCCGAATGCATCTCCTTGAATTTGCGCCCAGCCGACTCGGCCTCGATCATCACCGCAGGGTAAACGCCGGGGATACTCGCCGACGCCACCAGAACGTCCTGAAACAACTTCAACGCCTCTGGGCGACCACTGTCGGCAATGGCACCCATGTTCCAGATGACGGCCCGCTGTGTGTCAAGGTTGGTCGTTAGCACAAAAAGGCGGCGACCTTTCCGGTGTTCGACTGCAACCTGCGCCAGGATCGTGGGGGTAATGATCCGCGCGACCATCCGCGTGAGCGGCCCGGAACTCAATAGGCTGGGACCCAGCACTCCAGCTAGGCTCTTGCTTGCAGCGAGACCCTTCGCAACGCCACTCGTGTACAAATGCACCAGTGTGCCGTCATAGGCGGACCCGAGGAACGCCAGCGGTGCGATCAGGGCTCCTGTGCTCACCCCGGTGACGATGTCGAACTTAGGGCGGGTCTGCGCAGCGCTCCACGCAGAAAGAACGCCCACACTGAAGGCTCCGCCCGAGCCGCCGCCAGAGATCATGAGGACGTCGAGGCCACCCGGCTTAACCGCAGGTGCCCACTGCTCGCCATTGTTGGGAAACTCACTGAACTGGGCGTCGAGGTAGCTGCGGATCTCGCCGTAGCCGGTGATGGAGGCCTTTGCTGCCTCCTTAGCGTCAACGGCTCGGTCCAGCGTCTGCATGCAACCAGTGAGGAGGAGGGCGGCCGGAGCCACGACCATCAGCAGTCTGACCATATCGGCCGCCAAACGTGTGGCGGCCATGACCACCGCAAAAGCGGGCACCAAGCCGAAGTCACCTCGACCACGGAGAATTTCTTGCCGAGCCGTAATCATCTTTGGGCATAACCTCGGTTCGTTGCGCCGCGCTCGAAGGCGATAGGCTCGCGAACGTTGGGTGGGTCGGCTTCCGGCGCAGGGAGATCGTTTACAGGCTTTGTCAATCGTACAAGGCGTTTGACTACCTCGACTCCGTCGTCGATGAGCGTGAAGATTATCGGAATGACAATGAGGCTAAGCAGCGTCGATGCTATCACACCACCAATCACCACAATTGCCATCGGTTGCCGGAAACTTGAATCGCCACCCGTCAAACTGAGTGCGACAGGAAGCATGCCCGACGCCATGGCGATGGTGGTCATGACGATGGGACGCGCGCGCTTGTGGCAGGCGTCTATGAGAGCATCGAACCTGGACATGCCCTGACGGCGCGACATGATTGCGTACTCGACGAGGAGGATCGAGTTCTTAGTCACCACGCCCATCAGCATGAGCAAGCCGATGACAACCGACATGGAGAAGCTCGTTCCGGTTGCCACCAATGGAAGCAGTGCGCCACCGATCGAGAGCGGAAGGGCCATCAAGATGGTGAACGGCTGCAGGAAGTCATGGAAGAGCAGAACGAGTACCGCGTAGATGCAGAACACACCGATCGCCATTGCCAGGGCGAAACTCTGCATCATCTCTGAACTGCGTTGGAGTTCGCCCTGCTGCACCAGGGCCACACCCGCTGGCAGGTTCTGGAGGGCGGGAAGCCCCATCGCCTCGCGATTGACATCTCCCAGGATGCGGCCGTTCAGCTCGACCGAAAGAGTGACGTTGCGCATTCGATCAATGCGGTCGATCTGCGAAGGGCTGCCGCCGATACGGATGTCAGCGATCGATCCGAGATCGACGCTACCACTCGTTCCGACCACCCTGATATTCTTGATGTCGTCGAGAGTGGTGCGTGCCGCGGGGGCGAACCGGACGACTATGGGGACCTGCCGCTGCGGCAGATTGAGCTTTGGCAAGGCTGAAGAATAGTCGCCGCTTGTGGCCACGCGCACGGCCTCGGCGATGGAGCTCGATGTCACTCCCAGGGCCGCTGCCCGTGCGAAATCGGGCACAATCTGAACTTCTGGAGCCTGCCTCGACGCAGACGACGTCACCGCCCCGATGCCGTTCAGCGTCCGTAGCTGTTCCTCCACCACCGTGCCTACACCATCAAGTACGGTGGAATCGTCACTGGCTAGCGTGATGTCGAGCTTGGTTCCGGATGCTCCGCCACCGGTTTCGACACGGATGCCGGGGAGGACCGAGAGAGATTGGCGGATATCCTTTTCGACTTCCGACTGCTTCCGGCTCCGCTCCTCGATCGGCGTCAACGTGACAACAAGCGTGGCGGTGCCGACACTGCTCGTCGTTGTAGCATCAGGACCGCCCCCGGAGGCCGCCGAGCCGACCGACGCAAAGACATGCGTCACTTCATCGATCTTGCCGACGATGTCAGCCGCCTTGCGGGTTGTGGCTTCTGTCTGCTCGATGGTTGCGCCGGGCTGCAGAGTGAGCGTGACTTGTGTCCGAGCTTCATCGGCGGCGGGCAGGAAGCCCGACTTCAGGAATGGAATGGCAGAAAGTGACAGCGCAACGACGGCTGCCGTCAAGCACATCGAGATCTTCCTGTGTCTTAGCGCCGCCTTCGCGATGGCCATGTAGACGCGCATGATGCGGCCATCCTTCTCTTCAGTCGGATGGGCCTTCATGAAATACGCGGCCATCATCGGTGTCAGTAGCCGGGCGACGACGAGCGATGCGAGCACGGCCACTGCCGCGGTAACCCCGAATTGTCGAAAAAGAAGTCCTGGAATGCCGCTCATGAAGGCGGTTGGCAGAAAGACGGCGACGAGCGTAAAGGTGGTCGCGATCACAGCTAGCCCGATCTCGTTGGCGGCCTCGAGCGCGGCATCGAGTGGGCTCTTGCCCATCTTGAGGTGACGGGCGATGTTTTCGACCTCAACGATAGCGTCGTCAACGAGAATACCGACCACGAGCGACAGAGCCAGCAACGTCACGATGTTGAGGCTGAAGCCGGCCAGATACATCGCGAGAAACGTTGGAATGACAGACAACGGGAGCGCCACGGCCGACAAGATCGTGGCGCGCCAATCGCGAAGGAAGAGCCAGACGACGACGACCGCAAGGATTGCCCCCTCGAACAGCATGTGCATCGAGCCGCTGTAGTTGTCGAGGATGGGGCCGACTGTGCTATAGGCCTCGTCAATCCGTACGTTGGAGTGCGTTGCTGCAAACTTCCGCATCGCCGCCTCGACGTCAGCGGCAACCCCTGTATCGGAGAACCCGTTCGAGCGTTTGATCTCGACCGCAATCACGGGTTGGCCGTCGAGGTAGGCTGCGGATGACCGGTCCGCAAAGCTGTCTGCGACAGATGCGACCTCGTCCAGGCGAACTTGTTGCCCGTTGGCGAGGGGAATACGAAGTTCTTTCAGGTCGTCGACAGAAGGCACGGCACCCAGTGTCCGCAGCGTCTGACGGGTGCCGCCGATCTCTCCGAGACCTCCCGAGGTGTCCGTTTGGACCGACTTCAACTGCGCTGATACGGTGGCCGCGGTGACCCCGAGCGATGCCATGGTCGTAGGAGCGAGATCGACATGAACCTCGCGGTCGATCCCGCCAACACGGCTGACCTGTCCTACCCCCGGCACGGACAGGAGCGCCTTCGTCATGTCGTTGTCGACAAACCAGGATAGCTCCGTCTCGTTAAGATCTGCAGAGCGGATCGCGTATGTCACCAAGGCCGCGCTCTGCACGGTGACCTTGGTCACGCTCGGCGTCTCCATCTGGGCGGGCAGGTCAGCCTTGGCACTGTCCACGGCATTGCGAACCTCGTTCAGCGCCTCTTCACTGTCCTTCTCCAATTTGAAGGAAACCCGAATCGAGACTGTGCCGTCGGTGACCGTCGTCGTGATGTGGTCGAGGCGGCTCAGGGAAGAGAGATTATCCTCGATTACGCGGGCAACTTCCGTCTCGAGTTGCGTCGGCGCTGCACCGTCTAGCGAGGCGACGATACTGATTGTCGGAAGGTCCATGTCGGGGAAGTTCTGGACCGGGAGATGCTTGAATCCCAACAGCCCGCCGACGGTAAGCATCGCGAACAACAATATCGCCGGAACAGGGTTGTGAATGGACCATGAGGAGAAGTTCATCAGCGTTCTCCTGCGATGGTCACAAGGGCGTTCTCCGAGAGAAACGCCCCGCCTGCCGCCACGACTTTCGCTGACTGCTCCATGCCGGAAACGATTTCGACTTCGTCGTTCCTGCGCCGCCCCGTTTCGACACGCACCCTTCGCACGCGGTTGTCCTTGTCCGCTGCAAACACGTAAGTTATCCCGTCACGGAAAACGATTGCCGTCTCGGGTACCGTGAGGGCCGGGGTGAGCTGGAGCTCGATGCTACCAGTCACATAGAGTCCAACGCGCGACTCGAGGTCGGCGGGAAAAGCGACGTAGACGATCACGCGACCGGTGCCGGTGCTGACCAAGGGGCCAACGAGCCTCACCTTGCCTTGAATGCGCCGTCCACCAGGCCCGCGGATCTCAACGGACTGTCCCTCTGTGATGCTTGCAAAGTAGTGCGCCGACACTTCGGCCTGCCACTCCACCCGCTGTTGGCGGACCAGTCGGAATAGCTCCGTGCCGGTCGACACGACCGCACCGAGATCGGCGGTGCGCGAAGTGACAAGTCCGTCGTCGACGGCCGTGATGGTCGTCTGATCGAGCTTGATCTTCTGGCTTTCGAGGGCCGCCTTTTCTGATTCAAGGCCTGCAATTGCAGTTTGCTCGTCGGTCAGCCGCTCGGCGATCTTTTCGTCAGAAAGCGCCCCGGAAGGGCGTAACTGCCTGGCGCGATCCGCATTCGCCCTGGCTTTCGCCAAAGTCGCCTTGGCGGTTTCGACTGCGGCCTCCTGCTTGCGAATATCTGCCCGGACGGTGTCCTGTGAAAGGCGGACAAGGGTCTGCCCCTTTGTCACAACGGAGCCGACGTCGACAAGAACTTCGGTTATGCGAAGGCCGCCCGTCTCGGAGGCTATGATTGCTTCTTGCCAAGGCTTCAGCCAGCCGCTTGCAGGAATTGTCTCTGGCCATTCTCGCTGTTTGGGAATCACCAAAGAAACGGTGAGGGTGGGGGCGGCGGGCTGATCCGCCCCTGCACTGCTGCTGAACGGCAACAGGAGCGCCAAGCCAAAAATGGCGGAGACAGAGACAATCGGCTTTCTCAACGATGCTTTCCTCGTGGTTTGCCGCATCCGGAGAGCCATTTCAACTCTGCAACCGATGCCACCGCGCCACGAGTAGCGGGACGAACGTAAAGTGCGGTCAAGTTAGTGTTAAGCTAAGTAAAATTCGGCCTCAGACCTGCATTTGTGCGATATGAGTGACCGGGCTGAATGACGGGCAAAGGTAAATGAACAAGGTTCTCCTCATCGACGACGACATCGAGCTGACGACACTTCTGCAGGAGTACCTGACGGAAGAGGGGTATGATGTTGCAACGGACACGGACGGCCGCGCAGCTATTGCGGCTGCTGCTGGCAACGCGGTGGACATAATCGTTCTGGATATCATGATGCCGCGGATGAACGGGATCGAGGTGCTGCAGAGGATAAGAAAGCTGAGTCAGGTTCCCGTCCTCATGCTCACTGCCAGGGGCGACGACGTCGATCGGATATCCGGGCTGAACCTCGGAGCGGACGACTATGTGCCTAAGCCCTGTTCGCCGGGAGAACTCGCGGCGAGGTTGCGGGCAATCCTGCGCCGAGCAAGCCAGCCTTCGGTCAACGCATCTACCGACACGCTCAGAGCGGGACATCTCGCGATGCATCCAAGCAGCAGAACCGCCGAGTGGCGCGGGAAGCCTTTGGATCTCACCGGAACGGAGTTCAGCCTGCTCGAGGTTCTCGCCCGCAACGCTGGCCAGCTTGTGTCGAAGCAGGACATCTCGAGGCGGGCCTTTGGAAAGCCGCTGACCCCGTTCGATCGTCGGATCGACGTGCATATCAGCAGCGTTCGCCAGAAGCTTGGACTTAGAGACGACGGACAGCCCTGGATACAGTCGGTCCGTGGTCAAGGCTATCAACTGCTTCTGGACTGATCCATGCCCCGGCTTTTTTGGAAGTTTTTCGCGACCATTTGGCTAACGCTCGCGACAACTGTCGCGGTCATCATCCTAACGGTCTACCTCTTTCAGATCCCGCCTCCCGCGGGGGAACAGGAACACCAGGAGCGAACCGTCATCCTGAACCTTACGGCGAGCGTGCTGACAACAGATGGCGAGGATGCCGCCGAGCGCTTCGTCCGCACAAGCGAGGACACCGTGCCGGTCGGCCTCACGCTCTTGAAGAGCATGGACCCCGGTGCATGTTCGGACGAGACCACGGCAGACACGAGATCCGTCCTGAAGGACGGACGTTGCTACCACATTTCTGTTGCCGCTCACGCAAACGTCGTCTTTGACTATCTTGCACTGTCAATGCCGTGGATCGCGATATTCATCTCCAGCACGATTTCAGCCGCTGCGCTCGCCAGATATCTTATTCGCCCTGTCGTTCACCTGCGCGATGGCCTGAGCGCCCTCGCGCATGGCCGTTTCGAGGTCCGTATCGGGAACGAGATGGCTGGGCGCAGGGACGAGGTCACTGCGCTTGCGCATGATTTCGACTCCACTGCAGCCCGGCTGCAGGAGCTTCAGGATGCACAGCAGAGGCTCTTCCACGATGTGTCCCATGAGTTGCGCTCGCCGTTGTCCCGATTGCAGGCCGTCGTTGGTGTTCTTCGACAAAGCCCGGCAAAGCTCAATGTGATGCTGGATCGAATGGACCGGGAGGTCGAGCGGCTCGATGCGCTCGTCGGCGAGGTCTTGACGCTAGCGCGCCTGACAGCCAAATCTACCGCCCCTCTGAAAACGCAGACCTTGGATGTCATTGACCTCCTCAACGAAATCCTGAGCGACGCAGCATTCGAGGCACAGGCGCGAAACATTTCGATCACCAAGAGCGTGGATGGCGTCTTCCCTGCCGAGGTCGAAGGCGAACTGATATACAGAGCGATGGAAAACATCGTCCGCAATGCCGTCAAGTACACCGCTGACCAGTCGCGGATATCGGTTTCATGCGCGACGACCGCCGACATTCTCAAGATCCGCGTGGTGGATCAGGGGCCGGGCGTCATACGAGACGAACTCGAGCGCATTTTTCAGCCATTCTCCCGCGGGAACGATGCCGGGCCGAGAGGGGGATATGGTCTTGGCCTCGCGATCGCACGACAGGCAGTGGAGCGGCACGGCGGGCGAGTCTACGCCTCGCTGCCGGAGACAGGTGGTCTGGCCATCACCCTCGAACTCCCCCGCAGGCCGACCCCTCAAGGTCCGTCGGGCGATCAAAGCCCGATCCATACCAATTGAGCTGGGGGGACCCGGCGAGCCGCAGATGGTGCCTTTTAGATTTTACCCAACTTTACACTGCCTTTACGGCCATTAACGCTGGCAGCGCTAAAACCTGAGCCACGATCACGGCTCAGAGATTTGGCAAATGACGTTCGGCCTCCAGATACCCGAAATACCTCCGCGCGCAGTGCTCTGCGTGATACTTCTGTCGTCAGTTTCCTCCTGTGCAAACGTGCCATTGCAAGCAGGAGCGACGCTTGGATCCTACGCGGGGATGACAAAGTCAGGCGGCGCTCTGACGAAGGCGAATCTCCGCGTCGATGCATCGCCGCTACTCGCTGCGCAGACGGTGCGGATCGTGCCGACGGCGGCGCAAGTACGCAGCGCCGGAGCCATCGGACCCGAAGACCTCGCGCTTGTCACCAACAATATCGACCGAGCCCTCTGCACCGGTCTCAGCGAACGGTTCAAGGTCGTGGCGGCGAACCAGCCGGCAGACCTGGTCGTCCGCGCGACGGTCACAGATATCGTCAAGACGAACCGGGCGGCTGCGGCGACCTCGACGGTTGCGTCCCTCGGTGTCGGTGCGGTGTTCGCCGTTCCAGTTCCGAGGCTTCCGATTGGGCTCGGCGGTCTTTCGGTAGAGGCCGAAGCGGTTGGCCAGGACGGGTCGCAGGCGGCCGCCATGGTCTGGGCGCGCGGTGCGAACATGCTTACGACAAGGGCGCGGATATCGATGATTGGGGATGCCTATTCCCTCGCGTCCGCGTTCGGCAACGATTTCGCCCGCATGCTCGTCGCTGGCCGTGACCCGTTTCATGGATCAACGACCGGGCTGTCATTGCAGAAGATGAAGGCGTCCCTCGGCGGTGATCCCAAATACGAGGCCTGCAAGGCATTCGGATCCGCCTCCGGTCTGAAAGGGGCTGTTGCCGGCCAACTCGGTCTACCGCCAGCCTGGACCGACAAGGGTGCCGAACCCGTCCAGGCAGCACATGCGATCGGCGCGTCCGCTGCGGTCGCTGTTCCCAACGGCATGCTGGCAGCTCCATCTCAAACCAACCAATAGAACCCTGAAAGGATATCGCATGAAGACGAATCTCAGGCTCGCAGCCATGTGCGCCGCAATTCTTGCCGCTGACGTCGCTTTTGCTGCAAGCGCCCCGACGTTCCTGCAGTCCCAAGAGGTCGCGGCCGTGTTAGCCGATGGCCAGCCGTGGTCGGCGCTTACACCGGATGGCAAGACACTTAAAGTCACCCTCAAGACTGATGGTACAGGAAGCATCCGCGGACCTCTGCCCTTTACGCTTTCTGTCACCTGGGTTGTCAGCGGCGAGACCCTCTGCATCGACGGCAGGATGGGGAAGCGGTGTCTGCGGTTTAGCAAGGTCTCCGGCGGCCTGCAGGGTTGGGACGGCAACAAGCCTGATCTGAGGTTTAGCCGCTAGCGGCATGGGACCAAAAGCATTGCGTCCCATGAATTCCGAGAAAATCTATGGTGATCTCGATGAAGTGCACAACGATCTTGATGTCGCTGTCAGTTACGCTGGCAAGCCAGTCGGGTGCGGTGGCCCAGGTCCCGCCTCCCGTTCTGCTCCCGCCGCCTGTGTTGCTCCCTATTCCCGGGCCTCCCGCTCCTCCACCACTTTTAGTGCCGCCGCCACCGCCGGACTATGTCCAACGATACGATCTCGACCGGTGCGCGTATGGCCATCGCTACTCAGCCGACAACGGTAGGTACCAGCCTCAGGATGGCCCTCGAGGGCATTGCTCCTTCCCCTGAAAACGGAGCGGTGAGAGGCGATGAGGCGAAGCCGTCGGACCCCACAAGCTTTCACGGTACTCCCTCGCCGTGGAGGCGGAGGGGGTCGTGACCCGCGCTCCGGCAGGACGCCTGCACCCAAACCCGTTCATGGCCAACTGAGAAACGACGACATGAGAAACCGCCCCGCAAGGCGAATTTTGCTCTCCTTCAGGAACAAAGCGCTGAAGACCGTGCTCGGTTTCTTGGGGCTCTTGCTGATTGCGGGCTGCGTGGTTGGCCCTGACTACGAGCGACCTCAGCTTGCCGTTCCAGTTCAGTGGGGAAGTGGCAAGCCACAGAAACCAGCCAAGCAGCCTGATTTATCGAGGTGGTGGCGACAACTCGACGATCAGCTACTCGACAGTCTGATCACCGAGGCCGTCGGAGGCAATCTGGACGTCGCTGTTGCCAAGGCTAAAATCCGTGAGGCGCGTGCAACCTATCGGCAACAGCAGGGGGCACTCCTTCCTGCGGTCGAGGGGGCCGCGTCGGCAACGCGCACGCGTTCGGGGGCGTCGGTTGTCGGCTCTGAGCCGAGCGTCTACAGCCAATATCAGGCTGGCTTTGATGCGAGTTGGGAACTCGACCTCTTTGGGGGAAATCGGCGCGCCCTTGAAGCGGCACGGCATGGCGCGGAGGCTGCCGAGGAAGACCTGCGCGACACGCTGGTCACGCTCGTTGGAGATGTCGCGTCCTACTACGTTCAGGCACGGGAATACCAAGCACTCCTTGCGCTCGCCCGGCGGTCTTCCGAATCCCAGGTGCAGACCGCAAGGCTGACACGAGAGCAATTCCGGGCCGGCGAGGCAACCGGCGTTGACGATGCCAAGGCGAACGCTCAGGCTCTCTCTACCGCGGCCGACATACCAACGTATCAAATCTCCTACGCCCAGGCCGTACATCGCCTCAGCGTCCTCCTCGGTCAGCCACCTACAACGCTGGAGGCGAGGCTGAATGGTGGTGGTCCGGTCCCGTTGCCGAAGGAGCCCGTTGCGACGGGGATTCCGGCCGATGTTCTCCTGAATCGCCCGGACGTACGCTCAGCAGAGCGGAACCTCGCGCAATCCACCGCGAAGATTGGGCAAGCAGAGGCTAACCGCTACCCGTCGATCAGCTTGACGGGAAGTATCGCATCCTCGGCGTTGAGTCCGAGCGACTTGGGCAAGAAATCGACGCTCGGTTGGAGTATTGGCCCGACCCTCGTTGTGCCGATCTTCCAGGGCGGGCAGCTCAGGGCGGCCGTCGACGTCGCAAGGGCCCAGCGTGACCAATCCTACGTCGCCTACCAAGCCGCTGTACTGAAAGCTATGGAGGAGGTCGAGAACGCGATTGTCTCGCTGTCCCAGACGCGGACGCGCTATGCGAAACTCGGTTCCGCGACCGCATCGTACCGCCGGGCCACTGATCTCTCGCGTACGCTGAATGAGGCGGGTGCAGCCGATTTCTTCGATGTCCTCGATGCAGAACGCTCCCTTTATGCTGCCGAGGAAGCGATGATCCGAAGCCGCGCCGACATCGCCGCTTACTTCATCGTACTTAACAAGGCACTCGGCGGCGGCTGGGACGGCGGCATCGACGCGTCAAAGCCCGCCGTCGTCGATGTCGATGCGCGGCCCCGCCTCGCGCACTCCAGGCCGAAGGTAGGCGGCTAGACTTGCATGGACTCCACATGGCCGCGGTTGACTAACCGGGCTCTCTCGATTGACGCGCCCTGTTTGGCCACGGCGGGGTAGAAATGCACGATGGTGCATTATTGTTTGCTCAATATTGCATTAATACGCACACTCGTGCATATGTGAGCAAAGATTCATGCAGCGAGGTTACAAAAATGAGTCCAACCACTGTGGTTTTCGACATCGGCGGCGTGTTGATCGATTGGAACCCTGCCTATCTCTATCGCAAGCTCCTTCCAGACGATGCGACCGTTTCTAAATTCCTAGCCGAGGTCTGCACATCCGCTTGGAACGAGCAGTTCGACGCGGGTATGCTCTTCGCCGATGGAATTGCCGAACTCAGCGCTCGCTGTCCGGAACACGCCGAGTTGATAGAGGCGTACTGGAGCCGCTGGCACGAGATGTTAGGTGGGGAGGTGGAGGGAACGCCTCAGATTCTGGCGCGACTGAAATCGGCCGGTGTGCCTGTTCACGCAATCTCCAATTGGTCGGCTGAGACTTTTCCACGCGCGCAATCGATGTTTCCGTTTTTAAACGATTTCGATGTTCTGGTGGTTTCCGGACGGGAGCGGCTCGTCAAGCCAGACTCAGCAATCTTCGATCTGTTCTTGAAGCGTGCAGACGCGCGTGCGGAGGATTGCATTTTCATCGACGACAATCCCGCAAACATTGCTGCAGCGTCGAGACTCGGATTTCAAACCGAACATTTTCAGACCGCTGCCAAGCTAGAACTCAGATTGACAGCCCTTGGTGTTCTTGCCCCGCTCGAGGAGATCGCGGGATGAGCCCCGAAAAGGAGGAACTGGCAGCCCTTTCACCAGTTGAACGTCAGGCCATCATTCTGGAAAAGGTCAATGCCTCCGGCCGCGTAACGGCTGTCGCGCTGGCTCAGGAATTCGAGGTCTCAGAGGATTCAATCCGGCGCGACCTGCGTGAGCTCGTCGATGCAGGGCTGGTCCAGCGGTTCCACGGAGGGGCGTCGCGCCTCGTGACTCCGGCCCTCGACTTCCATCGTCGTGAAACACTCGGAACTGAGGAGAAGCTACTGATTGGCCGAGCCGCTGCCGCGGCTATACCAAACGGTGCGACGCTGCTCGTTGATTCAAGCACCACCGTGGTTCAATTCATTCGTCAATTGCCGGCGGCGCTGTCGGTACGCATCATCACGAGTTCGGTGGACGTTGCGGGAGCAGGGCTCGATCATCCGCTCGCGGAAGTCATCCTGCTTGGGGGAAGGCTAAGTAGGTTCACACGTAGCGCCACAGGAGCCAGCGCAATCGAGGCGGTGCGCGAGCTCAGAGTCGACTTCTGTGTGCTGGGAACCTGCGGCATCGACGATGACCTGATGCTTCGCGCAGACGACTTCGAGGACGCCTTCTTTAAGAGGGCAATGATCAGGGCGTCGAACAAGACCTTGGTGCTCGCATCATCTGACAAGCTCGGACAGGTGGCCACGCACGAAGTCGCGCCGATCGCCGCCGTATCCCAGCTCTTCACCACAAGCCAAGACAGTTCGATGCTAACGCGCATTCGCGAGATGGGCGTGGATGTCGAGACGGTCTGACACATTCAAAGAGGGATATTATGAGCTATTCGCCGGATCAGGACGCCAGGGCGGTGTTGTTGCCTGCATTTGACACTCTCGATTTCGCGGACGTCATGGAGCCGTTTCTCGAGCAGGGAGGATACGCGGTCCTGATCGGGGAGACGCGCGAAGAATATGTGGCGCGGACCATGTCCGAGACGAGGCTCTCAACCGAAACGGCAAGCCTCTTCCGCGGAGCGATAGAGAGGCTGCTGGCGAAGTGCCCAGACCTCATCGTCGCCGTGGACCAGGAAATGGGTGGAATCCAAAGGCTGCAGGGTCTGGTTCCGCCTCTGCCCACATTGCGTGAGGCCAGTTCGCTCACTGATCAAGCCGTGGCTGACTGCTGTTTCCGAACAGCCAGTGGCGCACGCGAGCTTGGAGTGACCATGTTCCTCGCACCGATTGCCGATGTCGCGGGCGCGCAAAATCCCTGGCTGTGCAATCGGCAGATGGGGACCGACGCCGCGACCGTAGCGAAGCTTGTCAAGGCATTCGTCACGGGCGTTCAGAAGGCCGGGGTTTCTGCCGTTACCAAGCACTTTCCAGGATTCGATCACCTGACCGGTGACCCGGCCCTCGTTGATGTTTCGTTACACACGACACTTGAACGCATACTGCAGAATGCGCTGCCGTTTAGGGCAGCCATCGAGGCAGGAACCAGAGCGATTATGACTGGGCCCGCACCAGTTGCCGCGATCGATGCGGAAAATGCCGCGAGCACGTCGCCTGCCGTCGTTGGTTGGTTACGGCAGCAATTCGGGTTCCAAGGTCTGGTCGTTAGTGATGATCTCGATGCGCCCGCCACCATGCGAGGTAGGTCGCTTTTGCAGACCGCGGTCGCATCGATCAATGCTGGGGCGGATCTACTGCTCGTTGGCGGTGGGCCGCACCTCTGCGATTTGTCTGAAGGCATCGCGGCCGCCGCACGGACCGGCGAGGTCTTGGCCGAACGTTTGTCGGACGCCGCGAGCAGGGTGAGACGGCATGCTGCGTTGACCTAACTCCCATCGGAATACGGGTGCTCTCCACAAGCGCCTAACCTCCGGTTCTACGGGTTGGATCAAGACGAAGGCACGAGAAAGGAGCGGGATACAGCGCTCCGAAACATATGCTGTGATCGCGACGCGGCAAGAATGCACACGACGCGCAATTCGCGTCATCTTGCATCACCTGTTTTGACGTAGCGAAATCGAAAGTCCTAATCCCAACGGATACCCTGCGGTTCATTGATCGATACACCGGGGGTCGGATGGGAACGCCTAAAGGCAAGCCTAGCATCCGGTGTCGTTCTGCCGCTCCTTCATTGGCTGACGACGCCGGATCGCGAGCAGTCGACAAACACACCGGCGCTCCACCCGGTTTGGAGTGGGTGCGCTCGCCTCTCACTCACCTCATCTCGCGCGTCGGCACCCGCCTTTCTCCCGAAAGCCGGAATCCATGGCCAGTTTTCGCGCTTGTCGTGCATGAATTCACCCCGAACTATGAAACCGCCCGCGCAGGTGCGTGGCTCGCCGAACGCACTTACTTCGACACGAAACTAGCATTGGCAAGTGCTTCCGCCCGGTCGGGATCCAGATCGTTCTCGACGACAAGCCGGTCAATTTCCGTGGCTGTTGCGATCCGATATGGTGCGCGTTCACCACAGCTCTCCGCCGTCGCAGTGACGACGCACGCCACGGGACACGCGGCTTACGTTCCGTCACGGTGGCACCTCAGCCGCGCCCGCAAAGCGCAACGCGCATAGAAGGATTCGCATGCCAGATACTCAGTCCCCCTCCACTTGCACGATGCGCAGCGAACGAGATTCACTTGGCGAAGTCGAAGTACCGGCGGACGCCTACTATGGCGCGCAAACCGCCCGCGCGATCGGGAATTTTCAAATCTCCGGGACCCCGATCAGTCACTACCCGCTGTTCATCCGGGCTCTTGCATTGACGAAAAAGGCGGCAGCTCTCGCCAATCACCAAATCGGCGACCTTACGTCCGAGAAGAAGCGGGCGATAGCGATGGCCTGCGACGATGTGGCAAATGGCCAGTTGCTGGACCAGTTTGCGGTCGACGTCTTCCAGGGTGGTGCCGGAACCTCAACAAACATGAACGTTAACGAGGTTATTGCAAATCGGGCACTCGAGCATCTTGGCCTCCCTCGGGGGCGCTTCGACGTCATTCATCCCAACAATGATGTGAATCTCGCGCAATCGACAAATGACGTCTATCCAACGGCAATAAGATTGGCGTTGCTCTTCAGCTACCGGGAGCTATCGACCGCGATTGAACGACTGGCCTCCGCATTCGAAGCAAAGGCTGGAGAATTCGGAGACATCGTCAAACTTGGAAGAACCCAACTCCAGGACGCTGTCCCGATGACGCTCGGACAGGAGTTCATGGCCTTTGCCGTGACCCTGCGAGAGGATGTCCTCCGACTAGAGGAGGCGGCTCGACTCCTTGAAGAGATAAATCTTGGTGGTACCGCGATTGGAACAGGTATCACGGCTGATCCCGCCTACACGACGATCGCAACACAAGAGCTCTGTAGGATTACCGGGATCGAGCTACGACCGGCATCGGACCTTGTCGAGGCCTGTTGGGATACCGGCGCCTTCGTGCACCTTTCCGGAACCTTGAAAAGGACAGCGGTAAAACTGTCCAAGATCTCGAACGATCTACGGCTGCTTTCCAGCGGCCCGCGCGGCGGCTTTGGCGAGATTAATCTCCCTCCGATGCAACCAGGCTCGTCAATCATGCCCGGAAAAGTGAACCCTGTCATTCCGGAGGTTGTGAACCAGGTTGCATTCCAGGTCATCGGAGCAGACCTTGTTGTAACGTTGGCAGCTGAAGCCGGACAGTTGCAATTGAACGCGATGGAGCCGGTGATTGTTTTCAACCTGTTGCAGTCGATGAAGCTGTTGACGAATGCGAGCGAGACGCTCACCGCCAAATGCATTGTCGGCATCACCGCCAACATCGAGCGTTGCCGGCAGAACCTTGAAGCTGGCACTGCACTGGCGACTGCACTTGTATCACTTCTCGGGTATGAGCGATCCGCGCAAATCGCGAAGGAGGTTCTGGAAACCGGCCGTACTATAAGCGAGGTACTTGAGACGACGCTGGCGCTGCCGGCGAGCGTCAAGAACGACCTGCTAAATCCTCTCCATCTCACGAAGCCGTCGAGACTTCGGACACGGAACTGCTAACGTGCGAAGGGCGACCCACGCAGGTCAGGAATGGTAAGCGTGGAGCTCGCCTTCGCAGGCTTGCACTGCGCAGAGCCGGGAAGCGCACTGGTTCAAGCACGTCGCGGGACGGGCAAGCTCTTTTAACGCGCTTTGAGTATTCGAGCTGGCCCGCCTGCCTAGAACGCGGAAACTAGGGCCACCAACGAGTCGCGTTGAACTAACGCAGCGCCCTCGCGAGCTTCGCCAGCTTTTTCCAAGAACGACCAGATAGGGCCTGACGAAAGGAAGAGAAGGCCGATCAGGACCGCAGCAACGGCGAGATGAAGATTGGCGGTTTTGGCATATCGGATAAACACCACTTTTTCCTCCAGGTTCCTCTGTAGATTTGAGTGTCATTGAAACTGCTTTTGTTGTCCCCTTCTCACTCTTCATCTAAGTGACGCAAGTTGACGCACGCTAATGGTGGGCGACGGCGGCACGTGCGCGGTTTCGACCTGCAGATCGGAATCGGTGTTGCGTGGGGTCAAGACAGACCCAACGGCGGCTTGCGTTGATTTTAGTTGCGACCAAACAACACAGCTGGCCACCTTCCCTTGAAGCGCAGAAGTCCCTCATTTCCTCGGGCGAGCCAGAGATCGGTGACAGCGATCATGTCGTCGCGAGACGTTACGACCTCTGTACACATATGTTCTAGTTTTGTGCTTTTGGGATCGCATAATGTATCGACTGGCACTTGCCCAGCTTCCCCGGGGCTGGCCGCTCTTTTTGAATAACTTAGTGTTGGCCGTTTGGCGATCAGTATGCTGGTATGGTTGGCCCGGCAGGACTAGAACCTGCATGACCGAATGGCGACGGATTTTACGAACTTAACAAACTTGACGAACTTCTCCTTCTCGACTAGATTGTAGTTGCAGGAGGCTGATGACCATGCCCAATACGAAAACTGTTGCCAACGAGCCCCGAAACGCTTCTTCCAACATTGCGCTCTCGATGAAGCTGCCCCGGAAGGCAGATTTCGAGAAGGCGTTGATCAGGCAATACGCTAAGGCGATTAAGTTGAGCCGAGAGGCCGGCCATCAGGTCAGTTTCCGTGTCGTCGTGGATCCGTTGGCCGGAGCGCAGACGATTTCAGTCGTTGAAGAAGAACCGCAGTCTCATCAGGTTGCGTTTCCGGTAGAAGAGGCACCAGAGCCGGACGACGAGCTCCAGGCAGCGTTGACTGCTGCACGGGAGCGCGGCCGGCGTCGGGTGGCGGAGATTCTCGCCGAGAATGATATGCTGAGCGCCGAAACGTTCGCGGACCTGCTCGGCGTTTCGCGCGTCACGGTCAACACAAAGCGGCAGAACGGGCAGGTTCTTGGTCTCGACGGAGCCAAGCGGGGTTTCCGGTTTCCGTCATGGCAACTCGACAGGGACGGTCGGCCCTATGGCATACTGCCCAAACTGCACGAGGTTCTCGGCGGTGCATGGGCGGTTTACCGCTTCCTTGTCACGCCGCACGGCGCTTTGGATGGCCGGAAGGCTCTCGATGCGCTGAAACGCGGTCAGGATGATGAGGTGGTTGCAGCGGCAGAGAGTGTCGCCCGTGGTGATTTTCGCTGAATGCCCGGAATCAAGCCGCCCGCGGGGTTCGAGACTTCCGTGCTCGACATCGAGACCATTCCTGCTGGTCGTCGATTTGGACGAATCTATGCTAGTGCCTTTCCCGACCCGCTAGGATATGGAAAGACGCCGAGCCGGTTCAGTGATCCCCGCCGGCGTGACGCGGCAAGGCGCTTTGGCGTCGTCTATTTGGGCGACACACTCAAGGTCTGCTTCCTAGAGGCGGTCCTGCGTGATAGGCGCGATGGTCTCGTCGGCGATCTACCGATCGAGGAAAAGGAGATTTACGCACGGCGCTATGCAGAGATTGAGACGATCGCGAATCTCCGCCTTGTTGACCTCCGCGAAGACCACGCGATCAGAATGGGAGTGCCGACGGATGTCACGAAATCTTCCCGCCAAAGCCTTGCGCGGGCGTGGTCGCTTGCCTTCCATGAGCACCAATCCGTGCCGGACGGCATAATTTATCCATCCCGCCTAAATGGACATACAAATCTCGCGATCTTTGGCCGTGCCATTTCAAAATTGTCGGCGGTACACGTGGTGCCATTGATTGGAGCACCAGGCCTTGCCACCGTGATAAACGATCTTCGCGTGAGCCTGGTCGACATCATCTGAGATCGGCATGGTGCCCCCAAGTCTTGATCCCATGTGGCTCTCGTGCCGATCACTTACGAGGTGAGCGCAAGGCTTGTTCCCATGTTGTTCTCTTTGTGGGCCAAAATAATCGCATAATGTATCGTCTGCAACTAGCGAGGTCAGCAAGCGGGCGCTTCAGGAGTGGAAGCCAAGCCGGCGCGATTGAAACGTCGCGGGTGCTGAGAAGCTGAAGCGGCCGCGAACGACGGGCAGCCGTAGCATGAGTTTAAGAAGCCCCAATTGCTTTTGTCCGAAGCTATGTGTGAATTCCACCAAGACATTGAAAGCCCGAAGCTCCGACGCTGCGCAACGGGCACCAAGGCAACATCGGACAATAGCTAGCCTTGCTTGCATCACTTTGCGCTCTCGCATTCTTCTACCCTGCCAAGCCCCCTCCGTTTTCGAAACGTAACGGTAACGGCGTCGCCCTCTGCGACCTGACCGAGCCTATATTTCACAGTTCCAATTTCAGCCGGATGTTGACTGTATCAAAATCTCTGATACAGATCAGACGCGACGTTTGGGGGAATATATGAGCACGCGATTTCTGATGATCGGTCCGCAAGACGGCCAGGATGTGTTGAGATGCCTTGCCGCTCCCGCGCGGCTATCGATGCTGGATCTCTTGCACAGCCGCGGACCGCTGAACGTCAATGAAATCGCAGAGGCACTGGAGCTGCCGCAGTCGACCACATCCACCCATCTCAATCTGCTGGAGGAGGCGGGACTGATCCGCACAGAGGTTTCCAAAGCGCGCAAGGGCAGCCAAAAGGTGTGTCATGCCGTGCACGAGGAAATCATCCTCTCCTTTGCCAGCCATGCCCAAACCGCCCAGGAATTGATCGAAGTGGCGATGCCAGTCGGCCTCTATAGCGGATACGAGGTTTACGCTCCCTGCGGCATGTGTTCTCGCGACGGCATCATCGGTTATCTCGACAGCCCCGACACATTCCTCACACCGGACCGGATGAAGGCTGGTCTGCTATGGTTTTCAACGGGATATGTCGATTATCAGTTTCCCAACAATGCCCGCATCAAGGGAGCGGAGGTCAAGGAACTTGAGGTCATCCTGGAGCTTTCCTCCGAGGTGCCGGGAACCTCAGACAATTGGCCGTCCGACATCACGCTTTCCATTAACGGCAAAAGCATCTTCGCCTGGACCTCACCTGGCGACTTTGGCGATCGTCGCGGAAAATATACGCCCGACTGGTGGAAGCTTCGGGGCAGCCAGTACGGCGTGCTTAAGTCCTTCCGCGTCACCGAAAACGGGACCTTTATCGATGGTGTGCGCTTTTCCGACACCAGACTGGCCGACCTGAACCTGCTTGAACATCGCTCGATCCGCCTGCGGATCGAAGTTCCTGAAACGGCCGAGCATCCCGGCGGGATCAATATCTTCGGCCGAGGTTTTGGCAATTACGATCAGGACATCGTGCTGCGATTGAAGATCTGATTTTGTCATTTCGGCGCGTGTCGCCGAAAGGCGGATTGACGCCTGCGTCCTCCTGTGTAAATTATCATACTAATTGATATATATCCGATATTTGGATATTCAGGGAGAAAAAGCATGCGCGCAGTCGGTACCGCTCACAGCGGTTACATCATCAGTTCTGTTGATCCACGCCTCTACGGATCTTTCGTCGAACATCTCGGCCGCGCCGTCTATTCGGGTATCTACGAACCGGATCATCCAACTGCCGACGAGAACGGTATGCGCCGGGACGTCATCGACCTCGTTCGGGAAGCTGATGTGCCGATCGTGCGCTACCCCGGCGGCAACTTCGTTTCGGCCTATAACTGGGAAGACGGCATCGGCCCGCGCGAAGAACGGCCCGTGCGCCTTGATCTCGCCTGGCACAGCTCCGAGAGCAACCACGTCGGTATCCATGAATTCGCCGATTGGGCAGAAGCCGCAAACACCGACATGATGCTCGCTGTCAATCTCGGCTCGCGGGGCCTGGATTCGGCTCGCGCCTTCCTTGAATATGTCAACCATCCGGGCGGCAGCTACTGGTCGGATCTTCGCCGCAAGAACGGTCGCGAAGAGCCGTGGAACGTCAAGTTGTGGTGCCTTGGCAACGAGATGGACGGTCCCTGGCAGATCGGCCAGAAGACGGCGGAAGAATATGGCCGCATCGCGTTCGAAACAGCAAAGGCAATGCGCGCCTTCGACAAGTCGATCGAGCTCGTAGTGTGCGGTTCGTCCTCGCCGAAGATGGCGACCTACCCGGCCTGGGAAGCCACGGTGCTCGACTACACCTACGATTCCATCGACTACATCAGCCTGCACATGTACTTTGACAATCACGCAGGCAACACGGCCGACTATCTGGCGCAGAACGCCCGTCTTGACGACTACATCGCAACCATTGCCGGCGTGATCGCCTATACCAAGGCCAAGAAGCGCTCCAAGAAGGATGTCTATATCAGCTTCGACGAGTGGAACGTCTGGTATCATTCCCGCGAGGCCGACCGGAAGATACTGCAGGGTAACGACGGCTGGCCGCATGCCCCCGCCCTTCTGGAAGACATCTACAATTTCGAGGACGTGCTGCAGGTGGGCTGCATCCTCAACACCTTCATCCGCCGTTCGGATGTGGTGAAGGTCGGCTGCCTGGCGCAACTCGTCAACGTCATCGCCCCGATCATGACCGTTCCGGGTGGCCCTGCCTGGCGGCAGACAACGTTCTTTCCCTATGCCTACGCCTCGCAGTATGGCCGCGGCAAGGCGCTGCAGTTGGCGCTTCATTGCCCCGGCTATTCAACCGACTTTGCCGAAAATGTCGCCTATCTCGACGTCTCCGCCGTCGAAACCGAGGCGGATGGCGCTCTCACCTTCTTCATCGTCAACCGCCACCAGACGGAAGCGATCGAGCTTGATCTCTCCCTCGAAGGCTTCGGCGAACGGAAGGTGATCATGGATAAGGTCATCGAAGGTCACGATCTTCGTGCCGCCAATGGACCCGGTAACCAAGCGATCGAGCCGCGCGACGGCTCGGGCGCATCGGTTGCCGGTCGCCGGCTCGTCGCCGCCATCGCTCCGCTTAGTTATCGGATGATCCGGCTCGGCGCGTAAGACGGCAATGACAGGGAGGAGGGACCATGTCAGCATCGATTGAGATCACCAACGTCACCAAGCGCTACGGCGCGCTCACCGTGCTGGACGACATCTCGCTGTCCATCAAGGCAGGCGAGTTCGTCGTCTTCCTCGGGCCTTCGGGCTGCGGCAAGTCGACGCTTCTGCGCATGATCGCAGGCCTGGAAGACGTGACGAGCGGCACGATCGCGGTGGGCGATCAGCGCGTCGATACGCTGCCGCCGGGCAAGCGGGGCGTCGCCATGGTCTTCCAGTCCTACGCGCTTTACCCGCATATGACCGTTGCCCAGAACATGTCCTTCGGTCTGGAAAACATCGGCATGCCAAAGGAGGAGATCGAGCGTCGCGTCCGCCAAGCCGCCTCGACTCTGGAAATCGCCCATCTTCTCGACCGAAAGCCGCAGAAGCTTTCCGGTGGGCAGCGCCAGCGCGTGGCGATCGGCCGCGCCATCGTCAAGGAACCGAAGGCGTTCCTGTTCGACGAACCGCTCTCGAACCTCGATGCTGCCCTTCGCGGACGTACCCGGTTGGAGCTCGCCCAGCTTCATGGCCGCCTCGGCAGCACGATGATCTTCGTAACGCATGATCAGGTGGAAGCGATGACGCTCGCTGACCGCATCGTCATCATGCAGAACCGCAAGATCGAGCAGATCGGTACGCCGATGGAAATCTATCGACGTCCTGCAACTCGGTTCGTGGCAGGTTTTGTCGGCTCGCCAGCCATGAATTTTTTGCCACTCAAGAGCGTGTCTCACGATAGCAATACACTGACCGTCGCGACGAACGGTCTTGGCGAGATCCGTACCGCCTTTCGTTTGCCGCCCAGCTTCTCGCCTGAAGGTGCGAGTCTTGGCATTCGCGCCGAGGATGTGACCGTGCTGCCAACTGGTCAGACCGGCATTGCGCTCAAGGCGGAAGTTGTCGAACGACTTGGCGATCGCACGCTGATCTACGGACAAGTGTCTGACGGCACGAAACTGACGGCCGAAACCGACGGGCGCAGCGAGGCGCGTGGCGGCGACATTTTGCAGATCGCGCTCGACACGACCGCCATTCACCTTTTCGACGCCGCCGGTATCGCCCACCATTCGGAGGGCGATTGACATGGCTGAGAGCTATCGCCGCAGCCAGTGGAGCAACGGCCTTTTCATCCTTCCTTATCTATCTGTCTTTGTCGTGCTTTTGGTCTTTCCGCTCTTCTGGGGCGCGTGGTTGAGCCTGCACAAGGTCGATCTCTTCGGGCCGGGCCGTTACGTCGGCGTTGGAAACTATGCGCGCGTCCTGGCCGATCCAGTCTTCCTGCAGGCATTGCGCAACACGGTCATCTTCGTGCTCGTGAGTGTGCCGTCGCTCGTTGTACTCGGACTTTTCCTGGCACTTGCGCTCAACAAGACGACGCGAACAACCTCGTTCCTGCGCGGCCTGTTCTTCTCCTCGTCCGTGCTCTCGGTTACGATCGTGACGCTGATCTGGCGTTTTGTCTTCATTCCCGGCGACGGGCTGTTGGCGGTTGTTTCCGAACAGCTCGCAATACAGCCGATTAACTTCCTTTCGACGAGCGGCTGGTCGCTGTTTTCGGTCTGCGTCGCTACCGTGTGGTGGTGCCTCGGCCTGCCGATGATGCTGTTTCTTGCCGCTCTGCAACAAATCCCGAACGATCTCTATGAAGCCGCGGCGCTCGACAATGCCAGCCCATGGCGCGTGCTCACCCGCGTGACGCTTCCCTCGATCGCACGCACCATAATGCTGGTCACGATTGTCCAGATCGTGATGCAGTTTCAGCTGTTTGGCCAGGCGCAGATCATGACGAATGGCGGCCCCAACGGCACGTCGCGACCGCTCGTCATGTATATCTATGAAGTCGGTTTCGTGCGCTGGGATGTCGGCAAGGCTGCTGCAGCCTCCGAGTTCCTTTTCCTCATCATTCTCGTGGCGGCGATGGCGCAGTATGTGGTCTCGACGCGCAAGTCGGAGGCCTCCGAATGAGCACGGATCAAAAAACATATCGTTCGGATGCCCTGACCGGCAATCGAACCCTGCTTACGATCGCCATTGCGCTCTCGCTCGCCATGATGGCGCCGGTCGCCTGGCTCGTCGGCCTGTCAATCAAGGACAACAAGGAACTGATGCTCGGCACGGAATCGGTATTCCGATTGCCCTACACGCTCATCAACTACGTCAACATCGTCCACTCATCGCAGGCCTTTGGCTGGTTTTTCAACAGCGTGGTGGTTGCGATCGGACAGACGGCGGGAGTGCTGATCCTGTCTTCACTTGCCGGCTATGCCTTTGCCCGCCTCGAATTTCCGTTGCGCAAGACGATATTCGTCATCGTGCTCTTCGGTCTTGCTGTGCCCGAACAGGCAGTCATCATCGCCCGTCACCAGATGTTCAATTGGTTTGGCCTTCACAACACCTATGTCGGACTGATGCTGCCTGGCATGTCGTCTGCCTTCGGGGTTTTCCTGATGACCCAGTTCTTCAAGGCTATCCCCAAGGAGATCGACGAGGCGGCACTGCTCGACAATGCCTCTCCGCTGCGCATTTTCTGGAAGGTACTCTTGCCGCTGACGCTGCCGGCCCAGGCGACGCTCGGCATCTTCACCTTCCTGCATGCCTGGAACGACTACTGGTGGCCACTGATCTCCGCCACGAGAAAGGAGATGTTCACGCTCACCATCGGCATCGCCTCGTCCCAGACCAATTTCGCACAAAGCGAAGGGCTCGGCTTTCTCAGCGCACAGGCAGTTTTTGCCAGCCTGCCGGTGCTGATCGTCTACGTGATTTTCCAGCGCCATATCGTCACCGCGGTTTCGAGCGGTGCTGTGAAGTGACTGCTGCTGCGGCCGGGAGGAAATGGCCGCAGCAGGTTTGAACCCGGGCGAGAGCCCGTCAACGGGAGAGATTTACCATGAGACCTTTTCTACTCAGTACGGCAGCATTGATCGCGCTGACCTGCGGCACGTCGGCTCACGCGCAGACGAAGATCGAGTTGCAGCGCTTCTTCGGCGCCTGCGAGGCAGACTATGGTTCCGTCACCGACGTTTCCAAGGCCGTCGGCGAGTGCGGTATCATCACCTCGCTGGTGAACAAGTTCGAGGCCGATAATCCCGATATTGACGTCAATGTGACCACCGTGGAATGGCCGGGTTATGACCAGCTCAACGCCCAACTCTCATCGGGCGCTGCGCCCGACGTCGTGTCCATGCACTACTCCGCGATCTCCGATTATCAGTCGCGCGGTCTGATCGACCCGGTCGATGAGGTTCTTTCCGCGCAGGGCATCTCGCCCAATAGCTTTACGGTTGCCGCCCGTGACGGTGTCACCAAGGAAGGCCAGATGTTCGGCCTGCCCTTCGACAACTGGACGATGCTCTTCCACGTCAACATGAACCTTATGAAGCAAGCCGGCCTCGTCAACGCAGACGGCACGCCAATCCTTCCGAAGTCGGCTGACGAACTCGTAGCTCAAGGTAAGCAGTTCAAGGAAAAGACCGGCAAGCCTTACCTCGTGCAAATCCTCGCCAATGAGACGGCCGCCTATGCGCGGGTACTCTACACACTGCTGCAGCAGCAGAACGCTGACTTCTTCGCCGACCCGACCAAGATTACGCTGAATACGCCCGAAGCCAAGAACGTCGTCGAGCTTATGAAGAAGATCAAGGACGAGGGCCTGACAACAACCGGTCTTGACTATGCGGCAGCTGTTACCGCGTTCACCAACGGCGATGGTGGCATAGCGGTCAACGGCACCTGGCTGATCGGCGATTTCGTCGCACAATCGGAGAAGGAAGGCACCCCCCTTGCGAAAGGCTACACGGTTTACCCGGTTCCACAGCTTTATCCTGGTCGCGACAGTACCTATGCCGACGGCCACAGCTGGGTCATACCGCGAAAGGATCGTTCGCCGGAACAGACTGCGGCGATCGGCAAGCTATTCAAGTTCCTGGCCGACAACGACTTCCAGTGGGCTCGCACCGGTCACCTGCCGGCGGTCAAGGCGGTCTTCGACATGCAGGAATTCAAGTCGCTGCCGCGTCGTGATAACATCGCCGAGGTCGCACAGACTGGCCGCTCGCTGCCGGGCGCCGTCCAGCGCCAGTTTGCCATCCAGGACATCATCGGCGAAGAAGTCGGTGCGGCCGTAAATGGTGACAAGACAGTCGACGAAGCCCTCGGCAGCGCCGAGAGCCGCATCAACGACCTGCTCGCCAATCTTTGATCCGGCGCCAGACGATCTCCCAGAGTGGGGCGTAGGGACTTCGGTCTCTGCGCCCCGATTGTTTTCGCGTCCCGGCCGGGCCGCGTCATATTTCCTTCGCTTCCGTGTTGGAGAGTAAGCGGTGACGTGAGGCCGTTACTTCCTGAAGTTCCAGGGCATCAATGCGTCGATATCACTCGCTGGCCAACCGG
>NZ_JBBBBO010000026.1:0-42458 GCF_037120565.1 Ensifer sp. CCNWLY38
GGTCGTCGTCGCCAGCAGCGCCGCCGCCCTCGTCAGTGATCGGGCTTATAGACCCCCATCCCCGAAGACGTCAACAGGCTTTTTCGAAAAAAATGACAGATTTCTGACAAAGGCCGGAAACGCAGGGCTTTGAGCCCCCAAAAAAGTTTAGCCGTCTCTCCCGGTCTTGTGGAGACACATTTTGGCCCTCACTTTTTCACAATCCGCCGATCTAAGCGAGAACGACGATGCTTCGCGGATGCTTTCGCGCGGGTAGGCGTGGGATCTGGTATATCCGCCCTCTCCCCTCCCCCGCGATTTGACTCCGTTGCGCGAAAGATGCACATCTTCGCGCAACGTATCGCAGGCAAGAATACGGTTTAGAGAAATCGGGGACACTCAGTTCGGCATGAACACCGACAAGAACATGGTCAGGTCGCTCGGCGATCAGCCGCCGATCCTTGCGCATGGCCGCCGCGCGCCCGACAGGCGCGAGATCTCCCTACGCTGGCTTTCCGGTACCTTTCTGACCGGCATCACCTCAAGCCTTCTTATGGGCGTTGCTCTTTTTGCAGCACTCGACGGGCGCCAACAGCTGGCCATCCCCGCCGAAGCCTATGCGGCGCTCGACAGCGCGCCGAACGGAGACGAGCAGGCACGCGCGGTGCGCGGCGGTCGTATCCTTTCGCCCAAACTCGTCGCCAAGCCGGCCGACAAGACCGTCATGGAAGTCTCCACCATGACCCATGACGGCGAGAAGGAAGTGGTGCGCAAGCAGCCCTTCGTTCACGTCAAGATGGCGCTTGCCGCCAACCATCAGCCCTCGGAAAACTATCCGGATTTCGATCCGCTGGCGATCTTCTCCACCGACAAGGCGGACGAGGAACCCCCGGTCGCCCGCACCGGTACGCTCTATGGCTCGAATGTCGATTCCGAAGTGGCGCTGAAGACCGTCGATTTCCCGCTGAAAGGTGGCGTTGCCTTCGACAGCTCGATGTCGCTCGAAGAGGTCGAGGAAAACGTTCGCACCAACGGTTCGGTCCTGACCGAGGGCAGCACCCAGGTCGCCTCACTCTATTACGTCGACCCGCAGCGCTTCGCGTCGGAGAGCGACGGGCTTGATCTGCTTCAGGGCCTGACCGCCCGGATCGTCGAGCAGAACAAGAGCGATGCCGCCTACGAGACCATCGACGAAGAAAGCACCGAATATGCCGACGACATCATTCCGGTGCGGCGGCAGACCGATATCGCGACGGTCATGGTCAATGCCGGTTATGCCAAGGCGCAGGCCGAAGACGCCGCCGGCTATATCGGCGACGCGCTCGGTGCGAACGAACTGAGCGAGGGTGATGTCCTGCGCATCGGCATCATTCAGAACGGCGAAGCGCAGAAAGGCGACGAGGCCCGCATCGTGCGCGCCACCATCTATTCGCGCAACCGCCATGTGCTGACGATGGCGGTCGACGACAAGGGCCGCTTCGTTCCGGGTGCGGAACCGCCGAAGCTCGACGCGGTCGCCACCGCCTTCGATGACAACGGCGCGCCGGTCATGACCAGCAGCCACGATCTGCCGCGCGTCTATGACGGTATCTACCGTGCCGCTCTTTCCTATGGCATGAGCGCCGACATGGTCAGCCTCGTCGTCAAGCTGCTCGCCAGCAACGTCGATTTCCAGGCGCAGCTGAAGCCGACGGACTCGCTTGAAGCCTTCTTCTCCGTAACCGACGAACGCGGCATGGCGACGGAAGAATCCGAGCTTCTCTATGTTCGCGCCAAGTTCGGCGACGCGGTCACCGCCTTCTACCGGTTCCAGGATCCGGAAGACAATTCGATCGACTACTTCGACAGCGAAGGCAAAAGCATCCGCCAGTTCCTGCTGCGCAATCCCGTGCCGAACGGCCATTTCCGCTCCGGCTTCGGCATGCGCCGCCATCCGATCCTCGGCTTCTCGCGCATGCATACCGGCGTCGACTGGGCAGCACCCCGCGGAACGCCGATCATCGCTGCCGGCAGCGGTGTCGTGGAAAAGGCCGGCTGGGATTCCGGCGGCTATGGCAACCAGACGCTGATCCGCCACGCCAATGGCTACGTGTCGTCGTACAACCACCAGAGCGCGATCGCCAAGAACGTCAAGGTGGGCAACAAGGTCGTCCAGGGCCAGGTCATCGGCTGGGTCGGCACGACAGGCCTTTCGACCGGTCCGCACCTGCACTACGAGTTGATCGTCAACGGCAACAAGGTCGATCCGCTGCGCATCCGCCTTCCCGGCGGCAAGTCGCTTTCCGGCGACGCGCTGGCGAAGTTCGAGAAGGAACGCGATCGCATCGACGAGTTGCTGAACAAGGATGGCGCCGAAGTCGCAAGCAACTAGAGCAATTTGGACAATTTCAAACAGTTGGAGCGCCACCTCCCCACAGTCTGCACAAACGAAAAGGCCGCCCCGAAGGGCGGCCTCTGTGTTTGATGCGTTGTCAGGCGGCTTCCTTGTCCGCCGTCGCTCCGCGCTTGAAGTTGAGGCGGTCGGAGCCCGAGAGCACCTTGACGGACGAACCATCCGGGAACTCGCCCTGCAGGATCTTCTCGGCGAGCGGATCCTGCAGGTATTTCTGGATCGCCCGCTTCAGCGGGCGAGCGCCATAGGCCGGGTCGTATCCCTTGTCGGCAAGGAAGGCGCGAGCGTCATCCTCAAGCTCCAGCGTGATCTTGCGCTCGGTAAGCAGCTTGCGCAGCCTTTCGAGCTGGATATCGACGATCGCACCCATCTCCGAGCGACGCAGCCGGTGGAACAGGATGATCTCGTCCACGCGGTTCAGGAACTCCGGCCGGAAGGCGGCTTTCACCACCTCCATCACCTGGTCGCGAACCGCATCGCTGTCCTCGTTCTCGCCGAGGCCGGTCAGATATTCGGCCCCGAGGTTCGAGGTCATGATGATCATCGTGTTCTTGAAGTCGACGGTGCGGCCCTGACCATCGGTCAGGCGGCCGTCATCGAGCACCTGCAGGAGCACGTTGAAGACATCCGGATGCGCCTTCTCGATCTCGTCGAACAGTACGACCTGGTAGGGCCGGCGACGGACGGACTCGGTCAGAGCTCCGCCTTCCTCGTAGCCGACATAGCCGGGAGGTGCACCGATCAGTCGGGCCACGGAGTGCTTCTCCATGTATTCCGACATGTCGATACGCATCAGCGCGGTCTCGTCGTCGAAGAGGAAGCGGGCAAGCGCCTTGGTGAGCTCCGTCTTACCGACGCCGGTCGGTCCAAGGAAGATGAACGAGCCGATCGGTCGGTTCGGATCCTGGAGCCCGGCACGCGCGCGCCGCACCGCCCGGGAGACCGCCTGCACGGCGTCGCCCTGGCCAACGACCCACTTCGCCAGTTCGTCTTCCATCCGGAGCAACTTGTCGCGTTCGCCTTCCAGCATCTTGTCAACCGGAATACCGGTCCAGCGCGAGACGACATGCGCGATGTTGTCCGGGGTCACGACCTCCTGCACCATCGGGTTGGCATTGGCGTTTTCCTGGCTTTCCGCATCGGAAAGCTCCTTTTCGAGCTTCGGAATGACACCATAGGTCAGTTCGCCGGCGCGCTGGAACTCGCCCTTGCGCTGGACGATCGCCAGTTCGTTGCGGGCTTCGTCAAGCTGCTTCTTGAGATCGGCAGCACGTCCGAGCTTCTGCTTCTCCGCCTGCCAGCGAGCGGTCAGCGCCGATGCCTGCTCTTCGAGCGAAGCGAGGTCGAACTCGAGCTTCTCCAGCCGATCCTTCGACGATGCATCGGTTTCCTTCTTCAGGGCCTCGCGCTCGATCTTCAGCTGGATGATGCGCCGGTCGAGCTCATCGAGCTCTTCAGGCTTGGAGTCCACCTGCATGCGCAGACGCGACGCCGCTTCGTCCATGAGGTCGATCGCCTTGTCCGGCAGGAACCGGTCGGTGATGTAGCGGTTGGAGAGCGTCGCGGCGGCAACCAGCGCCGAATCCGAGATCCGGACCTTGTGGTGCTGCTCGTACTTCTCCTTCAGGCCGCGCAGGATCGAGATCGTGTCCTCGACCGTCGGCTCCTCGACCATGACAGGCTGGAACCGGCGGGCGAGCGCCGCGTCCTTCTCAACGTGCTTGCGATATTCATCAAGCGTGGTGGCGCCGACGCAATGCAGCTCGCCGCGCGCAAGTGCCGGCTTCAAGAGGTTGGAGGCATCCATTGCCCCTTCCGCCTTGCCGGCGCCGACCAGCGTGTGCATCTCGTCAATGAACAGGATGATCTCACCGTTTTCGGCCTGCACCTCGTTGAGAACGGCCTTCAGCCGCTCTTCGAACTCGCCGCGATATTTCGCACCTGCAATCAGCGCGCCCATGTCGAGCGCCATCAGCCGCTTGTCCTTGAGGCTTTCCGGCACGTCGCCATTGACGATGCGCAGGGCAAGGCCCTCGGCGATCGCGGTCTTGCCGACGCCGGGCTCACCGATCAGCACGGGGTTGTTCTTGGTGCGGCGCGACAGCACCTGGATGGTGCGACGGATCTCGTCGTCACGGCCGATCACCGGGTCAAGCTTGCCTTCACGCGCATCGGCCGTCAGGTCGCGCGCATATTTCTTGAGGCTGTCGAACCCTTGCTCAGCATTGGCACTATCGGCGGTGCGGCCCTTGCGGATGTCGTTGATCACCTGGTTGAGCTTGGTCGGGGTCACGCCGGCCTTGGCGAGAATGCCTGATGTCGCGGCCGAGCTCTCGATCGCCAACGCCAGCAGCAGCCGTTCGACGGTGACGAAGCTGTCGCCAGCTTTCTTCGCGGCCTCTTCAGCACTCGAAAAGACCCGGGCGAGCGGCTGCGACAGGTAAACGGAGCCATTGCCACCGGAAACTTTGGGAAGCTTGGCAAGTGCTGCATCATTGCCGGCGCGCGCCTCGCGGGCGTCGCCCCCGGCGCGCTCGATCAGCGAAGCGGCCATGCCTTGATCGTCGTCGAGCAGCACTTTCAGCACATGCTCGGGCGTGAACTGCTGATGTCCTTGCGCCAGTGCATAGGTCTGCGCCGACTGCAGAAAACCGCGCACGCGCTCGGAATATTTTTCAATGTTCATACTCTACCTCCATAACCCGGCAGGCCCATCGCGTGGCACCCGTCGGTGATTCAGGATCAGGCTCCCGCATTCGGCAAACCTGTCAGTGTGGAGCGATCCCCGCCTTGCGCCGGATCAACGCATCCGAAGCGAATATGGGGCACCGATTTTGGAAATTAAAGAGCCGTCGCTGGCTCTGGACGGAAATCTGCAACCGAAAAATGCGGACGCCCGACGGTTTGCCGCGCGGCCGCATTTGTACTCAGGGAGGCGAGAAGCCGGTTGGTTCGCTAAGCCGCCATTAGCGACCGTTCGGCGAACGAAGCTCCGAACTCCTTCATGCGTCGCACGTAGTAGGCCGGGTCGATCAAAACCTCCGGGAGATAGAGGCCGGGAGCCGACGCTTCGCCGCCTTCAAGGCCGAGCATACGTTCCACCGCCAGCGCAACACCAAGGGCGGTTAGCGGCGCCTGGCCTTCGGGGTGCACGATCTCATGGCGATGGTCGAGAGGCTGACCATCCTTCCCCCGTCCCGTCATCTCGATGACGATCTCGGTCGAAAACGGCTCGCCGCGGCGCCGGCTCGCGGATTCGCTATAGGCGAGATCCAGCCGGATATCGCCGGCATTGGTCCGGGCCGCAAGCGCCATGACATCGAAGGGCGAATAGGCGACCGCATCGAGTTCGACACCGTCGACGCTTCGATAGCGCGCCTTCGAATCCTCGCCGCCGGCCCAGTGGAGCCTGCCGTCCTTGACCGTCAACGCCGCCGGCGCGAGACCAGTGATGCGATTGTAGTCGGCCAGTGCTGCCGGCCCGCCCATATCCTGTTCGTCAAGCAGGACCCCGATGCGGATCGTGTCGATCGCCTCATAGGCCTTGGCGAATTCGAGGATCGGGAAGATGGCGGCCCCGGCGAGCCAGTGGCTGGCGAGCAGGATTGCCGCCTTGTCCGGCGCATGGATATATTGCGCCATCTCCGGACCCACCTCGAACGTGCCGCTGGAAAGGCTGATGTAGGGGATGCCGTGGCGCTGGGCGTAGCGCATCGAGCTCAGCTTCTCATCCTTCAGGAAAATGACGACGGCACTGAAACGCGGCTCATCGCCGACACCAAGATCGGCCCGCTCTAGGTCGATACTGACACCGATTGCCCCGCCCACCGCGCGCGCAACCGCTTCGGCCTTGCCCAGATCACGACCACCGATGGCGATCGGCAGTGTCGAGTGTAGCCGGCGGATGATTTTCGCCGCCTGCGATCCGACGACCCCGGAACCGCCGATGATCAAAACAGGCTGAAACTTGTTCGACATCTTCCTATCTCCTAAACGAAGGTGTCCGGTTGATTGCCGAACCTACCATTAGTAAGTTACTATTGGTAGATATGTTGCCGAACGCCGCTTTCAAGAGCCACGAGGCGACGCGAAAAAGGATTGCGATCGATGGCCCCGACCAAAAGCCGAAAGCTCGCCAAGCCCGAACGGCGTGCCCAGTTGATCGAGACCGCCAAGGAGATCCTGCGCGAGTGCGGAGCTGATGCCCTGACGCTCGGCCACCTCGCCGAACGCGCCGGCGTCAGCAAGCCGATCGCCTACGAGCATTTCGGTACGCGCGAGGGGCTTTTGATCGCGCTTTCCCAGGAAATCGAAGACCGCCATGCAACCAAACTGCAGGCCGCGCTTACGGCGGCACCGAAAGAGCTCGATGTGGTCGCCGACATCATTAGCTCGGTTTACATCGACTGTGCCGTCGACAGTGGTGAGGAATGGCAGGCCATCTCAGGAGCGCTACGCGGCAACGCGGACATGATCGCGACGCAGCAGCAACAGGTCGACGACTATGTCGCCATGATCCTGACGGCACTCGGGCCCTTCGCGAAAATCCCCGCCGACGATTTGCGCCTGCGCTGCACCGGCATTGCAGGAGCAGCCGAGGCGATCGGCCGTGAGCTGATCCGCGGCCGAACAAACGAGGCAGCCGCCAGTGCCAATCTTGCCGCACTGATCGTCGACAGCGTCGACATTTGATCGCCGTTGACCAGACAAAGAAAAACCCGGCCGTGACAGGCCGGGTTTTTGTCGTGCCCTGAGAATGGGCAACGCTGATAGACCGCCGCTTATTCGGAAGCGGCGAGCGCCGGTGCTTCCGGAGCGGCATCGCCCGAAGCCTGGGCTTCGTCAGCGGCACCTTCCTGTGCGCTGCGGCGCGGACGGCGTGGACGCGGCGCGTTGCGGCGGCGGGATGCGGCGCGGCCGGAGGCAGCCGGGGCTTCCTCTTCCATCGCGACTTCCGCCGGTGTGCCTTCGATCACCGGCTGCGGGCCTGTGCCGTCGATGACGACAGGCTGCGGCTCGGGAGCAGGTGCCTGAGCTGCGGCAACCGGGGTCGGCATGTCGTCGCTGTAGCCCTGATCCAGATCGTCCTGGTCCTGATCGGACCCGTCATGGCCACGGAAATCCTGACGGTCGTCACGCTGGAACCGGTCCTGCATCTGCGCCTGTGCGGCAGCAATGATGCGGTTGTAGTGTTCGGCGTGCTGAAGGTAGTTTTCCGCGATGACGCGGTCGCCAGAGCTCTGGGCATCGCGCGCAAGCGCTGAGTACTTCTCGGCGATGTGCTGGGCAGTACCGCGAATCTTCACATCCGGGCCGGAGCTGTCATAGGTCCGCGTCAGCGGATTCGAGCCCTTGCGGTTGTGGTTGTTGTTATTTCCATTGTTATTGTTGTTGCTATTGTTATTCCGCCCGCGGCCGCGCTTGTTTTGCTGTCCTGGCCTCATAGTACATTCACCCGAATTCTCTTGATAATGATGATCATGTGGTTTCGTCTTCCGGCCGGATCCGTTCACGCCCGACAGAACACGCGCCGTTGCGCTCGCACAATGGCGGCTTCGGCGCCGACTGGCGTCAAATTAACAGGTACCCGCACAAGGCACTTGTTGAACCCTAGCAACTCTTTCTTGAGAGCAATCCCCGTGGCCAGGTCATACCGGAACGAATCTTAGGTCCATGACCTTCTGCCCAGTGCGCGGGCAAACTAGCCCGCTTCCTCTGGGATTCCAAGCCCTTTCTTTGCCTGTGCAAGAAAGAAGATGCGTCAGTGCAGCATTTTTTCAACGGTTTGTGTCGCGTTCGAAGATCAGGACGCGGTCATTACCGCCGAGATCCTTCGCCTCTTCACGCAGACGGAAATTTTCGGCGCTAAACAACGCCGTCACCGCCTCTTTCTGGTCGAAACCGATTTCCAAGCCTATCACGCCGTTTGTCTCAAGATGATGACCAGCCTGAGAAGCGATGGCGCGATAGGCATCAAGCCCGTCTTCTCCGCCATCAAGCGCTGCGGCCGGGTCGTGAAGTCTCACCTCCGGCTCAAGCTCATGGACGACACTGGACCGGATATACGGCGGATTTGAGACGATCACATCGTAGCGACCATCCACCTTTTCGTACCAGTTGCTGAGAAGCGGCCGGAACCGATCCGCAAGACCGAGCGCCGCTGCATTCGCCGTCGCCGTTGCCAGTGCGTCCTTGGATATATCGGTAGCCGTGCCCCTTGCTTCAAGAACTTGCGACAGCAGCGCGATACAAATCGCCCCAGTACCGGTGCCGAGATCGATAAGCGCGCAACCGCCCTTTCGCGCTACCACCGCACGCAGATGAGGGATCATCCGATCGACGAGCGTCTCGGTATCCGGACGCGGCTCCAGCGTTTCCTTTGAAAGCTTGAGCGGCAGGCCGAAAAATTCGCGTTCACCAAGAATACGGTAGACCGGTTCGCGTGCCAGTCGCCGCGCTACCGCCGCCCGGATCCGGGCAGCGTCCTCGTCCGAAACCGGGTCCCTGCCCCGAGACACGACCGCGCTCAGCGACATGTCGAGCAGGCCGGAGATCAGATGCCGCACATCGAGCGCCGCATTCTCGATGCCGCCCGCTTGCAGGCGGTCGCGGCTTTCGGCAACGAGGCTCGCGAGCGTTTCCGCCATGGCTCAGCCCCGCTGTTCGCCAAGCAGCGCCAGCTGGCTCGCCTGGTAGTCGGCAAGCAGAGCGTCGACGACCTCGTCGATCTCGCCCATCATCATCCGATCGAGCTTGTAGAGCGTCAGGTTGATACGGTGATCGGTGAGGCGCCCCTGCGGGAAATTATAGGTGCGAATGCGCTCGGAGCGGTCGCCCGAGCCCACCTGGCTCTTGCGGTCGGCCGAGCGTTCGCTGTCGGCGCGCTGGCGCTCCATATCGTAGAGGCGCGAGCGCAGGACCTGCATCGCCTTTGCCCGGTTCTGGTGCTGCGACTTTTCCGAACTGGTGACGACGAGACCGGTCGGAAGGTGGGTGATGCGCACCGCCGAGTCCGTCGTGTTGACGTGCTGACCGCCGGCACCCGACGATCGCATGGTGTCGATGCGGATATCCTCGGGCCGGATCTCGATATCGATGTCTTCGGCCTCCGGCAGCACGGCGACGGTTGCGGCAGACGTATGGATGCGGCCGCTCGCTTCGGTCTCCGGTACACGCTGCACGCGGTGCACGCCGGATTCGAACTTCAACCGCGAGAACACGCCGCGGCCCGAAACTGTCGCGATGATTTCCTTGAACCCGCCGGCCTCGCCGTCGCTCGCCGAAAGCACCTCCACGCGCCAGCCCTTGCCGGCCGCGTAGCGCTCGTACATGCGGAAGAGATCGCCGGCAAAAAGTGCTGCCTCCGACCCGCCGGTACCGGCGCGAATTTCGAGAATCGCACTCTTCTCGTCGGCCGCATCCTTCGGCAGAAGCAGGATCTGGATTTCCTGCTCCAGTGCCTCGATCGTCGCTTCGACCTCGGGCTTTTCCATTTCGGCGAGATCGCGCATCTCCCGGTCGGTCGATTTGTCGGCGAGCATGGCAGTGATGTCGGCAAGCTCGGTCATCGCCTTCTCGTAGGCGCGGATCTTCGTCACGACCGGCTGCAGTTCGGAATATTCCGAGGCGAGCTTGACATAAACGTCCGCGGCCGGGCCGGCCGACATGCGGGCCTCGATCTCACCGAACCGACGTTCCAGTTCGCGCATCTTTTCAACGGGAAGCTTTGCCAAGTCTCACTCCAAATGCGTCTCCCCTCGCCCGGATCATGGTCCGGACGAGGTTGCGACGCGTCAATTCAATCTAAACCGGAATGCCGTTTTCCGCGGCGAAATCCACCAGCATCTGGCGAACGGGCGTCTGGTCGCGTGTGTCGTCCAGCGCCGCATTGAGCGCGACACCAAGCTTGCCCGCGTCGAGCGCCAGCAGCATCGCCTTGATCGGCCCGACGGCCGTCGGCGACATCGACACTGAGCGGAAACCTAAGCCCAGCAACGCCATGGCCGAGAGCGGCTTGCTCGCCATCTCGCCACAGAGCGTCACCGGCGTATCGTGCCGGTCGCCGGCGCGCACGATGTCGCGCAGGATCCTGAGGAACGGCCGCCCGAGCACGTCGAAACGATCGGATACGCGGGCATTGCCGCGATCGACCGCCATCGCGAACTGGAAGAGATCATTCGAGCCGACCGAGACGAAGTCCACTTCCATCATCAGTTCGTCGAGCTGCCACAAGAGCGCTGGCACTTCCAGCATGGCGCCGAACTGCAGCTTGCGCGGCAACTGTTCGCCAAGTTTCGACTGCCGCTCGATTTCCTTCTGCAGCAGGTCGCGTGCAATCCTGAGTTCGGAAACTTCGGTGACCATCGGCAGCATCAGCTTGAGCTCGGCACCGGCCGCCGCGCGCAGCATCGCGCGAAGCTGGGTCCGCAGCAGACCCGGGCGATCGAGCGAAAGCCGGATCGCGCGCCAGCCAAGTGCCGGATTTTCCTCTTCCGCGGCGCGGAAATAGGGGACGACCTTGTCGCCGCCGATGTCGAGGGTGCGGAAGGTCACGGGCTTGCCGCCCGTCTGCTTCAGCACACTGCGGTAAAACGCTTCCTGTTCTTCCGCCTTCGGCATGGTCGAGGCGATCATGAACTGAAGTTCGGTGCGGAACAGGCCGATGCCTTCTGCCCCCGCCTCATTCAGATGCGGCAGGTCCACGAGCAGGCCGGCATTCATTTGCAGCGTGATGCGCTTGCCGTCTCTCGTCAGCGGCTCGACGTCCTTCAGCGCCCGGAACTGCGCCTGGCGCCGTGCCCGGAAGCGAACCTTTTCCTCGTAGGCGCGCTGCAGGTCGGCGAGCGGCCGCAGATGCACCTTGGCATCGTCGCCGTCGATGATGATTGCGTCGCGGTTTTCCGCAAGCGCGACTGCACCGGTCGCCTGTCCGATCACCGGAATGCCCATGGCACGGGCAACAATCACCACGTGGCTGGTGACGGCGCCCTCTTCGAGCACCAGACCGCGCACGTTTTCGCGCGGATAGTCGAGCAGTTCGGCAGCGCCCATGGCACGCGCGACGATCACCGCATCGGTCGGGAAGTCGCTGGCCGAAAGCTTGGCGCCATAGCCGGAAAGCTGACGAAGCAGCCGATTGGCGAGATCGTCGAAATCATGCATGCGCTCGCGCAGATAAGGGTCCGTCAGCCGGATCATCCGCGCCTTGGTTTCGCTCTGGACGCGCTCGACTGCCGCCTCCGCCGTCAGGCCGTTGCGGATCGCCTCTTCGAGCTTGCGCACCCAACCGCGATCATGGGCGAACATGCGGTAGGTTTCGAGCACCGCCCGGTGCTCGCCCTCCATCGACACCTCGCGGCGCGACAGCATGTCGTCGATCGAGATGCGCAGCGACCCCAGCGCTTCGGCAAGTCGCTGCAATTCCTGGTCGGTGTCTTCGTTGAGGAGGTTGGTGACGACGATCCTCGGTTCGTGCAGGACGACATAGCCAAGGCCGATGCCTTCACCATAGCTGTTGCCCTCGATCGAGACGGGACGCGAGAGGTCGAGCTCGAGGCCCGGCTTGGTGATCTTCTTGAGTTCGCCGGTCGCCACCATCTCGGCGAGAACCATGGCGGTCGTCTCGAGCGCCTCGACCTCGTCCTCGCGATAGTTGCGCATCGCCTTGTTCTGGACGACGAGAACGCCAAGCGCGCGGCCCGTGCGTAGGATCGGCACGCCGAGGAAGGAGTGGTAGATCTCTTCGCCGGTTTCCGGCAGGTAGGTAAAGGCCGGATGCGACTGGGCGTCGGACAGATTGAGCGGCCGCGCCGAGGCGGCGATGGTGCCGACGAGGCCCTGCCCCATCTTCAACTGCGCCAGGTGGACGGCCGCCTTGTTCAGACCTTCCGTCGCGTAGAGTTCGAGCACGCCGTCGGAACGCAGCACATAGACCGAACACACTTCCGCGACCATGTTCTGCGCGATCTGGCGCACGATACGGTCAAGGCGCTCCTGCGGCTCCAGCGGTTCCGCCATCAACTCGCGCAACCGCTTGAGGAGAACGCGCGGACCTGCGGAAAGGTCTCTCATCGCGTGGGGTCTCCCGAAATAGAGGTGACGGCGGCAAGGGGATACGCGGGCAAAACCGCCGCGAATCCCAAATCGGTCGTCTGTCGACTAACTCTTATCGAGACCGTAAGCGGAATGCAAAGTGCGAACCGCCAATTCCGCATAGGGACCGTCGATCAGGATCGAAATCTTGATCTCGGAAGTGGTGATCGCCTTGATGTTGATGCCCTTGTCGGCAAGCGCGCGGAATGCGGACGCGGCGACGCCGGCATGGCTGCGCATGCCGATGCCGATGACCGATACCTTGACGAGACCGGCCTCGGACTGGACGACGTCGTAGCCGATCTTCTCCTTGTTGTCGCCGAGCACCTTCAGTGCCTTGTCGACATCGCCCGACGGAACCGTGAAGGTCATGTCGGTCTTCGAACCGTCCTCGGAGATGTTCTGAACGATCATGTCGACGTTGATATGGGCTTCAGCAAGCGGGCCGAAGATCGCGGCGGAGACGCCCGGCCGGTCGGCGAGACGGCGCAGCGAAATCTGGGCTTCATCCTTGGCATAGGCAATGCCGGTTACGACTTCCTGTTCCACGATCTCATCCTCATCACAAATCAGCGTACCGGGCGGATTGAGAAGGTCACCCATGCCCGGCGCATCGGGATCTTCGAAAGACGAACGCACGAAGGTGCGAACCTTGTGCACCATGGCGAGCTCGACCGAGCGCACCTGCAGCACCTTGGCGCCGAGCGATGCCATTTCCAGCATTTCCTCGAACGCGATTTTCTTCAGCCGCCGCGCCTTCGGCTCGATGCGCGGGTCAGTCGTGTAGACGCCATCGACGTCGGTGTAGATGTCGCAACGGTCGGCCTTGACCCCTGCGGCGATCGCCACGGCCGAGGTGTCGGAGCCGCCGCGGCCAAGCGTGGCGACGCGATTGTCAGGCCCAAGCCCCTGGAAGCCGGCGACGACGGCCACCTGGCCCTCGCCCATGCGGCGGACGAGTTCGGCACCGTCGATATCGAGGATGCGGGCAGCACCATGGGCGTTGTCGGTGCGGATCGGGATCTGCCAACCCTGCCAGGAGCGGGCATTGATGCCCATCGACTGCAGCGCGATCGAAAGCAGGCCGGACGTCACCTGTTCGCCGGAAGCAACGATCGCGTCGTACTCGCGGGCGTCGTAGAACGGCGAGTTGGCGCCGGTTGCCTTCGGCATGTTCTGCACCCAGCCGACCAGCTCATTGGTCTTGCCAGACATGGCGGAAACGACGACGGCGACTTCGTGGCCGGCATCGACCTCGCGTTTCACATGGCGGGCGACATTGTGGATGCGGTCCAAATCAGCGACGGAGGTTCCGCCGAATTTCATCACGATGCGTGCCATGTGCCTCTACCGGTACCCAATTTAGCGCGCGCAGGCGCGCGTGACAGGAAAGCCCCCGCCGGCGCCCGACGGTCAAAAAGCTTGGGAGACTTCTCGGACATCGGCAGTCACCGCTTCGGGGAGCGGAAAGTCGCGGCGTCTCTTAGCGGATCAGGGGGCGGCACGCAATGGCAAGCGGACACAGATTCGGACCGCGCCGTGCACCACGACCGGCGCATTTCGCAACAATATTGCCCAGGACGGGAATTCACGGAAACATCCGTACCCATCGACCCCGCAATGCCACGTTGAAAATTACCGGCTTCGATGCTAAACGTGGCTGGCAACTTGAATTCGAGAAAGGGGGGCTGCACGTGATAACTTTCTTCCGGCACCACCGCCAGCGTGGCCCCGTCCAAGCCCTGCAGATGCGTTTGCAGGGCTGACCAGACATACTTCGCGAGTTGCGAATCCTATCCCTGGTCTGCCCAGAGTGATGCAGTGCGGAACCGTTTCGGTTTAAGCGCCTGCATCGTCTTCCAATACCGAGCCGACGGCCCGTTGACAGCATGCGTGCTGTTCCGGGTCCAATCATCCGAAAACCCGGCCTGAAGTGCCGCCACGGATGTCTCATCGTCGCTCGCGCAGTCCAGAGATCGACCATGGCCTTGATCAATATCCGCAACCTCGGTGTCAGCCTGAGCGCACCGCTTTTTTCCAACCTCAACCTCTCCGTCGCCGCCGGTGACCGCATCGGCATCGTCGCCGCGAATGGCCGCGGAAAGACGACCCTGTTTAAATCGATCGCAGGCAGCTTCGATCCGACCGCCGGGGAAATCACGCGCTCACGCGGCCTGACCATCGGCCATGTCGAGCAGAACGTTGCGGCCGCCTTGCTGCCCCTCTCCTTCCACGACGCCGTTCTTTCGGCCCTTCCGGCCGACCAGGCGGAAAACGAGAGCTGGCGCGTCGACATCGTGCTCGATTCGCTCGACGTGCCGGAAGTGCTGCGCCAGCGCGCGGTCTCGGAATTGAGCGGCGGCTGGCAGCGGCTCATGCTTCTCGCCCGCGTCTGGGTCAGCGATCCGGACGCCCTGCTCCTGGATGAGCCGACCAACCATCTCGATCTCGCCAAGATCGCCCGGCTCGAAGCCTGGCTGAACGCCCTGCCGCGCGACGTGCCGGTGCTCGTCGCCAGCCACGACCGCGCCTTCCTGGACGCCACCACCAACCGGACGCTGTTCCTCAGACCCGAGCAATCGCCAATCTTCGCGCTCCCCTATTCGCGGGCGCGCGCTACCCTCGATGAAGTGGACGCCTCCGAGGAGCGGCGCTACCAGCGCGACATGAAGGTGGCGCAACAGCTTCGCCGCCAGGCCGCCAAGCTCAACAATATCGGCATCAATTCCGGTAGCGACTTGCTGACCGTGAAGACGAAACAGTTGAAGCAGCGAGCCGAACGGCTGGAGGACGCGGCAAAGCCGGCCCATCAGGAGCGCTCCGCCGGCGCGATCCGGCTCGCCAACCGCGGCACCCACGCCAAGATCCTGGTGACACTCGACGACGTGACGGTGGAGACGCCTGACGGAACCGCTCTCTTTCGCACCGGAAAGCGCTGGATCTGCCAGGGCGACCGCATCGTGCTCTTGGGCGAAAACGGCGCCGGCAAGACGCGGCTCGTCAACCTGATCCGCGCGGCGATCGAGGAGCCCGGCCGCGCGCCGGAAGCGCTGAAGGCGACGCCCTCGCTGGTGCTCGGCTATAGCGACCAGGCACTTGCGGGACTATCGGATGACGAGACGCCGCTTGCCGCGCTTTCCCGTCGCTTCTCGCTGGGCGATCAGCGGTCTCGCACACTACTCGTTGGCGCCGGTATCGGCATCGACATGCAGGAGAAGGCAATCAGCCGGCTTTCCGGCGGTCAGAAGGCCCGCCTCGCCATGCTCGTACTGCGCCTGAAGGAGCCGAATTTCTACCTGCTCGACGAGCCGACCAACCATCTGGACATCGAGGGCCAGGAGGCGCTCGAGGCGGAGTTGCTGAAACACGAGACGAGCTGCCTTCTGGTCTCCCACGACCGCAGCTTCGTGCGCAATGTCGGCAACCGCTTCTGGCTGATCGAAAAGCGCCGGCTGGTCGAAGTCGAGGACCCGGAAGACTTCTTCGCCGCAGCTGCGGCGAGCGAACTCGGCTAGCAATCGCGCAAGCGAACCCGATCGCACCCGTGACGCCCGCCAAGAGCGGGCGTCACCTTCTGCATCGTCGCTAGGAAGGCGGCCGGGCGATCACGCAGGCAACCTCGCCGCCGTCGAAGACGTGCGTCAACCGAGCCTCGACGTTCCACCGGTGGCGAAGAACCGCCGCTTCGATCCGCGCGCCAACCTCATCCGCGTCCATGGACGGCTCGTCGTGAAAGAGAAAGAGGCGCCCTTCCGGCTTCAACAGCTGTACGAGCGCAGCAAACTCACGCGCGGGATCGCCTCGCGTAAAGACGCCAACGCGGATCGCAAACACCTTGTCGAAGCGGCGATGGTCCAGATCGAGTGAGCGAAGGTCCGCGACCTGCACGATGGCTCGCCCGGCAGCAAGGTATTCAGCATTTCGGCGCATTGCCGCCGCGACCATGGTGGCCGATCGATCGATGGCTTCAATCCCCCCGTCGACAAGCCGCTCGCAAACCTTGGTCACTGCAACGCCGTGACCGCAGCCGATTTCGAGCAGCTGATCAGAAGGCTTCGGCGCAACGACAGCGACTGCCCAGTCGATCCTGCCAAGCGCCATGAATTCCCCCATCCGCTGTAGACCTCAAGAATGCTAGCACGGCGGAGAGCCATGCCGCGAGTCACTCTGGTGCGAAAAATAAACCACTTGCGAAACTATATCAGTTTTGCCAATCTTCCCCATTCCAGGACATGCAGCAACGGGAGAGAGACAATGCGCAGGGTCATCATGTGGGACATGGTCAGCGTCGACGGCTTCTTCGAAGCACCGGGGCATGACATCGGTTGGTTCGTCTTCGAAGACGAACTCGCCGCCTATATCGGCGAAACGCAACTCGAAGCGGACACTTTGCTCTTCGGCCGCGTGACCTATGAAATGATGGCGGCCTATTGGCCGTCCGCCGAAGGCGACATCGCCACCTTCATGAACAGTGTCGAGAAGTTCGTCTTCTCCCGCACGCTGACATCCGCCGACTGGCACAACACGACACTCGTCACAGCTGAAGCCACCAAGGAAGTTGAACGTCTGAAACAGCTCGACGGCGGCACCATCTTCGTTTTCGGCAGCGCCGATTTTGCAGCAGGGCTGATCGAGAAGGGCCTCGTCGACGAGTATCGTCTCGGCATCAATCCGGTGCTTCTGGGCAACGGCGTGCCCCTGTTCAAGCCGGGCTTGAAGCGAACGGAACTCAAATTGACCCACGTTCGCCCACTGAAATCGGGCGTGGTCATCCTGCACTACCAGCCGCAGGCGGATGCGCAATAGAGCAGGTAGCACAACGCGCCCGCCTGGCCTGCGCCCATCTGGCCCATCACCGGCTCTTGACTTCCCTGCCTGATCGTCCGACTTCACCAAAGAAGATACAAGGAGACGGCGACATGAGCGAGACCGCACGCACGACGATCGACCAGAGCGAGGTAGACCGGTTCTCCGCCATGGCCGCGGAGTGGTGGGACCCGACCGGCAAGTTCCGGCCGCTGCACAAGTTCAATCCCGTTCGCCTTGCCTACATCCGCGACAAGGTGGCCGAACATTTCGGGCGCGATCCCAAGGGCCCGCAACCGCTCAAAGGTCTGCGGCTGCTCGATATCGGCTGCGGCGGCGGCCTCCTGTCCGAGCCGATGGCGCGCATGGGTGCAGACGTCCTCGGCGCCGATGCTTCGGAGAAAAACATTGGGATCGCCCAGACGCATGCGGCCGGAAGCGGCGTGGCGGTCGACTATCGCGCCGTGACCGCTGAGGCGCTGGCCGAAGCCGGCGAGAGTTTTGACATCGTGCTCAACATGGAAGTGGTCGAGCACGTCGCCGACGTCGATTTCTTCATGACCACCTGTGCCCATATGGTTCGACCCGGCGGTCTGATGTTCGTAGCCACGATCAACCGCACCATGAAGGCGGCAGCCCTTGCCATCTTCGCCGCCGAAAACGTGCTGCGCTGGCTGCCGCGCGGCACGCACCAGTATGAAAAGCTGGTGCGCCCGGAAGAACTGGAAAAGCCGCTCTCAGCGAGTGGTCTCGAAATCACTGAACGCACCGGCGTCTTCTTCAATCCGCTCGCCAATCAGTGGAACCTGTCCAAGGATATGGACGTCAACTACATGCTCGTCGCCAAGCGTCCGCTGTAACGCCGCCGACCGGCTCGTCTGCGGGCTCAGCCGATCTCAGACTTGGCCTGCCATTCTCGTTTCAGCAGCGCATAGACGAGTTCGTCGCCCCAGGCGCCGTTGAACCGGTCATTCTCGATCAGATGCGCTTCGCGGCGCATGCCGAGACGTTCGACGACACCGACCGATCCCTTGTTCAGCGCATCGAGCCGGGCGAAGATCCGGTGGAAGTTTAGCGTCAAAAAACCGAGATCGAGCACGGCCCGCATCGCCTCGGTCGCATAGCCTTTGCCGGCAAAAGCGGGATTGAAGATGTAGCCGGTCTCCGCCTGCGCCGCCGGCTTGCTTGCGAGCTTCAGCAGGACTTCACCGATCAGAGCACCATCCTCCTGACGCTCAACCGCAAAAACCGCCACATCGCCGTCTTTATCGAGGCGCGGTGCCGACGCCTTGGCGAACTTCGCCCGCGCAGCCGTCTCGTCCAGCGGTTCTTGATAGAGATAGCGATAGACGTCCGGCAGCCGGTGATAGGCGAAGAAGGCGGGAAAATCGTCGGGCCCGAATGGCCGGATGACGAGGCGATCGGTGGAAATGCGAAGCTCGGACAATGTCATTGGCTGAAAAATCTCCCATTGCGAAGCCGCGAGGTGGGAAGCAAGCCGTTGTTTTTAAAGAGCAGGTAGCAAATAACGCGAAGCCGAGGCGCCAATAGACCGCGCGTCAGTTGACCTCGTCAGGCAAGATCGGCAGCGGCGCGACCGCAATTCCTTCCTCAAGCAGCGCCACAGCCTCTTCCGCCGTCGCCTTGCCGATCAGGCCACGTTCTTCCGCTTCGCCGTAATGGATCTTGCGCGCTTCCTCGGGAAAACGCTCGCCAACGTCCTCGGCGTTCTCGCGCACGGTCTTCACCAGTTCGCGGATCTTGGCGACCGTTTCTTTCTGCGCCTGATCCATGATCACCGCCCGTGTTGCTTCCTTCTTGCGCGCGGTCGCGACCGAAGGCGCCATCAGTTGCTTGGCAACGGACGTTGAATTGCAGGTGGGACAGGAAACCAGCTTGCGGTCGACCTGGCGGTCGAAATCGTCGCTCGACGAAAACCAGCCTTCGAAGGCGTGGCCGTTGTCGCAGGAAATTGTATAGCGGATCAAGCGGCAACACCTCCCTTCCCGGTTGGCACCACTTCATCGAGCACGAAACTGCGGGCGTTCTTCAAGTTCGGTATCTTGGCGCGTGCCGCATGCACTGCGGCGACATCGATTTCGGCAAGCACGATCGCCTCGCCGCTCGGACCGGCCGAAGCAAGCACCCTGCCCCAGGGATCGACGATCATCGAATGACCGAAGGTCTCGCGCCCGTCCTCATGCGTGCCGCCTTGCGCCGCGGCGATGACGAAGAGACCGTTCTCGATCGCACGGGCGCGAAGGAGGATTTCCCAATGCGCCTCGCCGGTCTGGCGCGTGAAGGCGGCGGGAACCGACATGATCTCGGCGCCGGCGACCGCCTGTTGCCGGAAGAGCTCCGGGAAGCGCACGTCGTAGCAGATGGTGAAACCAAGCTTGCCAAACTCGAGATCGGCAATGCGTGCCGAGCCGCCGGGCTGATAGGCAGCACTTTCCCGCCAGCTTTCGCCATTGTCGAGGTCAACATCGAACATGTGGATCTTGTCATAGTCGCAGATCTTGTGACCGTCTGGTCCGAACAAAAGGCCGCGATTGGCGATCTTGCCGTCGGCAAGCGCAATCGGCGTCGAGCCGACATGGAGATAGATCCCGAGTTCACCGGCGAGCTTCGCCGCTGCACCGGCAATAATGTCGTTCGCCTCATCTTTCAGGATCGCGCGCAAGCCCGCCCGGTCCCGCTGGAGCGCGCCGGTCATCTCCGGCGTCTGGACATAAATCGCCCCTTGAGCCGCCGCCTCGCGCACCAGCCGAACCATCGTCTCCGCGTTCCTCTGCGGATCGACGCCGGAGCACATCTGAATGGCCGCAGCCTTGAAGGTCATCGTGGTCTACTCCTGATGCGCACCACCGACGCTTGAGGCGGCAGCCTCGCGTCGGCAATGTGCGAAACGTCGGATCCGCTTCAGGCCGCTAGCATCGCGTCGAGCTTGCCGGCGCGTTCCAGCGCGTGCAGGTCGTCACAGCCGCCGACATGAATGTCGTTGATGAAGATCTGCGGGAAGGTCGAGCCGCCATGGGCCTTTTCGATCATCACCTGCCGAACCTTCGGATCATAGGTTGCGTCATGTTCGAGAAAGGGCACGCCCTTGGTTTCCAGTAGTTTCTTGGCGGCCGAACAATAACCGCAGAACTGACGCGTATAAATGACCACTGAAGCCATGATCCTGAATCGCTCCTTCACCGACCACCGTGCCGGACAACTGATTGTCATATAAGACCGGATATGGCTCTTGCAAAGGTCAAAACCGTGACCGGCCCGGCTCCCGCCCGCTTCAGCGCACGGGTCGCTGCGGAGACGGTTGCACCGGTCGTATATACATCGTCGACCAGAACCACGCTGTTCCCACGGAGACCCGCCATGCCGGCTTCCGAGACCGCGAAGGCACCGCGCACATTGTCCTCACGTGCCTGCCGGGCAAGGCCCACCTGCCGGCTTGTGCGTCGGATACGCTTGAGCACATCGGGTTGATAAGGCCTGCCGGAGAGCCGCGCGATGGCCCGTGCCAGTTCCGCCGATTGGTTGAACCGACGCCTCCAGAGCCGAAAAGCGTGCAATGGCACCGGGATGATCGCATCGGCCGAGGCGACCGCACCGTCACTCGCCCGGATCATCCATTCCGCCATCATCGGCGCAAGATCGGTGCGATCGCGATATTTCAGCCCGTGCACCAGATCGCGGGCAATGCCCTCATGGATTGCCACCGACCGCAGACGGTCGAAGGCCGGCGGATTGGCAATGGCTTCGGGCGAAACCGAGCCCGGTCCATGGTCGACCGAAAACGGCGTCCCGAGAATGTCGCAAAAAGGGCGCTCGATCAGCGGCAGCGTCGACCAGCAAGGCGCGCAAACCGCACGATGGTCGCCCACCATCCGGCCGCAACCGCAGCAGACAGGCGGATAGACGAGATCGACCGTTCCGGAGACGAGGCCCCGCAGCACACGCCCCCACCCTTCCCCCGGAAACAACGGTCTCTCCCATGCCATGCTGTTGACTTTGAACCTCCGAAGGTCTTTTTGCTGGCCAGCTTGCGGAGACAGTATCGTGGAAAAAATCTTTGACCAGAGCCTCGTCGAGGCACATCGGGCAAGGGCACTCAGAAACGCCGATCCGAAGGCCGGTTTCCTTCTCGATATCGTCGCCCAGGAACTCGCCGAACGCGTCAGCGTGGTCGAGCGTCACTTCGATCGCGCGCTGGAGTTGCACGGCTACACCGGGCAAACGGCTCACCATCTCATGGCAACGGGCAAGGTCGGTGCCGTCGAGCGCGTGGAAACGGATGCGCGATTTGGTTCTGAGCAAGCACCGGTAACGATCGCCTCGCTTGAGGAGGTTCCGGGCGAACCGGAAGGCTTTAACCTGGTGGTTTCGCCGCTCTCCCTGCACCTGACCAACGACACGCCGGGCGCCTTCATCCAGGTTCGCCGTGCGCTGAAGCCCGACGGGCTTTTCCTCGCCGCCATCCCGGGCAGCGGCACGCTGCAGGAACTGCGCGAGGCGCTCCTGGCCGCCGAGGCGGAATTGACGGGCGGAGCCAGTCCGCGGGTCATCCCCTTCGCCGATGTCCGCGATGTGGGCGCTCTGCTGCAACGTGCCGGCTTCGCGCTGCCGGTCACGGATACCGAAACCTATACGGTGCGTTACGATTCACTGTTTGCGCTGATCCGCGACTTGCGCGCCATGGGCATGACCAGCCCGCTCACTGCCCGAAGCCGCCTGCCCGTTTCGCGTCGCTTCTTCCTGCGGGCCGCGGAAATCTATGCCGAACGCTTCTCCGACCCGGACGGCCGCGTCCGCGCGACATTCTCGGTGATCTATCTTTCCGGATGGGCGCCGCATGAAAGCCAGCAGAAGCCGTTGAAACCGGGCTCCGCAAAGCAGCGGCTCTCGGCGGCACTTGGCACGAAGGAGCAACCGCTCTGACACAGCGATAGCGTGCGGCCTGGAACGCTTTAGGCGTTCTGAAGCGTCGTCGTCACCAGGTTGAGGACGGCCATGAGGCCGTCGCGGAACTCTTCGAGGCCCAGAATAAGGCTGGCGGAGATGATAGCAGCGATCAGACCATATTCGATCGCGGTGGCGGCGCTTCTGTCGCGAAAGAGGCGTCTCAGCTTGTGCATGCGTCTCCAGTCCGGTTCGTGTTCAGTCCGAAACGTGCGGCAGCAGCCGAAAACCGGAGGCGTTCGGGTCAGCACCCGCTCTTGCGACCGTCCGCATCGATGATGCAGACCGCACCGGGCATCTCCTGCAGCACGCTGCGCCGTACCGTGTAGCGCTTGGTGGTCCCGCTCGAGGGGATGGAGCCGGTGGAAATATTGTCGTAGTCGACGGGCGTATTGGCCATGATGCGCCGATCGTTCTTCGAAGACAGCATCGGCGTCAGGATCAGCGTCAGCGCGATCACTGCCGTTCCAAACAGCAGGGACAGATTGAGCACACCCGTCCGGCGGGACTGATTAGTCACCAGATCCTTTTCCTGAACCGTGCTCCAGAAATCGTCGTCCACCATCCCAGCCTCACAAACGCATGAAAGCACGGCGAACGCAAGCGCCCTTCCCAAGCTTGGTTCCACCGCACTGCCTGAAATCAGTACGCCGTTCACCAAAAATGCGTACCGAAAATGAATTGAGCTATCTTTGCGCGAGGGAGATAAACGATCGATTAATAATCAATCAGATTTCGGGTAGGTTCAGAGCAAATCCATAAGAAATGGTATCAACGGCTCGTCAGCCGGCGGCATGGGATAGTCGCGCAGGGCCTTTGACCTGACCCATTTGATCGCCTGGCCTTCGCGTCCAGTCGCCACCCCTTCGTAGCGCCGGCAGACATAGAGCGGCATCAGCAGATGGAAGTCCTCATAGGTGTGGCTGGCGAAGGTCAGTGGCGCGAGGCACGCGACCTTGGTGCGGATGCCGAGTTCCTCGTCCAACTCACGGATCAGGGTTTCCTCGGGCGTCTCGCCGGCTTCGACCTTGCCGCCCGGAAACTCCCAGAGACCCGCAAGCGACTTTCCTTCCGGCCGTTGCGCCAACAGAATGCGGCCGTCGCTGTCGACCAGGGCGCAGGCGGCGACGAGGACGATCTTCTTTCCGTTGACGTCCATAACCTCAAGCCCCCGGCGTTCTGTAGATGTAGCTGTAGACTTCGGAGAAACCGGCACCGCGATAAAGCGCCAGCGCCGCGCTGTTTTCCGCCTCCACCTGCAGCCAGGCCTTTTTGGCTCCCCGCAAACGCGCCCAGCGCAGGCAGACATCGAGCATCGACTTGCCGACGCCACGCCCGCGAACCCGCTCGTCGACGGCAAACTGCATGATGCCGGCGAGGTCGTTATCCTGCACGACGAGTGCCACGGCGGTCGGCCCGGTCTCGGCATCTTCAAACAGGAAGAGGCCGCTTTCCGGCTTGATCGCATTGATGATCTCGGTAAGCGCCGCCTTCCTCTTCGGATCGCCCTTGGCGATGCCGATGGAGGCATCGACGAAACGGCCGACGTCCTTGATCGGCAGGTGATCGATGCCGTCGCCGAATTCACGCTCGGCAAGATCGGCCGTCATCACCAGGCTGCGGCTGAATGCCGTCCAGCCTTCGGCATCCATATGGGCAACGAGTTGCGGCGGCGTCAGCGGCGTCTGGCGCACGGTCAGGGGCCGGCCATAGTCCGCAAAGCGCCTGGCGGCCTTTTCAAGGCGCACCGGAATATCGCGATAGTCGGATGGATCGAGCGGGTTGACGGAGTTGAGACGCTTGGAATCATGGCCCGCGTTGAGCCGGATCAGCCAGCTGCCGTCATATTGCACCGATGCTGCCGGCCAGGCCCGGAAGCCCACGGCCTCGAGGCGGCGCACGCTCGGAAGATCCACCATTACCACTTCCCCACCTTCGGCCGCGACGTTGCCCGCCGGCCGAGCATCACTCGATGTCATCTTGCTACCTCTGGCCAGTCTGGGATGCCAGACTGCTTATGATCGCTCGACCGGAGCCTCAGCTCCGGTAATCGCCGTTGATCTCGACATATTCCTTCGTCAGGTCGCAGGTATAGACCGTGGCGCGACCGGAGCCGAGGCCGATATCGACGCGGATCGTGATGTCTTCGGCCCTCATGACGGCAGTGGCTGCCGCTTCCGAATAGGTCGGATCGCGCTCGCCTTCGACGGCCACGCGCACTTCGCCGAACCAGATCGCCAACCGATCGCGTTCCGCCAACTCGCCTGATTTGCCGACGGCCATGACCACGCGGCCCCAATTGGCGTCTTCGCCGGCAACCGCCGTCTTCACCAGCGGCGAATTGGCGATCGAGAGTGCGATGCGCTTGGCGGCTGCGTCGTTTTCGGCGCCTTCGACGGTGACTTCGACCATCTTGCGCGCGCCTTCACCATCGCGCACCACCTGGAGGGCCAGGTCGCGCAGCAGGTCGTTGAGCGCGACGCGGAAGGCGTCGAGGCGCGCATCGGCCGCGTCGGAGATTGCCGGCTGCCCGTCGGCTGCCGCCGCACCCGTTGCAAAAAGCATCAGCGTGTCGGAGGTCGACGTGTCGCTGTCGACCGTGACCGAGTTGAAGGTCGGGCCGACGCCGGCGGAAAGCAGCGCCTGCAATGCGGCCGGCGCTATGTCTGCATCGGTGACCACGAAAGAGAGCATCGTTGCCATGTCGGGCGCGATCATGCCGGCGCCCTTGGCAATACCGTTGATCGTGACCTTGACGCCACCGATTTCGGCCGTGCGGGTCGCAACCTTCGGATAGGTATCCGTCGTCATGATCGCCTTGGCGGCGTCGAACCAGAAATCTTCCTTGCCGGCAACGGCCAGATCGTCGAGCACGCCGGCAAACTTGGTCGCATCCAGCGGCTCGCCGATGACGCCGGTCGAAGCGAGGAAAACTTCGCTCTCCGCACAGCCGACGGCCTTAGCCGCAGACTTCGCGGTCAATTCGGTGGCTTCGCGTCCCTTCTTGCCGGTGAAGGCGTTGGCGTTGCCGGAGTTGACGACGACGGCGCGCGCGATGCCGCCGGCAAGGTTCTGACGGCAGAAATCAACCGGAGCAGACGGGCACTTGGAGCGGGTGAAAACGCCGGCTGCAGCGGCCGGCTTGTCGAACACCATCATCAGCACGTCGGTACGGTTCTTGTACTTGATGCCGGCTGCAGCGGTCGCCATGCGGACACCGCGGACGGAAGGCATTTCGGCGAAGGTTTTCGGAGCAAGCGGAGAAACGGAGCCGGACATGGGAAACCTGCTGTGACGTGTTGGAGCCAAAGCATTTCCAGGAAAAGTGCGTAGCAGTTTTCCGTCAGGAAATGCGTAAGAACAAAGTTCTGGAGCGGTTTACAACCGAAGCTGCTCCAGATCTATCTTGCGACAAATGCCCGAACGGTTTTCACCGCCGGGCATCGACAAAAAGCGGTGATGGCAGGTCCCGCCAGCGACAGGGCCTGCCAATCGAAATTACTTGGCTTCCTGCGCCTTGTTGGCCTCGTCATAGGCCTTCTTCAAAGCGGGATCGGAAATCTCGACGCCTGCGTCCTTCTTGGCGGCAGCAAGCAGCTCAACGTATTTGTCACGCATGACAAGCTGACGAACCTGCGGCTCGACCTGCTCCAGCGGCGGCGGGGCCTGCGGGCGCTTGTCTTCAACCAGGATCACGTGGAAGCCGAACTGGGTCTTGACCGGAGTCTTGGTGTAGGCACCCTTGTCGAGCGCGAAGACCGCCGTATCGAATTCCGGCACCATGCGGCCCTTGGTGAAGTAGCCGAGGTCGCCGCCGTCGTCCTTGTTCGGATCGGTCGACTTCGCCTTGGCGAGATCGACGAAGCTCTTGCCGGCATCGAGTTCCTTGATGATTTCCTTGGCCTCATCCTCGGTCTTGACCAGGATGTGGCGTGCCTTCACCTCTTCCTGCACCGGGATCGCGGCGATCTCCTTGTCGTAGCGCGCCTTCACCTCTTCCTTGGTGATGGCATCGACGACATGCTTCTTGAAATAGGCATTGTGCAGTTCGCGCTCGGTCAGGTAGGCGACGCGCTGCTTGAAGGTCGCATCATCCTGCAGGCCTTCCTTTTCGGCGGTCTTCGAAAGGAGCTTGACGTCGATGATCGCCGAGAGGGCGGCGGCGCGCTTCTGTTCCTCCGGCATCTGCTGAAGCTGCGGGTCGAGACCACCCAGCGCCAGCGTGAGCTCGGACTGGCGCACTTCCTCGCCGCCAACCTTGGCGATCACCGGATCGGCGTCTTCCGCCCGCGCCCCACCATGAACGGCCATCGCCGCAACCAGTGCCGCGGCGGCCAGGGTTTTCAACTTGGACATGCTCACTAACCTTTCACATTGGCCTTCAGCGCAATTACCTGCGACTTGTAGCGGCTGCACACCACCAGAATGTGGCGGTTCTGTAGCCGTCCGGCAGTGCAAGTGCGTTGACATAATTCGACCCCCCTCTTATCTGTCACGCAACCTCGCGTCCAGAACAGTTTCCGGGCGTTTCACGGCATTGCGCGGTTTTCGCGGCGCGGCCATGAGACCTAAGGCAACAAAAAAGAAAGGACCATTCGTATGGTCAGTCTCGGCGGCCTAGCCCGCAAGTTGTTTGGTTCCGCCAACGAACGTCGCGTGCGCGGCTACAAGGCTCGGGTGGATGCCATCAACGCACTTGAAGCCGACATGAAGGCTTTGTCGGATGAGGCACTCGCCGCCAAGACCGTGGAATTCCGCCAGCAATTCGCCGACGGCAAGACGCTGGATGACCTGCTGGTACCGGCCTTTGCTGTTGCTCGCGAAGCGGCCCGCCGCGTGCTCGGCCTGCGTCCGTTCGACGTCCAGCTCATCGGCGGCATGATCCTGCACGAGCGCGCGATCGCCGAAATGAAGACCGGTGAAGGCAAGACCCTCGTCGCGACGCTTCCGGTCTATCTGAATGCACTCGCCAGCAAGGGCGTGCATGTCGTTACCGTCAACGACTACCTCGCGCAGCGCGACGCCGGCACCATGGGCCGCGTCTACAGCTTCCTCGGCATGACGACGGGCGTCATCGTCCACGGTCTCACCGACGAGCAGCGCCGCGACGCCTACGCCTGCGACATCACCTATGCGACCAACAACGAGCTCGGCTTCGACTATCTGCGCGACAACATGAAGTACGAGCGCGGCCAGATGGTCCAGCGCGGCCACTTCTTCGCCATCGTCGACGAAGTGGACTCGATCCTCGTCGACGAAGCGCGCACGCCACTGATCATCTCCGGCCCGCTCGACGACCGCTCGGATCTCTACAACACGATCAACGAGTTCATCCCGTTGCTTTCGCCTGAGGACTACGAGATCGACGAGAAGCAGCGCTCGGCCAACTTTTCGGAAGACGGCACCGAGAAGCTCGAAAACCTGCTGCGCGAGGCGGGCCTGCTGAAAGGTGAATCGCTCTACGACATCGAAAACGTCGCGATCGTCCACCACGTCAATAACGCTCTCAAGGCCCACAAGCTGTTCCAGCGCGACAAGGACTACATCGTCCGCAACGGCGAGATCGTCATCATCGACGAGTTCACCGGCCGCATGATGCCGGGACGGCGCTATTCCGAAGGCCAGCACCAGGCGCTCGAAGCCAAGGAAAAGGTGCAGATCCAGCCCGAGAACCAGACGCTCGCCTCGATCACCTTCCAGAACTACTTCCGCATGTATTCCAAGCTCGGCGGCATGACCGGTACGGCCTCCACCGAAGCGGAAGAATTCGGCAACATCTACGGCCTCGAAGTGATCGAAGTGCCGACCAACCTGCCGATCAAGCGTATCGACGAGGACGACGAGGTCTATCGTACGCAGGGCGAAAAGCTGAAGGCGATCATCGACGAGATCAAGTCGGCGCACGAGCGTGGCCAGCCGATGCTGGTCGGAACGACCTCGATCGAAAAGTCCGAGCAGCTTGCCGACCTCCTGAAGAAGTCCGGCTTTGCCAACTTCCAGGTGCTGAACGCCCGTTATCACGAGCAGGAAGCCTTCATCGTCGCCCAGGCTGGCGTGCCGGGTGCGGTCACGATCGCCACCAACATGGCCGGCCGCGGTACCGACATCCAGCTCGGCGGCAACATCGACATGCGCATCCAGCAGGAGCTCTCGGAAATCGAGCCCGGCCCGGAGCGCGACCAGCGCATCGAGGCGATCCGCGCCGAAGTGCAGAAACTGAAAGAGCAGGCGCTCGCTGCCGGTGGCCTCTACGTTCTCGCGACCGAACGTCACGAAAGCCGCCGCATCGACAACCAGCTGCGCGGCCGTTCCGGCCGTCAGGGTGACCCGGGCCGCTCCAAGTTCTACCTGTCGCTTCAGGATGACCTGATGCGCATCTTCGGCTCCGACCGCATGGACAGCATGCTCCAGAAGCTGGGCCTCAAGGAAGGCGAAGCGATCGTCCATCCCTGGATCAACAAGGCGCTCGAGCGCGCCCAGAAGAAGGTCGAAGCGCGCAACTTCGACATCCGTAAGAACCTTCTGAAGTACGACGACGTTCTCAACGATCAGCGCAAGGTGATCTTCGAGCAGCGCATCGAGCTGATGGATGCCGAGAGCGTCACGGAAACCGTGACCGACATGCGCACCGAAGTCGTCGAGGACATGGTCGGAAAGCGTATTCCTGCGAAGGCCTATGCCGAGCAGTGGGACGTCGAGGGCCTCAAGGCCGACGTTCAGCAGTACCTCAATCTCGACCTGCCGGTCACCGAATGGGCTGCCGAGGAAGGCATCGACGAGGCCGATATCCTCGAACGCGTCACCGCCGCTGCCGAGAAGGAAGCCGCAGATCGCGCCGAACGTTTCGGTCCGGAGATCATGCAATATGTCGAGCGCTCCGTCGTGCTGCAGACGCTCGACCATCTCTGGCGCGAGCATATCGTCAACCTCGATCACCTGCGCTCGGTCATCGGCTTCCGCGGCTACGCACAGCGCGACCCGCTGCAGGAATACAAGTCCGAGGCCTTCGAACTGTTCCAGGCCCTGCTCGGCAATCTGCGCCAGGCGGTAACCGCACAACTCATGCGCGTCGAACTGGTGCGCGAAGCAGCCGAAGCGCCGCAGCCGGCACCGCCGGTCATGCACGGCCACCATATCGACCCCTTGACGGGCGAAGACGACTTCGGTGGCGGCGCTGGAACGCTTCTGGCCGCGGCTCCCGTGCAGCGCGATGCGAACGATCCGTCGAGCTGGGGCAAGGTCTCGCGCAACGAACTCTGCCCCTGCGGCTCCGGCAAGAAGTACAAGCACTGCCACGGCATCTACGAGGCATAAGAGACGCTGGGAAAGTGCGCGCGGCTTTCGCCCGCACCCTGTACTCAATCGGAAAATGCCGCCTTTCTGGCGGCATTTTCATTTTCAACCGTACTTTGGCAATCTACGCCTTCGCGTGGCCAACTTCGGCTATCGCATCGGCTGCCGATTTCAGGGTGGAGGGATCGGCGCCCATAGCGCGGAGCGCTCGCGCCGCCACACCATGTGACATGCCTGCGACGATTCCGACGACGTGAGCGCCGAGCAGCGGGCCGTGATCCCTCCGGGTTGCCGCCAGTGCCTGCATGATTTCCCGACCCGACGAAGCCGCCTGATAGATGCCCGGACTTGCAGACATGGGCGTGTCGGCCGGCATATTCGCTTTTAGGCCGATCGAGCGAAGGGCGTCGACATATTGCCGCTCGATCGCGCCTCTCAGGGCATCAGGCGCGAGACCCGCCTTTTCGAAGGCGAGACGCGCAGTCCCATCAGGCAGATCGAGCGCAGCCAACAGGAAATGTTCGGCCCCAGGTTCCCGCTGCTGGTCCAACAAAGCGTGGGCTTCCGCTCGCTCGCAGAGAAGCTTGACGGTGCTCATGTCATTGAGTTTCGATTTGATCCCTTGGAACATCGTAATCCCCTTATGCGGAACTGTTGTCTGCCGCCACGTCCGAAAGCCGCTTGTGGGCCGCCTGCTTGGTGATCCCGAGCGCTTGGGCGATCCTGGACCAGGGCCAACCCTGACGCAGGGCCGAGCGCACGGCCTGACGCTCGATGCTGTCGGCCAGTCGGCGCAGAGCGACAACGGCGGCAAGCGCTTCGTCGGGGTCGGTCGGAACGGTAATGTCGCGCAGGTCAATCATGCGTCAACTTTAGTTGACGATATTGGCGCCGTCAACCAAAGTTGACGCTGGTTTGGGAGCCTGCTGCCACTGTCGTGAAACGGCATGACTGGCCCCATTGCTACAACCGCGCTGAACCGTTTGTTAACGCTGTTCTGGCAGTACTGAAGCCCTGTATTGCGTAATCTCAGGGTGTTCTCGTGTTCATGGCGGTATGTCAAACGGCCGGACGAATGCTGCCGTCGGCGCTGAGACACCGCCTGTCCGCGCTGATCGGCGCAGTTGTCGCTATTCTGACCGACACCGACATGAAGAACACGGCTCGCCGGATGGCGCTCGTCGCCTTCGCGGTTCGCATTTTCAGCGCCGCCATCGCCTTTCTGTCGCAGATCATCCTCGCCCGGATGATGGGCGAGTTCGAATACGGCATCTTCGTCTTCGTCTGGGTGCTGGTGATCCTCTTCGGCAGCCTCTCCTGCGTCGGCTTCCATTCCGTCGTGATCCGTTTCCTGCCGGAGTATCAGGCGGCTGCGGCGCTCGACGAGATCCGTGGCGTAACGACGACGGTGCGCGTTTTCGCGCTTGCCTCCGCCACCACGGTCGCCGTCGTCGGCCTGCTCGGCCTCTGGTTCTTTTCGGCGCACATCGAGGCCTATTACCTCGTGCCGCTCTATCTCGGCCTCTTCACCCTGCCGATGATCGCCCTTGGCGACGTCATGGACGGAACCTCGCGAGCCCATGGCTGGGCGCTTTCCGCCCTGAGCCCCACTTTCATCATCCGCCCCCTGCTGGTGCTGGCATTCATGGTGCTGGCAGTCACGGCAGGAGCACCCCACACGGCGCAAACGGCCATGGTCGCGGCCATGGCGGCCGCCTATCTCACAACCGTCTCGCAGTTCCTCGTGCTGACCTATCGTCTCCGCTCGCGCTACGTGGAAGGGCCGCGGCGGATCGAGCTTGGCCGCTGGCTCCGGGTCTCGATCCCCATCTTCCTGGTCGATGGCTTCGGCTTCCTGCTGACCAATTCCGACGTCGTGATCGTCGGCCTCTATCTCGATCCCGAGGACGTCGCGATCTATTTCGCAGCCGCCAAGACCATGGCGCTGGTGCACTTCGTCATGTTCGCCGTCAAGGCGGCAGCGGGCCCACGCGTTTCGAACGCCATGGCCCGTGACCGCAGGCAACTCGCGGGCATCGCGATCGAAAGCGCGCGTTGGGCCTTCTGGCCGTCGCTCCTGGTTGGCGCGCTGGTACTGCTGGCGGGCCCCTTCCTGCTTTCGCTTTTCGGGCCGGCCTTCGTCACCGGCATGCCCTTGATGGTGATCCTCTTTGGCGGCATTCTCGCCAAGGCCTTCGTCGGCCCGGCGGAAACGCTTCTGACGATGGCGGGCCAGCAGACGCTCTGCGTGATCCTCTACGCCGGCGCGCTGGTGGCCAACATCGCACTCAACCTGAGCCTCATCCCCCTCCTCGGACTGACCGGCGCTGCTCTTGCAACCGCAGGTGCAATGTTCGTCGAGGCGATGTTGCTGCATATCGCCGTCCGGCGTACCTTCGGCTTCGCGCTCTTCGCCTTCGCGAGCGTGCGGGCCGGCAATGATAACAACGGGGCTGTCCATCCATGATCGGCAATACCAATCTTCCGAGCGATGCAAACAGTCGGGCCGCCCGGGTCCTTGGCGGGCTGGCACAGCCAGGCGATGCGGGCCCGACCGCGGAGCATTTGATCGAGGTCGGCCGCCCTGGACGCCATCTCGCCATCTACCCGGCGAAGGCCGGCTACGAGTTGCAGCGCGAGCTCGACTTCCTGTCGAACCGGGCACTGGAGCCGAACGTCTTCTTCACCGGCCGTTTTCTCGCCCCAGCGATGCCCCGCCTCGAAGAACGGGTGATCCGGCTCGCGATCATGCGCGACAACGACGAGCGTCGCAGCCGCCTGCGGTTCCTGATGCCGTTCTCGATCGAAAAGCCCGGCTTCTCGATCGGCGCGCCGATCATTCGCGCCTGGTCGAACCCCTTCGGACCGCTTGGCGTCCCGCTGCTCGACGCCGAAGACGCGGCCGAAACCATCGACAACCTGTTCGAAGCCTTTACCGCGCCTTCGACCGGCCTGCCTTCGGTGCTCGTGCTTCCCGACATGCGCCTCAACGGCAAGGTCGCCCGCCTCACCCGCGCCGTCGCCATCGGCCGCAACCTGCCGCTGACGGTGACCGACACGTTCAGCCGCCCCATGCTCGAAAGCCTGCTCGACGGACCGACCTATCTGCGCAACGCCATCAGCCCAGCGCATATCCGCGAGCTGCGGCGGCAGTGGAACAACCTCGCAAAAGAAGGCGCGCTGAGCTATTCGGTCGCCCGCCAGCCCGCCGAAGTCCGCCTGCGCATGGAAGAATTCCTGGCGCTCGAAGCATCCGGATGGAAGGGAAAGGGCCGCAGCGCCATGGTGCTCGATCGTTTCCGTGCGGCCTTTGCCCGCGAGGCGATCACCAATCTTGCCGACGGCGACAGTGTGCGCATCCACACGCTCGACCTCGACGGCCGCGCGATCGCATCCATGGTCGTGTTCCTGATGTCAGGCGAGGCCTACACCTGGAAGACCGCGTACGACGAGCGCTATGCCAAGTTCTCCCCGGGCAAGTTGCTGCTGGCGGAACTGACGGAATGGCACCTCGACGATGCCAACATCGCCCGCTCCGATTCCTGCGCCGTGCCGGATCACCCGATCATGAGTCGGTTCTGGCAGGAGCGCGAGGAAATGGGCACACTGGTGATCGGCCTGCAGCAAACCCGCGACCGCGAAGTGCGCCAGGTCGCAGCCCAGCTCCACCTCTACCGCAACACCCGCAACATGGCGCGGATCCTGCGTGACAAGATCAAAGCGCTGGCCGGACGCTGAGCCGGGACCGTCGTCGCAGGATAGCTGCGACGCTTCGAGGGCTTCAGTCGCCGCGCGCCTCCGCTATTGCCTGTTCGCGCAGGAACCGTCTGATAACCTTGCCCGAGGTCGTCAGCGGCAGGCTGTCGACGAAGGCGATCTCGCGCGGATACTCGTGCATCGACAGTCGGGTCTTCACCCACTCCCGAATGGACGTTGCGACACGCTCGTCACCAACCACGCCGGGCCGCAACACGACATAGGCCTTGACGATCTCGGTGCGAACCGGATCCGGCTTGCCGACGGCTGCGGCGAGTTGCACGTCCGGATGACCGGCAAGGCAATCCTCGATCTCGCCGGGCCCGATACGATAGCCCGACGAGGTGATGACATCATCGTCGCGGCCGAAGAAGGTGAAATAGCCCTCCTCGTCCATCACCCCCTGGTCGCCCGTCGTCATCCAGTCACCGATGAACTTCTTCTCCGTCGCCGCCTCGTTGCCCCAATAGCCGAGGAACATCACCGGATCCGGTCGCTTCACCGCCACCTGGCCGACGCTGCCGGCCGGCAGTTCATGGCCTTCGGCGTCGATGATCGCCACCCGGTGGCCCGGTGCCGCCTTGCCCATCGATCCCGGCTTGACGACGCCGAGATCGGCTGCCGAGGAGATGACGATGTTGCACTCGGTCTGGCCGTAGAACTCGCTGACCTCGAGGCCGAGCGCCGCCTTTGCCCATTCATAGGTCTCGCGACCGAGGGACTCCCCGGCAGAACCGATCGTTCTAAGATTGAGCCGGTAGCGGTCACGCGGCTTTTCGACTGCCTTCATGAGCCGCAGCGCCGTCGGCGGAATGAAGGCGTTGCGGACGTCCATCTCCTCCAGAATGCGAAACGCCGTATGCGGATCGAACTTCTGCGCCGGCGACGACACCACGGGCACGCCGTTGAGCAGCGACGGCAAGAGCGCGTTCAGCAGCCCTCCCGCCCAGGCCCAGTCAGCCGGCGTCCACATGCGGTCACCTGGCTGCGGCAGGAAATGATGATGAAACTCGAAGCCCGGCAGATGGCCGAGCAGCACCCGGTGCCCGTGCAGCGCGCCCTTCGGCGGCCCCGTGGTGCCCGAGGTGTAGATCATCAGCGCCGGATCGTCCGGGCCCGTATCCGCCGGCACAAAGCCTTCGGGGTCTCCGGAGGCGAGTGATGAAAAGGCGATCGTCCCCGGCTGCGGCTGATCTTCCGCCAGCACGACGAGGCGCAGTTCCGGCAGCCGGTCCCGGATCGCGGCGATACGCTCGAAGCCGAAACCGTTGGTAACGACCGCCGCGACGCCGGCGTCACGCAGCCGGTACTCGAGCGCTTCAACGCCGAAGAGCAATGCAAGCGGCAAGGCGATCGCGCCGTGCTTGTAGATCGCCGCATGGGCAATCGCCGTTTCGAAGCCCTGCGGCAGGAGAATTGCGACACGTTCGCCCGGCGTTATGCCTTCCCTTACGAGCCCTTGCGCGAAGGCCGAGGATTGTCGGGCAAATTCGCCATAGGTCAGCGCCCGATGCGCGCCATCGGAATCGAAGTGCTGGAGACAGACGCGCTCCGGCTCACGCGCCGCCCATGCGTCGCTGACGGCGACGCCGATGTTGAACCTCTCCGGGATCTGCCAGCGGAAGGCGCGATAGAGTTCGTCGTAGGTCTCGATTCTCGGTAACATGACACTGCCATGACAGACTTCTGCTGCAGCGCACCTAACACCTTCGAGGGCGTCTGTTCAATGACCGGCGCGGCAAGCACTGGCCAAGACGCGTCCGAGACGGAACCTCGGCGGAGATGATGTCTGTGAATTCGGGTGGTGTGGTGGTGCCCCATGCCGGGGTCGAACCAGCACTCCTTTCGGAACTCGATTTTGAGTCGAGCGCGTCTACCAATTCCGCCAATGGGGCTCAGGGAAGTGCGATATCAGCGGCTCGGATTTACACGAAGGTTTTCGCTGCGGTCAACCATCATTTTCAGGATGGCCTGATGACAATCACGAAAGCGTGCGGACCTGTCGCGGCTACCGCGATTTACAGGGCGCGCGATCGTGCCTAAGAAGGCGCCATCCAGTTTGCACTGCGGCATGTGTCGGTTCCGAGCTGCCGCCCGCGAGGTATAGATGATCGACGCCGCCACCCAATCCCGCCAGCACCTGCTGATCGCCATTGTCGTGACACTTGGCATGGCGGCAACTGTCGGCGGGGCGCTCGGCTTCGAGCATATCGGTGGCTACATCCCCTGCGCGCTCTGCCTCTTGCAGCGCGATCCCTACTACTGGGGCATCCCGGTCGGCATTCTCGCCATCATCACCAGCGCGCTGAAACTGCCGGTCTGGCTCACGCGCACGCTACTCGGCATCGTCGGCATCCTGATGCTCGTCGGCGCCGGCATGGGCGTCTATCACTCGGGCGCGGAATGGCACTTCTGGGAAGGACCCTCCACCTGCGCGACAACGGCGCAGGGCGTGTCGTCGAATGTCGGCGATCTGCTCGGCGATCTCGATTCGAAGCACGCTCCGTCGTGCACGGACGCCGCATTGCGGGTGCTCGGCCTTTCCTTCGCCGGGTGGAACGTGATCGCCAGCCTCATCCTCGCAGCGATCGCGTTTCGCGGTGCTGCAAAGGCGCGCTGATCTTCCTACAGCACCGCGCGTCCTATCAGACGCGCAAAGGTCGCTGTAGCGCTTTGAATTGCTGCATGTTTTTGTCCTTCAACCGGCTACGATTAAAGGAAACATGCAGTAGCGGATCCAGGAAAGCGGACACCATCGCGCCGTAACCACCCGACACGGGTTGGCGAAGGCACGCACCTGTCCTGATCCCGCTCTGGGGCTTGATCCGGCAAGAAGGCACGAACAGCGTCAGGGCTGCAGTTCGACGTCCCAGTAGAGATAGTCCATCCAGCTTTCATGCAGATGGTTCGGCGGAAAGAGCCGGCCGTTGTTGTGCAGGTCCTGTACCGTCGGCTGGAAGGGCCTCTGGTGCGGGAACATGCCGGCCTGCTTCGGCAGCTTGCTGCCCTTGCGCAGATTGCAGGGGGAGCAGGCTGCGACGACATTGTCCCAGGTCGTCTGGCCGCCGTGAGCGCGGGGCACCACGTGATCGAAAGTGAGATCGTCGGGCGAACCGCAATACTGGCATTCGAATTTATCGCGCAGGAACACGTTGAACCGGGTGAAGGCCGGGTGGCGCGAGGGCTGCACGTAGCTCTTGAGGCAAACGACGCTCGGCAGTCGCATCGAGAAACTCGGAGACGACACCGAATGTTCGTACTCGGCAAGGATGTTTACACGGTCAAGGAAGACGGCCTTGATCGCGTCCTGCCAGGACCAAAGCGACAAGGGGTAGTAACTAAGCGGCCGATAGTCAGCGTTCAAGACGAGCGCTGGTAAGGCCTGAGGTGAGACTGCAATCGTCAAGCGTATTCTCCTGATCGATTCGGCATCTGCACCTTCTATATTAGGCCCGTTGCAACAGGATTGTGAAGCCGGAAACAAAAATGCGTGCGCTGGATTCGCTTTTTCCTTCAAGGTGTCACAGGAACAGCATCTCGGCGCATTTCCTGTGCATAATAGGCCCAGAAGAGCCGCGCAGCGACACTGCGCCAGGGCGACCAGGAGGCGGCCAGCGAATCAATTTCGCGTGCGGTCGGGCGCAGTTCGAGGCCCAGTCCGTGGCCGATCGCGTTCTGCAAGGCGACGTCGCCAGAGGGGAAGACGTCCGGGTGGCCGGCGCAAAACAGCAGATAGACCTCCGCCGTCCAGCGTCCCACGCCCTTGATTGCCGTCAGGTCCCGGATCGCCTCGGTCGCTTCGGCATCGCAGATCGCATCGAGATCGATCTCGCCGCCCACCACCACATCGGCGACACGACGCAACGCGTCCGCTTTTGCGCGTGAGAGGCCGATGACGCGGCAGTCCTCATCGCTGAGCGAAATCACCCCTGATGCCGTGACCTCACCGAGCCTCTCCTCCATCCGCCGCCAGATCGCCGCAGCGCTTGCCTTCGAGACCATCTGCGAGACGATGATGCTGGCGAGGCCTCGGTAACCGGGATTGGTTCGGCGGAGCGGCACGGGCCCGGCCCTGGCGACCACGTACTCCAGACGCGCATCGAGCATCACCAGACCGGAAAGCCCGGCTTCGATATCCTCATGTGTCCGGATGATCCGCATGACGCCTCCACAAAGCGGATGATTTTTATACGCCTTCCATGGCAAAGGGAAAGGATGCCAGACACGCCACCCGTTTTCCGCTTTGCCCCCAGCCCGAACGGCCTGCTTCACCTTGGCCATGCGCTTTCCGCGGTGCTGAACCACGACATGGCGAAGGCCGCGAACGGCCGTTTCCTGCTGCGCATCGAGGATATCGACCAGACCCGTTGCCGCCCGGAATTCGATGCCGCAATCGTCGAGGATCTCGCCTGGCTCGGCTTGGACTGGGAGCGCCCCGTGCGCCGCCAGTCGGACCATTTCGGCGCCTATGCGTCGGCGCTTGAACGGTTGAACGGACTCGGCGTGGTCTACCCCTCGATCATGACCCGCGGCGAGATCAAGGCCGCCGTCGCCGAAGCCGAAGCCGGCGGGCGGAATTGGCCGCGCGATCCGGATGGCAGCCCGCTCTATCCCGGCCGCGAGCGCACCTATTCGACCAGCAAGCGAACAGCCTTGCTTGCGAGCGGCAGAGCCTATGCCTTGCGGCTCGACATGCAGAAGGCCGTCGGTCTCCTCGGCAGCGCGCCCCTCACCTGGAGCGAGAGCGGCGCCGGGCCGGCGGGCGAAACCGGCATCATTGCTGCCAACCCAAGTGCTTGGGGCGACGTCATCCTGTCGCGCTCCGATGCACCGTCAAGCTACCATCTGTCCGTCGTGACAGATGATGCGCTACAGGGCATCACCCATGTGGTGCGCGGCCGCGATCTCTATCACGCGACCTCCGTGCACCGACTGCTGCAGCGGCTTCTCGACCTGCAGGAGCCGCTCTATCATCACCACCGGCTGATCCTTGGGCCGGATGGCCGAAAGCTCTCCAAGAGCAACCAGGATACCGGCATCGCAGCATTCCGCGCCGCCGGCCGCAGCCCGGAAGAGGTCCGGGCCCTAGTCGTTTAGGTCCTCTTCTTCGCGACCCGCATCGGTGCCGTTGCGGAACTGAAAGCTGCGCCGCACCATGCGCTTCACCCGGTATTTCAGGATCGCCGCGTTGATCTCGGCGCCGATGATGAAGATCGCCGCGATCATGTAGAGGAACACGAGCACGATCATGATCGACGCCAGGCCCGCATAGGTCGAGACATAGGTGGCGAAGGTCGCGAGATAGGAGGCGAAGGCATAGGCACCGATCGTCCAGCAGACGAGCGTCAGCACGATGCCGGGGAGCACGTCGACCACCTTGCGGTGACCGTCCGGCAGCCAGAGATGCGACACCAGCAGCCCACCGGTCAACATGATCAGGGCGAGCGGCAGGCTCCAGTTGTCGACTGTCGCCAGCACGCCGCCGAGCCACGGCCACCATTCCCCGGTGTAACGCACCGCCAGCGGCACCGCGACCAGCAGGATGCTGAGCGCCGCAAGGATCAGCACGCCGGCGAGCACGAAACCGAGGCTCGCAAGCCGGGTCTCGTACCAATAACGGCTCTCGGTGACGCGATAGGCGCGGTTCAGTGAGACGCGCAGCGCCTCCACGCCGTTGGAGGCGAAATAGGCCGCGGCAAGAACGGAAATGGTCAACAGCCCGCCGCGCGGGATCGTCAGCACCCGCACGATCTCGTCGGCGACAGGCTTGGCGATCGATTCAGGCCAGGCATCGAAAATCAGGTGTACGGCCGTTTCGGCAAATTGATCAGCGCCGAGAAAGCTGCCGAGTGCCGTGCCGAAGATCAGGAAGGGAAAGACGGCAAGCAGCGACGACAAAGCCACATGGCTCGCCATCGCCCAACCGTCATCGAGGCTGAAGTGCCAGAGCGCATCGAATACGACTTTCCAGGTGATGCGTATGAATGCTGGCATTCCATTCCAATCCTACAGAGCTCCACGACCGCATATTCCGGCGCTGCCGTCCCGGTGCCGTTTCCTTGGCTTCACACGATCCCAACGGCGACAACGCTGGCGGGTTCCGGCTTGCGCAATTCAATTGTATCCCGCCGATGAATATGGGAAACGGAGGCAGGATTTCTACAGGAATCGATCGGATGACTGATCGCCCCACAATCATTGTCACCGGATGTTCGTCCGGGATCGGCGCCTATTGCGCGCGCGCGCTCCATGCCGACGGCTGGCGCGTTTTTGCCACTGTGCGCCGGGAAGAAGACCGCCAATCCCTTGAGGCTGAGGGCATCGAGACCTTCCTGATGGACTATACCAAGCCGGAAACCATCGCCGCTTTGGCAGACACGGTGCTGGCGCTTTCCGGCGGGCGCATCGACGCGCTGTTCAATAACGGCGCCTATGGCCAGGCAGGTGCCGTCGAGGACCTGCCGACCGAGGCGCTTCGGCTTCAGCTCGAGACCAACGTCATCGGCTGGCATGACCTGACGCGGCGGGTGATTCCGTCGATGCGGGCGCGTGGCAGCGGCCGCATCGTGCAGTGCTCCTCCATCCTCGGCATCGTTCCCTATCGCTGGCGCGGCGCCTACAACGCCTCCAAGTTTGCGATCGAGGGCCTGTCGCTCACCCTCAAGATGGAGCTTTCCGGCAGCGGCATCGAGGTGAGCCTTATCGAACCCGGGCCGATCGCGTCCAAGTTCACGACCAATGCCGTCGCCTATATCGAGCGTTTCATCGATCTCAAGAATTCGGTGCACCGTGTCGAATACGAACGGCAGATGCGGCGCCTGAGAGGTGAAAGCAAGCCCGCGCCCGGCAAACTCGGCCCGGATGCGGTTTATGCGGTTTTGAAGCACGCGCTGACAGCAAAGAAACCAAAACCGCATTATATTGTAACAAGGCCCGCCAGGCAGGGCGCACTTCTGAAGAAGCTCCTGCCGGCAGCGTTGTTTTACCGCATCATCGGCCGACTTGGCTGAGAAGAATTGCAAGGAAGAGTTCGATGTCCAGCTTCTTTACCGGCCTTAGCCTCTTCGTCATGGGCCTGGTCGCCATCGTCTTGATCCGCGGCCTCTTGAACATGATGAGGGGCGGCAGCAGCAGCAAGTCCAACAAACTGATGCAGGCCCGCGTGCTGCTGCAAGCGATCGCGATCGTCCTGATCATGGTAACGCTGTGGATCACCGGCGGCGGCCGCCCGACCTAGATGACGTAATTCCGAACGGAAAACCGTTACACATCTTTCCTGGAATTGCCCGACCTAGATGACGCAATTCCGGACAGAAAGCCGTTCCACACCTTTCCTGGAATTGCTCCAGAGGACCGTGACGACAGATGGTGAAGCTAAACAAGATCTACACCCGGACGGGTGACAACGGCACCACCGGGCTTGTTACAGGTCCGCGCCGCCTCAAGAGCGACCTCCGGGTCGATGCCTATGGCGCGGTGGATGAAACCAACGCCTTCGTCGGCCTGGCACGACAGCACACGGCCGACGTCCCGGCGCTCGACGACGCGCTGATGCGGATCCAGAACGATCTCTTCGATCTCGGCGCGGATCTCGCGACGCCGGATACGGGCGAACCGCCGCAATACGAACCGCTCCGGATCGTCACAGCGCAGGTAACGTGGCTGGAGACCGAAATCGACCGGCTGAATGCCGAGCTCGTACCCTTGCGCTCCTTCGTGCTTCCAGCCGGCAGTCCTGCCTCAGCGGCGTTGCATGTCGCCCGCACCGTCGCGCGGCGGGCCGAGCGTCAGATGGTAGCGCTCGCCAACGTCGAAGGAGAGATCGTCAGCAAAGAGGCGATCGCCTACATCAACCGCCTCTCCGATTTCCTGTTTGTCGCGGCGCGTTCGGCAAATGACAAAGGTCAAGCCGACGTCCTTTGGATTCCCGGAAAAAACAGATAACGTCCGCTTCCGCATCGTTCCCAAGCCGGATTCGGATTGAGGAACCGTGGCATGGAACGACGCTTCGGGAGAGAGCATGTTCATACCGCTTCACGATACGAACACCCTGAAGCACATCAAGGTCCAGTACGTCACGATCAGCCTGATCGTCATCAACATCGTCGTCTGGCTGATCACCGGGCCGATCGCCTCGGAAGAATTCGCAAATGCCGCGATCCTCGGCTTCGGCTATATCCCGGCGCTCATCTTCGACTATGCCCAACTCGATCCGTCACTGATCATTGTTCCCGATGGCTTCACCTTCGTCACCTATTCCTTCCTGCATGGCGACTTCATGCATCTTGCGATGAACATGCTGTTCCTCTGGGTGTTCGGCGACAATGTCGAAGACGCGCTCGGGCATTTCCGCTATCTCGCCTTCTATCTCCTCTGCGCCGCCGCGGGGGCGCTTGCACATGGGCTTCTCGATCCGGCCTCAGAGGCACCGCTGATCGGCGCATCCGGCGCCATTTCCGGCGTCGTTGCCGCCTATTTCCTGCTGCATCCGAAGGTGCGCGTCTGGGTTCTGGTGTTCTTCCGCATCCCGCTGCCCCTGCCCGCGGCCATTCCGCTGGCCTTCTGGATCGGCCAGCAATTCTTCATGCTGGTCGTCGATCCCGGCAGCGGCGTTTCCTGGAGCGCCCATGTCGGCGGCATCGTCGCCGGCCTCATCCTGGTGGTCATTTTGCGACGCCGCGACGTACCGCTTTTCGACCGCACCATCGTCACGCCGCGCGCCGTCCGGCACAAGGCGGAACCGGTCACATCAGGGCAGCAACCGCCTCCGGATGCGACAAAACCGCCGATGCCCTGGGGACGCCAGACCTGAGCGGAGCCCGGCCTTTTCCGCCCAATGAACGCGGATCGGGCGGCTTTTCAAGGACTTGCCTGCCACCGGCCCCGCATTGACGACTTGCAGAAGACTGGCCTCCGAACCCGCTTGCCAACCGCTTATCTTACGTGTACGTAAACGTCATTCCAATTCTCGGGGTTATATCGATTTAGCGCCATGCACAGCGATTGTAATTGGAGAAAAAACGCGTATCGATGTCGCCAACCGACAATCAGGCGGCTCCGTTAAGGCGCATTTTCCTGCGAAAGCTCTTGGAGGGAAGAATCCATGAAAATACTTGTGACGGTGAAGCGGGTGGTTGACTACAACGTCAAGATCCGCGTGAAGGCAGACGGTTCGGGC
>NZ_JBBBBO010000027.1:0-30185 GCF_037120565.1 Ensifer sp. CCNWLY38
TCACACCCCTTGGCTCAGCGTTAAGGGCTGATACAAGCCGACTGGCGTCTCTTTCCTCCACTGAAGGATCCTACTCTCATTTTCACAGCCTCGGGTACCACTCTCGGGACTGGGTCGCGACGACAGTTGCGAAGGTGATGTCAGGTTAACTGTGGGTCAGGAGTGGCTGTTTATAGGTGGGCGATGATCTCGCCTCGTTACAAGCGCCATCGATTTCCTTCGATAATTGCTCATGCCGTTTGGCTTTATTTTCGTTTCCCGCTCAGTCTGCGACTGGTTGAGGAGATGCTACTCGAGCGTGGTATTGTCGTCTCCCACGAGACCATCCGCTGCTGGGCAAGGAAATTCGGGCCGGACTATGCGCGCCGACTGCGGCGGAAGGCACCGAGGGCCAGCGACGTCTGGCATCTTGACGAGGTCGTCGTCACAATCGCCGGCGAGAAGCACTGGCTGTGGCGGGCGGTCGACCAGGACGGCTATGTTCTCGATGAAATCGTCCAGAAGCGCCGCAACACCAAGGCGGCCAAGCGCCTCCTGATCCGCCTGATGAAGAAACAGGGATGCCTGCCGAAGCGGATCGTCACCGACAAGCTGCGTTCCTATGGCGCGGCACACCGTCAGATCATGCCCGATGTCGAACATCGATTGCACAAGGGGCTGAACAATCGCACCGAAAACTCGCATCTGCCGTTGCGAAAACGCGAACGGGTGATGCAGGGATTTCGCTCAACCCGAGGATTACAGAGCTTCTTGGCCGTCTTCTCGGCTGTGCGAAATCTCTTCGTTCCGCCGCGCTCGAAACGCACCGCCATGGCCATTCATCTGCATCGCGTCAGAGCGATCGCGCACTGGCATTCGATTGCCGGTGTCACTACTGCATGAGCGCCGAAGTTGTCCCAAATCTCGGCCCAACGAAGTTAACCTGACATCTCCGCTACAACCTCATCAATCTCAATGTCACAAACAATGCCAACGAGACGATCGGCGAGATCAAGGATCTGATCCTGTCTGAAGATCAGCTGACGGGTTACAGCTGACGGGTTACATCGTGTCGGTTGGCGGGTTTCTCGGGATGGGCGATCGCTACGTGATCGTGAGCCCGAAGGCTGTTAAAATCACCTATGTCGAAAACGACAAGAAGTGGACGGCGGTGATGGATGCGACCAAGGATCAGCTCAAGGCGGCCCCTGAGTTCAAGTACGAAGGCCGCTGGCAACGCTAATCCGGGCGACGACCAAATATGGAAAGGTTCTGGAACGGGACCTTTTCACTCGCAAGGGACCAAGAATTGATACGGAACACGTGGATTGGACAAGGCCTTTTTAGGGACGTGTTGATGGCCAAGATTTCAAAGCCCGCCGCTCCGGCGGTCGGCGATACCCACGACGCATTAGGAAAGCAGGTCGCGACGCTTCGCCGTGAAGTGGCAAAGATCAATCGAACGACCGGCGTGTTGGATCAAGCGCGCGAGCGGGTATCCGACGTTTACGACGGACGTGTCGAAATCGGCGGGCGGGGCGGCGCAGCAAATGGGCACGCAGGCCCGGGCGGCTTTGCTTGGCGGGGTCGGCATACTCAGTTTCCTTTTGGGGGTGGTTGTTGGGCTGACTTTTTCGGATCCGCGTCGCCGTTGATATTGATGCCAGCTCATCAAAACTTGTGTCGGATAGCCGCTCCTCCCTTCACCTATTAGAGGCAAGATTGCTCTCATGCAGCAAAACAACACCCTCGACCTGATCAACGGCGGCCTGGTTGTCGCCGTCATAGTCCTCGGCGTCTACCTCTATCGCGAGGAAACGAAGCCGGCCGGCGCTGAAGTCCCGCTTGACCAGAATGGCGTGTCCGTTCAGGAAAACTGATGTTGAAGGCAGAGGGGAGAATTGGCAGTGAACCACCGTTCATGAGCCGTTTCCATGGCCGCGACTATCACCCTTGATGCCTCTAGCACACGTCCATCGGCGCCCACCGGTTCGGCGTTTCTCACCCATTTTCGATCCTATCGTTGCCACGCTGACTGTTTAAAATGAGCGCTCTTGGTGGTAGTTTTGCCATTCGAGCATGCACAATGGACCGGTGTGGCCGGAAAAAGATCGATGACCGGTGACAATTCGCGAATAGTCTCCGAAGAGGAGATTGCTCTCTACGATGCCATTGAACGAGCGATCGCGAATGTTCGCGCGGCTCTTGCTGAAATCGATCGCGCCTGGGTTCGCATCACTGCGGAACGGCCCAATCCGACTGCGGCTGCTTTCGCGGCTCTGGATACGGCAGACGCGATGTTGACCGTCGCCCGCGAAGATCTCGCCCGCGCCCGCGCTTCGCTCATGGCGTATCCCCGGACGAGACGCATCCAGTAATCGTAAGAGATGCGACGGATTTCGTCCGCCGCATCTCACGACCGTGAAGTCGATGTCAGGTCGCCTTCACCTCGATCTTCCTCACGCGCGACAGCGCTTCCTCCGTTTTTGGGAGCGTCACAGTCAGGACACCATTCTTGAATTGCGCGGCGGCCTTGTCCGTATCGACGCCCGACGGGAGCGGGATCGAGCGGTAGAACGACCCGTATGAGCGTTCCAACAAGTGATACCCCTTCTTGCTCTCTTCCTGCTCACTCTTTTTTTCTCCCTTGATCGTGAGCGCGCTGTCCGTCAGGGAGACATCGACGTCCTTCTGATCGATTCCAGGAAGTTCCACCGAAACCTCGAGCGCACTCTCGGTTTCGGCGATGTCCGTTCGCGGCCCACCGGTATCCCAGCGCCCGAAAGCGCCGAACGGTTGATCGAACCGCTTCCAGAAGTCCTCGAAGATGCGGTTCACATCGCGCTGCAAAGAAAAGACGGGGTTTCCATTGTCTGACTTCGCAATTTCGCTTCCCTTGTTGTTGCCCCAGGGGATCAGATCTCTAATCTGCATGGTCAACCTCCTTTCTCCGGACGAACTACGCCATCTTCAACTGGATCTTTCTCGCCTTGGCCGGCGCCGCCTTCGGGAGGACCAGCCGCAGGACGCCGTTCTTCTGCGATGCCTCGATACTGTCCCGATCGATATCCTCGGACAGCGTGAAGACGCGCTCATAATTGCCCGCGCCATATTCGGCGTAAATTTGGCGATAGTTGTCATGCTGCTGGTCCGTCGCGTAGCCGCGAATCGCCAGCGTCCGCTTCTCGAGGGTGATGTCGACACCCTCCGAGGCGACGCCGGGCATGTCGACGAGAACAACGACATTGTCCTCTGTCTCATAGATATCGGTGCGCGGGACAAACACCGGGCGCGAACGGGTCGGTTCGCCACCGTCAAGCTTGCTTGGGACCCGGCGCTCGGTCGTTTTCAGTTCCTGAGCCATGTTTGCCTCCTTATCCTTTGATCTGGATCTTCTTCGGCCGATCCGTCTCAGGCCGGTGCAGTTCAACTTCGAGTAGCCCGTTGGCGAAACGCGCCTCGACCTGTTCCGGATCGACGCGGAAAGGCAATTGCACCGTTCGAGAGAAGTTTCCGTATACTCGCTCGCGCCGGTGCCAAACGGATTTCTCGTCCTCTGCCGGCGATCCGCGTTCGCCCGTCAATGTCAAGGTGTTCTCGCGAACCGTGAGATCGACATCGTCAGGCGCGATCCCAGGCAATTCAGCAGTCACCGCCACGCTGTCCTCACCGATCCAGAGGTTGACGGGTGGAAACTCCTGGGCGGCTTTGGCTGTCATGTCGGACAAGCGCTGATTCATTTCCTGCTGCATGCGCCGCATTTCCAGAAACGGGTCGAACCCGATGCGGCCAAAATCCGATACCAGCATGTGCTTCCTCCTTCGTTTCCTAATCAGCGATGTTGCTTGCGACGTGCCAAGCACGTGCAGGCCGGGGGCCGAATGGATCGGAGGCTGTCGGGACGAGACGATGAGAAGACCGAGACGGTCGATCGCACAGCGCGCTACGCAAGAAGGTGGGGGGTCGGGCAGACGCCGGACCATATCCTCCTTGCGAAGCGATATGAACCGAACCCGGTCCAACGCATGAGTGGACCATCGTTCCCGTGCCAGGATCCGAGAGGGGCATCCGGCAAGAATGAGGTAGGTGAGCAAAACGCGCGTTTCAAGGGCCGACGTTGCTTGAGAGTGGATCAATCTTTGCTCGGTCGGCCTCTGATCTCACTGAAACGAGCGGCCTGGCTTTTTGCGCTTTGATCGCTTCCTGGCCGGTGCCTGGACCAGCTTCTCCGTGGCTCGCGGAGACGTGTTCGAGCGCTCGGGCAAGGCAGTTCTGGTGGATGCGCAGTTCGGGCTCTTGCCTCTTGGCGAAGGCTATGGGCGCCTCCCGTCAGGGAAATTTAAGCTCGACCTGGGCGTATGATGATCCCCTCCTGTGTAGCCCACCAATGAAGGGTGCGTTCAAACACCAGCCCTCGGTTGCCGACGCGTGCCGAAGTCATGACGGAGCGCCAAGCCGGAAAATTCGTGCCGAAATTCGCCCGCTCAGCGATGCCCGATTGGCGGGAAACCTCATTGGAAGGTTGGCGTTCGCCGCCAGCCAACAATTCAACTGGCTAAGGTTCGTCTCCTCGTTTCGAGTCAGAAGCTTCGTCATCGACGCTTCTCGTTTGAAAGAGGCCGGTCTAGGCCTCGGGGCCCAGATTTCATCGAGCCGGCGAAGCGCACCATGACGGCATCGAAAGTCACAGGAGCCGCGAGGGCTTGGAAGAGCAGACGGTCCACTTGTAGACCGGTTCCCTGTCGTGATGCCAGCCTCCAACAAATATGGCCGGCATGCCGTGTGATGACGTGCGAGCGAGACGAGTGCCGGGGCCGAGCCTACCCCGGAACGAGATCAATCACGGGGAAAAATCAAGGCTTGCGCGCGTGCCAGCGGATAAGGGCTTGTAGCGCACGATGCTTCCAAGATTCGTCGCCACCGCGCGAACGATCTTGCTGGCCAGCCGGTCCCTTCGCGTCTCCTTCGCCATTCCAGCCTATCCCGTCGTCCTCGACGACCAGCACGGCGTTGTCCTCCCTTCGAACGAGGCGAACCCGATTTCGCCAACGGCTCGCGATTCGTAGGCATACTTGAATGCGTTGGTCACAAGTTCGGTCACAACAACACCAAGCGAGACGGCCTTGGAATCTGCATCACCGAAAAGAACAAGCCGAGCTAGCGGATCGCATGGGCGAAACCGTCGTAGTCGACGGGCTTGGTGATGTAGACGTTTACGCCAAGATCATAGCAACGTTGGATTTCGCGCTGATCGTCCGTGGTGGCCATGGTGGGCTTCCTTCGTCAGGGTTCGTCCCGACCGGTTCTGCTGTGCGAAGATCGTCGACTGTCACGGCGCAGGCAAGGATACCCCGCGCCTACACCGTGAACCGGGTGTGTTGAGGGGGGGCAGGCGGCGATCTGTTCGCTCGGATCGTTAATCGACGTCGACATGTGGTGGGTTGGAAGACTTGAAATCTGCTCTGTCTGCGCCGATATTTTTTTCACTTCTTTTTCATCCGGCTTGAATGCGAAAGGAGGAACATCATGCTCAACCCGGAATTGGTTTTGATGACTCCCGTCACCGTCCAGATGAAGGACGGGGCGTCTCAGGTCTTCACTTCTGTCAACGACGTGCTCGATTTCCTCGAAGGGGATTGGGCCATCTATCGCGGCAGAAAGTACAATCGGGCGGTTCAAACATGCCGCCGCGCCCTAAACCGAGTGACGCCAGTCGCCATCGCGCGAGAAGCGTTTATGGACGCCTGCCAAGACGCGGGAATGTCGACCCGTGCAGATGGACTCCCCGGGGCGAAGACGGGTACCGGCGGTCAACGCTCGCTTGCCTAGAATGGTTGGGCTGGGGCACTTCTTAGTGCCCCAGCCTTTCGAGCATTCGCGCCGGCTCACCGGAGCAATTCGCCATCACCCTTAAAGCGTTCTGATGGAGCCGCCAGACGCGATATCCGGGCATTTCGGTTGATCGTGTCAGGCCCACGTTCGCCTTTACGGCCCCTGGGCCACCGTGCGGACGGAGGGTGCGGGGCGTGGATCTCGTCACTCATGGTTGGCTGCCCCATCACAGTGACAATCGGGCTCTTGAAGATCAGTTTCCGCAAAAATACGTCGTTTCGACGCCGCCCTCGACAGGCGCGGCCTACCTGCCTGCCGTGCGACCACCTGGGTCCGCTCGTGAAGAAAGGACGGTTGATCCAGGCACTAGCGGACTGGTGTCCCTCGTCCTGGAGATCACCTCTACTATCCGAGCCGCCGCCTGGCTTCGCCTGCCTTCGCGCTGCTACTACTGGTTGAAGCTGTGCGCTATCGATGGCTTCCACGGGAGGAAAGCGGTTTCGGAGGCAGGCTCACTGCCGCCCGCGCCAGCCTACCTTGAAAACCACGCAACAAGCGCTGCTTACCGCGCTAGCTAGAGAGGCCGCGAGCGCGGCCCCCCCCACTCCCGAAAGCCGGTTTACGGGTGTACTCGACCGCCGCCCGGTTTGGCCTTGATCATCCACGGCAACACCGCGGGAGCTTTCACAAGGATACCCTTCTTGTGCGCAAAGGAGCGGAGCGCGTCGCGCGCCACCTGAACTGGCTTGTGGCCGTCATGTGCTAGGTAGCAGGTCTTCAGGGTCGCGTCATGAATGATATCGCGATCTCCTTTGGACCACTCCTCGAGGAAATCGATCGCGTCGTCCAGGTTTGTGATTTCGAGGACCAGATCCTTCCTTTCACGCAGGTAAACTGGTCGGTCAAACATCTTCGTGTGCATTTCCACCTCACTGAATTCGTTGGTTTTCAACAAGGAAAGCGCTTTTGGATGGCGCCCGTCGAAGATTTATTTTCGCGGCTTGGCGAGTTCAAGGGGTAGAGCGTGCATTATGCATCCGCGCTTCTATGCAAACTCAAAGGTCCGGGGCGGACCGCGGGTTCGAGAGCATGGCCGCGCTCTTTCGAACTGACCGGCGAGTTGAAAAAGAGCTGGCTCATCGCCGAAGCGAGCGACGATGTTGAAGGCATGAAACGAGATTACGCTTCAGCGTGTCCAACACTGGAACGAATCCGGCCTTCCGGGTGACAAGAGCTCGCTCGGCTGCCGGCGAGCGGCTCCGGTCAGGGTGGCGCATCCGGTGACCGTCATGGGTGTGAGGAATCATAGGCACCGCACCAAGTTTATCCCGGCGGCGGCTGGTACCTCCCCCTTTTGCCGCGATCCGATTGCACGCTGAAATTTTCCTACTCTCGTCGGCGGATTGGCAACCGCATGTCCCATTTTCGTCGCGGGCCTTCCTCCAACGGTGTGTTCTGCAACTGTTCGCCTACGCGAAGATCGTCGATCTGGGAAGGCAGTCGATCACAATCGCCTTAGTCGTGGTTGCCGCAGCCCACGGAGATAATCCGGCTCTTGAAGATCGAATTTCGCAAAATTACATCGTTTTGCGCGCGTTCACAGCGCGCGTGAACACCGTCGATCAAGCTTCATTCGTGGAGGTTGTCATGGAAAATGGACTGATGGAAAGCAAGAAAGCACAGGATTGGCTCAATCTGGTTCTCGCAGTCGCCCTGTTCGTCTCACCTTGGGTGCTCGGCTTCGCCGGTGAAACCGTACCGGCGTGGAACGCATGGATTGTCGGAATCTTGCTCGCCGCTCTGGCGGTTGCCGCTCTGTCGGCGTTTGCTGAGTGGGAAGAGTGGTCGAGCCTGGTACTCGGGGTCTGGCTGATCGTCTCGCCCTGGCTGCTTCAATTCGCGGCGAACGTGAACGCGATGTGGACCCACGTGGTCCTTGGAGCGCTCGTCGCCGCCGTGTCGGCCTGGGCGCTTTGGGACAATCGGCAGAACCCGCATGCTCATGCATGATAGAGAATTGGAGTATGGCCCGCCGCCTCAGCGGCGGGCTCAGACTGCTGACAAGCCCGTCGATATTTTCGGCGGGTTTTTGTTTTGGGGTTTGCGCTGTCGAGTGGATTGCGGCGGCTTGGGGCCCTGGGGTCAGGGCCCTGGTCAGGACCATAGCGATGATCGTGAAGCTGCTTGGCGTCGGCAAACGAGCGCTCGACCGTCTCCTTGCGGCGTTTGTAGATCGCCTTGGCCCAGGACGTCAGGCGGTTGGCATCGGTGCGCTCGCGGGCATCGGCCCAGACATGACGGGTGACGGTGCGGGTCGCAGCGGCGTTTGATGTGCAGGCGGCCAACAACGGGCAGTCGCGGCAGATCGCCGGGTCGGAGCGATAGTGGCGACAGCCGGTGCGATCGGAATAGGTGGCCGGCTTCGTTTCGGAATCAGCGGCCGACTTCACCGGAATGCGCACTGAGCACCACCGAAGGTTCGACACTTCGACCGCAACACGGCCATCATGGCGGCGGGCATCGATAGCACCGGTATGGCGCTGAAGAAGCAGCCCATGCAGCTTGATCACTCGATAGACGCGCTTGGCATTTGGCCAGGCACGCCCTTCGTTGATGGCGTTTCGAGCAAAATGGCGTGAACCCGGCGATAGCCGCAGGTCGGCATGTCGGCGATGATCGCTTTGATCTCTTCAACCAGTCCCCGATCAGCAAGCGGCGGCCGTCCGCGGGCTTTGGAAGGGATCTGCTTTGCACGTTCTGCCATGTTTGACCGGGCAACACCCAAAGTCTCGCACACCGCCGTCACCGCGAAGTACTTCGGCAATGACAGCGAGCGCAACAGATGTTTTTTTGGGCGGGTGGCAATCTCGAGCGCTTCCTTGAGAATTTCGCCTTCTCCGAACAGGACAGACCCTCCTTGTGCAAGGCGTGCACGGTATCGAACACCATCTGCTGTGATTGTCGATGAGCGTGGCGCACCCGGCCCTGATGCGTTGCATCAACCTGCGGATCCTCCTGAATCAGATCGATTTGCGCGCCTCCGGTGTTTCTATTCGGCAGCTCTTCCCGTGGCGCGGCTGGAAAGGCTCATCTGCTCCTCGATCACGACGCGCAGATTCTGCATGAGATGGAACCGGTCAGCCACCTGACGCGCTTGCAGCGTTCCTTCGCGGACAGCTTGCGCGTAAAGCCCGCATCGGTCTCGGCTCACGATCTCGACAGAAGGGTGCCGCTCCAGCCATTGCGCGGCACTCGCCACGCTCCGGTCGTCAAGGATATCGACAACTGAACGGCGCTCCAGGTCGACGATCACCGTGCCGTAGCGCCAGGATCGCCGCCTGCTCCCTATGCCAACGACCCGGATCGTGGCGTCGCAACGCGCGAGCGCGGCATCGCTGACAGCCATGCCGCCGAGCCTTCGCATCAAGTGCTCGCCAGGACGACCGCCGGCACTGTGGCCGAGCAGACTGACAATCTCTGAGACCCTCGTTGTCCTGCGCGCATAAGGGGGAGCATTCGTCGGAAGTCGATCGGTAAACGTTTGTCGTTGACAGTTCTGGTGTGCGCACCGCCAGCGGCTCAACCGAAGCTTAACCGTTACTGCCTTTCCTTGGACCAGCCATGCCGATTTCGAGTCCTCCGGCCGCAATCAGGGCAAATGCCGAACCCTGGACAGGCAGCGGAAACAACCCAACTGTCATCAGGCAGTGGGCGCGACACCCAGGACTTTTGCACCTGGGCCGGGCGACCATTTCGTGTTCGTGTGCATCCCCGCCCATAGCGGCATCATGTCTAACGGTGAGTGAACCACAATTTGAGGAAGAACCTGATTAAGTGCAAAACGACAGGACCTTCGCCATGACACATCATTCGATCACAAACGAGATCGGCAAGCTTTCGAAGAATCGGATGTGGGCCGGAAATCTCAAGCCGCTAACACGCGCCACGCAAAGGGGCGCATCGTTTGGCGATCGCCGGCCGTGAAATGCTCCAAGGCCCGAGGCTGTCTGTGCTTACTCGAGAATCTTGGGGACCAGGAAGAAGTTGCGCTCACTGAGAGGTGCATTCGCCACGATCTCTTCGGCATGATTGCCTTCGGTCACGACGTCCTGGCGCATTTTCATGGTTGTTGGCACAACCGAGGTCATCGGAGGGATGCCTTCGACATCAACCTCCAAAAGTTGCTCGATGAAGGTCAGAATTTCGTTCAGCTCGCCACACATTTTTTCAGCCTCGTCTTCGCTGAGTGCGAGACGGGCAAGGCGGGCAATACGTCTAATGGTCGCGATATCTATCGACATAGGCTCCGTCCGATTTGATGGCTTCCGTCGCTTGCGCAAGCCGATCTGAGCCTTCTGCCGCTAACACTGACTGCCTACCAGAAATCTGGCAAGTCAATCTCGACGGCCCGCTGCATTCCGTTCGCTATACGCATCAGTGCCTGATCCGGCCGAACGAATGGCGCCGTATTGGAGGTGAGTTCAATTTGCACTGAGATTTGCGAAAATTCTCCAAGGCGGCACTTGAAGCCGGATTTCACAAATACCAGATTATTTGCCGCCAGCCGCTGACAACAGGGCTGGCAATGCTGGAAGCGCCGTCTTTCGGCGCTCCATATCCATGTTGCTTTCAGGAGGATATGGCTATGGCAACATCTTACGACTACACGCCTCTCTTCCGATCGAGCGTTGGCTTCGACCGGCTCTTCAATCTTCTGGAAAACGCCCAGCGCGACCGTTCGACCAGCGATTGGCCGCCCTATGACATTGTCAAGACGGGTGACGACAGCTACCGCATCTCGATTGCGGTTGCCGGCTTCGCCGAAGGCGACCTGGACCTAACGTTCCAGACCAATCTTCTCACCGTTATTGGCAAGAAGCAGGATTCTGCGTCCGAAGCCTATCTGCACCGAGGCATCGCCCACCGCCCGTTCGAACATCGTTTCGAGCTCGCCGACCATGTCACGGTGCGTGGAGCGGGACTGAGCAATGGTCTGCTGACCATCGATCTCGTCCGGGAAATTCCGGAGGCATTGAAACCGCGCAAGGTCAGTATTCAAAGCGGTTCCGTTCTTGGAAGGTTGGACGCCGCGCCGCAGATCGAAGCCCAGAGCGCGGCGTAAACGAAAACATCGGATGGGCGCCGTTCGATGGCGCCCATGGACACACCGGGTTGGAAAGGAGAGAGTTATGAAACCCGATATGTTCAAGAACCCTGTGCGAATTCTCGTCGGTCTTGGATTCCCGACGGAAGTGAGAAGCGTGATGGACGCTTACCGACATCTGGTCGAGTGGCCGATATCGCTCAGGGATGGTCCGCATTCGGTTGCGCTCAAGGCATGCCGTGCTGCCTTGTGCGGCGAGATCGAAGCTGAGACCGCACGCGGCTTGTTTGCCGCCTTCGCGGAAAAGCACGATCTGCTGGCGCCGGAAACTGACCTCGTCATGGCGTCTCATGCCAGGTGGAGCAGGAAGCCGCACCTAAGCTGAGGTGAACCGATGATGGACGATATGTTTAAGCAGATTGCCGCAACTGCCGTGAACATCGGACCGGAAGTTCTAGCATCTCACTGGTCGCCGTTTCGACGTCCAATGGATGTGGTGAAGGCTCCTGCACTTTCTGTCGATGATAAACGGGCCATTCTCGCCGCGTGGTCTTCGGACTTTTACGCGATAGATTCGAAGCCAGCTCTCCGTCATATACCAGGAACGCCTGAGCCGGTTACAATCGATGAGGTTCGGTCTGCCCTGCGAGAGCTCGATTCGCGGTACGATATCTGACGGAGTTATCTGGCGCCTGCTTCAAAGCCTTGCCAGCTTTCCGACGGGCGGTTCTCATATGAGGCGGCCCGTCAAAGATATACGGACTGGGAATTCAGTTCCCATCGAAAGAATGCCTTCTTCAGACGGCACGGTGCCAGCTTTCGCTTTTCATTAATGTTCCGGCGGCCGCTTTTAGGCCTGGAGGAGCGGTAGGCGGTGGTGCGGTTGAGGCATCTTCTCCTGGCTGATGGTCTCGCCTTGGCTGCTTCAATTCGCGGCGAACATGAACGCGATGTGGACCCATGTGGTCCTCGGCGTGCTCGTCACCGCCGTGTCAGCCTGGGCACTCTGGGACTATCGGCGCATGCACATGTATGATCGAGAAAAAGGAGAGTACGGCCCGCCGCTTCAGCGGCGGGCTCTTCCGGATTGGCGATGCCGATCGATGCGCCGATCGCGCAGCAACGGGGATTGAATGGTAGAGCTTGCCGGCGATATCAACGAAAACTAGGGACGGCGGCTCCTGTCGTCTACGACGGTGCAATTCAGTTTCTGTCGCTTTGCGTAGGCAATGGCGGCATCGCGGGTTGGGAAATGCAGTTCAAAGCGGCGACCTTGTCCTCATCGACTTGGCGACCAAGGGACAGCCGCCGTTTGAAGCGCCCGTAGTAACGCTCGCTGAACCGGCGATCCTTGTCCTCAGTCTCCGATTTGTTCTCGCCGCGAAGCGTAAGCACGCCATCTTCCAGCAGCACCTCGATGTTGTCTGGATCGACGCCTGGCACCTCCGCGATCAGGCGGATTTCGTTGTCATTCTCCTCGATTTCCACGTGCGGCCACGAACCATTGAAGGGCGACGTGCCACCGAGCAACGATGGCGGGCCAAAGCCGCGGAAGACTTCGTCGAAACATAGGTACGAGGGAGCGCCAAGAAGCTTGGGGCTCCCGGACTGGTGTCGACCCACCTCGGCGTCGATGAGAATGAGGTGGGGATCATGATGCCTTGCGTCAAGTGGCAGCCACACCCTCCAACCACCAGCGACGTGAAATAGTCTCATGAATTCATGCCGGTAGCACTCGATAGGCTAGAGTGCTAAAAATTTTCTGTCTCCCTCTTGAAACTCGAATAAACAAAAACCAGATCGATTAACGCGCGATGCCGAAAGGCTCGGTGCCCCGCGCCGGTTTCGCTCCGAATGCGGCGCGGAGGACTTCTTGAAAAATCTGTTTGTCCACGAGGAGAGCGATATGACGTTCCGTCCCTTGCATGACCGAATCCTGGTTCGCCGCATCGAGGCCGAGGAGAAAACGGCCGGCGGCATCATCATTCCAGACACGGCGAAGGAAAAGCCACAGGAAGGTGAGGTCCTTGCCGCTGGCCCGGGTGCGCGCGATGACAGCGGGCAGCTGCGACCGCTCGACGTGAAAGTGGGTGACCGCATTCTGTTCGGCAAATGGTCGGGCACCGAGATCAAGCTCAATGGCGAGGATGTCCTGATTATGAAGGAATCGGACGTGATGGGCGTGGTCGAGATCGACGCCGTAGCGAGAAACGCGGCGTAGTGTCGATCCGGACCCATGCCAGACAAGGAATGCTGCCTGAGGAAGGAGTAGAAAATGGCTGCCAAGGAAGTGAAATTCCATTCCGACGCCCGCGAAAGGATGCTGCGCGGCGTCGACATCCTCGCCAATGCCGTCAAGGTTACGCTCGGTCCGAAGGGCCGTAACGTGGTGATTGACAAGTCATACGGCGCACCCCGCATCACCAAGGACGGCGTCACCGTCGCCAAGGAGATCGAGCTCGAGGACAAGTTCGAAAACATGGGCGCACAGATGGTGCGGGAAGTGGCGTCGAAGACCAGTGACATCGCTGGTGACGGCACCACCACCGCGACTGTTCTTGCTCAGGCGATCGTCAAGGAAGGTGCGAAGGCTGTGGCGTCGGGCATGAACCCGATGGACCTCAAGCGCGGTATCGACAAAGCAGTCGAAGCTGTGGTCGAGGAACTGCGGCGGAACGCCCGCAAAGTCACCAGGAACGACGAGATCGCCCAGGTTGGCACCATCTCGGCCAATGGCGACACCGAGATTGGCCGCTTCCTCGCAGAAGCGATGGAAAAGGTCGGCAACGAAGGGGTGATCACCGTCGAGGAAGCCAAGACCGCGGTGACGGAGCTGGAAGTCGTCGAAGGCATGCAGTTCGATCGCGGTTATCTCTCGCCGTATTTTGTCACCAACCCGGATAAGATGCGGGTTGAGTTCGAGGAACCCTACATCCTGATTCACGAAAAGAAGCTCTCGAACCTGCAGACATTGCTGCCGGTCCTCGAAGCGGTGGTTCAATCCGGCAAGCCGCTGCTGATTATCGCCGAGGATGTCGAAGGCGAGGCACTCGCAACCCTCGTCGTCAACAAGCTGCGCGGCGGCCTGAAGGTCGCTGCCGTCAAAGCGCCGGGCTTCGGCGACCGCCGCAAAGCGATGCTGGAGGACATAGCGATCCTCACTGGCGGAACCGCGATCTCTGAAGATCTCGGTATCAAGCTCGAGAACGTGACCCTCAATATGCTTGGCCGCGCCAAGAAGGTCGTCGTCGAAAAAGATAACACGACGATCGTCGACGGCGCTGGCTCGAAGACGGAGATTGAGGGCCGCGTCGCGCAGATCAAGGCGCAGATCGAGGAAACCACGTCGGACTACGATCGCGAGAAGTTGCAGGAGCGGCTGGCCAAGCTTGCCGGCGGCGTTGCCGTCATCCGCGTCGGCGGCTCAACCGAGGTTGAGGTGAAGGAACGCAAGGACCGCGTCGACGACGCCATGCACGCCACGCGGGCGGCCGTCGAGGAGGGCGTGCTGCCCGGCGGAGGCGTCGCTTTGCTGAGAGCCGTCAAAGCACTGGACAACGCTCAGACCGAGAATGCCGACCAGAGGCACGGCATCGACCTCGTTCGCCGTGCGATCGAAGCGCCGGTGCGCCAGATCGCCGAGAACGCGGGTGCCGAAGGCTCGATCATTGTCGGCAAGCTGCGCGAGAAGACCGATTTTGGTTATGGCTGGAACGCCCAGACCAACGAGTTCGGGGATCTTTACGCTCAGGGCGTGATCGACCCGGTCAAGGTCGTTCGCACCGCGCTGCAGGACGCCGCCTCGGTCGCCGGCCTGCTGATCACCACCGAGGCAATGGTCGCCGAGAAGCCGAAGAAGGATGCACCGCTCCCGCCGATGCCGGGAGGTGGCATGGACTTCTGACTGCAATGATAAGTCCGCGCCCCCGACGGGGCGCGGGCTTTGGGTAGACTTGTGAAGTAAGAGATGCATTGCGCCTCAATCGGCGCGGCGTTTCGATATCGGACTGGTGCTGGTTTGGCAGGAGTCAAAATCGTGGCTCCGATGAGGCTGGCCCCGAGGGCCCGCCCCCTGCACCGAAGGAGGATCTGAAGAATTCGGGGCCAAAAATGACCACGCGTTCGTCGAAATATGTTGGCGTATTCGCCGCACTCGTCCTCATCCTGGTTCCTGCGCCGTTACCGGCGGCGCGGCCGCAGTCGGCGATGTCGGCAAGCACTCAACCCCCGCTCGCTGATGTCTTGGAAGACGTCACGCCGGCGGTTGTCAACATTGCAGTAAGGTCTCGCGTTTCCGCCGAAACCAATCCTCTTTACAACGATCCCTTCTTCCGCCGCTATTTCAACCTGCCTGAGCAACAGCAGCGGCTGAGCGCGGGCTCCGGCGTCATCGTTGACGCCGCCAAAGGCTATATCCTCACCAATCACCATGTCGTTGCGGACGCCGGCGAGATTGCGGTAACCCTGAAGGACCGCCGCCGCTTCACGGCCGAACTGGTCGGCAGCGACAAGGCAACCGATATAGCGTTGCTGAAGATCGACGCCGACAAGCTGACGGCGCTCTCGTTCGGCGATTCCGGTGCCCTGCGGGTCGGCGACCCCGTTGTTGCGATCGGCAATCCGTTCGGGCTTGGCCAGACCGTCACCTCCGGCATCGTCAGCGCCCTTGGCCGTGGCGGCATCAATGTCGAGGGCTATGAGGATTTCATCCAGACGGATGCTTCGATCAATCCCGGCAACTCGGGAGGCGCACTGGTGACCGCGGACGGCCTGCTGGTCGGCGTCAACACCGCAATCATCGCGCCCACCGGCGGCAATGTCGGCATCGGCTTTGCGGTTCCGATCGCAATGGCGTCGGCCGTGATGGAGCAACTGATCGAGCATGGCGAAGTGCGGCGCGGCCGGATCGGCATCTCCGTCCAGGACCTGACGCCCGACCTGGCCGAGGCGCTGAGCATTGCGGAAAGCTCCGGCGCCGTCGTCGGCAGCGTTGAGCAGAATTCGCCCGCGGCACAGGCCGGCCTTCGAGCTGGCGATGTCATCATCGCCGTCAACAATCGGAAAATCACGGGCTCCGCAGATCTCCGCAATCGTGTCGGCTTGGCTCAGGTCGGATCGGAAGTCGAAATCGAATATCTGCGTGATCGGGTTCGCAGAACGGTGACAATGCGCATCGAGCCGGACGAGGCAATTGCCAAGCCTGGAGCCATGCCCGCTCGCCTTGAGGGCGCTGAGTTCCAGGATGCGGCCGGCAACGTGGTTGTTTCCAGCGTTGAAGATGGAAGTGCTGCCGCCCGAGCCGGTCTGCGCATGGGCGACGTGATCGTTGCTGCCAATCGGCGGCCCATCTCGACAGTGGCGGAACTCGAGACAGCGTTAAAGAACGCCAGTGGCACGATCGCGCTCGATCTGTTTCGCGCCGGGTCGAAACACGTGCTGGTGATCCGGTAGGCAGTTGCCCGACGCATGACGTTGACATCCAATGCCGCGTGAATGGAGGAAAACGATGGAACACGATTGCTTTCGACATCCCGTCACAATCCTTGTCGGTCTCGGATTTCCGAGCTGAGGTTCACGGTCTGAGAAGACTATGCCTGGCTGATCGAGTGGCCGCCATCGAAACGAAATGCAACCCACGCCATCGCGCTCAATGCCTGCAGGGCAGCACTTGCAGGCGAGATTGATGTCGAGACCGCTCGCGGGACGTTTGTCGCCTTCGCGCGACGGGCCAATCTTCTCGCACCAGACACCGACGCGATCGTCGCCGGTGGCGGAGCCGGTGCGGGTGCCCAAGCCGGAAACAGTAAATCGATGATGCCTGGGACCGGATAGGCGACGAGCGATATTCAGTTTCCCGTTCCGTCTTAGCTCTACCGTTGAGCGGGTTGTCGCCACCGACACGTCTGGAAGTGGCTCGAAAATCGCACAACAATTCCAACTGAAACACCGATTGGAGTCTAAGCGCCCGTGCCCCAGCCCCTTGCAACGCCGTTGCAGGGCATAGGGATTTCAATAAGTGGATGGAAAACGACTAAATGCTCTGATGATGGGGACTGAAGCTCGACTCTCCTGCCGTTCTAGGAAGCTGTCCTTCCAGGTGACCGGTCATTAAGAAGTTGAGAAATTGCCGTCGTCAATTGTGCCATGGCAAAGGGCTTCTCAATCATGATGCTGTTCGGGACGCCTTTTGACGCCCAATCAAGGGCACTGTCTCCACTGACGTAGACGACAGGCATCTCGGGGTCGTTCTCCCTGGCGTGACGTGCGACATCCCAACCGTCCGGTGGCTCGCGGAACCGAATATCAGTGATTAGGCCTTGAATGGATGAACCTTCGGCATTCAAGCGGGTTATTGCCTCCCCGCCCGCCGAGACAGCGACAACGTCGAATCCCGCCTCAGTGAGTGCGTGTTCGAAATCAAGCCGTAACAGCGCCTCATCTTCGGCTAGCAAAATGACGGTGGGTTCCATTCTCAAGGCCGCCAGCATGTCCGATGCGGATGAACGCCGAAAGAGGCAAAGGGTTCCTTTTTTGGGAGCAGATGCTGGCGAGCGGGAGTAGAATTATCACTAAGCTCTTGCGGCTGACATGACTACGCGCAGAATGGCCGGATACGATAGCCATGATCCACAACCAATACCTTGAGGGTCGCAGCCAACGCACCACATGCGCTGCGCCGGGCGTCGCCTCGGGTGTGACGAGACGATAGACGGACCCCTTCTGCTGTGTTTCAGGTCAGCAGCTGCCATGCGGATAAGTCGGGAATGAACCAGAGGACCGGCCGGAAAAGTTGAGGGACAAGAACAGGCCTGCCACTTCTGATCTCAAGTCAAATTCCCCAGGACGTGGTATGCTTTATTTAATGCTATGAGATTGAAAATAAAGCACCAAATGCCGTGCGACTTATAGAAACTAGATCGAACATTCCTCCCGTTCAAAATGGAGAGCATGATGTTGGGACGAAAGGTTCGTTCATCAGAAGACCATGGATGGGCAGCCTTGCCGGTAGGAATAATCTTCGCAGCGACGATCGCTATCATCGCCTACCTTGTCGTAGGAGGAGTCGGTAACAAGCAGTCAGCGTCGAAGGTCTACCTGCCAGCAGCAACCCTGCATAAGCCCGGATAAAGGAACAGCGTTCCGAACTACCGTTCCAAGACTTCCAGAATCTTACAGGGCCTTGGAAGTCCCCTCTGGCTGGATTTTCCGTTCGCGTTCGCAATCAGCACGGGCAACCAGCGTACTATGCTGACTTCGATGACTGCGAGGAAACGGCCTGTCGATGGTATGGGTTGCCTGCGACACTGATCCCGTGCCGACCTGGGGAGTGCTGGGGCGGGTTATGCAAAGAGATGCTGTTTCGGACCGCTCGTGGGGCCCATCTAGCGGGGGGAAGCTGTAGGCAGCTGAGGCCCAGAGGCGCCTCGATCGCGGTCCCGGGCGAGAGGGTTTCCCAACTTAGGACGAACGCAGCGTTCTTCTATGGGACTTAGGTCCTATCCGCTCGCGCAAAGGTCGCCTCGGGCGAGCCGGCCTGGAACAACGCCCGCATGGGCGGGTTGGACTTCGACAAGGAGTTCTGGCGATGATCTTAATCCCACCGGAATTTGACAGCGGAGGCGGCGAGGGTTCCGACGCTTCGGGGCTCATCGCCTCCATCAAATATGCGCTGGCGGCTGAAGCGCCGTTCGACACCCAAAACATTTGCTTGAGCATGCTCGGCAACACCGTTGTCATCGAAGGACTGGTCGACGCCCCTGACGCCGACACATATATTCAACGCCTGGCGGAGGACATCGCCGGCGAGGGTCGCGTTCTAGTACGGGTGAGTTGTCCCAAGGGCGAGCCGGGCGGCGAGGCCCATTAGTCGAGGCTTCCCTAAGTCGCACTCGCGGCCTTGCTTGTCTTTGCCGCGGTACAGGTGTTTGGCGATCTGACATCAAAAGGCCCTAGATTCTAAACGGGTAGAAATCTAGGGCCTTTCGTCTGAGCGTTCGACTTCACAGACGCATCTTCGTGCAGCCGCATCATTGCCACCACCTCATCAGCCTGAAGCATATCCCCGCCCTGCATCGTTCGCGACAATGCAGGATGCGATGAAATCGTGCTCGTCATCTATTGCTCCTCGTTTTGACACGAGGGGTCAGTTCTTCGCTTCGTTACCTGGATCTTACCCGTTGATCCGGGGCCTTGCTCGCAGGCCCAAGCGGCTGAACGGGCAAAACCGCGACCCGTGGGCGGATCGCGGCTCCGGGTGCCAGTTGTGAGGTGCAGGGACAATGGCGACCGACTACAAATTGCAGCCACTGAGTTAATTTAGTGTTGCCTCACGGGTGTTGTTTTCATCCGTGAGAACCTTCAACACCGCTGTCTCGTCAACTTCGCAGTCTCGCGGCAGATTTCGAGAAGTGTTCTTTTTGCATGCTTCGAGTAGTGCCGCAGAGCGTGCTCCGGACCACGTTTTTGGGCGCGGGAATTGCCGTTGCTGAGGTCGCGGGCTTCGTCAAGAAGAACTCTCCGCGCCACGTGGCACTGCCCACGGCTCGAGCGAGGGTTCAGTAGCATCGAGAAATATCGCGATCGCGATCTGTGGGAGCGCATCAACCGCGTCGGCGCATGAGACGCCAAAGCCGCCTAATGTCAGACCCACGGCAACGCCTATCGGCTGCTCTTCGGAACCTCTTCGTCGAACCGGGTCTTTTCGCGCGCGGGGTCGTCGTCGAGGATCTCCTCCTCGCTGTCTTCAGGCAGAGCCTCATCCGGTTCCACGTTGGCCTCGTCGCGGCTGGGAACCGCTGGCACGCGGCCCTCATCCAGCCGGTTCAAGATCCATCTCGGGAGGGCTCGGCCCCCTAGGTTCGTCGGTCACTTTATCCTTCGGATCGCCCCCTGCGTTTCCGGCCGGTATGGGGTCCAGTAGCGGAGGTCTAATGGCACAAAAACGAGGGAGGGGTGCGCACTGGACAATGCGGAGCGGCAAGGGTGTGGCAGCGCAAGAGCTAATCATCACGTCTCACCCTGATTGAGCAACTTCGCCCGAAGCGAGGCCGCGTCGCGAACGCCGCCTTGATACAAATCGGTAAGCCGCACCGCGAGCAACTCAGCGTCTTGGCGGTTCTGAGGCAAGTGCCGTTGCCTCAGAACCTCATCAAACACGGCTTGGAGTTCATCGAGATCGTTGGGAAGGATCACTCGCGAGTGGACGTTGAACATTCCACCCTCCAAGTTAGGAGGCAGCCGGTTCGGGCTGCCGTCACGCCCTGTGGGCCGGGCTAATCGTGGACAAATATACCTTATTTTGGCGCAACGAGGGAGCTCGTCTTGGTATTACTGGGGTTGCTGGTCATCCAACAAAGCAAGCAGCGCGACAACCTCGGCCTGCAAGTCCAGACAAATTTGCTGATATTCGCTTATCAGCTCCTCCCGACGCGGAACTTCTCGCAACAGGTTGTCGAGTGTCGTCGACGCGAGTGCGTAGATATAGCTGATGGTTCTTCGTAGAGCGCAACTGTACCCGATGACAAGCGCGCTCGACCCAAGTGCACCAAGCCCATGTTGGCTCCCCATTCCCGTCTTCACCGCAACATCCCCCATTGTCTCCGACTTAGCCCGAATTGGCTATGCCACGGTGCTTTTGCGCCGTGGATTTAGGGCGCCGCGTCTGGCACGCTGGCCGTTCTTGACTGACCACCAAAGGGCGGTATTGACCATCGTGCTCTGCGGATTCATTGCCGGTCAGTCACCGGATTTTTATAGCAATTTTGGAAACTGTCATGATCACGAGGCGGGGGAGGAGCCGCCTCGGTTCACGAGCGCGGTGATGCCCGGACGTCGACGCTATTCCTGAGCTACCTGCGGCAGGTACACGGCCACATTCCGGCTTCCGTCGCCCGAAAATGCGCCGCCAATGAGTAGGTATGCAAAAATCGCCAGCATCGAAAGCAGCATTACGCCTATCGGCAATCCGATGGATGCTCTCCGCTCAGGCTCGCCATAACGTTCTCTGTGGTACATCGCGAGAGTCTTCCTGGGTCTTTGAGTCGAGTGGCGCCAGAACTGCCCGGAAGGGTCGATGCGGACAGCTCTGGAACCATTATGCGCCCTTGGCTGCAAACGTGGATGCGTCGCCATGGGCCTGAGTGAAATATGTGTCGCCGGGACAACGCGACAACCGATCTCAGACCTTTGCCGCTGGCGTGTGAGACTGAAGTCCTATGGCGGAACTTTAGGGGGGGTCGCGGGTTCTTTTCCGCTACTTCGATCTTCTCCAATCGAAAACGCCTCTAGGCCCCACCTATCACCAAGTCCCTGCGCGGATGGGGCCTACCGCGCCCGAGTTCGGCTTGACGCAGAAGATCGTTAACGACGCGAACCATCCGATAGGATGAATTGCGCTGCTTTGCAGCAGATGTAACATGACAGGTGCGATTGCTAAGCGTGAACGGTCGCACACATCTCCTGAGCCTCTGGCCAGTCAGCAGGGGCTTAGCGAGCCTAATTAGATGGCGGGCGTTCGAGCTCATCGAGAGGGAACGGACGCAAAGCGTCAGAACTGCCCCTTCCCCGGGGGGAAGGGACAGCGCCTGCGACGGTTAGTCGATAACCCGGACGATCTTGCGCGTTCCTGGGTCTACCAGCACCGTTCGGTTGTCAACGACGACATACCGGTATTTGATGTCCGGCGCATCAATCGTGTGCAGTTCCACCGTTTCCGGAACCGTCGAGCCGACATTGAGCTCCACTCCAGGAAGTTTGATGGAAGCAATCGGCTTTTTCTTCACGTATTCGCGAACGACCGTTTCCTGCTCTGGCGTGATAACGACCGTCTGAGCCAGGGCAACGCTAGAAGCACCGACCAGAAACAGCCCTGCGAGGGTGGAGCTGACAAGCTTTTTCATGTTTTTCTCCAGTCTGGTTGTTGTAGTTCCCACTCTCAACGCGGGAACCACCTAACAACCCGGTTGCGTAATTTTCGTTCCGATGGCCAGACTTCGGTCGCATTTGGGGTTCGACCTTAGTCTTCGACCTCGAAAATTGCGCAAGTCGTTGTGGAGTTTCCTCCAAAAAAATGCACTCTCCCGCTGCAATTTTGGGAACAGATGAGGCCGCATGCGGTTCAACTGTGCGTGCCGGCATCCTGCCGGCGAATGGAGAACTCGCATGATCGTGAAATCCGTCGCTGCCCTCGCCGTTGGAGTACTCGCCAGGCCTGCACTTGCGCAGACGGCACCGGCATAAGGGTCCGGAAATATCCGGTCTCGCTCAAAAAGCTGATCAGTGAACTCCCGTAGGTCAGCTAGCCTTGAGGCATGCCTCGCCATTCGGGTTTGGCGCCGGCGCTTCTCCGGTGGATCGCGTCCCGTGAGGTGGTGTAGCAGACGGCATTGGTCGCCGTGCTCTCCGGCATGGACCGGGATGATCAGCGCGCCACGGCGGGCAGGCTGATGAGCGGATCATCGCTCATCTGGCTGATGGTTTCCAGAGTCATGTATCTGGCGCGCTGGACGGCCCATTCATCGTTCTGTTCGAGCAGGAGCGCGCCGACGAGGCGGACAATGGCGTCATCATTGGGGAAGATGCCGACGACCTCGGTGCGCCGCTTGATCTCACCGTTGAGCCGCTCGATGGGATTTGTCGAGTGCAGCTTGGCGCGATGCTCCCTGGGGAAGGTCATGTAGGCCAGCACGTCGGGCTCGGCGTCATCCATGATGGCGGCGAGCTTGGGCACCTTCGGCCGGATCTGGTCGGCGACGGCGCGCCATTGTGTGCTCGCGGCTTGCGACGTCTCCTGGGCGAAGGCGGTAGCGATGAAGGCGGACACGACACGGCGGCCGCTCTTGCCGGCATGCGCCAGCACATTGCGCATGAAATGAACCCGGCAACGTTGCCATGTCGCGCTGAGAACCTTGGTGACGGCCGCCTTGAGGCCTTCGTGCGCATCGGAGACGACGAGCTTGACGCCGCGCAGTCCGCGCCGGGTCAGCTTGCGCAGGAACTCGGTCCAGATCGGCTCGGCCTCGGAGGTGCCGATCTCCATGCCCAGCACCTCGCGCCGGCCGTCTGAGTTGACGCCGACGGCGATGATCACGGCGACCGAGACGATGCGACCGCCGCGGCGGACCTTCAGGTAAGTGGCATCGATCCACAGATACGGCCAGTCGCCTTCGATCGGCCTTTCGAGGAACGCTTTGACCTTGCCGTCGATCTCCTCGCACAGACGGCTGACCTGGCTCTTCGAAATACCGCTCATGTCAAGGCGAATGCGTAGCATTCGTCCGGCCCATCGCCTTAACCAGGTCGTCGACCGAGCGGGTCGAGATGCCCTGCACGTAGGCTTCCTGGATGACCGCCGTCAGCGCCTTCTCGGCCATGCGCCGCGGCTCCAGGAACGAGGGGAAGTAGGAGCCTTTCCTCAGCTTCGGAATGCGCAGCTCGACCGTGCCGGCTCGCGTCTCCCAGTCGCGCTCGCGGTAGCCGTTGCGCTGGGCCAGCCGCAGCGGGGTCTTCTCGCCAAAGGCGGCGCCGGTGGCGGCCCCCACCTCAAGCTCCATCAGGCGCTCGGCGGCGAAGCCAATCATCTCGCGCAGGAGATCGCAATCCGGGGTCTTCTCCACGAGCGCGCGCAGGTTCATCATGTCGTCGGTCATCGATGGTTCCTTCGAATCAGGTTGGTGTCAGCAACCCGACCCTACCGGGGAACTTCGATGACCACCGCTACGCCGCTCGCTCGCTACGGCGCTGTCGAGGGCGCGCTCGCGAGCGGCTTCGCTACCGCCCAGCTACACCACTTGTGGGGACGCGACCCTCCGGTGTCCCGAGGCGGATGTTTGGGTTCATCGGACGTCGGCGTCGAGTCCTGATCGAGACCCTGGCTCCGCCACCAATCGCTGGCCTCCATTACTACCAGCCGGGCCCGCGCACCCTTCACCTGCCCGCCCCACCAAGGGAGTGACACGCTTCGAACACTTAGCAAATGCAGACAATGGCATGAGCAAGTAAGGAATCGAGCTCTGCGCCCTTCAGGCGGAAGCCATTGTTGCCGCGAAGAGCCGCATCTAGGCGTTGCAGTTGATAGATTATCCGATCTTAGAGGCCCATAACGAGAACAAGATCTGTCTCCGAAGCCGGCTCGTACATCAACGGCGACAGGTGACTTTCCCTCGGCGATCCCTTTCGTGCTTCCGCAGTTCGTGCAGCCCTCCGCCGGATCTCCCGCTGCAGTTTTTCATCCTCGGTGGCACTATGAAGGTGACCGGACTGCAGATGCTTGCGGGGTGCCCTGGCCTCGGGGTCGTTCCGCGACTGGTTGTCGCGCAACAGATCCTTTGTAATCTGGCTGCAACGCATTGCAGGCAACATTATCGTCACGCTGGGAGCAAAATCGTTGCTTCATGTTGGCGCGCAGTTGCTCCGTCAATGTCTCGTCCCCGGGTGCAATCCGGCCTTACCGCACGGATGAACACTGGACGATCCACAGGGCGCCGCTCGCATTCGTAGCTGTCGAGGAGGGTTTCCTCGACCTGCCCCTTCAATGCGGCGTCAATGTCCCAGCACATTGAGCGCATCCCCGGGCCCCTCCTCCGATGCCATGGCAGATCGTGCCGGGATTGGCCGTCGAAGGCGGCGACTATGCCTCTGTGTTTGCCGATGCAAAGAAAGGTCAATCTCGGATTGGCTCTTCAGAGAAAACGGCAACACCGCCGTCGTCGGCGAAACGGTTTCAACCGTTCGCCGACGACAGCTGTAACGTGGGATCTGTCGATGCCTCTTCAGCCGAACCTCACCAGATTGAGAGCTGGCAAAGGACCGCCCGGAAACTGGACGAGGTTTCCACCGATCGAGATCGGTCCGAGGTCGATGCCGAAGAAGCCGAGCCGGTCGATCAGCGCGCCGACCTGCGCCTTGGACTGGGCGTTGTCGCCGGAATAGAACAGGACGCGCCGGCCGCCCTCGGCTCGGGGATCGCCGGAAAGCAGGTGCGGCTGCAGGTGATTGAAGGCTTTCACCACGCGGGCACCCGGCACCATGCCGGCGAAGGCCTCGCTGGACAGCCGGCCGTTCAATTCGGCAGGTTTGAACAGCGGTGCTTCGATGGGGTTGTTGGCATCGACAACGACGCGGCCGCCGAAGTCCGGCAGGCCGGCAAGCGCCGCCGGCAGCTTCGACCAGTTGACCGCGACGAGCACGATGTCCTTCGACGCTGCGTCCTCGCGTGTGCCGGCCTCGATGGTCGAGCCAATCGCCGCGACGACGTCCTTCAGGCTTTCCGGGCCCCGACTGTTGGCGAGCGTCGCGCGAATGTTGTTCTTGGCAAGGGCCGTCGCGAAGGCGCGACCGATATTGCCTGCGCCGATGATGCCGATGCTGTTCATGGCGATTGTCCTTTCTGGGTTCGAGTGTCGCGGGATCAGGCGGTCAAGCCGCCATCGGCGACGATGTCCGCGCCGGTAACGAAGGCCGCTTCGGGGCTTGCGAGGAAGGCGACGACGCTGGCGATCTCTGTGGGCTGGCCATAGCGGCCGATCGCCATGCCGGGACCGACGATCTTGGCGACCGGGCCGTCCGCCGGATTCATGTCGGTATCGGTCGGACCCGGGTGGACCGTGTTGACGGTGATGCCCTTCGGCCCGAGATCGCGCACGAGGCTGCGGTTGAAGCCGGTGATCGCGCCCTTGGTCAGCGTGTAGAGCGAGGCGGTCGGGAACGCAGCATAACGTGTCATCGACGAGCCGATATGGATGATCCGCCCGCCCGGCTTCATGCGGCGCACCGCCTCCTGCGTCGCGACGAAGACGCCGGTGACGTTGACCGCGATCATCCGCTCATAGGTTTCGAAGGCTATATCTTCGATCGGCCCGCCGAGGCCGAGGCCCGCATTGTTGACGAGAATGTCGATGCCGCCGAACGTCTCCACCGCCTTCGCCACGGCAGCGCGAACGGCGTCCGGGTTGCCGGCATCGGCCTCGATGGCAAGGGCCCTGCCGCCCGCGGCCTCGATGTCGCCCACGACCTGGGCCGCCTTGTCGGGCGATGCGCTGTAAGTGACCGCGACCGCCGCGCCGTCGGCGGCAAGCTTCTTCGCAATCGCTGCGCCGATCGAGCGCGAACCGCCGGTGACGAGAGCAACCTTGCCAGCGAGGGGATGGGTGTTCTGATTCATTGTCTTCACTCCGTTGGGTTTCGATGGAGTGAAGATGGCCTGTTTATTTCCTCCAGATTAGCCGGTAATGTTTTGATCTGACTTCAAGTGATCGTTGAAGGTTATATGGAAACGCTGGCCAACCTCGAAAGCTTCGTCAAAAGCGCGGAGACCTCCAGTTTCTCGGAGGCCGCGCGGCGCATGGCCCTGACACCGGCCGCCGTCAGCCGCAACGTGGCGATGCTGGAGCGGAACCTGGGTGTGCGGCTATTCCAGCGCTCCACCCGCAAGCTCGTGCTGACAGAAGCGGGCGAACGGTTCCTCCAGTCGATCGGCGGCAATCTTGAAGCCCTGCAAGCGGCGATCACCGACGTTTCATCTGGCGCTCTCGAGCCGACGGGCGTGCTGAAGGTCAGCTTGAGCCCCACCTTCGGCGTCACCCACATCCTGCCGCTCCTACCGGAACTGCTGCGCAGATACCCGCTCATCCGGCCGGAATGGCATTTTGAGAACCGCTCGGTCGATCTGGCCGCAGAAGGTTATGACGCGGCCATCGGCGGGGGCTTCGATCTGGCTCCGGGTATTGTCGCCCGGACATTGGCACCTGCCCACATCATCGCCGTCGCTTCGCCCGCCTATATGGCGAAACGCACGCCGCCAACCGACCCCACCGGGCTTTCGCAATTCGATGGCATCGTGATGCGGTCGCTCGGAACCGGCCGTATCCGTCATTGGGCGATGCGCAACGCGGCGGGAACCGAGATGACGGCGCTTTTGCCAGAAACCATCGTCGTCAATGACCCGGCGGCGATGCGGGAGGCCGCACGGCTCGGTCTCGGCGTGGCCATGCTCGCTGTGCCCGATGTCCTGCCAGAGCTCGAGAACGGCATCCTCGTTCGCCTTCTCCCGCAATGGTACGCAGACGCGGGCGCCATTTCACTCTATTACGCCTCACGGACCCTGGTGCCGGCCAAAACGCGCGCTTTCGTCGATCTGGTGGCGGAGGCCTTCAAAAGGGAACGCCTCGCCGAGCGTTTTGCAGGGAGCCTAGGGGAGCATCGGAATGTTCGAACGTAGCGGCTGTTACCCCAATTCCCGGCTGTCATCTCCGAGATCCGGCACTTCGAAGATAAGGAGTTCGACGATTTGTCCCGCACGACATAGAACGCTCGCAGTGCTTGCGTTCCGGCGTTCAAGCTATAAATCCTCTGGAACCGAGCTGATGTTGTTGGTTCGTGATGTCGAATGACATATCCTGGAGCCATGACATTCCTGGATTGGCTCGGGTTGCGATGCGTCAAAAGTCACCGACGGCAAAATCTCCGCGAGATAACTCCAGCCCGGTTCTGGCACGTGAACGAGAGGTCGCCAAAATCGAGGCCATCAACGCTCTTCTCACTCGGCCGATCGCAGTTCTTCCAGCCAAGGTTGGCGACCCAATCCGACCCTTTGCACTCGGGCTCTGGAATGAAGTCCGCCCTCTCCTGAAACCAGAAATCAGCGTGTCGACACTGCGCAAGGCGATGGCAACCTATGTGCATTCGCGGAGCTATCAGATTGCGGTCGCGCGCCCCGGTTCGGTCCGCCACGACATCAATGGCGCCCAGGTCGGTCCTGTATCAGACGCCGACAGGTTGGATGCACAACAGAAGTACGAAGGCTTCAAGGCGCGCGATGGATCCTGCAATCCAAAGTCGCTACCTCCCCTCCCCACCCCGGCGTCAAAGACGGAGGTGATCCGCGCTGGCCTCCTCAAGCGGAAGGACACCTCGCGCTAGACAAGTAGCAGCCTCCCTGGGCGCCCGAGCAGCAGCCGCAGGGGGATTGCCAGGGCCTTCATTGAGACGGCCCACCACGAAAATAAATCGATGTTCTTGAAGAGAATCGAACCGCAGAACCCGTGCTGGGCTGATTGCCGCATGAGCAGGCGAGATATGCCAGCGAACCGCCGGAGATATCGCCCGCCATTAGAGGCGACCTGCCTCTGGGGAATGAACGGACCGCGAAGAGCCACGTCATTGATATAAAACGTTGTGGCTCACTACCTCTAACCTATTGTTTTCCTTACAGCCGGACAGAGGATAAGCTGCAGATATGACATAAGCGGGATAAAAGCTCGCGACCTAATTTTGCGCCTCAGTGATTCAATTGCAGCTCACCAATTTTTCAAAAGACCGATAAAACCCCAAGCAGAACTTTCCGCGGCATAGCGTTGTTTTCTCTAGAAAATTTCTGCGGATTCTGCTGCTAGCGACGTTCTGAAACGACCGAATCTGATATAAGGGGGATAATACGAGGACACATAATGCCGATCTACGACCCTTGTGCACTTCTAAATCGACTCCTGGAAGAACCCACCGAAAGTGCATGGTTGGAATTCAAGGTCAACAACAAGGATCCACGCGAGATCGGGGAATATGTCTCGGCACTTGCGAATTCGGCCATGCTAGCGGGAAGAGATCGCGCCTTTCTCGTATTCGGTGTGGAAGACCGCACAAAGAGGCGAGTTGGCACTGAGCTCCGTTTGCAGCAACAGAAACAAGGCAACGAAGACTTCACGAACTGGCTGACCAGGATGGTTGAGCCGCGAATACTTATCGAGGTTCTCGACTTTATCTGCGACGGCTTGCCCTATTCCATCGTTGCGGTTGAGCCATCATATGAGCGGCCCGTAAAATTCGCCGGCACTGAATTCGTACGGATCGGCGAAAACAAGAAAAAACTGACCGAGTTCCCTGAGCATGAGCGTGCTCTCTGGATAGCGACAGGGCGGCGACGTTTCGAAACCGCAGTTGCGTCATCAAATGTCACTGCAGATGATGTCTTCTCGATGCTAGACTCGGACCCCGTCTACGATCTGACGGGGGATCCCAAACCGAAAAATCCTCAGGAAATCATTCGAAAGCTCACCGATTCTGGCTTCCTTCTCGACAACCTCGAAGGAAGATTCGACATTACCAATCTTGGCGCAATCATGTTGGCCCGAGATGTCACTCTTTTCCCATCCATCGCAGGAAAGACTGTTCGTATCGTGAAATACTCCGGGCGCGACAAGTCGCGTTCCGATTTCGAGCAAGAAGGCAAGAAGGGATACGCCGTCGGCTTTACGGGAATGATGCGGTTTCTGATGGAGCGGTTGCCGAAGGAGGAGCGCTATACAGATGGCGTTCGGCGGATGGTGCCCCATTTCCCGGAAACCGCCGTCCGCGAAGTGATTGCCAACGCCCTCATACATCAGGACTTCATGGCTACCGGTGTAGGGCCAGTGGTCGAGATCTATGACAACCGCATAGAAGTTACCAATCCGGGCAATTCCTTGATCAGCACCGATCGGATTCTCGATGAACGCCGCTCCAGAAACGAGAAGTTAGCGGCAACCATGCGGTCATTCGGCCTTTGCGAGGAGCGCGGCGGTGGCCTCGATAAAACACTGATAGAGATCGAAGCGCTGCACCTTCCAGCTCCCGACTTCATCTCATCAGAGAATTCTATGCGGGTAGTGCTGTTCGCACCGAAGGCATTCGGCCAAATGTCAAAGGCTGAGAAGTTGCGAGCATGCTTCTTCCATTGCGTCCTACGCTGGCTCACTCATGACTACATGAGCAACGCAACTCTCAGGGAACGTTTTTCACTGGCGCCGGAAGAGTATCAGGCTGTTTCTGCCGTTATTGCTGAGTCAATAAGACTCGGCCGTATCGCACCCGCCGACCCCGACCAGGGTAAGCGGAACGCCAGGTACGTCCCGTACTGGGCCGCTTAAGTCCGGAGCACCAGGCAGCGAGCCCACGGCACATGGTTCCGGTCGATACATGGCCTTTATCAACCAAAGACAGCGACTGCTGATTTGACGATGATGCCACCATCTGGACTTCTGCGCATTTGCCGACCGGTAGCAGTGCGGAAGACCTGCAGCAATTGCAGCGCCGGCGGTACCCGTGACCACATTGTTTTCATGCGTTCCACGCCATTTCGGCTTTTCCGCACAGCCTGGCCAGTCACAATGCGCTGTGACCAGCGGAAACCGATCTCGTGGAAATACAGGTCGGCGTGCTGCGGGCTGATATGATGAAAGACGCCGGCAATTGTGCGGCGGACGCGGGAATTGAAACCTTCGACCGAATTGACATGAAC
>NZ_JBBBBO010000028.1:0-25779 GCF_037120565.1 Ensifer sp. CCNWLY38
GAAGCGGCTGGCGCCAAGCGTGGCGGCGGCTTCTTCCACCTCCTTGTCGATCTCCTCCATGATCGGCTGCACGGTCCTGACGACAAACGGCAGGCCGACGAAGATCAGCGCGACGACGATGCCGGCGGGCGTAAAGGCGATCTTCAGCCCGAGCGGCTCGATGAACTGGCCGATCCAGCCGTTGCCGGCATAAAGCGTCGTCAGGGCAATGCCGGCAACGGCGGTCGGCAAGGCGAACGGCAGGTCGACCATGGCATCGATCACCCGTTTGCCGGGGAACCGGTAACGCACCAGCACCCAGGCGAGGATGACGCCGAAGACGAGGTTGATGACGGCGGCGAGAAACGCCGTGCCGAACGAGATCTTCAGGGCATTGAGCGTGCGTGGATCGAGCGCCAGCTCAAAGAACTTGGCCCAGCCGAGCCCGCTTGCCCGCCACACCAGTCCCGACAGCGGGATCAACACGATCAGCACCAGCCAGCTCAGCGTGATCCCGAGCGACAGCCCAAAGCCAGGCAAAACACTCGGCTGGCGAAATCGCCAGCGGCTCCCATTGCGTCGGTCCGTCAACTTCCGGTCACCTTTTCAGCCCTGCAACCGCAAACGGTCGCGCCATCCCCTCATCCAAACCGATCATCAAGTCGCCGGTTGGCCGGCTTGTCAGAGCGCCGGTGTATTTCGGCGCCAAACTAACAATTTCACGGGCTCCAACAACGCAAATTTTTGACGCTGGGACGGGTCACAAGGAAACTGATTTCGCTTTTGAGCCGCGTCGGTGGAAACACTCTACTGCGAATATTGTTCCATGCCGGAATGTCGATCGCGTCGACGTGAACTTCAGGTAAGAAAATAAATACTATCGAATTTATAGATATTAGGTATTCCTTGCTTCTCCGCCATCTGTCGCTTGCGCATAGTCGATCCAGAACCGGACCTGCTTGCAACGGGTCGTTGTAACTCCCGGATCGCCTTCGCAAGAGATTGATGTCATGGCAAAAACGCTCATCATTCCGGGATTGTTCGGGTCCGACGAGGGACACTGGCAACGCCATTGGCTGAGAGATCACCCGGATGCCGCTCTGGTCGAACAGGTGGATTGGAACCGGCCGAGGCTCGATGATTGGCGCGATGCTCTCGAACGCGAAATCCTCCGGCACGGAATCGTCGACCTGGTGGCCCACAGCCTCGGCTCGATTCTTGTTGCCAACCTGGCGCGGCGTCCCCTGGCAAGACATGTGCGCAGCGCGCTGCTTGTTGCGCCCTGCGACCTTGACCCAACCGACCGGCTGCATCCCGGCGCCATCGATTTCGGCGCGATGCCCGACCTGCCGCTCCCTTTTTCCAGCCTCGTCGTCGGCAGCCTCAACGATCCCTATATGGCTTTCGATCGCCTGCGGCACGTATCGACACGATGGGGCAGCCGTCTCGTCGACCTTGGCTATGCCGGCCATATCAATATCGCCAGTGGCTTCGGCCGCTGGTCGCATGGCTATGATCTGTTGCGTGTCCTGAACGGCATCGCGCGCCGGGAACAACCGCGTGCGCAACCGATCGAACGAGAGGTCATGGACCGCTCACCCGTGCCGAGCGGCCTGGCCTGAAGCCCTGTAAGGCGAGCTAGCCCGACGGGCTCTTCCACATGGCACTTGATGTTCAGATCGTTTCGCGCTCTAATAGCGCACTAACTTTATAGAGTATGCCGTCTAGGGATGACCATGCACCAAAGTGCCAGGCCAACCAGAACAACGGATACGGGCTCGGCCGCTGCCGCGGCGGGCGCTATGTTTTCCCGACCCCGCGACTATGTCGTATATCGAGACGTTGGTCGGCAATATTCACAATTCGGTCGGTGTCCGCGTTCCGAACCGAAACAGCCATGCATTTGAGACTTCGCCGGGTAGAACCGGCCATGGGAGAGTGCAGATGACTGTCCATGGATTGTTTGCGAAGGTCGCTCCCGAGGGAGCCGCTGCGAGAGCCAAACCGCATATCGCTATCATCGGCCGAGGCTTTTCCGGCGTGATGATGGCCATTGCGCTGATGAAGTCGGTGCGGACTGCGTTCCACGTCCACCTCTTCGATCCGCAGCCGACGATCAGCGGCGGGCAGGTGTTGGCCGCCGCCCAGAGTGGCGAGATCCTCAACAGCCGAGTGCGCGACCTTTCGGTCGCCGCCGGCCAGCCGGAGGATTTCAATGAGTGGCTGTTGGCGAATGCCGAATTCCGCGCGGCGGTTTCCGCCGCAATTCCCGGCTTTCAGCAGATCTTCGTGCCGAAGAGCATCTTCAGCGACTACGTCTATCAGCGCTTTTCCGAAGCGCTGACCCGCCGCCCCGATATTTCGATGCAGCTTTCCTGTCAGGCGGTACTGGGGCTGCGCAAGCAAGCCAATGGCCGCTTCCTGGTGGTGCAGGAGGAAGCAACGGTGGAGTGCGATGCCGTCGTGCTGGCAACCGGTTTCGGCCTGCGCCAGGGCGAGATGGAGATCGCCGAGGAGGAGAAGCCGCTGGTGCGCGCCCGCCGCCTCGTCGTGCCGCGTCATACGGTCCTGCTCGGTAGCGGCGTTCGGGTGGTCGACCGCCTGCTGCAATTGCGCGACAACGGCTTTGCCGGCGAGATCACCATTCTCTCCCGGCACGGCTTTCTGCCGCAGCCACACACGCGCCTCGCTGCGGCGCCGACCTTCCCTGTCGAGCCGATGCCGACCCGGCTCGGCGATATCGTTCGCTTCGTCCGGCAGGCTTGCGCGGAGGCGGAAGCTTCCGGCCTTGGCTGGCAGGCGGCCATGAACGGCCTGCGCAGGCGCGCACGTTCCCTATGGCAATCTTTGCCTGAGGAGGAAAAGCACCGGTTCAACCGGCACCTTCGGTCGATCTATGACAGCCACCGCAACCGCCTGCCGGCGCCCCTGCACCTGCGGCTCCAGCAGGAGCTTGCCGGCGGGCAAACCACCATTCGGAAGGGCTGGGCGGGCAAGCGCCGTCCTGATGGCTTGATGGTGCGCTGGGCGGGTGAGAGCGAGGAGACGTTGCTTTCCGCCGATCAGGTGATCGACTGTCGCTGCTCGGCGCCGGACCTTCGGGCACCGCTGATGCAGAGCCTTTTTGCCGGTGGCCTGGCGGAGCCGGACGAACTCAGTCTTGGGATTGCCGTCAGCCCGGCTGGCGAAGTTCTGGCCGCCGGGCAGCCGACGCGTAACCTCTATGCGATCGGACCGCTCGGCGTCGGCAGCCTGCCGGACATCGACCTGGTGCCCGAAATCGTGACGCAGACCTATGCGGCGGCGCGATTGATCGCCACCCGACATCGCGTGACGCTGAAGACCGGGTGACGGTGACACCCGATCCCACCGGGCTTCAGCGTCGTGTCGCCCATGGTACGAGCCACCGCTCGAGCAGGCGCGCCGTCATCTCGAAGACGAAAGCGACGGCCGCGATGACGACGATCCCAGCGATCACCACATCGGTCACCAGAAACTGGGCAGCCGACTGGATCATGAAGCCGAGGCCGCGTGTTGCCGCGACCAGTTCGGCCGCCACCAGCGTCGACCAGCCTGCACCAAGCGCAATCCGGGTCCCGGTCAGGACCGAAGGCAGGGCGCTCGGCAGGATGACATGGCGTAGCACCTGCAGACGCGACGCGCCAAAGGCGCGGGCCGCGTTGATGTGATCGGTCGAGGTGGATTTGACGCCGGTCGCCGTGGACAGAATGATCGGCGGCAACATTGCGAGCGCAATGACTGCGATCTTGGAGGCCTCGCCGATCCCCAGCCAGATGATCACCAGCGGCAAATAGGCAAGCGGCGGCAAGGGGCGCAGGAATTCCACGATCGGATCGAGAATGCCTTTCCCGAGCCGGCTTGTGCCGATGGCAATACCGGCCGGCACGCCGAGGAGGACTGCGACTGCAAGAGCCCCGAAAATCCGCAGAAGGCTGGCGCCCACGTGCTGGGCGAGGGTCGCGTCGACGAAGCCTGTGACGGCGAGGCTTTGCAGAGCCTTGTAGACGGCGAGCGGCGAGGGCAGGAACAGCGGCGAGACGAGAGCATAGCTTGAGGCAAGGCTCCAGAGGGCGAGCAACGCAACGACCGTCGCCAGGGATATCCAGGCGAGCGGTAGCGGCGATCTCGTCGTGCCCCGTTCCGGTTGCTCGACGATGTCGCGCGGTTGATGCGTCGTCGACGGCGCGCTTTCGATCGAGAGGCTCATGCGGCGATCCCTTCGTCTTCGGCATGGATGAGAGCGGTCAGTTCGTCATGCAAGTGCCGGAACGCAGGCGAACTGCGTATCTCGGCGAGCGGTGCACCGGCCAGAAGATCCCGACCGAACGTGGTTGCGATCTCGCTGGCAATGCGCCCGGGATTGGGCGCGAGCACAATGATGCGGGTCGCGAGCAGAAGCGCTTCCTCGATACTATGGGTGATCAGGAGCGCGCCGACGCCGCTCTTCTGCCAGACATCGAGAAGAAACCCCTGCATCCGGCTGCGCGTGAGTGCGTCGAGTGCGCCGAGCGGTTCATCCATCAGCAGGAACTTCGGGTCTGAGGCGAGCGCTCTGGCGATGCCGACCCGCTGGCGCATGCCGCCGGAGAGCTCCCAGACGTGTCGGTTCGCCGCATCAGGCAAACCGACCCGGGTGAGGAGGCTCCGCGCTCTCTCCAGCCGCTCCGGCCTCGCAATACCGCGCAGGTGAAGCGGAAAGGCGACATTGTCGAGAGCGGTCAGCCACGGATAGAGCGCATCGTCCTGGAAAACCACGGCCCGGTCTGCACCCGGACCCGCAACTGGCCGGCCATCGACGCAGACCTGACCGCTGCTTGCTGCCACGAAGCCAGCCGCCAGATTGAGAAGACTGGTCTTACCCGAGCCGGAGCGACCGATGACGACGACGAATTCGTCACGGGCGATCTTTAGATTGATAGAGGCGAGAACCGGCGTGGTCCTGTTGTCGGAAGCCGCGTAGCGCAGCGTGATATTTTCGAGCGAAAGAACGGACATCCTGCTGTTCCAGGCTGGGTGGCACCTCAACATGCTCGCCCAGCCATCTGGAAGGGCGAGCTATCGAACGGGCGGTCTCAGAACGAGAGCTTCGCTGCCTCCTGCGCCCATCGAGCGGAGACGTAGGACGTGTAATCCGGAAGCACCGCGGGAATCTTGCCCTGCTCAAGCAGGAAGGCCGAGGTCTCGGCGATGGCCTTGGCCGTCGCTCCGCCCAAGAGATCGGAACCTGCCTGCTCTTCAAGCGAAGGGAAATAGTAGCCCTTGAGCAGGTTCGGCACCTCCTCGGGCTTTGCGCCGGTGAGGCGGGCGATCTTCTCCACCTCAGGCGAGCCGGCGTTCCAGCTTTCCGGCTTTGCGCGGTAATCCGCATAGGCGTCGCCGGTCACCTTGACGAAACCGGTCACGACATCCGGATGCTCCTCGGCAAACTTCTTGCTGACGATCCAGGCATCGAAGGTAGGACCTCCCCATTTCGCCACGTCGCTCGAGGTCGCAAGCACGGTCGCGGTCTTCTTGATCTCGGAAAGCACCGGATCCCAGACATAGGCGCCGTCGATATCGCCGCGCTGCCAGGCAGCTGCGATTTCCGGGGGGCGAAGGTTGAGGATTTCGACCGACTTCGGATCGATGTTCCAGTGTTTCAGGGCCGTGAGCAGGCTGTAATGCGCCGTCGAAACGAAGGGGGTCGCGATCTTCTTGCCGGCAAGCTGCTCCGGCTTGTCGATGCTCTTGACGGCCAGGGCCTCGGCTTCGCTGATCAGTCCGACGACGAAGATGGTTTCGAGGGGGATTTGCCGGCTGGCGGCCGCAGCGAGCGGCGACGAGCCGACATAGCCGATGTCGATCGACCCGGAGGCGAGTGCGGCGATTACGTCGGCACCGCCATCGAACTTCTGCCAGGTGATCTTGGCGCCAGTGACTTTTTCGTAGGTGCCATCGGCCTGCGGCACCCGAGACGGTTCGACGATCGGTTGGTAACCGATCGTCAGCGTCGTTTCGGCAGCGTGGGCGGGGAAGGTGGCCTGGCTGGCCAGAAGCAGGGCCGCGCTTGCGGCAAGAAGGGTGCGTCTGCGGATCGTCATTGTGTGCTCCTCAACGGTAGGGTCCTGGCCCCGCTGCGGAGCCTCAACACAATGCTGATTAAAAAGATGGATTTGATATAGATAATTTATTCCGCATTTCGCTTTCCCGCAGTGGTCCCATTCCAAAATTGCGGCGTTTCGGCGCAGCTTCGTGCGCCTGCCGGGGTCCCGCAGCGAGGCTAGAGATCAAGGCCGCCGTAGCGGCCGTTGTGATAGATGATCGGCTCGCCGGAGCCCGCGCTGATCGCCACGACCCGGCCGAGGATGATGGCGTGGCTGTGGCGCTCGATGATTTCCTCGACCTCGCAGTCGATCGCGGCCAATGCCCCGCTCAACGCTGACGCGCCGCTTGCCAGCCGAACCCAGTCGGCTCCTTCATAGCGGGCAGGGCCTTTTGCTCCATCAAGGCCGGAGAAGCGCTCCGCCACCCTCTGATGCTCTCGCGAGAGGACGTTGACGCAGAAATGCCGGTAGCGCTGGATGATCGGCCAGGTCGAAGACGTCCGGTTGATATTGACGATCATGGTCGGCGGGTCCACCGACAGCGCCGTCGCCGAGGTGACGGTGGCACCCGTCCGGTCGTCTCCGATGCCGGCAGTGATCACGGAGACGCCCCCTGAGAAATTGCGCATCGCCGCCTTGAGGGCGGGCGCCGCGATCGGTTCGTAGCCGTTGCTGGTTGGAATACCTGCGTCGAATGCTGGAGATGCGGCGAGCGCGATCGTCATGGCCAGTCCCTCGAAAATTTCGCCTAATTCCCGATCGCAAACCGGCGATACGAGAAAAGCTTTTCCTCGCATCAAAAATGATAGCCTGATTTTTGATTGTCAATAAAGTTTATAGAGTTTATGCTGTTTTGCAGTCGGCAAGGCGATCATGGCTGCCGAAAACGAGCTTGCGAGGAGGCATTTGCCGATGAACACTGCGCCCGTGAAAATCCCCGAAAAGATCAATGTTCTCTGGTTTCTGCCGACCCACGGCGACAGCCGCTATCTCGGCACCACGCGAGGCGGCCGCAATGTCGATATCAACTATCTGAAGCAGGTGGCGCAGGCAGCCGACTCGCTCGGCTATTACGGCGTGCTCATCCCGACGGGGCGCAGCTGCGAAGACAGCTGGGTGGTCGCCTCGGCGCTGGCGCCGCTCACGGAGAAACTGCGGTTTCTGATTGCGGTGCGGCCAGGGCTTCTATCACCGACGCTGGCAGCGCGCATGACGGCGACGCTCGACCGGATTTCGAACGGGCGATTGCTGATCAACGTCGTCACCGGCGGCGACCCGATCGAAAACAAGGGCGACGGCATCCACCTCTCGCACACCGAGCGTTACGAGGTGACGGAGGAGTTCCTCAACATCTACAAAGCCGTGCTTCGCGGCGAAGAAGTCGATTTCAAGGGGAACCACTTCGATATCGAGGGCGGCAAGCTGCTGTTTCAGCCGGTGCAGAAGCCGCATCCGCCGCTCTATTTCGGCGGCTCCTCAGGCAAGGGCCAGGAAGTGGCGGCGCGCACGATCGACAAGTACCTGACCTGGGGCGAGCCTGTCGAGGACGTTGCCAGGAAGATTGCCGAAGTTCGTGCGCTCGCCGACGCCGAGGGCAGGGAGGTGACCTTCGGCATCCGCCTTCATGTGATCGTGCGCGAAACCGCCAAGGAGGCATGGCAGGCGGCCGACGAACTGATACATTATGTCGATGACGACACGATTGCCGCCGCACAGAAGGTGTTCGAGCGTATGGATTCGGTTGGTCAGAGCCGCATGAGTCGCCTGCATGGCGGCCGACGGGACAAACTTGAAGTCGCTCCGAACCTCTGGGCAGGGGTCGGCCTGGTGCGCGGTGGCGCGGGCACGGCCCTTGTCGGCGACCCCGACCAGGTGAAGGCTCGCATGGAGGAATACCGGCAGGCGGGTATCGATAGTTTCATCCTGTCCGGTTATCCGCATCTGGAGGAGGCCTATCGTTTCGGTGAACTGGTGCTGCCGAACCTGCCGCTTGCCCATGCGGTTCCGGCCCGCGAAGCGTCGATCAACACCGGGCCGTTCGGCGAGACGATTGCCGGGGATCATCGTCCGAAACTGAAGGTTTCCCAATCGTGACAGGACCGACGCGCCGACCCGTGATCGCAATCGTCGGCGGCGGCTTCACCGGGGCGGCGGTCGCTGCAAATCTCGCGCGGAACGCAGCAAGCGACGGCGCGAACATCATCGTCTTCGAGCCGCGGGCGCGCCTCGGCGCGGGCCTCGCCTATGATACGGACAATCCTGCGCACCGTATCAATGTGCCGGCCGCGCGCATGAGCCTGATCCCCGACGATCCCGACGATTTCCTCAACTGGATGGCGGCAAAAGGTGAACCGCGCGGCGATCCCGAGGCTCTGGCGGTCGATGGCAATCTCTATCCGCGCCGAGCGGTCTTTGGTCGCTACGTCTGCGAGTTCGTCGCGCCGTTCCTGAAAAGTGGAAAGGTCGAGCATCGGCGCGAACGTGTCGCGCATATCGAGCGCCACAGGGATCGTTGGCGGCTGAGCAGCTCTGCCGGCACCGAACTGCTGGCCGATATCGTCGTTATCGCCACCACCCATCCGGCGCCCTGTGCCCCCCGGCGCCTGGATCAGGCACTCGACGGCCACCCGCGCTATGTGCCCGATTCCACGGTTGCAGGTGCCCTGGCCCGCATCCGCGCCGATGATCACGTCCTTGTCGTCGGAAACGGGCTGACGGCAGCCGACGTAATTGCCTCGCTGGGGCTCGCCGACCATCGCGGACCGGTCGTCGCCCTTTCACGCCGGGGCTTGCGGTCACGCGGCCATCCCGGAGTGCCCCAGGAGCCGTTCGGCGATTTCGCCAGCGACCCGGCGCGAACCGCGCTCGAATTGCTGAAGCGGGTCCGACGTGCCGTGCAGGACGCAGCCGACATCGGGACGAGCTGGCATGGGGTTTTCGATGCGCTTCGTAGCCAGGGTGGCCAGATCTGGCGGGCCTTGCCCGTGGCGGAGCGCCGCCGCCTCGTGCGCCATCTGCGTCCCTTCTGGGACGTTCACCGTTTTCGCGTGGCGCCGCAGATCGATGGAACGATCCTGCATGGGCTGGAGCAAGGGCGGCTCCGAATCCTCGGCGCTTCGATCGAGGAGGTGGAGAGACGCGGTCATGTCATCGCCGTCGATATCCGTCACCGACACACCGGTCACCGGGAGCGTTTGCTGTTCGATGCCTGTGTGGTGACGACCGGCCCGGCCCATACCGGCATCCTCTCGAGCCAGGGCTGGCTTGCAGACCTTGCTTCACAGGGATGGCTACGTTTGGATGACGTGGGCTTGGGGCTCGCCTGCGACGAGGCAAGCCGCGCGATCGGGGTGAACGGCGCGGCTGAGCCATCGCTGATCGTTGCCGGACCGCTGGCGCGCGGTACCTTCGGTGAGCTCATGGGGCTGCCGCAGGTCAACGACCACGCGATTTTCGTCGCCGAAGAGATTGCAGACATGCTGGCGAAATCGAGGCGAGATAACCGGCATGTCGCTTCCGTGGCAAAAATCCAGCAAAGGCCGGTAACGACCGTCCGCGGCGCCGCTAGCCGTTGACCGGCGTGGTTTCACCATCGAGACGCCGCGACCAGTCCTCGACCGTGCGCGTCTGCAGGCGTTTGGCCGCATAGTCCCGCCAGCTGGATGGAAGAATGGCAAGATTGGCGATCTCTTCAAGCGCCTCGCGGTTGAGCGTATCGACGTAGAGAAAGTGCCAGAGCCGGGCGATCGTCCACTCGGGATGGCGGCGCTCGACGAGATGCATTCGCTCGCCAGTCGAAACCGGTCCAGCCTCGATGACGCGATAGTACCAACCGGTGCGGCCGGATTGCTGAAGGCGCCGCGCCATGTCGGGCAAGTCGAAGCGGCGGTTCAATTTCCAGCAGGGCTGCCGGCCCTGGCTCACTTCCAGAAGGGCGCCGCCGAGGCGAAACCGATCTCCGACCGCGACATCGCCCTCCGTCAGCCCCAGGGTCGAGAGATTTTCGCCGAAGGCGCCCGGCTGTTTTAACAGTGGTATGAAGCCGATCTCGTCCGTCCAGGCCCGATAATGATCCCGCGGGTAGTGATGCACGGCCTTGTCGACACCGCCGTGCCTTTTGAGATCGCCCTGATGATCGCCGGAAAATCCGGTAGCACAGAGCTCAACGGCGCCGTCGATCGGATGTTTGTCGATGCCGCTCACGGTTCCCCGGTCGTCGATCGGCGCGAGGTTGCCGACGAGCAAGGCGTCGATTGCGATCCGCTGCCGGTCAATCATCGATTTGCTCCAGCCACTCGCCAATCATCGCTGCGGCGCAGCGCTTCAGATTGGGGCCGAAGCGCTGGGCATCGGCACGAAGATCCGGCACGCTCAATCCTGCAGCCGCCAATTCGCAGGCATGGCCGACCAGCCAGTGTTCGAAGGCAGCACCCGTTTCGGCCTCAGGATGAAACTGCAGGCCGAGGATCTTGCGTCCGCGCATGAAAGCCTGCTGCACGATTTGCGGCGTCGACGCCAGCAGGTCAGCGCCGGGCGGAAGGTCATAGGTGTCGCCATGCCAGTGCAATACGGAAACGTCGGCGAGATGACGGAGAGGCGAGGCGAGACCTGAAGCAGAGAGGGTCAGCGGTGAGAAACCGATCTCCTTGATGCCGGAGGAATAGACGCGAGCGCCGAGCGCCCGAGCGATCAGTTGCGCACCCAGGCAAAGGCCAAGGGTCGGCCGATCGGCGGCAAGACGCGCTTGCAGCATCGCGATCTCGTCCGCGACGAAGGGATAGGCAGTCTCCTCATAGACACCGATCGGACCGCCGAGCATCACGAGAAGATCCGGTTCGGTCGGACTGAACGAAAGATAGTCTGCATCGCCGACATCTCGATACTCGATGGCAAACCCTGCCGCATGCAGTGGATCCGCAAAGGTGCCAAGGTCCTCGAAATGCACGTGCCGTACGGCGACGGCCTTCCTTGCAGTCATCATCCGTCTCCTCTAGCGGCGTCCATCATGCGTGTTGGGGACCGAGCAGCCGTCGCTCGTGCACCCGAGCGTTTCCGGACTTGCTGCGGCGAAATTCGGGATCGGCGCGGCGAGCAGTGTCGCGAGGCGCGCACCGATGACCATGTCGTCTTCGATCCCGAAGCGATGGTGTTCAACGTGACCGTCACGGCCGATGATGATCGCTGTCGGCGTGCCGCGCATGCCGTAGCGCTCCATCGTCTTCGGTATCGGCCCATCGTCCGATGGTTGGTCGACGGCGATCGGGAAGGTCAGCCGGTATTCGTGAATGAAGGCCTTGAGCGCGTCCGGCGTCATGATCGCGTGATGCTCGAACACCGAATGCAGGCCGATGACCTGCAGGTCGGTCTCGCGGAAGACGGTCTGGACGCGCTGAGTCTGCGGCAGGCCGTGCGAGACGCAGGACGGGCAGAGCATCTGAAAGGCATGGAGAAAAACGACCCGTCCGCGCAGCCGTTCGAGGCTGAAAGGCGCAGGCGTGTTGAACCAGGTCGAAACGGCGAGTTCCGGGGCGGTGATCCGATAGTTGCTGTTCATTGTCATCTCCGGAGATGGCCGGACGGGCGATGCCGTCCGGCCGCCTTGTCAGGCCGCTTCGCGAACGAGCTTCACACCGGGGAAATCGACCGGTACGGCAAGCGCGACGTTGATGTAGTTCGTGAAGAGGTTGAGCGCGACATGGGCGATGATCTCGACGACATCCTGATCGTCGTAACCGGCATCACGCAGCGCCCGCACGTCGGCATCAGTGATCTGGCCGCGTGCTTCGACGAGTTTTTGGGCGAAGGTCAACGCCGCCGCCGTCTTCGGGTCGGACGACTTGCCCCGTTGCGCGCTCGCCATTTCGTCGGCGGTCGCTCCGGCCTTGCGTCCAAGTGCGGTATGGGCGGCCAGGCAATAGTGGCAATCGTTGCGGTCGGCGACGGCAACGGCGATCTGCTCGCCGAGCTTGGCGCCGAGGCGGCCGTTTCCGAGCGCGCCGAAAGAACCCCACATGCTGGCAAGGGCAGCCGGCGAGTTGGCGACCGCCCGGAACATGTTGGGGGCGATGCCGAAGGCGGAGCGGATTTCGCCAAGCAACTCGCCACTGGCGCCGGTTGCCGAATTGGGGTCAACTAGATTAATTCTGCTCATGGTTTTCTCTTTCTATTTGCGTGGAGGGAGAAAATTGCCGGTCCGCCGATGGCAGTCGTCGGACCGGCGCCGACATCATCGGTGCCCGCTCGCGGTACTGAGAACGGTGCTCGCAGGCCCCGATGTTGAAGCTGGTGGCGAGAGCATGGCCGCTCCTCGCTCGGTCTTGCGTCGGGCCCGGCAGCCGGCGCGTGTGTTTCCTTTCATTCTCATTTCAAGCCGCGCCGCGGTTGAAAACCCGCCAGGCAGCGTCCCGGTCCGCATCGTCGGCGCTTTCAAATTCCCCGCAGTCAACGCGTAACTCTGCTGGCCCGAATGCGGCATCGACGAAGGCGCAATGGTGCGGTGCCTTCGGATCGTCGTAGACATGGGGCCGGAAGTAGCGACAGTTGACGCACATGCGCTGTTCCGGAATGGCGCCGGCCGACTGCAGGCGGCGGATGATCTTGACGAGGTGTATCAACAGGTCCTCCTGCTCGAGCTTGGAGAGCGCCGCAATGGCGTCCTCCGTGGCCGATGCCAGTTGACCGGCCTGGCGTACCGCGGCTTCGCCCTGCAGAGTCGCCGCGACTGAAAGGGCCCGCGCGTCGTTGGGGTCGGCCCGTTTCTCGACGAGCCCCTTGCGCAGGAGCGCATTGACCGAATCCGTCGTCGTCGGCTGGCTGACGCCGAGATAGGCGGCGATCTGCTTGACGCGCATACCGCTCCGGTCGCGGGCGACGAGAAAGGTGAGTATCTGCAATTGCGTCGGATTGAGGCCGACCGCCTCGGCGGCCGTCCAGGCCTCGCTGCGCATGGCCGTTGCCACGCGCGATAGCCCGTCACCAATCCGGTCGACCAAGGTGGGTGTATTGCCAGGTTCGTTGCTCATGGTGTCGTTTGTATAGGATTCCTATCTATTGTCAATGAGCGTTCGAAAAGCGCTGCGAATTTGACGCGCATCAAAGTAGAGGGGGCATCGCGGGCCTATTTCTCTGTTCGAACAACCCGAGTACGGGCTGGTCGCTCAAATGGAGAAGACGATGTTGAATGCAATCAAGAGCGGGTTGGGTATCGCCATCGCGGCAATGCTTGTCGCAGCACCTGCAGCCGCCGCAGACTTCGAAGTGCACATGCTGAACAAGGGCAAGGACGGTGCGATGGTGTTCGAGCCGGCGTCGCTGAAAGTTGCGCCCGGCGACACGGTCACCTTCATCCCGACCGACAAGGGGCACAATGTCGAATCCATCAAGGGCATGATCCCGGATGGCGCCGAGGCTTTCAAAAGCAAGATCAATGAAAACTACAAGGTGACCTTTACCGCTCCCGGGGTTTACGCCGTCAAATGCACGCCGCACTACGGCATGGGCATGGTCGGCGTTGTCCAGGTCGGCGACGCTCCTGCCAACCTTGACGCCGTGAAGGCTGCCAAGAACCCGAAGAAGGCGCAGGAGCGCCTGGATGCCGCCTTGGCGGCGCTCGGAAACTAAGCGTCTGGCTACGGTTCGGAGCGGAGTGGGGACAGGCCGCTCCTGGCGACCGCGCACTGGGTGAGGCGCGACGCCATCATGCGGAACCAATGCGAAGGCTTCGCGTTGGTTCCGCATGGATCAGATCACTGCCGAGTTGTTCCCGCCTTCACAGATTCCCTATCCCATCATATTTGCGCGCATCCTCGGTGCGCTGTTTTTAGGTGCCGTCATCGGCTTCGAGCGCGAGGCAAAGGCACGGCCGGCGGGGCTCAAGACCCATATGCTCGTCTGCCTTGCCGCCTGCACCTTCGGCATCATCTCGCTCGAAAGCGTCCGTCTCGGAGGTTTCTTCGACGATCGCGTCCGCCTCGATCCGCTGCGGGTTGTGGAAGCGGTGACGGCGGGCGTCGCCTTTCTCGCCGCCGGCACCATCGTGCTTTCCAGGGGTGAGGTTCAGGGGATAACGACGGGCGCCAGCCTCTGGCTCGCGGGGGCCATCGGTCTTGCGGTGGGCTTCGGTCAATGGGTTGTTGCCGGCTTTGCGGTTGCCTCAGCCTTCTCTGTCCTCTTCGTCATCGGCTCCATCGAGGCGCGGGCCATGCCCCACCAAAAGCCGGACGTCGAACCACAGGACGAGGCGAGCAATACCCACGTCAAGCGTTAGGATTGACCCTCACGCGATTTGATCGAGCGCCCGGCCTTCTTATCAAGTTATCAATTCGCATGAGTTAACGATGTTACTATGTTGATTTTTATATTTATTGTTGCTTGCCGTACGGGGTCTTTCTCCCAGCTCATTCTCGTCAAATCCCAGGCCGGTAGAGCGTTGTGCAGGGAAAATTCTGGCGCGCCCGAAGCGTCCTGCTTATCGTCCACACGGCGGCGATCAGTCTTGCCGAAAAGTCAAATATACCTATCTAAACAAGATATTGCGCCATATATCTCGTCTAATTGGGGGGCACGACAGCCGAACAAACGGCGCCGCTCGTCGACGGTTTGAGCACACCGCGCTCCTGGTTGATGGCGGATCGCACCAAATCTGTTCGGCAATTCCTGCCGAAACCGCTAAGCTCGACAGACGCTGTATCAAGGAAGGTTCGAATGGACTCCAACCGTTCCCTTGCTGCCAAATTGCTATCGGCGACGCTGTTGTTCGACCAGACGTCTTTATCCGCATTGGAGGCTCTGGCCGCCAACTCCGATCGCAGGATCTTGCGCCGCGGCGAAATTCTGGTTCGTGAGGGAGACCGCTCGGACCGTTTCTTCGTCGTTCTGTCGGGCCGCTTCACGGTGCACCGCGAGGGAGCTGCCCAGCCCGTCGCCGAGATCGGCCAGGGGGAGCTTGTCGGCGAGGTCGGCTTCTTCGCCGCGCTGCCGCGCATTGCCACCGTGATTGCAGCGCGTGATTCCATCGTACTCGAGATTCGCGACGACCAGTTCGAGAGGGCTGCCAAGGCGTTGCCCAGCCTGCGCCAGTCGGTGACGACGTTTCTCGCGCGCCGGTTCGCCATGCAGTCTCCAGCGGCGGCGCAGCAGCCCTGCAGGCTTCGGACGCTGGCGATCGTTCCTGCAGGCCGCAGTCGGATTTCACCTGATTTCATCGGGCAACTCCGCACCGCATTTGCTGCGGACAAGCGAGTCGTGTTCTTGACCCGAAGGGATCTCGAAGACCGCTTCGCCAGCCTTCCGATCGACGATCAGCCCGTGCTCGACTGGCTGAACCATCTCGAGATCAAGGCCGATATCATCGTTTATGTCGCCGATGACGAGCCAAGCGAATGGACGCGTGTGTGCATCCGTCAGGCTGACAACGTCCTGCTGTTTGCCGATGCATCCGACCCGCCGGGGCTCAGCCCCTGCGAGGCGCTGGCGCTCTCGGTCCATACGCCGTCCAACCTTCGGCTTGTACTTGTTCACCGGACGCGCGCGGCAACGGTTACCGGAACCGCCGCCTGGCTCGACGCACGGCCCGGCGTTCGCCAGCATCACCACGTTTCGCTGGAAGATCGGCTGGATGTCGAACGTCTGGCCCGCTTCCTCTCAGGCGAGGCCAGGGGCTTTGTCGCCGCCGGCGGGGGCTCGCTCGGCTGCGCGCATATCGGCGTCTACAAGGCATTCGTCGAGGCGGGTGCGTCCTTCGACTATCTCGGCGGCACCAGTTCCGGAGCCGCAATCATGGCTGGCTTCGCCAGCGGATTGGACGCCGACGCCATCGATCGGGGAACAAACGTCATCTTCGTCAAGAGCCGCGCGTTTCGTCGCCTCACCTTACCGCAATATGCACTGCTCGATCATAAGGTGCTCGACCGCACGCTGCAGGCGGAATATGGCGACGTTCTGATCGAGGATCTCTGGCTTCCGTTCTTCGCTCTATCGACCAATCTCAGCAGCCGGCAGGCGCATGTCCACCGCCGGGGAAAGCTTTGGCAGGCCGTCAGGGCCTCGGGCTCGATCCCCGGCGTCTTGCCGCCGTTCTTTACGGCCGAAGGCGACATGCTTGTGGATGGCGCCATCATGAACAATCTGCCGCTGGAGCAGATGAAAGAACTCAAGACCGGGCCCAATGTGGTCGCGAGCCTGGGGTCCGACGGACCACGGAAACATCATATCGACTATGACAGCATCCCGGGAGCGTCCGAACTGGCGGTGCGGATGCTCACACCCTTCGGTCGTGCCAACCTGCCGAAGGTCCCAAGCGTGATCCAGGTGATCACGGCGAGCGTGCTGGCCCACCGGCCGGAAGAAGTCATGCTCGGTGACCGCGATCTCCTCGTCTCCCCGCCAATTTCGAGCGCAATCGGGTTCATGGACTGGAGCCGACATTCCGAGCTCTACGTCGAAGCTTACGACTGGACAAAACGATGGATCGAGGACCGCCTTAGCGAGAGCGACCCGAAGCTCCTGCAGATACTTGGCATTCAGCCTGGGCACGAGTTGTCGCAGACAATCGGTAGCAGGGGCGTATTCGGTGGTTGAAGGTGTGGCGGTGAAACGTGATTGTCCCGGAGTTCCGGGTGAATATCATCGCTCATTCCGAATTGTCACCGTCCTCTTGCGGTTGTAGTATTTCAGGGTAGCCTTGTGGGGGATTAGCCCACATCGGCTATTTCGTTTGGTGGTGAGAAAGATCAATAAATAGAGAGCCCTTGGACAGGCAGCGGCTCGAATTCGAAAATGCTTCGTCCCCGGATTGGTATGCCGATCGGGTTCCCTTGGATGTACCTGCGGGACGTCTTTGGCATGCGGCGCACGGCAAGCGTGTGCCCCGCCACAGTGTTCCCATTTGCTTGAAGTGGATCGACACGATGCCTGAGAAAAAAGATCTAGACCCGACCGCAAAACCCTTAAGCGCCCAAGATCTGAGAAAGCAGATGCTCGAGCGCGAGATGGAGGAAATGGACAAAGAGCGGCGGCTGAAAGCCATCGAAGAACAGAAGCATGCCGACTTTGCCGCTGATTTTCTCAAAGAACATGTGACGGAAGAGGAAATTGGTATCGTCCGCCGCCTTGTCGCGAACGCCGTCAAGGCCGGCAAATTCGAGGCGTTGGTCTATAGCTTCCCCTCCGAGCTTTGCACGGATAGCGGCCGCGCCATCAACAGCGCTGACCGTGACTGGCCGCAGACCCTGCAGGGCAAGGCGAAGGAATTTTTCGATCGCTATCAGACATACGGCAAGCCGCAGGGCTATAAGCTGAAGGCGATGATCATCAACTTTCCGGGCGGTGTGCCCGGCGATGTCGGGTTCTTCCTGAATTGGGCTCCGGACAAGGCTTAGGCGCGACCATGCCCGGTGTCGAATGACGCACCGGCATCCGTGGTTCCGCATTCCTACTATCAGGGAATGCTCAACCGTTTCTGTAAGCCCGCGCCAGAAGGCGCGGGCTTATCAGCCTTAGAAAACGTCAGGTACGGTTCTGCGAATGTGATCGTCGTCCGCGAAGCCGCCCGGTCGCTTCTGGCGCTTGCCGAGGTCCGGTTCGGAGAACTTCACGCGCTCATAGGGGATCGAGGCGAGAATATGCGAGATGCAATTGATCCGCGCGCGCTTCTTGTCGTCTGACGGTACGATCCACCAGGGCGCATACTCCGTGTCCGTCATGCGGATCATCTCGTTATAGGCCCGGGTATAGTCCCACCAGCGCTGATAGGACTCGACGTCCATGGGGCTCAGCTTCCACTGGCGCAGCGGGTCTGCGATGCGCTGGCGGAACCGGCGCTCCTGTTCCTTTTCGCTGACATCGAGGAAGTATTTCAGCAGGACGATGCCGCTTTCGACCATTGCCGCTTCGAAGCGCGGTGCGAGTTCGAGGAAGCGTCGGGCGCTGTCATCCGAGCAGAAACCCATGACCCGTTCCACGCCCGGGCGGTTGTACCAGGACCGGTCGAAAATCACCACTTCGCCGGCTGCGGGCAAATGTTGTATGTAGCGTTGCATATAGATCTGGGATTTTTCCCGCTCCGTGGGGGCGGGCAGGGCCGTGACCCGGAAGACACGGGGGCTGACGCGCTCGGTAAGCCGCCTGATCACGCCGCCCTTGCCAGCGGCATCGCGTCCTTCGAAGACGATGACGATACGGGCGCCGGTATTTTTCACCCAGGCCTGGAGGTGTGCGATCTCCTCCTGCAGTCGGGCGAGCTCCTTGGCGTAGCCGCCGGATGATCGCTCCTCTGATGCCGCTGCTTCGGCAGCCTTGTCGGCGCCGTTCTTGTCCTTATTCTTTTTCTTGCCTTCGTGCTTTCCCATCGTTCCCTCCCGTTTCGATACTGCGCGCTGTTTTCATGGCGTTGGAGTTCGCAGCGAATTCTCCGTCCGCCACCTCGCCTTTTCCGTACCGCGCCTCGTAAGCGTCGAGCGCGTCCTCCATGCCTTCGAAGATCATGCTCGGCCCAATTCTCTCGATGATGCCCGCCCGATCCAGCAGGGCGCGGGCATCCGTGTGCAATTCCGCCAGACCGAGCGCAATGTCGCGCGCCTTTAGTTCATCGGCCAGTTCCCCGAGCATCTCGGCGGCGGTGCTGTCGATCTGGGGGATCGCACTGGCATCGATGACCAGCCAATGGGCCGGCGGCGGCAACTCGTCGGCAATGGCCGTCAGGCGCTCCCGCACATAGTCCGCATTGTAGAAAAGCAGGCTGTCCTGGATCATGCAGGCGCCGAAGCCCGGCACAGGACGTGCATCCGGTGCGCGATGCAGCTTATAGAAGCCGTCCCGACCAGGAATCCTGCCGAGCAGGGCGTCGTGCGGATACATGGCCTGCAGCAGCAGATAGATCAGCGTTGCAGCAATGGCGATGACCACGCCGTTCAAGACGCCGAGGCCGATCGGTCCCCACAAGGCGATCAGGGCAAAAACGAACTCGATCCGGTTGACGCGCCATATCCGCCTGAGGCCTTCGAGGTCGATCAAGCTGAGTGCCGTTGCCGCGAGAATCGCACCCAACGCCGCTATCGGCAGGATGCGCAGAACGCTGCCGAGAAACACGAGCACCGCCATGAGGGTCGCGGCCGCGACCAGGCTTGCGATTTGCGAACGACCGCCGACAGCAAAGTTGACGGCGGTGCGGGAATCCGAAGCGGTGACCGGAAATGTCCCGAACAGCCCGGCGGCGAAGTTTGCCGCACCGAAGCCCGTCAGTTCGCGGTTCGGATCGACGCGATAGCCGCCGAGTGTTGCGAAACTACGCGCGGCGATGACGCCGGAGCCGAAACTGACAAGGAAAATGGCGGCTCCGCCGGTCAGCAAGGCATCGATCGGCAGGTTCCCGATGCGCGGCAGGATGAGCGACGGCAGCCCTTGCGGTATGTCGCCGACGACCGCCATTCCGCGTCCCTCGAAGTCAAAGAGAAAGGAAAGCAGCACAGCCGCGAAAACGACTATTACCGGCCCCGGTATGGGCGAGCGATAGATGCGGGCCACTTGCAAGAGCGCAAAACAGGCCAAGGCAAGGGCCAGGGTGGGCCAATGGATCGAACCGGCCTGCCGCAGGAGTTCGAGCAGGGGCGCTATCAGGCCTTCGGACTCGATGTTGACGCCGGTAACGCGCTTGATCTGCCCCACCAGGATGGACAGCGAGATGCCGGCGAAGAAGCCGGTCAGGATCGGGCGTGACAGAAAGGTCGCCAGCACCCCGAGCCGCACCAGGCGCGCAATTAGGCACAGGATGCCGACGATCAGCGCCAGCAGCGCGGCCGCTGTCACGCGGTCGACGGTCGCGTCGGATGTAGCGAGTACCGTTGTCAAAACCGCTGCCAACACGGTCATCGTGGCAGCGTCCGGTCCAACGATGAGCTGGCGCGAGGGGCCGAATAGCGCATAGGCGATGAGCGGCGTGATGCTGGCATAGAGGCCGGTTTCGGCGGGCAGTCCAGCTATGGCCGGGTAGGCGATGGCGCTGGGAAGGCCAACGGCGGCAATTGCAAGTCCGGCGGAGATATCGTTGCGTAGCCATCCGACGCGATAACCATCCAGGTTCGCGAGCAAAGGCAGGCGAGGCAGAGTAAATGCCATGCTTAGGCCCCCGGACTATGCCTCCTCCAGCCGGCAACGGTTCCGCGCCGAACAAGAGGGTCAAACCAATGGACCATAGCATTGCGAATATTAGAGATGCAAAACTTTTCGTTTTGCCTGGCCACGCACGATGCGCAAAAGTTGCAGCGTCCGCTCAGTGAAAGCCTCCACAACGTGTGCCGATCCTGATCTCACCGCGAAGCGGCATGCGACCGCACGTCCGCAGGTACGCCTACACGGGACACCAGAAACCCGAGATTGCCTTGATTGGACGTGCGCGGCCTATCCCTTCACGTATCCCAGGCCCTCAACGATCTTTCCATCCCGAACGCGCATGATGTTAACTCCGCGAACCCGGTCCGTCTCGTTTTCGCTCCAGCGGAGCTGCCAGCGGATGATCCCGCGGTCGGCGACGGCCTGCTCGAAGTCGGATATCTAGACGATCCGACGCGAACTCCCGTCTTGGTCGAAGAAGCGCTGGAGATGCTGCTGGTCCGGCGCGAAACTCAACACAGCGCTTGAGCGTGTCGGCGAGATTTCCCGCCGACGAAGGGCGTTCCACAACGCGGGTGCCGCCGGATTGCGAGGCTTCCGTGACGGAGCGCTGCGCGCGACTGAGGCGCAAGATGGCGCACCACGCCGAACGGCGCAGTCCATGGAAATGCCGTCCGGGCGTCGCTGTTAGACCTTGGGCATGACGCCTTTGTTGACCAGCCATGTCTCGAAGGTGCCCGGGCATCCTTCGTTGAGCCATCTTCCCCGATAGGAAAAACCGGGGGTGGCGCGTCCGCCGCCGACGAAGCCATCGTCGTAACGACCGGTCGCACCAACTGTTTTATGCATCTTTCCGGGATGTTTCTTCTTGGCCTTTGAGAATTTCACTGGATATCCCCTACGCATTACAACCGTGAAGTCATAGCGTCTCACAATGCACGCGGCCGTCAAGGATTAGACAAATGCGTAAATGGGGTTAGGGAACTGGCCAAATGAAGCCGCCGATAGCGGCATGTGAAACCTGCCGTACCGATAGGCTTCACGTCGCTCTGGGCTCGGAGCTCGGGGCCAACTCGACGACGCCTGCGTGGTGCACTATTCCGATCTGGCCGCCGAGGGACTGAGCTCTGCCTGAACCAGACATTGAACACGGTGACGGAGCCGGGCTTTCGGGCCCCATCGCTCCGTCGCGCGGATATTGCTGCTGCGTCAGAGCGCGCGACCGCCATCCACCTGGATGATATGGCCGGTGGAAAAACCGAGCAGCGTCGCACAGGCCAGGATGGCTGCGGCAATATCGTCGACCTCGCCGATACGGGCGAGCGGGGTCGAGGCCGCGACCTTCTCATTGAAGCCCGAATCCCGCCCGGAAACGAATTGCGTGTCAACGACGCCGGGAGAAACGGCAAGCACCCTGACCTCCGGCGCCAGCACGCGGGCGAGAGCCTTGGTCATGACGTCGATACCGGCCTTGGCTGCGCAATAGGCAATATTCGACCCTATGCCGGTGAAGGCTGCGATCGACGAGATGGAGACGACGAGCCCATCGCCGGACTTTTTCAACAGAGGGGCGAAGGCCCGGATGGCTGCGAACTGGCTTCGCCAATTTACCTTGAAGATGTCGTCGATCAGTTCGTCGGTCAGTGCATCGAGATCCCGGTGGGCGATTGGCTTGGTGAAGGCGGCCGCATTGACCAGGATGTCGAGCCGGCCGAATTTTTGTTCGATGGTGCTGGTGAGGCCGCTGAGGGCGCTGGAATCCGTGATGTCGACGGCGTAGCGCGCGTGACGTTCCGCGTTTGCAAAGGAAGAAAGCGCAGCATCCGCGCTCAAGACGCTCTGTTCGCTCCGCGTATGGGTGATGAGAACCGTTGCGCCCGCCTCCGCAAACAGGCGCCCTGTCGCGGCGCCGATCGCACCGTTCCCGCCGATAAGGAGAACTGTCTTTCCAACCAAGGGCCGCGGATACGCCATAAGTTCCTCCCTCTTGACGCGCTTTCATCTCAATCGGCGGGAACCGCCTGCAATTAGACGATTGATCGATGCGAATTTAAAGCAATCGATTGCACGAAACAACGGGCAATCGATTGCCTTTCGAAGGCACGGTTTCTACGATTCTGGCTTGAGCCTGGAGAGGAGAGGTGGCTCTACAATGAAATCCGACACTGTTGGCGACCAGCGCGCGACCATTCGGCAGGGAACGATTGTCAGCGCCGTCGCGCAGCTACCGGCCCTGTGCTGTCGCGCTCCATGAGTTCCACCGGCAACACGGTCTCCAAGGGGATGTCGTCGTCTGCGCCGGAATTCATCAGGCGCAGCAGGATCGACGCGGCGGTGATGCCGGCATCGTATTGCTGGATCCTGACAGTTGTCAGCCGTGGACGCGCTAGATGGAGGAATGGCATGTCGTTGAAACCGCTGACGGAAATGTCCGACGGACAATCGAGGCCATTCTCCCGCAGAACGTCGATGCAGCCGAGCGCCAGGCGGTCGTTTGCGCAGAGCACGGCCGTGAAATCGTGCCCGGAGGCAAGCAGGTCACGCGTGCAGCGGGCGCCTTCGGCTTCGTCGAAGCGTATGGCGGTGACGATGAGTTCCGGATCGATGTCGATCGACATTCTCTCGGCGGCGCTGCGAAACGCCGCGAGGCGCAGCTGGCCGGTCGAAAGATCCTGCGGTCCGGCAAGATGCGCGATCCGCCGGTGGCCGAGTTTCGTCAGGTGGCGCAGCATCTCGCAGATGCCCATGTCCTCGTCATTGATGACGTAGGGGATGTTCGAACGTTCCACACGTCTGTTCAGCGTCACCACCGAGAGACCATCCTGGGCGGCTTTGGCAATTGAGGGATCGCTTCTGAGCACCGCCGCGTGAATGAGGCCGTCGACGCCCCGGTCCCTGAGCACTTCGAGAAGACGAATTTCGCGCTCGCGTTCGCTATCGGTGTTGACGATGATCGACGCGTATCCGAGCGGTTCCAGAACGCTTTCGATTCCGCGCAGGATCGGCGGGAAGATGGGGTTGGTGATGTCGGGGATGACCACGCCGACCGTCATCGTCCTGTTGGTGCGGAGCCCGAAGGCAATGCGATTGGGGCGATAGTCTAACCGTTCCGCCGCCGCCTGGATCTTTGCCACGACCTCTGGCGTGATGCTCTTTCGCTCAGCGGGGTCAAGCGCGCGCGACACGGTCGACACGTGAACGCCGGTCGCGCGCGCGATGTCCTTCAGGGTGGTTCGTTTCTTTTGCATGTATCACCTCGCTCCTCCATTTAAAATCTTGCCAGGAGTTTTGCAATCGTTCGCATGGTCGCTTGACAAAGCGCAAACGGTACGCATAATCGCGAACGTGCAATCGTTTGCACATCCAGTTTTCGGCAAGGCCGTTGAGGAGCTGCCCTGCCGTCGATCGAACACAAGGCGTGAGTGGCGTCCGGCAGAGCCGGGCGATTTGTCTTTTACTCAAATGCAAACGATTGCACGCAAAACCTCTGGGAGGAGAAGAAATGGGAATCAATCGGCTGATCGCGGCAGCAACCATCAGTGTGCTTTCAGCAAGCACCGTTGCCAGCGCTGCGGAAACAATACGGATCGGATGGTGGCGTCGCTGGTCATCTACTTTGCAGCCTGGGCGGTCCTGCAGCCTGTCTTCGGCAATGACGGACTATGGATCGCGCTGATCCTGTTCCAAAGTGCCCGCAGCGTTGCGTTTCGACTGATGCTGCCGCGGCTGGCCGATCGTACGTTTCAGACAGGAACGGTAGCGCCTGGCTGATTGCGTCGCTTAGGTGCGTCGTTCCAGGGCAGGGCGGAAGTCCAGCGGTGCGGGTTGCATCTCACGCCCCGCCGGAAGCGACGCTCTATAGACAACTTCTCGGGGACCTTGTCCGCACATTCCTACTGCAGAACGACGACGGCTTCGACCTCGAACAGCATAGGGTCGATTGCAAGCTTGGGAACGGGAACCAGGGTCTGTGCCGGTAGCGCCGTGCCGAACATTTCCTTGACGTTCTCGGTCAACACGCCAAGCTTTGACATGTCGTGGTCGACCACGAAGATCGTGAGTTTGGCGACCTGATCCGGCCGGGCGCCGAGCGCATCGAGGGCCGCGCGCAAATTCGCATAGGCCTGCTTAACCTGAACGGCGAAGTCGGGTGACAAAGCGCCCGTGCCGTCTTGGCCGCCCTGTCCGGAAATGTAGGCCACCCGGGCACCGGGGGGCGTGACCACCGCGGTGCTATAGCCATTCGGCGTAGGGTCGTAGAGGGTCTTGGGATTGACGATGGTCAGCTTGGGATTGCTCTCATTCGCCGTTGCTGCACTGGGAACTCCGATATTCATGATGATTAGCCCTCCGATAAGCACATGCTTGACTGTGCGTGACATGATTTTCTCGCTCCCAACGCCGTGAGCACGGCTCTCGCGCCGGCATGATTTGACCATGAGTCCGGTCATTGATGAATGACTCGTACGCTGTACGATTTATTTGCATCGTACAGCGTACGAGTCAACGGGTGAGGGTCGACATTCATCATGTTTCCGGCCAAATTCGATGGACTGATTGGCGAGGAAGACGGAATGGCGGCCAAAAATAGCGGCACGCGGACGAAACGATCACAACGGGCAAATGTGAAACGCCAACCCGGGCAGGAACCGCGCAGTGACGCTTCGCTTTCTCTGGAACGTATCGTAACGACCGCTGTGGAACTGCTGGACGCTGAAGGCGTCGACGGGTTGACGATGCGTCGGCTGGCCGATCGCTGCGGCTCGGGGGTGATGAGCCTCTATTGGCACGTCGACACCAAGGAGGATGTCTTCGATCTCGCGCTCGATTCGGTGCTCGAATATCGCGGCCCTTGGCAAACAGGTGAGGCCCAGGAGTGGCGTACAGAAGTCGTCCATATGCTCGAAGACTGGCGCGCCAGCATGCTGCGTCATCCTTGGTCGGCATCGCTATTGCCGAGGCGGGCACTTGGCGCAAACGTCCTCGGCCGTCTGGAACTGCTCGGCACGACCTTGTCCAGAGCCGGTGTCGCAGACGCAGATCTGAACGTGACAATCTGGTCGCTTTGGAACCATGTCCTGGGCGCCACCGTCACGCTCGCGAGCTTCGACCGATCGGACGAAGACAAGGCGGCCGCGCAGCAGCGCCTTACGCAGCTCAGTGAACGCTATCCGACGATCGAGCGCTCGCGGCTGTTGCTGGACAACGATTGGGACGGCACGTTCAGGAAAGGCCTCGATTTCCTGCTCGATGGCCTGACCCCGAAACAGTGAGACGCACGCGTCGAGGCAATCTTGTCGACATGCTGTTAGTGACGTCGTCTCAACCACATGCAAGCGGACAGGAGGGGAACGGGATGTCAAAGCTGATTAGAGGCGCGACGTTGCCAGCCAGTTAGAAATGCGACACTCAGCACCTCTGCTGGCGCTGACGGCAGCCCCGATCCGAGTTGACATTGACCAGCTCGTCGTCGCATCTCTAACTGGCCCAACTGTCGCATTACTAAATAGCCCTGTGAGTTCACGCCGAACTGCGACTTGCGCGTGCAACGCTAACCGACACGTCGCATTTGCGCGAGCAGTTTCTTGCG
>NZ_JBBBBO010000029.1:0-16811 GCF_037120565.1 Ensifer sp. CCNWLY38
AGGGGAGAAAGCATCCAGCGGCCAAATCGTTCCCGCTCGCATGTTTAAAAGCCGGGCAGTCGGGACGGTGGCGGCGGCGCGGCATGCCCTGGGCACGCGAGCGAAATTGGAGAGTGCGCCATGCGACTGGGGCCAACGAGAACGGAGAAGGCGTCAAATGCCAGTTGATACATTATGCGATCCTTCTGTAACGGGCTTTGCGTCAATCTCTTGTGCGCTTGATCCTCGCCGAGGGCTTGCTTCTGTCCGCAGTCGACGCTCAGCCGCTGCTCGATGGGTCTGCTGAGGACCGGTTGGCCAATCTTAGAGGCGCAGTCACCGCGTGCTGCTGATCGCATAGCGGCCTAACCCATCCATCGTCCCGGCGAAGGGACCTTGCTGCGGAGGGCTGATGGCTGTGCCCGTCCGAAGTCCTGGCTTGTCGTCTCCTCCGATCAAGCCGCCAGGGCTGGCGCTACCTTATGAGCAATGAAGTTGGTTCTGTCCCTGAGCATGCAATGCAACACCACCGCCAGCTTGCGGGCCAGCGCCACGCGCGCCTTTCTGGGACCGGCACGTCTGGCGACCGCCAACGCCCAGCCCTTCAGATCGGAGCCTTTGACCGGTCGCGTCAGGATGACGTTGGCCGCTTCGTAGAGCGCGGTTCGCGCGCTGCCATCGCCGATCTTCGAGATGCGACCGCTCTGATCGGTCTCGCCCGATTGATATTTCTTCGGCGTCAATCCGAAGTGCGGCCCCACCGCGCGGGATGAGCGGAATCGCTCCGGCGCATCGGCAGCCGCCACGAACGTCAGCGCCACCAGGACGCCAACGCCTGGCGTCGTCATCAGCCGCTGTGCTCGGAATGGTGAAGCTCGACATCGCCGCGCTTAGACGAGCCCTTGATGGGTAAGATTGAGCGCCTGCTTCCGATCACGACTTCGTGGTTTCAGCGCCATTGCAAGCGAGCTCATTATCCGCCCTGCAAAGGCATTAGGAAGGGCGACCGATGGCGATCACTCGGCGCACGGCCGTTCAGGGGCTTGGCATCGGCGCATTGCTGCCGCTTGCGCCGCGACTGGCCCTTGGCCAGCCGGCCGGCATCCTGACGAGGCCGATTCCGGCAAGCGGAGAGTTATTGCCGGTGATCGGCCTCGGCACCTGGATCACCTTCAATGTCGGCGACGATCCGGTGCTCATGGACGAGTGTGCCGCAGTGATCGCCGCCTTCTTCGATGGCGGCGGCCGCATGATCGATTCCTCGCCGATGTACAGTTCCTCCCAGCCAACAATCGGTTACGGTCTGCACAAGCTCGGCCATCCGAAGCGCCTGTTTTCCGCCGAGAAGGTTTGGATATCGCACCCGGAACAGGGAGGCCCGCAAATCGAGGCATCGCGCGCCTACTGGGGCGTCGACAAGTTCGATCTCGTGCAGGTCCACAATCTCGTCTCCTGGGAAAAACACCTCCCGGCTCTCATCGAAATGAAAGCGGCGGGACGGCTACGTTATGTCGGCATCACGACATCGGAGGGACGAAGGCACCGCGAGATCGAGAGCATCATGGCCAGCCAGCCCATCGATTTTGTCCAACTCACCTACAACATTCTCGACCGTGAGCCCGAACAGCGCATCCTGCCCTTGGCCCGGGAAAAAGGCATCGCCGTGATCGTCAATCGCCCGTTCAGACAGGGTGACCTGGTCCGGCAATTCGAGGACGGGCCACTGCCGGACTGGCGCGCCGAGACGGGCGCCCGCAACTGGGCTCAGTTCCTGCTGAAGTTCATCATCTCCCATCCGACGGTCACCTGCGCCATTCCCGCGACCACCAGGGTTGACCACGTGCGCGAGAACCTTGAGGCCGCAAGCGGCATCCTGCCGGACGAAAAGATGCGCCGGCGCATGATCGACTATGTGGAAGCGCTGTGAGCGGCCGCTCGGCTCCAGAGGGGAACTTGGCTGATGTCCGAATGGGGGACCTACACGCTCTCCGACTTGGTGATGTTCTCGCCGCGCGTCTATTTCCGCCTCGTAGAGCGCTACAACCAGCAATTCTGGCCGTTGCAGCTTGTCTGGATCGCCGGCGCAATTCTTATCCTCGCACCGGCAGCGACCGGCGTGCCGCGCGCCCGCGTCGCGGCCTTTCCGCTGCTTGCTGCAGCCTGGCTCTTCTGTGGCTGGCAGTTCATCTGGGAACGTTACACCGCGATCCATTGGGGCATGTCCTATGCGGCAGGTGCCTTCCTGCTCCAGGCCGGATTGCTGGCTCTATCGACAGCCCCGGCACGGCAGACGGATGGGCCCGCAAGCCGGTTGCGGCACCGTGGCGGCATCGGCCTCATGCTTTTCGGTTTGCTCGCCTATCCTTGCCTCGCCTGGCCGGCGGGGCGCTCCCTCGCCTCGGCCGAGATATTCGCGATGATGCCGGATCCCACGGCAACGACGACGCTCGGCACCGTATTGGCAGTGGCAGCCTCCGGCAAGCGGGGTTGGCTACTTCTGCCGATCCCGCTGCTCTGGTGCGCCTTCAGCGGCCTGACTCTCCTTGCACTGGAGGACCCCAGCGCCTGGGCGTCGTTAGCAGTCATCGTCGCCACACTCGCACTTCTGCTGGCCGACCGGCGCTGACGACCCTTGGCGCGATCGATGCTCCTTCCAGACATGGAGAGGGGTCCACCGGCTCCATCTCGCATTCCGTCAGAAGATCCTCCGGCAGTTGCTCGTTTAGTCTACGCGGGCATTTCCCTACCTCGGAGCGCCGGCTGGAAGATGTGAAGCGTGTTGAGATCCGTTGGAGCGCGATAATGGTTAGGAGGTCTTAATTCCATTCAACGCTTTCAAGAATGCGAACGGTGATGTCAACTTAACCGGATATACTGGCCTAAGCTCGTCAACCGATCGGAACCCTTGCATTGACCGCTCTCGTTTCCCGAACGGCAGATGTGAGTTTTTCGGCCCGGTTGTTCAGGCCCTTGTGTGATCGATGCTCGACGTTCGGCATCACCTGCCGTTTCGCTGCAGCGTAAGAGCGCGCGCCGTCCTTGCGAACAGCTTCGAGCGAATTCACAGGTCCAACCTGATCAACATGGGCGTGTCGCCGGTCCTTCTTCCCGCGGGAGCGCATGCACAATCGTTGAATCTGACGGCGAACGATACGCTCAAGATTGGGGCCAGCAGCTTGAGCCCGAGGGGCTCGATGTCTGTCACCGTTGAACGTTCGACAGGGTCGCAGAGCCTGACTTGCACTGCTGCCATCGAAACGGAACAGGAACTCATGGTTCTTGAGGCGGGGGGATCATCCCTCTTATTCTAGAAAAAACCTTGCTCGGGCAAGGTTTGAACTGATCGCCTTGAAGGGATACGAACACAGAACCCGTTTGCAAAGCGACGTCGCGAAAACACCGAGCAACAACTCGACGCGCTCGGCGATGCGCCGTCGATATCGCTTCGGCCCTTTCAATGCCGCAGCTCCCCCCTCATCGACCGGGTTCTGAACGCTTCCGCACGATCGGACCGCACTCTCTCAATCTCCGGAGGAATTCGCTCGTCCACAGATCGTCTGGATCAGACACGTATTGCGCAAACCGATCCATGCCGGTCGTGCCGTAACGGGTTGGCTGCCGGTCAGTTTTCATTAGATCGGCGATCGCGAACAAGATGTGTCGTGCGAACGCGCCCGGGTCCTGCCTGCTGACAGCATTTCGCAGACCCAGCTCGCGCCAGGCCGTCCGATGGTCCTGCCTGGTGTTGTAGAAGTCGCGGGCGATAACCCAGAAGACGAAGTCGACAATGTCGGCAGTCCAACCGTGCGCCTTCGCAATGGCTGGAACGGTCGTGCCCGCAAAGACGTATTCATGTCCGGGATCCACCAGTCGGCCGTAGTCCTTGATCAGGGGAAGTGCCGTACGATCCATGCAACCCAAGGCGTGGACGGCGCTTGACAGCAGCCCGACGCCCTCAGTCGCCACCGAGAACAGGAAGCGATCGGGTTGGCTGGCCTCCACGAAACCACCGACCAACTGTCGCAGTGCTGGGACGGCAGTCGGGCAATGTGTGGGAACGTCCGCAAAGAAATCGAACTCGCTGACGGTCCTGTCGTTCGCGACGAACGACACCTGGATTTCGCGGTCGACTGCCATACGGTAGATTTCGCCGGTCATCTCCGCAGCAAGAGCATTGATGGCGTCGATGCGACCAGCCTCCGACCAGCCGGCGACCGGGATAGTGATCCGGTTGCGTACCCGCTCCAGTGTATGGATCTTGCAGAGCGTTGCTGCCTCCTGCACGCGCGCAGGGACGCTGAGGTCCGGCGCCTGCCACTGATCGTGAGATGTTGGGATCGAGACGATCGCATATGGGTCGGTGTGAAGCCGGCCGTCGAAGATCGCAGTGCCCGTTTCGTAGATTGCCCGCGCCTTGCGGTTAGGAAGCGGCTCGAATTGCTTGTACCGCTCTGCCATCGGGCAGACGAGGCCTGAGGTGTTAACGCCGTGCCGGTCAAGAAACAGCCGGGGCGAGATCGTGCCGTCGAGGCCGACGCAGGTGAGAAAATTGCCCGTATCCACCCAGCACGCAGCCCCGTCCGGCTGCCACCCGACTACGCGCAAGGATTTGGGAAGTTCGCCGTAGTTGTCGACGATCCTCTTCCACATCCTGTCGTCATCTGCGAATTCCGCCGGATAGGCCTCTCGGGGCGGGGCGTCTTCCAGCGGGTCGCCGTCGAAGGCCGCAAGCGTCGTCGAGATCGCCTCCCAGATCGCGCGCCGGGCGGTCATGGGATGGGGCGCATCCGCGGCCGGCGGCTTTACCGGCGTCGCACAGAGATGTGTCTCGTCCGGAACTTCCACTGCCTTAAGCCACACGGCGGTCACCCGCCGCAACAAGCGCATCGGGAAGGCTTCCCATATCTGGAGGGACAGGCCGTAGCGCGGCTCACCGCCTTTCCTGCCGAACACCTTGCCGATGGTGCTTGCCGGTTCCAGATGGCGGGGAAGCCGCGCATGGTCGAACTTGATCCAATACCGGCCATCCGGGCTTCGGCTCATGAAGAGCACGTTGAGTTTGCCGGGCGTCATTCGCGGCGACGCTACGAAAGACTGCTCCCGGTCACCAGTCAGGGGGTCCAGAAGCATGACCATGCTGCGTGGCGTCCCGCTGGACCTGTCGATGAAATCGATCAGCAAACTGCCGTCTTCGCTTTCGGTTATCTCGCCGGCAAAGCCCGGCAGACCGTCATGGATTGCCTCAACACGGCCGACCGGGATGTCGATGACGATGAGCCGGCGGCTTTCCGCCTTGATCGAACTGCCTAGCGGTTGCAGCAGATACAGATACCGCCCGCCCCGGCTCGACAGCCGCAGGCTTCGTGAGAGTGGTGTCTCCAGATCGATTTCTGCGTGGATGCTTTGCTGCAGCACGCTATGCAGGCGGAACAGACCCGCGCGATTGCACGTCCAGATGTGGTCGGGACCCGCAACACCGAATCCGCCTTCAGGGGCCTCATCGGGCAGGTGAAGCCATTCGGATGCCCGCGGATGCCCGCTAACGCGCAGACAGTCCGAAATACTTTCGACTTTGAGCATTGCAGCCTCCCGCTTGACAGCCTTCTATAGCGGGAAACGGTTTCAACAACCGTTAAACCTGTGGGTGTAAAATGATTGCGGAGGCCAATGCTGAAATGACCGTTCGTCTTCGCAAGGACTGCTTAAGCGCTTCACCGCAATGACCGGTGTCTGGGAGCGAAGCCGATTGATCGGTCTGCGCGACGGACTTCTGAGCAATGGAGAACAACCCGAAGCGGCGCGGCACTTCGCCATGCCGATCCGGATTTGAGCCGCGATAGATTGCGGTTTCCATAGCCAAAGCCTGTAGTCGATGTGATCGTCACCCCGTGAATTGCGAAGCTCTGAACGAAAGAATTCCGGAAAGCTGCGGAGATTGAAATGGTGTTTGGAAAACGCAAAAGTCCACCGGTGGCCGCCTTTTCCGTTCCTGTTCCCCGGGACACTATCGCTGACCCTAATGATGCGGATCTCGAGCTCATTGCGACGATCGTGGATTTCGTCAATTACCTCTTCACAGACGGCTTATATCGGCAGGAAGAGTTGCCCCCTTACCTAGTTCAATTGTATCACGCAGACTTCTACGTCGCTCAGATCAACAATGGCGGCCATAGCCAATTCGTTCACAACTGCGGGACAAGGTGGCAGATGATTTTCGCGAATGCGGAAGCCGGTCTGGCAGCCATGGGGGCCACCGGTCAGGCGAACCTGATGCGGGAACTGACTGTATGGACGGCAGCCAATCCCGATAAGGCGTCCGCACAGACCGGCTTCAAGGGAGGCAGGGACCCTGCGCTGGACATTCTGGACGAAGCATTCAACCGGCAACAAGTGGAGAGTCCCGTGGCACCTCGTGCCGCGACCTGGATCAGGAGTTGGTCGGGCCTCAGGCTCGTCGAGCCGGCAGAGCTTCGCAAGGCATGGAACGAGTGTGCACGGGCAAACGCCAGCCGCTTGCATCGACTTTCAGAAACGCGTGTTGGCGCTTTCCAGCAGGTGTTGTCCGACGATGTACACCTCGCCATCGGAATGGCGGTCGACGCGGCGAACGAAACTCTGTTCGAGGGCAGAAACCGGGAGACGATCGAGGTCGACGGGCGCCATCTGGAGGCCTGGATCGTTCAAACAAGCTTCGGATTGCGGGGCGCTGTTTGCGACAGCTCGGGGGTTCGCCTCTACGCTCTCCAACTTGGTGGCGAGGGAGTAACCTGGAAGGCTGCCGCGCTCATCGGGTTCGCGGGCACAACGGATATTGATCAAATGCTGTCGTTCGCCGAGGGAGAACCACTTGCAATGGCCGTCGACCTTGCCCTCAGCCGGGTGAGACCGGATTTCACCGGGTGCATCATCCAGCCATGTAAGCCGGTCGACGGTATTCCAAATCCGATATTCAAGATCGTTGCCGGCGACGAGATATTCATGATGACCAAGAAGGACGCGATGTACTTGCTCGCCGGGCAGAGACCGGGGGAAATCTACGATCCGATTTCATTGGCAGAGATCGAAGACCACAAACAAGGTCTCCGCGACAAATGAGCAGTCGCTGGAGCACCACACGAGCGCGGTTCCAGGATCAAACCGGAGTATCACTCGATAGGCCTCGTGATTGGCAAGGCCCGCGGCGCTTCGGCGCGGTCTACCAACCATCACCCGTTCCGGTCGATACATTATGCGATCCTTTGGTCCAGAACGTGAATATCCTAGCAACAAGCCGTTCGCCACGCTCGTGAAGAACGGCTCCCTTCAAACCTGTGCACTTTGGCTCCGGACGCGATTTAATAGCCCGAGGCGGACAATCAATTCGTTAGCAGGGACTGCGGGTTTGCGCCAACAGCAGTCGAATGACAGTTTCCGATCATCGGCTGCGACCGACCCAAAGCTGCCGCTTGTAACGAGAACGCCGGGCACTGTTGGCCCAAGGCGGACCCTTCGAGCGTAAAGCGAGCAGCCTACGGTGAACCCTGCGAGGCAGAGGGCCATCAGTAGCCTCTTATTTCCTTCAACGCATTCTTGGCGTAGTTGCCGACGAAACTCTCATTCTCTATTGCCACTAAGGCGGGAATCGCAGCCTTGGCCCCAGGCCCGATCTTCCGCAAGGATTGCACGGCCTCCTCGCGGACAACGCCGTCTCCGAGCAGCATAACCAGGGCCGGCACGGATTCCGCTGCCGCCGGTCCAAACCAACCCAAGCGCTTTGCGGCGATCTGCCTGCTCGCTGGATCGCCCCGCTTCAGTTCAGCTGTGAGGCTCGAAACGGTCACGTCCGGCGGCAGGGCGGCCGCACGGACACCGTCGAGCAAGCGTTCCCGCACCGCTTTGTATTCAGATGCCCATCGAATGGGGAATTTATAATCGCGCGCCAGGTCTTCGAGAGCCGCCTGATTTGTTCCCGGCCGCCAAATCAGCAGCTTGCGCCTTGCCTCGTCCCGGCGCCCGAGTCCAGCAAGTACGGATGCGAACGGCGGCATGAGCGCAGTTGCGTTCGGGTTCTTCTTGGCTCCCTGGTCGAAGACCTCCACCGCCTGCTCCAGATCGTTTGCGGCAAACAGCGCAGCCGCGTGGGCAAGGACATAATGGCTTGGGAAGTTCGGATTGAGGCGAAGAGCCCTGTGGACGAAGTCGAGGGCCTCGCTTGGCTTGCCTGAAGTCGTCAAGGCCCAAGCCATGGCGATTTGCGCTTCAGGGTCGTTCGGGTCGAGTTCAGTCGCCCGGCCGGCTTCGCGGCGTGCATCTTCTGCCCGACCGAAACGCAGATGGGCCAGCGCTTTGGCCGTATATCCGAGAGCCGTAGGGTATCTCATGGCTCTGTCCAGGTGTGCCTGACCGTGAAACGCGGCTACAAACGGAGGTGCGCCAAATTGCTGGTTCCACCCATATTCATCGTCTCTGAAGAGTACCTCCTCATGCCAGGCATAGTCTTCGACCCTGAAGTAGACCAGAGCGAGCGCGGCGTAGGCGCGTCCATACTCGGGATCGAGTTGAATTGCTCTCTTTAGCGGCGCGATGGCCGCTGCATTGTCTTTGGCATTGAAACGAAGATAGAGACCCCATCCCTCGTCGAATGCCTCTTTCGCCCGCAGGCTCTCCGTCCTGCCGCGGGCGATCTCCATCCTCTCATTTCCCGTCAGACTGACTTTCAGCGCCTCGACAATCTTGGTGACGAATGCATCCTGAACGCCGAAAACATCGGCAACATTGCCGTCAAAGCGGTCGGCCCACACATGGCCTCCCGTGAGCGCGTCAACCAGCTGGGCATTGACGCGGAGCCGGTCTCCCGCACGTTGAACGCTACCCTCCAGAACGTATCGCACACCCAACTCTTCGGCGACCTGGCTGACCGCCACTGTCTTGCCTTGATATGCGAACGTCGAGTTCCGGGCGACGACGAACAGATCGGCACTCTTTGACAGATCGGTGATCAAGCTGTCCGTCATGCCGTCGGTAAAATGCTGCTGCCCCGCTTCCCCGGACAGGTTGGTGAATGGTAGGACCGCAATGGACGGCCTGTCGGGCAAAGAGAACTCCATCCGTGCCCTTGAGGCCAACTCAACAGGCGGTGCGCGGGAGGTGCTCCAGAAAACCACGATTCCGACTGCGAGCATCAGAACTGCTGCGGCGGTCGAGGGCCAGAACCATGAACGATAAGGCTTGCGCCGTGTCCAGGCGGCCGTGGTTCGGGGATGATCGCCAAGGTGAATTCGATAGAGGCGAACGGGCTTGTCGATGTTCTTGACCTGCTGCTCACCCACGAAATCGAACCCGTAGTCCAGCTTTCTCTCGACTTGATCGTACGCCGTTCCTGAAATCAGGACGCCTCCCGGATCGGCCAATCCCTCGAGTCTTGCCGCGACATTCACGCCGTCGCCATAGATATCCTGTCCTTCGACGATGACGTCGCCAAGATTGACGCCGATGCGAAACTCGAGCTGTTTGTCAGCAGGTAGCTCCTCGTTGCACTCGGCCATCGCTTGCTGGATTTCGACGGCGCATCTGACAGCGTCAACCACACTGGGAAACTCGATCAGCGCGCCATCGCCCATGAGCTTGACCATCCGCCCGTTGTGGGCGGCAATCTTCGGGGCGATGATGTTCTCGCGGGTGCTTCCCAGCCGCGCTAAGGTGTCCGCCTCATCGATCTCCATGAGGTGACTGTAACCAACGAGGTCAGCGGCCAGAATCGCCGCAAGCTTCCGTTGCATGGGATGTTCCCGGTGCATAACAGCATTGGTGCAATTATAGGATAGTCAACGTTCGCATCCCAGTCTGCGGTGGGCGGAGCCTGTGTGAAAACGGCACACAGGCTCCGCCCGAAGCGAAAGTTCGGTTGATCCGGGCAAACTCTTACTTGTGGCCCAGAGCGGAAATTCCGCTTTGGCCCGCATTGGGGTGTTAGGCGGATGGTCTGAGCTAACAGATCCACAACGATCAAAAGCCCGCGACGGTCTAGGCTGTGTGAGAATCGATCGATCCCCTCTGATTGACGGGGCCGGCTATGGATCATGCAGTCCCTATGCGGGGCTGATCTGAGATTGACGCTGCGGATTTGGTCGGGTGCCGGTAAATTTCCATTCGCTCTGCGCTGAGGGCTACGTCGCGCTCCACCAATTGGTCGACATCGCTTCTGCGGCTGGGCCGGTAGTTCTAGGTGCTGCAGCAGAGGAACCGACATGACCTCCATCCGCGGGCTTGTCAGCCGCTACCCCCTCATTGCGTTTTTCGCCATCGCTTACATACTGACCTGGCTCGGCTGGACCCTGCCGGAGCGGATCTATACCGGCACCCTCCTCTCCGGCGCGCTCGCCTTGCCTTTCCTCCTCATGGTGCCCGGTCCGCTTTACGCGGCTCTGATTGTAACTGCGGTCACCGGAGGCAGGCCCGGCGTCGTCGCGCTCCTTAAGAAGTTCACCATCCGGCGGGTGAGCTGGAAATGATTTGCGGTCACCCTGCTCTCGGCGCCAGTGATCGGCGTGACGCCCGCTTATCTGAACATGGTCTTCGGCGGGCCGAACCCCACGGAGGCGTTGATCGCTTCAGTGCCGACCATTCTGATGATGTTCGCCATTCGCCTCGTCAATCCCCTCGACGGACCGATGCAGGAAGAACTCGGCTGGCGTGGCTTCGCGCTCCCGCGTCTGCAGGAACGGCACTTGCCGCTCGTTGCGAGCGCTTCCTCGGCGTGCTGGTGGTCATCTGGCACGTGCCGCTCATCCTCCTCGACATACTGCCAGCTGATGCTCTGTTTGGGACCTTCGCTTTCACGATCGTGTTCGGCTGGCTCTTCAACAACACCAAGGGCAGCGTGCTCATGACCTTGATCGCCCAAGCCGCAGACGGCCTGATCATCACCGGCAATCTCGGCCTGAACGCGATCAACAGCGAACGCCAGATCATGCTGCTGGTCGCGACGTGGTGTGATTGCGCTGGTCGTTGTTATCCCCTATGGGCTGACGCTTATTCGCAAGCACAATACCCGCGTGCCTCAGAATCAACCTAGAGCGTAGTCCGTTCCCGGCGCAAGGGAGCCGTCACGGGCTGCCTTGGTGGGCGGCCGCTTTCCCCCCGTTACCGCCGCGCGGCGGACCAGCGAAAGCCGCGGTGCCCGACACTTTTGATCCCTCGCCTTGAGCGGAATCGGACCTGCGACCATTTCCTGAGAGGCGTGCGAGCGCCGCGTCATTGGTGAAGCCGTCGGGCATCGACTGCCAAAGTCGACTGCGCCTGCCAGGAGGAACCTAGTGGCGAAGAGCGTCAACCACGATCTTGAAGGCAGGCGAGTTCTGCCGGCGGCTCGGATAATAGAGATAATAGCCTGCAAAGCTGGGCGACCAGTCATCAAGAACCTGAAGCAGGCTTCCCGAGCGTATCTCGGCCGTCACTAAATCCTCCGGCACGTAGGCGATGCCGTAACCGGCGACGGCAGCATCGACCATGGCATAGGAAGTGTTGAAGGTGAGCTGTCCTTCGACGCGAACGCGAAGCTCTCGGTCGTCCTTGGCAAACTCCCAGGCGTAAAGGCCGCCGGAACCAGCCTGGCGATGGTTGATGCAATTGTGCGCGACCAGTTCCTGCGGCGTCTTAGGTGCCGGATGCCCGGCGAAGTATGCAGGCGATCCGACCGCGACCAACCGCCAGTCCGGTCCGATCCTGACCGCGATCATATCGTTGTCCAGGCTTTCGCCCAGGCGGACGCCGGCGTCGAACCGTTCCTCGACGATGTTGCGGAAGCCGTTGTCGCGGTTCAGCTCCACCTTGATATCGGGGTAATCCAGGAGCAGCGGGCGCAGCTTTGGCCACACGACGCTCTCCAAGGCGTGGTCGGAGAGGTTTATCCTGACCGTGCCAGACGGCTTGTCGCGGATCTCCATCAGTTCGTCGATTTCGGTCTCGAGTTCCTCGATCCGCGGCGCCAGCGAGCGCAGAAGCCGCTCGCCGGCTTCGGTCGGCGAGACGCTTCGCGTCGTGCGTGTCAAAAGCCGAAGACCCATGCGGGCTTCGAGCTTCTTGATCGTATGGCTCAAGGTGGATTGCGAAGTGCCGAGCTTGGCCGCCGCCCGGGTGAAGCTTCGCTCCTCGGCAACGGCGAGAAACCATAGCATGTCATTCAGGTCTTGCCTCTTCACGGGCGGCCCTCCGGCAAATTCATGTCACACATCGATAAGTCCATCCGGATTGCAACGGCTAATCAAATTATCGGGAGCCGGTATCTTGGCGGCATGAAACGAAACAACCACACAAAACGTGCTGAAGCGGCAATCCTGCCCATGTCCCAGTCAGCCCTGTGGGCGCTGCCGGTCACAAACAGTGAGAGCCCAAAGGAGGCCTGGGGCGCCGTGCTCGCGATGGCGCTCTGCGTATCAGTGCTGATTGCCTCCGAGTTCATGCCCGTAAGCCTGCTGACCCCTATCGCCACCGATCTTGGCGTGAGCGAAGGCCGGATGGGGCAGGCGATCTCGATTTCGGGCATCTTCGCGGTCATCACCAGCCTCCTCGTCTCGGGTCTGACGCGGCGCCTCGATCGCCGACTGGTCGTCACGTTCTTTGCCCTGGCTCTCTTCATTTCGGGAGGCATCGTCACCTTCGCCCCGAACTACGGGGTGTTGATGATCGGACGCGCGCTTCTGGGGGTTGCCGTCGGCGGCTTCTGGTCGATGTCGACGGCCATCGTCATGCGGCTGGTCCCTGAGAATGCCGTGCCCAAGGGCCTGGCGATGCTCAACGCCGGCAACGCCATCTCTGCGACGATTTCGGCGCCGCTTGGCAGCCTGCTCGGCGATTACATCGGATGGCGTGGGGCGTTCTTCATCGTCGTGCCGCTCGCCCTTCTTGCGCTCGTCTGGCAGTGGATAAGCTTGCCTTCCTTGCCGCCGCGCCGCGGCGACCGGTCGCGAAACGTCCTCGGCCTTTTGCGCCGGCGACAGGTCGCGCTCGGCATGGGCTCGATCCTGCTTCTGTTCATGGGCCAGTTCGCGCTGTTCACCTACCTACGGCCGTTTCTGGAGACCGTGACGGGCTTGCCGGTGTCTTCGCTCTCGCTCCTGCTGCTTCTCATGGGGCTTGCAGGAGCGCTCGGGACCTATCTGATCACAGGCATGCTGAAGGCGCGCCTGTTCAGCATCCTCGCTGCGATCCCCTTCCTGATGGCGCTCATCGCTTTCGGCCTGATCATGGCAGGAACGTCTTCGCTTACCGCGGCGGTTTTGCTCATCGCATGGGGCCTGGTCGGCACGGCCGCACCGGTCGGCTGGGGCACATGGCTTAGCCGGCACCTTGCCGACGACGCCGAGGCGGGCGGCGGGCTGCAGGTTGCGACGATCCAGCTTGCCATCACGATGGGGGCGACCATCGGCGGCTACCTATTCGACACGGCAGGCTGGTTGAGCACTTTTGCCTTTGCCGCAGCACTCCTCGTCGGCTCTTCGGCCCTTGCCGTGGCGGCCTGGCATATAAGCAGGAGAACCTGAGATGAGTCCGAACGTACCAAGCGTCACCCGTCGGGTAGTCCTTGCCAGTGCACTCGCTACTGGTGGGCTGGCGTCTCTTGCCGGAGCGCAGAAAGGCAATGACCCGGCGAGTGAGGAGCCTACGACCATGAAAGTCACGATGACATTCAACGGGCAGACAATGGTCGCCAGCCTCTACGACAACCCCTCGGCTCGGGACTTCGCGTCGCTGCCGCCGCTCGACCTGACGATCGACGACTACGCCGACAACGAGAAGATCGTTTACCTGCCGCGCAAGCTAACGGAAGCGGCGAGCGAACCGTTCGGCAACGAGCGCCCCGGCGATCTCTGCTATTTCGCGCCATGGGGCAACCTGGCGCTCTTCTATGGCCGCTACCGCTATTCCTCCGGGCTTATCCGGCTCGGCCGTTTCGACGATGGCTTCGAGCCGCTCCTGGTGCGCGGTGAATTCCCGATCCGCATAGAGCGCGTCTGACACAGCCTGATCCCCAGCTTTTAGAGAGCTGAACGGCCGGCGGCCGTGGGGCGGGATTCCTTTAACGTAGCAACGAAAATGGAGATGTGACTATGAACGAGAAAGACGACAACACCACGCCGAACGGTAATTTCGATCTCAACCGACGGAAGCTGTTGAAGGCGACTGGCGCCGGCATTGCTGCGCTCGGCGCGCTCTCCGTTTTCGACGGCGGCTTTGCCGCCGCGCAGGACATGTCGCGTGGCGCTGCAAATTTCTACACCAGCGACAAGGTCACCGTTCAGAAGGTTGCGTTCAAGACCCAGTACCAGACGACCGTTGCAGGAAACCTCTTCCTGCCGAAGGCCCTCGATCGGGCGGCCGCAAGCCCGGCCGTCATCGTCGGCCATCCGATGGGCGCCGTGAAAGAGCAGAGCGCCAACCTCTACGCCACCAGGATGGCTGAGGAGGGCTTCGTCGCCATGTCCATCGACTTGCCCTTTTGGGGGGAGAGCGAAGGCAAGGTGCGCAACCTCGTCTCGCCCGATATCTACGCCGAGGCCTTCAGCGCCGGCGTCGATTTCCTCGGCAGCCAGGCTTACGTCGACCGTCAGAGGATCGGCGGCATCGGCATATGCGGAAGCGGCAGCTTCATCATCAGCGCGGCCAAGATCGATCCGCGCATCCGGACGATCGCGACCGTCAGCATGTATGACATGGGCGCCGCCTTCCGTGACGCCCTGAACCATTCGCAGTCTGTCGAGCAGCGCAAGCAGTTCATCGCGGCCGCGGCCGAGCAACGCTGGGGAGAGTTTGCAGGCAGCGAGACGCAGTATATGGGCGGTACCGTGCTTGAACTGACCGCCGATACCGATCCGGTGCAGCGCGAGTTCTATGACTTCTATCGCACGTCGCGCGGAGAGTTCACCCCGAAGGGTGCGACAAGGCAGACAACCACGAAGCCGACGCTCACGAGTAGCGTCAAGTTCATGAACTTCTATCCGTTCAACGACATCGAGACGATCTCTCCGCGGCCCATGCTGTTCATTTCCGGTGATCAGGCGCATTCCCGCGAGTTCAGCGAGGACGCCTACAAGCGGGCGGCCGAACCCAAGGAACTGGTCTGGGTGAAGGGCGCAGGTCACGTGGACCTCTACGATCGCGTCGATCTCATCCCGTTCGAAAAGCTGAAGGGCTTTTTTGATCAACACCTGACAACGTGAAAAGGTGGGGCGCGGGCGTGGCCTGACCGCTCGGTTGAGGCCTCGCTTCTTACATAAGTGAGCGTACCAGGCCTCGGCCGCGACACGCGGCCAGAGCCAGTTCGCGCGCGGTTTGACCGGTTAAAAGGGGTCGCCGCAGGAGGTTCAGCATCGCGCCGGCCACGGGCCGGGAACCGGGACCGCCTACCCCCGGCAAGCCGCTCCGCTTGATTAAGGAATGGCCAAGATCGGAATCATGAGCCCCGCCCCTCACCTTCCGGGCCGCGCCAGCGACCGGGCTATGTCGATGATGTCGTCGCGTGATGCCGTTGGGTCCTCCTTGTTCCAGGCAACCCCGAGCCCGATCTTCAAATCGACACCGCGCACCGGCCTGAGCTCGAAGTTGCGGTTCGGCAGATCCTTCGTCCATTCCGGCGCAAAGCCGATGCCAAGACCGGCGGAGACAAGCGACACCAGCGAGAAGGTGTCGTCGCAGCTATAGGCGATGTTGGCGGTCAGCCCATGGGTCTCGAACATTCCCGAGAAGTACCGCTCCGAGTAGGAGAGGTTCTGACGGGAAAAGGCGATGATCTTCTCGGAACGAAGATCCTCGATGTCGATCTCGCTTCGAAGCGCCAGCGGGCTCGTCTTTTCGACGGCGAGCAGATAGCGCTCATGCGCGATCGAGAAGAAGCGCAAGGATCCGATGTTTTCGACCGGGCGGATGAAGCCGAGATTGATCTGGCCATTCTCCAGTCCGCGGATGATGTCTGAGGTCGACCCGCTTCTGACATGCAATGCGACATCGGGAAACTTCCGGCCGATGCGCGCAAGGAAGCCCGGCAGCACACCGGTCGTTGCCGGATAGACGGTTCCGATCTTGATCGTGCGCGCCGCCTTGCCGGCAACCGAACGCGCCACCTCGGCCGACAGCCCGACATCGCCGATGATGCGCACGGCCCGATCGTAGAACACCTCCCCTGCCCGCGTCAGTTCGACCCGACGCGTCGATCGCTCCAGCAGCCGCACACCCAGTTCCTTCTCCAGCGCCTGGATGTGTGCGCTCAACGCCGGCTGGGCGATGCACATCCGGGCCGCTGCCCGATTGAAGTGCAGCTCCTCGGCCACGGCGACGAAGAACGAGAGTTGGCGCAGTTCCATCGAACGCCCTTTCAATCAATTTTGGGGTGCGCGCAAAAGGCGAAACCGAAATCACCACTCTGCAACTTTTAACATCTTTTCGTATAGAATAGCCAGTTATTTAATTGGACACGCAATGGTCATGTGCGATCATGACACCGCGTGATCTTTTGGCTTGGAACGTTCGGAAATTGAGGGTCAAGCGCGGCCTCTCACAGGAACGCCTTGCGCTCGAAGCGCAGTTGGAACGGGTGTCGATCTCTCAACTCGAGCGCAAACAGGTCAATCTCGGCGTGGATTCACTGGGAAAGATCGCGGCAGTGCTCGAATGCAAGGTCTTCGAATTGTTCGTCGAGCCAAAAGCCGGCGAGGAAGCGCCCTCCAACCTGCCACGAGGACGCAAGCCCTAATCCGCCAAGCAGAGTTCCGATCGATACATGGCCTTTATCAACAAAAGACAGCAATATCCTTGCTGCCCGGGGATTGCCGTGCGATTCTTCGGGTATGGTTCGAGGG
>NZ_JBBBBO010000030.1:0-15685 GCF_037120565.1 Ensifer sp. CCNWLY38
GGCCGTCAACTGCGCAGAAGTCCGGATGGTGGCATCATCGTCAAATCAGCAGTCGCTGTCTTTGGTTGATAAAGGCCCGATACATTATGCGACCTTTTTAGCACAGAACGAGAACGTCTGTTGAACAACAGAAATCCGGTCGCGGGGCACGTTTATGGGAGGGTTTCTCACCGATTTTGGCGACGATGTAGCGCACTTCTGTCCCGACAGGGGGGAGGAATGCGCCAGCTATTGGCCCTGCTGAGCGAGAATGATGGAAGAGCAGACGAGAGGGGACATGTCGTCGGAGCCGTCCATGCCTGGCATAGTTTCCATCTGCATGTCGGGTGAAAGAGCCATGGCGCTCGCTGCCGGAGGCGCGGCCGCGGTCGACATGAAGCTGGAGGTTCCAGGCGAATACGTCCTGGTGGATCACGCGTTGTCGCGGGCGGCCCGTAGGTTGGTCGACAAGCTGGTCGTGAGCGGCGAGAACCTGTCCGAGCTGTTCCAGAGCGCGTCGCCTGCAACGGCCGAGGTGTTGCACAGCGAACATAGCGCTCACTAATTGAGCCGCGGCTTTCCTGCGCCAGTTCGGTCACGACGGCCGCTACTCGCCCGTCACTCGAAACTGGGCGTGGCAGGAGGTGCAGATCTGCAGCATCATGTGGAAGGCGTGCTCGGCAGGCATCTTCATCGGGTCCGGAGCTGCCGCTTTCCTCTTGGCGAGCGGCCCGCCCATTATCACGTCGCCCCCTTTCATCCGCATCTCGGGCGCGAGGGCATCGGGGTTGCGGTCTGCCGCGATGGAAAGTGCCGCGGCGTACGCGCCGAGCTCCGTCGACAGCTTGTCGAATATTGGCCGCTCGACCTGGATGTTGCCGCTGGCCTTCGACCCTTCTGCGACGACCGGAGCTTCGAACAGGTCCGTCAGACGTTCGCCTGAATAGGTTCGAATGGTTTCGGTGGCGGCTTTGAAAGCCTTCGCATCGTAGGGCAGTGTCCCCTTGAACATGGCATCGATGTTCTTGGCGGCAGCGGCCATCGCCTTCATGTCCTGCTGCCTTTGGCGAACGACGTCGATTTCCGCTCTCTGGGCCGTCGTGGTCGAAAAGCCCGCTACCACGATCGCCACCGCGATGAGGCCGGACCATTTTACAGCCTTCGAACACATTCGGATGCAATCCTCCCACTGAGAGCCGCACTCTTGTCGCCGTTTGATCAAGGTCAAGGCGAGACTTGCAGACATCACGCACTGTGGTTCTTGAATACAGCACGAGGTGTCGGACGAAAACATGATCGCCGTCAGCCAGACCGCCCGGAAACGCACAACAGAATTGCTGGCCATCTTGGTCGCTCTTCTGTTTCTGGTCGTGCCGATGGCTGAGGCGGCTCCTATCAAATGCGGGCCACACATCGCCGGCAGCGAACATGTCGTTTCACCGCCGGGGAAAGGCGATCTCCACGCAGAGAAAGAAACAGGCGGCCAGAAAGCGTGCTGCAAACGCATCTGCAGCCTGTGCTACGCGTTGTTCCCCGCTCCGATATTCGGCGAAGTCACCCTGAAGTCCGGCGGTCGCCGGGACCTCACCCCCCAGCCGCCCATCAACGGCATCATTTCGCGACCCGCCATCGGCCCTCCTCGATCCGCCGGATGAGCCAGACCAGCCGTCGTTTGACGGCGGTCTTCCACGATCGCACCCGCGTGGCGTGATTTTCGCCGGCATCGACCGGCACGGAACCAGAGGTCAATGGATATGAAACGCCGTGAATTCCTGGGCGGGCTGATGTCGGGCGTCGTGGTCGCCGCATCGGCTGCCACCCTACATCCAAACAAAAGTTGGGCCGAGGCCAGCAAGGCAACATCTTCAAACGCGGGCATCCGCAACCTTGCGATCACGAGGCGCGTGATCGAGGTGAACGGCAAAGCCGCCGATGTGTTTGGGCTCCTCCAACCGGATGGCACCGTCGGGCTGACGCTCGACGCGGAGGCTCCGTTCGACGTCGCTCTTTCAAATCAAGGCGGCGAAGCAACGCTCATCCACTGGCACGGCCTTGCGCCGCCATGGAATATGGACGGGGTTCCGGACAACCCCGCAGCGCTTCTGAAAGCGAAGGAAACCCGGCGCTACACGTTTCCGGTCGGCTCCGGCGGCACGCACTGGATGCATGCGCATACGCTCCAGGAGCAGAACCTGCTTGCCGCGCCCCTGATCGTGCGGACCGCTGACGACAGGCAACGCGACGAGCAGGAAGTGGTCATCTTGTTGCATGACTTCTCCTTTACGCCTGCCGAAGAATTGCTCGCCAAGCTGAAGGGACCGTCTAGCGGTCACGGGATGGACCACGGTGCGATGATGCAGGGCATGTCGTCCAACATGCAGGGTCACATGTCCGGCACGGCGATGCCGGGCATGTCCAACATGGACCTGAACGACATCGAGTACGATGCCTATCTCGCCAACGACCGGACGCTCGGCGACCCAGAAGTCTTCACCGTCGAGAGCGGCGGACGCGTCCGCCTGCGCATCATCAATGGCGCGACGGCCAACGCCTTCACTATCGACACCGGCACGCTCATCGGACAGTTGATCGCCGTCGACGGACAGCCGGTGCAGCCGGTTCCAGGGACCCGCTTCCCGATCTCCATGGGACAGCGGCTCGATATCCGGCTTGAACTTCCGAAGTCCGCCAAAGCCCATCCAATCATGGCGCTGCGCGAGGGCACTGAGCATCGCACAGGGGTCATCCTTGCGCCGACGGGCGCCACGATCGCCAGGATCGCAGCGCGTGGAGAGCATTCCGGTCCGATCGTCGGGCTCGACCTCGAAAAGCGGCTCGCAGCAGCCGCGCCGCTTGCCGTCCGTGCCGCCGACCGTCGGTTCGAGTTGACGCTTATGGGCAGTATGAGCGGCTACGACTGGCGGATCGAGGGCGGCGACAACCTTGGCGTTCGCCAAGGTGAAAGGATCGAGATCGTCATGCGCAACATATCGATGATGTCCCACCCGATGCATTTGCACGGGCACCACTTCCAGGTGGTCGACATCAACGGAAAGGCAATCGGCGGCGCCGTGAGGGATACCGTTGTTGTGCCACCGATGGGGAGCGTGAGCGTAGTGTTCGACGCAAACAATCCGGGCCGCTGGCCGCTCCACTGCCATCACCTCTATCACATGGCATCGGGAATGATGTCCTTCGTCGCTTACGCATAAACGGGATACGTCCGGCCCCCTTACTGGGTGGCTGGACGCTAGCTCTGTTGGAGGCGGGTACCGTTACGGAGAAATCCCATGGACGAGCATAAGCATCACCACGAACATGAAGGTCACGACCATCACCACCACGCCAATCAGAACGCGGGGACTGCCGAAGTCCTAGGCACGCAGGGCTCACAGCAGGATGGCGTGATCTACACCTGCCCCATGCATCCCCAGATACGCCAGCTCGGCCCCGGCAACTGCCCGATCTGCGGCATGACGCTCGAACCGGCGGTCGTGGCGGCGGGCATGGGTCCCAGCCCTGAGCTTGTCGATATGCGGCGGCGGTTCTGGATCGGACTGGTGCTGACATTGCCCGTACTGGCGCTCGAAATGGGCGGCCATCTCACCAACCTGCACCTGCTGCTCGGTCCGCAGACGTCGAACTGGATCCAGCTCATTCTGGCGACCCCGGTTGTCCTCTGGGCTGGCGCTCCCTTCTTCGAACGGGCCTGGCAATCACTCGTCACCCGTCACCTCAACATGTTCACGCTGATCGCCATGGGCACCGGGGTCGCCTGGGTCTACAGCGTCGTCGCAACCGCAGCACCCGGCCTGTTTCCGGAAACATTCCGATCCGGCGAAGGGGCGGTCGCGATCTACTTCGAAGCGGCCGCCGTCATCACCGTTCTGGTGCTGCTCGGGCAGGTTCTCGAGCTGCAGGCGCGCGAGCAGACTGGCGGCGCGATCAGGGCGCTTCTCGATCTCGCGCCGAAGACCGCCAGGCGCATACGCTCCGATGGTACTGATGAGGATGTGGAACTCGAGGCCGTCGCCGTCGGCGACAAGCTGCGCGTCCGCCCTGGCGAGAAGGTTCCGGTCGACGGCACGCTTGTGGAGGGCCGCAGCTCGGTCGATGAATCCATGATCACCGGCGAGTCGATGCCCGTCACCAAGGAGGTCGGCGCGAAACTCATCGGCGGCACCATGAACAAGACGGGCGGCTTCGTCATGGAGGCTGGTAAGGTCGGGCGCGACACGATGCTGTCGCGGATCGTGCAGATGGTGGCGGAGGCCCAACGCTCCCGCGCCCCGATCCAGCGCCTCGCCGACGAGGTTTCCGGCTGGTTCGTTCCAGCGGTCATCGCGATCGCCACTATCGCCTTCGCGGTCTGGATGTGGCTGGGACCGGAGCCGCGCTTCGCGCACGGACTAGTGGCCGCGGTCGCGGTGCTGATCATCGCCTGCCCGTGCGCCCTCGGTCTGGCCACGCCGATGTCGATCATGGTCGGGGTCGGCCGCGGCGCCCATCTCGGCGTGCTGATCAAGAACGCCGAGGCTCTCGAGCGCTTCGAAAAGGTCGACACGCTGGTGGTCGACAAGACGGGAACGCTCACCGAGGGCAAGCCGAAGGTCACCGAAATCGTCGCCGTGAGCGGCGTATCTGAAGCCGACTTGCTGCGACTGGCCGCCACGCTGGAACGGCCGAGCGAACATCCGCTCGCAAGCGCCATCGTCGATGCCGCCAACGAGCGCGGCATGGACCTCGGGTCTGCCGAAGACTTCGACAGTCCGGTCGGCAAGGGCGTGACGGGTATCGTCGACGGTCGCAGGCTCATCATCGGCAGCCACCGGATCATGTCCGAAGGAAGGGTGGATGTCTTTGCTCTCTCGCAAAAGGCGGAAGAACTGCGTGGCGAGGGAGCAACCGTGATCTTCGCGGCGATCAACGGCCGCCTGGGCGGTCTGTTTGCGATTTCCGATCCAATCAAGGCCACGACACCGGCTGCGGTGGAAGCGCTGATCAAGGACGGCATCCGCGTGGTCATGCTCACCGGTGACAACAGCACCACCGCCAGCGCCGTCGCTCGCAAGCTGGGGATCACGGAGGTCGAGGCGGAAGTCTTGCCCGAGCACAAGAGTGAGGTCGTCGCCCGACTGCGCAAGGAAGGCCGGATCGTCGCCATGGCGGGTGACGGGGTCAACGACGCCCCAGCCCTTGCCGCCGCCGACGTCGGCGTCGCCATGGGAACCGGGACCGATGTCGCGATCGAAAGTGCGGGCGTGACCCTGCTCAAGGGCGATCTGCAAGGCATCGTCCGGGCGCGGCGGCTCAGCCATGCGACGATGGCGAACATCCGGCAGAACCTGTTCTTCGCCTTCATCTACAACGCTGCAGGCGTACCTGTAGCGGCGGGAGTGCTCTACCCGGCTTTCGGGCTGCTGCTTTCGCCGATCATCGCGGCGGCCGCCATGGCGCTTTCGTCCGTCAGCGTGATTGGCAATGCCCTGAGATTGAGGAGCGCACGGATATGACTTGGGATCGCAAGTGGATTCTGTTTGCCGCTTCGCTCGCGGTGATTGCCGCGTTCTTCGTTCTTCGCGAGCACTGGCAGCACGTATTGGGTCTCACGCCCTATCTGCTGCTGCTTGCGTGCCCGTTGATGCATCTCTTCCATGGGCATGGGCACGGTGGGCATCGCCATGACCGTGGAAGCCACCCGACGGAGCCGGGGGACATCACGTGAGCTACGTTCGCTCGGCAGAAACCGTCACCGATGTTGCAGCTTCCCCCGAGACGCTTTTCGACTTCCTCGATGACCAGGCGACCCTCGGTTCACACATGGGGAAGCCGTCGATGATGATGCTCGGCGGACGGATGTCATACTCGCTCGACGATTCTGCCGGACGCGCTGTCGGATCCCGCATCTCGATGCGAGGCAGCGTGCTCGGACTGGAGCTCACCGTGGACGAGGTGGTTGTCGAACACCGGCCTCCGGTCAGCAAGGTCTGGGAGACGCTGGGACGGCCGGACCTCCTTGTCATCGGAGCCTACAGGATGGGATTCGAGATCCATGGATCCGGTGGTGGCTCCCGGCTACGGGTATTCATCAACTACGACGATCCGGCGACGGTGGCGGGCAGAATTATCGGCCCGCTCCTCGGGCCAATCTATGCACGCTGGTGCGTCACGCGGATGGCCCGTGACGCCGCCAGCAGGTTCCGGCAGTGACGAACGGGAGGATGCCTCTCTCGGTATCCTCCCGACAAAGCTAGCGAGGACTCACTTGGCGTGTTCCTTGACCCAGGCGCTCATCTCCTCGATTTCCTTCTTCTGAGCGTCGATGATCTTCTGGGCCATGGACTTGGCCTGCTCGTCATCACCGTATTTCAGCTCGACCTCGGACATGCTGATCGCGCCCATGTGATGGCCGATCATGCCGCAGACGAACGCGACATCAGGATCCTTCGCCATCATTCCCTGCATCATGGCCGGGTGCATTCTGTGCATGGACTCCATCATCGCTTTCTGATGGTCGGCCATTTCGCCGGTCTGCATGCCGCCTGGCATCTTCATGTCGCCACTCATCGAAGATGCCGATTTGCATGCGTCCGGCATCGCCATCTGAGCCGACGCCGTTTCGGTCGCTGCGAGAAGGATGGCTGGTATGGCCGTCCCGGCGACTATGAGCTTAAGCGAGCTGTTCATTGTACTCTCCATGTTCGGAAGGACGTGTGTTTCAGATCGGGAGAGTGCTGGTCTTGGGCGGCGGATGAAGCACCCGGACGAGCAGGAACGCCTTCGCCTGCACTGCAAGCGGGCTGCGAAGATGTGGGGGGTGGATCTTCGCCGCACGCATACAATCCACCAGAACCGCACAGCACTGAGATTTTGTGCAGCAGCCCGGCGGCGAGGCGATGTCGGAAGCGTGATGGTCAGGCTCCGTGACGGAGGGGCAATGGCGATCGACCTGAACGGTGGCGCCCGGTGTGCCGTGCAGACTGAGAATCCCAAGGCAGAGTGCACCGATTAGGATGACCCGGAGTGAAACTCGGAAGGCAGGCATGGGGCGCGTTCCCTTCGAGCCTACAATCCGTCTGCCGATCAAAAGTTCCGCGCCGGAACGGGCGGCTTGCGGATCGGCTGGTTGTGGATGTCCCGCGACGTACACCCGAGATGGAACCTACGATTGGCCGCACGGCTTCGAGGACGTTCGGAACAAATGAGCGGAGGATGTCGCCATGAAGGACCAACACAGGCAGCCAATGCAGCATCGGGACGGGACCGCCCCACCCTACATCATGTTTGCGGTCAACATGACTCTCAGCCTGATCGTGATGTACTTCGTGATGTTCTCCATGATCGACGGCTGGGCGGATTTCCGGAACAATCTCAATACGGCCTACATGGCGCTGACGATGGTCGCCCCGATGGGCATCATCATGCTGGCGACGACGGGTGGAATGTACAGGCGCACCGGGCTGAACGTCGCCCTGTACCTAGGGCTTGCCGTACTCTTCGTCGCCGCGCTTGCGGGGACGCGCAAGCAGGCCCTGGTTGACGACCAGGAGTTCGTCGCCTCGATGATCCCGCATCATTCGGGCGCGATCCTGATGTGTCGCGAAGCGAGGCTCGCCGACGAAGAGCTTGTCAATCTCTGCCGCCAGATCTCCGAAGGGCGGCGCAAGGAAATCGAGCAGATGAACGCAATCAACGCACGGCTGGAGGACTCTGGCTGACGCCCGTGCGCGCACCTCAAGAAATCGGAGGGATGCAGACCGCGTTCCAGAGATCGTCCTTCCAGGTGCTCCCCTCGGCCCCGGACGTGGGTATTCGGTACTCGACCCCTCTTACCGAGATTGCCGCCGGCTCGGCACAGCGAACCGACGCCCTATGTTTGCTCGGGTCGGTGTAGGTCCTGCCTCCATCGTCGCTCGTTCGCGACACCCCGATGAAAACGTCGAAGTCGTACTCCACGCTGGCCGCAGCCTGGTTTTCGACGAGGCTGAGGCTGACCACGGTGTTGTCGGGAAAGTGCTCTTTGTGAAAGACGCCGGGTTCGGTGGCGGACGCTGACGCCAACAGTAACATTTCGATCGACAGGAATGAAAGAACCGTACGCATTCACCCCTCCACGGTTCATGCGGCCACCAGAAATCGTAACACGATCAACGGATGCAAGAGGAGCGAAATGCGCTGGGGGCGGAGTAGATTCGTCCTCGCCTGCGCCAGGTATCAGCCCCCGAAACCTGTCGGAGCTGGCAGCAGTCGCGTCATGCCCCAGAGGGCGCGGGTCCTGACAACGAGACGCCCCGGCCCCTTGGTGAAAGTCGTTCTAACGACAGGAGCGCGAGTCCCAGGGCGACAGCGTTGAGTAGATGCCAGATGAAGTGTGTGCCTACACTCCAGGATCCGCAGAGCGGTGCATCCAAGATCCGAAAGACCAACGCAGCGGAGAAAATTGTGCCAGCCGTCACCAGCAGCCAGGGCATGGAACCTCGACCCGCAAGCGGTACTGCGAAAGCTACGCCGAAAGTGGCGATCAATCCTGGAGCATAGGTCGCCGAACTTCCGAGCAGAGGCTTCGCGATAGCTTCGAGCGTGGGCGAAAGCACCAGCAACGTCGCAGTCAGAAGTCCGGCGAAGATGACGCTTAGGCGCAGAAACCGCATCATCGCCACGAATAAGAACGAGTAGATGACCAACGCGATCGGTACGATGTCCGCGATCAGCGACCACCGGTTGGCCAGGGTATGGAACATGAACGAGCCAACCCCGACTGATGCCGTCAGCAGCGCCAATACAAATAGCTGCTTGTCCTCCAGGCAATCGCGCCGCTGGCGGACGAAGATGGCCGCCGCAGCTATGAGGAAGGCTAGGTTGGTGAGCGCGTTGAACGGTTCCGCCCAGAAACCTGGTCCCATGCGTTCGCAGTAATGGTCCAACGGCGTCCACCAATCCCCATTGGCTGGACCGGAACCCATTGCGAATGACTTAGTTGCGAAGCCCGCAGCGCCCGCAAGCGCAGCGGCGATTACCATCCTCGACCTCATCATCTTAGGCATCTCCTCCAAACGAATTTGGGGAGGATGCGCCTTCCCACGATGGGAAGGTCAAGACCCTCTAATCAAGAGTACATTCATATTCTTCCTGGCGAAGCGCGCCGCCGCAATCGACCGATACTTCTTCTTGACCTTCCCGAAGGCCGCAAACATCCCTCCCCTCCTATCAATATTGATTGCGCGGCGGCTCTTCCTGGCAGATGACTAAATCGCCCTTCCACTCGCCGACCAAGCACAGTAAAGTGGTGCACAAAATACCACTTTATGGAATTCACTGCGACGATGCGAATGACACTCCACACCGACTATGCCCTGCGCATGCTGATCTTCGCCGCGACGCGACGGAACGGCACATGCACGGTCAATGACGTGGCGCAAGCCTACGGGCTTTCACGCAACCACCTCCTTAAGGTGGCGCAGACTTTGCGCGACCTCGGAATCGTCGAAACGACGCGCGGGCGTGCGGGCGGCATCCGGCTCGCGAAGGCACCGGAGGAGATCGCTGTTGGCGCGCTGGTGCGAGCGACCGAGGAGGAGTTCGCGCTGGCCGAATGCATGCAAGCAGGAGGGCACAGCTGCGTGATTTCACCAGCCTGTCAGCTCAAGGGCATGCTGCACGAGGCGCTAGGCGCGTTCCTCGCCGTGCTCGACAAGTACACGCTGGCCGACATCGTGCGGAACCGGGCGGCGCTCGGCCCGCTGCTCGGTATCAATGCGAACGCTGCGTGAGACGAAGGGGGACTGGATGGTATCGGGATTGATGATTGCTGCGCTCCACATGCCGCATCCGCCGGAGTTCGCCTTGCACCTGCTCGACCGGGCGCCGCGCATCGTCCATTGCGTTCGCCTTGCCATCGCCTTCGACGGCGGCAAGGGTTCCTTGCTCGTTGCGCCGACTGCGCGCGAGACGCTGTCATGATGGAAATCAACACTCAGCCGCTCGTTCTTTCCCGCGATGCAGCAGGCGAATTCCTGTTGCCGGCAGAGATGCTTGCGGCACGCTTCAACTGGCCGACGCAAACCTTGCGCGACTACATGCGCCGCGGCCTGGTCTCCTCCCGTGTGGAACGCGGGGTAGGAGAGGATGACGGCCGCTGGCGCCTTTCTGTGCGCTGCGGCAATCGGCGCTGGCAGGCAATCGTCGAGGCGGACGGCTCAGTCAGGACACAGCGCGTAGACGTTCTTCCCACAATCCCACACACCGTGCAGCGGTAGAAACAGGCCACCAACTGCAATAGGCCGCTGACGTCCCGGAGGCAGCCTCTCTACGGTGGCCCGCCAACCAGCCTGGCTCTGCTCCAGTTCCCCTATCCAGTGGAGCGCATTTAAGAGGCGCCCGCCTCGTAGGTTACGCCCCGTCCCCCCTGAAACGGCTGCCTAGACAAAGATCATCACGGCCGCGTAGCCAATTGCAACCAGCACAAGCCCGACGACGAGCATCGGCATCAGGCTGCTGCCATTGAGATCTCTGCCGCTCACCTGCTCGCCAGAAAAAGCCAAGGGCTTGCGTACTTCGTCCGTATCCATGGGCGTTCTCCGTTAATGTAGCATATTAAATACCACATTAACGCGAGGATGCGACGTGACAAAATACCGCTCTGCCACTGGGTTTCGGCCGGAGCAGGCGATAATCTTGGTGGCGAACGGGAGCCATGTCGCGCCGACCAGCACATGTTTTCTAACGGACGGATGAAACCGGCTTCTTATGCAGGAAACGTCGACAGCACTGTCACGGATGGTTACTGTTCAGGCTCGTAGTCATCCGGCGCCCCCGGACCATGCGAATGTTCAACGCTATAGTCACCCCACGTCCACACCTGGATGTTTGGTTTGTTTACGACCAATCCAACGGGCCAGCCATCTTGAGTGGCGCGGTGCCTTCCCTGTTCAACCCAAACCGCCGCTCCTGCGCGCCGCTTAGTCCCAGACAAGTTGCCGGTCTCGATGATAGGGTGCGGCGTGATTTCGATTGTCTCCTGGAGCGTGCCGGTCATCCTCGGCGCTGCACCGCAACTGAATTTCGTGGTACCGTGCGGGGTCATACTCGGGGGCTACGCGCTGTTGTTGGCTCAGGCCTTTTCATCGCCACTTTCATGCTGCGCGACCGGCTCGACACGTGCCCACCTGCTAACCACGCGATAGCCGTTGTGGCGATGAAAATGCTAAAAGCGGCGAGCGAACGCGGCCAGGTTTAGGGTCGCCCGCGACTTGAAAGACTGCTCCCCAACAACCCTTTTTTCGGAAGCGTACCCAAACCGGGAAATCAGACCTTCCCTTTCGTGAGATTTGCCGCCAACGTACATCAGCAACGCCGGTTGGATTGTAATCCTCCGGAAGAGAGCGATCGCTTGCTCGATATCCGAGAGGTGGGGTGCTCCAGCGTCGACTCGCGGTAGTCGACCGCTTCGTTTAGCGAAGTCGCTTTATTTCTATCAACCGCAGGCCAGAATTTGAATGTCGGTAAATCTGTGTCGTCGCCTTCATGAAACCTAGCAGCCTGAACGTACTGGTCATTGATGAGAATCGCATTCGGGCATCAGTCATTGAAGACGGGTTGCGCGATGCAGGATATGTTCAGGTCACAATCATCGCTGACATGAATGGTCTCGCCAGGAGGATCACCGAGATCGACCCTGATGTCATCGTCATCGATCTCGAAAATCCCAACCGGGACATGTTGGAAAGCATGTTCCAGATATCGCGGGCGGTCAAACGTCCCATCGCAATGTTCGTGGACAAGTCCGACGAAGCATCGATCGAAGCCGCGGTCGACGCTGGCGTGTCAGCATACATCGTCGACGGCCTGAAGCAGGAACGCGTGCGTCCCATTCTTAAAATGGCTATCAGCCGCTTCAATGCGTTTTCGCGACTGAGCCGGGAGCTTGAAGAAGCGCGTGGCGAGTTGGAAAACCGCAAGTTGATCGACCGTGCCAAAGGGTTGCTGATGCGCACCCGTGGGCTTTCTGAGAAGGAAGCATACGCGTTGCTTCGACGCACGGCCATGACTCAGAACCGGAAAATCGTCGAGATCGCTCAAAGCCTTATCACCGCGGCTAGCCTGCTCGATCCAGGAGCTGATGTATGAAGAAGTACAGGCACGAAATCACAGCGGGCTTCCTGCCGCTTCTGGACAGTGCTCTCCTGATCGTCGCCAAAGAGAAGGGCTTTGCGAACGTTGAGCAGGTGGACCTCACGCTCGTCCGCGAGCGCTCCTGGGCAACTGTCAGGGACAGGTTGGCGGTCGGACATTTCGAGGTCGCCCACATCCTCGCACCTATGCCGATTGCCTGCAATCTTGGGCTCACTGCGCCTGCACCGCGAATGATCGTCCCCATGGCACTTGGGCTTGGCGGCAATGCCGTTACCGTATCGGGCGGCCTTTGGTGGCAGATGGTCGACAACGGTGCGACCGCTGACCTCGATGCCCGCTCAAGCGGCGGCGCCTTGCGGCAAGTGATCACGCAAAGGACAGAAGAGAGGCTTCGGTTCGGGGTCGTGCATCCCTACTCCGCGCATAATTACGAATTGCGGTACTGGCTTGCCGCGAGTGGCATCGATCCCGAACGCGAGGTCGAAATTGTAACACTGCCTCCCGCGGATATGGGGAACGCACTGAAAGACGGGACAATTGACGGCTATTGCGCCGGCGAACCCTGGAACACATTTGGCGTTCTCAAACGGGGAGCGCATCTCGCGACCGTCAAGGCAGCGATATGGAAGTCCAGTCCGGAAAAGGTGCTCGGTGTGAACGCACGTTGGGCTGATAGTCATCCCGAAGCGCTCGCCGCTCTGCTGAGAGCGATCTACAATGCGTCCGTATGGTGCGCCGAGCCCGCCAACCATGATGAACTCGCCCGGTTGCTCTCGGGAGACGCCTACATAAACAAGTCCGCGGAATGGCTGCGACCGGCGCTGACGGGCGAGCTCAAAATTGGCCTGCGCTACACGCAGACAGTGAAGGATTTTTTTGTCCCGAACGCAAAAGCGGCGACGTTTCCATGGAAGAGCCACGCACTCTGGTTCTATACGCAGATGGTTCGCTGGGGCCAGGTCGCGCATGCCGATCCTCATCAGCGGGTCGCCGGCAATACCTATAGACCGGATATTTACCGGAGCGCCCTGAAGACCCTGGGTCTCGCGATGCCGGCCGCAAGCTCCAAAGTGGAAGGTGCGTTGCGCATGGAGACGCCGGTCGGCTCCAGCGGCGCCCTGACGCTCGGTCCTGACGGCTTTTTCGACGGTAACCTGTTTGATCCCGATCGCATCGAAGAATATCTCGCTGCCCAAAAGCAGCTGTGAAATCTGCTCATAAACTGTGCAGTGCACAATTTTTAGCGCCGCCAGCTAATGATTTGGCCACCGCCTCGGTCCAGTTCGGGCAGGATTTCCCCAAAGAGGCGCGAAACCATACCATTTCTGAAACTGGCATGCGCCTTGCATAATATTTTCTGAGCCGAAAGGCCGCACAGCGTCCAACGACGGGCGCCTCAAGCAAAGCCGCTGAGCAGGGTATCCCGCGTACATTCGTGCGCGCCCTGACGTGCGGCTTTTTGCGTTTCTGACCCTCAACGTTTCATGGGCACGACCTCGTCGGGCCACGGAGAAGTCATGTCTAGTTCGAAGAGAAGCTGTTCGATGTATACCGGCGAACCTGCGAAAGCACTGTGGATCTCCACGGCTGCCTTCACTGTCTGTTTCGCGGTTTGGACGATCTTTGCGATCATCGGTGTTCGCATCAAGCAGGACCTCGGCCTCAGCGAGGCGCAGTTCGGCTTGTTGGTTGGCACGCCGATCCTGACCGGATCCGTCGTCCGTCTCGTCCTTGGAATTTGGACCGGGCGTTATGGTGGTCGTTTGGTCTACACGCTCACCATGCTGGCATCGGCATTGGCGACCTTCCTGCTGAGCTATGCCACGACCTACACGGAGATGCTCATTGCGGGCCTGGGCGTCGGTCTCGCCGGCGGGTCCTTTGCGGTCGGGGTCGCCTACGTTTCACCGTTCTTTCCGCCAGAAAGACAGGGAACAGCACTGGGCATCTTCGGCGCGGGCAATGTCGGCGCCGCCGTTACGAAGTTCGCAGCACCCTTCGTGCTGATCGCATGGGGATGGCAGTCCGTTGCCGAGATCTGGGCTCTTGTACTTGCAGCAACGGCAATCATTTTCTGGTTCTCAACCACCGACGATCCTGCGTTCCGTGAGAGCCGCAAGCGCGGCGGCGCATCGAAAAGCCTTCTGCAGGAGTTCGCTCCGCTGAAGAACGTCCAGGTCTGGCGCTTCTCGCTCTACTACGCTTTCGCCTTCGGCGGCTTCGTCGCCCTGTCGCTGTGGCTGCCGCGCTATCTGGTTGGCGTCTATGGCTTCAACCTCGAAGTTGCAGGCATGATCGCCGCCGCCTATTCGATACCCGGCAGCATTTTCCGCGCCTTTGGAGGCTTCCTGTCCGACAAGAAGGGCGCGCGAAGCGTCATGTACGCGATGCTGCTCGTTTGCGGTGCAGCGACACTTGTCCTTTCGCTACCGGCAGAGTCGCTCACTCCTTTCCTCTTCATCGTCGTCATCTTCGTGCTCGGGTTTTTCATGAGCCTCGGCAAGGCGGCCGTCTTCAAGCACATCCCGGCGTACTATCCGAACAGCGTCGGCGCCGTCGGCGGCATCGTCGGCATGATGGGCGGACTGGGCGGTTTCTTGCTCCCGATTGCCTTCGGCCTCCTCAAGGACATTACCGGCCTGTGGTCCAGCTGTTTTCTGCTGCTTTTTGCGATCGTCGCGATCTCCCTCGTCTGGATGCACGTGTCCGTTATGCGCATGCAGCGTCAGGCCCATTCCGCGACCGATACAGTAACTGCCTAATCTCAAGGACTTGGAATTATGACCCAAAAGCTCGTCATCATTGGCAACGGCATGGCGCCCGGACGCATGCTGGAGCACCTATTCGAACAGGCTCCAGGACAGTACCAGGTCACGATCTTCAACGCCGAGCCGCGCGTCAACTACGACCGCATCATGCTGTCGCCGGTGCTTTCAGGCGAGAAGGACTACGAGCAGATCATCATCCACGGCGACGGATGGTACATCAAGCACGGCATCACGCTCTACAAGGGCCACAAGATCGTCGCCATCGACCGTGACGCCAAGACCATCACCTCCGACCATGGCGTCACCGAGAGCTACGACAAGCTGGTGATCGCGACCGGTTCGGTGCCCTTCATCATTCCGGTGCCCGGCAAGGATCTGCCCGGCGTGATCACCTATCGCGACCTCGATGACGTGCAGGCAATGTTGCTTGCGGCCCAGTCGCGCGAAAAGGCGGTCGTCATTGGCGGTGGCCTGCTTGGACTTGAAGCGGCTGCCGGCCTTGCCTCGCGCGGCATGGATGTGACCGTCCTGCACGTCATGCCGACGCTGATGGAGCGGCAGCTCGATCCGGCCGCCGGCTATCTGCTGCAGAGGGCGGTCGAGGAGCGCGGCATCAAGGTCATCTGCAAGGCCAATACCAAGGCCATTGTCGGCGACGGCAAAGTCGAGGGCATCGAGCTCGACGATGGCCGCATCATCCCGGCGACACTGGTCGTGATGGCGGTCGGTATCCGACCGAATGTCGGCCTTGCCAAGGAGGCGGGGCTTGCCACCAACCGCGGCATCGTCGTCGACGCCGGTATGCA
>NZ_JBBBBO010000031.1:0-14783 GCF_037120565.1 Ensifer sp. CCNWLY38
GGCCGGTATGTGGTGAACTGGTTTGGTGAGAACAGGTGTAGCCGACCGGATTTCGCTGCTGAATTGCAATAATAATTTCGATTGAATTGCGGAAAATGAAATAAAGGTTGAGTTGTTGAAACTCCGCCATCGATCTCGCGGATGCCGGGCCTGTGCGGATCGCGGTTGCTCGTTGGCCCTGGCCTCTTGGGGCCGGGGCAAATCCAGGGAGGCATCCGCGCAACGTTCCATCTGATCAAACCGGGTGAATCATGTCGCGCGCATAGGCAAGTCCGATGCCGTATCCGCCAGCATGTGCCTCCACGATCGCCCGGGCACCATCGTAGGTCTCCTTCCGTGTCCAGTCCCGCTGGAGCTCGAGCAGAAGCTGCAGCCAGGATGTCATCGTCGCGCCTGCCTTCTCCATTCTTCGCAGGGCAAGGGCGTGGCTCTCCGCGGTGATGCCGCCGCATGTGTCGGCTACGACGAAGACCTCATAACCATCAGCAAGCGCGGAAAGAACAGGGAAGGAGACGCATGCTTCGGTCAAGAGACCGGAGACGACGAGCTTGCGGCGGCCCGTTCTGGCGACGGCGTCACGAACGCCGTCGTCCTCCCAGGCATTCATGTTGCGCCGCTCGATCACCGGAACGTCCGGGATGACGCTCCTGATCATCGGCATCAGGGGGCCGCTATAGACCTTGGATGCGGAGGTCGACACGACGATCGGCAGGTTGAAGACGCGCGCAGTTTTGGCAAGAGCCACTGTGTTTCCGACCAGCAACTGGCGATCGCCGGATCCCACGCCGAAGGCGAGTCCAGCCTGCTGGTCGACGATCAGGAGCAATGGCTCGTCGGGTGTCAGAAGCGGAAGGGGCGTCATTTCTTTTACTCCAGGGAATAGCTCACAGCTGGAAAAGATAGCGGTCCGGCTTGCCGCCGGCTTGAACGCAAAGGCGGCATTTTGCCGAAAGCACTTGGATTTTGGTCGGCTGTGACCGCGTACGTCGACGGCGACCGGCGCACATACGCGCGATCAGGAGCCCCCCGCTTCCCGCTTCGTTGACAAGATCGAACCCGAACCGTGCGCGGGGATGTGGCTAGCGCTGTCCCCGCCATAGCCCTGGCATGCGCCGCATGCATGCGAATCCGGGTCTTCACGGGATGCGAAACTCTGTTTGAGTCCCCGATAAAAAAGCACTCCTTCATGCTCTTGACATTGTGCAATCGATTGCGTTAAAAGACGTGCAATCGATTGCACAATGGAGAGATCCCATGGACGCAGCAGAGACGAAGGCTAGGCCCACCCACGTTATCGAAAATCAGGTGGAGGTGACGGGAGTGGTGCTCGACGCGATGTCGCGAGCGACCAACGTCCGCCTCAGGGAAATCATGGAATCGCTCGTCAAGCATCTGCATGCCTTCGCCCGCGAAGTTCGCCTCAGCGAGGATGAATTCGAGCAGGGGATCGATTTCCTCAACCGGATAGGGCAGGCGACCAACGACGCTCACAATGAGGGCGTGCTGTTCTCCGATGCGCTCGGCTTTTCCACCCTGGTCTGTCTGCTGAACAACGGCCAGAACGGCGCAACGGAAACCGCCGCGGCCTTGCTCGGACCCTTCTGGCGGATGCATTCGCCGTCGACCGAAAACGGTGGTTCGATCATCCGCTCGCAGACGCCCGGCCCGGCCCTCTTCGCTGAGTGCCGCATCACCGATCCCGACGGCAAGCCGATAGAAGGCGTCGAGATCGACGTCTGGCAGGCGTCCCCGGCCGGCCTTTACGAGAACCAGGACCCGGACCAGGCAAACATGAACCTGCGCGGCAAATTCCGGACCGATGCGCAGGGCCGCATTTCTTTCCGCTCGGTGAAGCCCGCGGGCTATCCGGTGCCGACCGACGGGCCGGTGGGCGAGTTGCTGCGCGCGCAACTCCGCCATCCCTACCGCCCGGCGCACCTGCATTTCCTCTGCTTCAAGCCGGGCTACAAAACCCTCATCACCCAGATATTCGTCGATGACGACGAGCATCTGGAAAGCGATGTGGTGTTCGGCGTCACCCGCCACCTGATCGGCGATTTCACGCAAGGCGCCGGCGCGCCGCCGGCTGCCGATGTGACCGGCCCCTGGTACCGGCTTGCCTATGAATTCGTGATGGAACGCGGCGAAGCCAAGCTTCCGGCTCCGCCGATCCGCTGACCCCAACATTAAAAAACGGATGTATCTCATGTCGAACACAGAACAGCTGAAACGCGAAACCTATCCCCGTTCGCTCGAAGGCAAGGTTGCGCTCGTCGTCGGTGGCGCCGGTGCCATCGGCGCCGCAACCAGCCGCATGCTCGCAGCGGCAGGAGCGACGATCGTCGTCACGCATATGGACACGGAGCGTGATACGCTGGCGGTCGAAGCGTTGATCAAGGAACTCGGCGCGCCTCACGCCGCCTATGTGGCGAATGTCGTCGACACGGCTTCACTCGTCGCGCTTCGCACGACGCTTGATCAGAAACACGGCCGCCTCGACATCCTGGTCAATGCCGCCGGTTTCACCAAGCCCGTCCCGCATGCCGACCTCGATGGGCTCACCGACGAACTCATCGACCTCATGTTGCAAGTCAACTGGCGCGGCCAGTTCGCGACCATCCGTACCTTTGCGCCGCTGCTGAAGGCATCTGGCGACGGATTGGTCGTGTCGATCTCCTCGATCGCCTCCTTCACCGCTGTCGGTTCGTCCATTGCTTATTGTGCGGCGAAGGCCGGCATAGACGTCATGACCAAGGCTTTGGCGCGGGCGCTTGCGCCGGAAATCCGGGTGCTGGCGGTCTCGCCGGGCGTCGTCGATACCGAATTTGTTCCGGGCCGCGGGGCCGACTTCAACGACAAGGTCAAGGCCTCGACGCCGCTGAAGCGCATCGGCACCGCCGAAGACATCGCCGCGGCGATCACCGCCTGCGCCACCATGCTCCGCTACTCGACCGGGCACATCATCCAGGTCGACGGCGGCCGGGCGCTCTAGCACTTTGATTCTAGAGCATCTTTCCGCCTCGAGTGATTTCACTTGAGAGCGGGATGCTCTAGCCAGGTAAACGGGAGGAAACCATGACACGCGCACCGCTGCCGAAAGTGTTCATCACCTGCGCGATCACCGGCAATATTACCCAGCCGGAGCAGACGCCGCATTTGCCGATCACGCCAAAACAGATTGCCGATTCCGCGCTGGAAGCGGCAGATGCCGGGGCGGCGATCGCCCATATCCATGTCCGCGATCCCAAGACCGGGCGGCCGTCGATGGAACTCGATCTTTACCGCGAGGTGCTCGATCGCATCCGTGCGAAGAATTCCGAGCTGATCATCAACCTGACAACGGGGCCGGGCGGCCGCTTCGTACCGTCAGAGCATGATCCGAAGATCGCGGGCGAGGGCACGACGCTGATGGTGCCGGAGCGCCGCGTCGAGCATATCGTCGCGCTGAAACCCGATATCTGCACGCTCGATCTCAACACTATGAATTCGGGCGGACAGGTGGTCATCAACACGCCGGCCAATATCCGCCGCATGGCGAAGGTGATCGCTGACGCCGGCGTCAAGCCAGAGATCGAGTTGTTCGATTCCGGCGATATCGCCCTGCTTCATGACCTGATCGCCGACGGCACGTTCAAGGGACCGCTCCTGACTTCCTTCGTGATGGGCGTGAAGTACGGCTTCCAGCCGTCCCCGGAGACCGTCCTCTATGCCCGCGGGCTGCTGCCGGCCGACGCCGCCTTCACCGCCATCGGCATCGGCCGCTCGGCCTTCCAGATGGTCGCCCAGTCCTATCTGGCCGGCGGCCATGTCCGGGTCGGGCTTGAAGACGCCGTCTATATCGAACGCGGCGTGCTTGCGCCCTCCAATGCGGCCCTCGTCGAGAAAGCGCGCCGCATCGCCGAAGATCTGGGGGCCCAGATCGCCAATCCATCCGAAGCGCGCCGCATTCTCGGCTTGCGCGAAGCTGCGTGACAGGAGGCCTTGATGATGAACAACGAAGATTTGAACATTAAAACGGCAACGACGGTGCGGGGCCTGCGTCTCCATGCCAAGGCGCCGAGCTACGACGCGATCGAGCTCCCTATCGAGACGCATCCGCTTCGGCCTCTTCGGCCAGGCGAGGTGCTCGTCGAAATCCATGCGGCGGCCGTCAATCCCTCCGATGCCAAGGCAGCAACGGGCCTGATGCCCTATGCGGTGTTTCCGCGAACGCCTGGCCGCGATTTCGCGGGCCAGGTGGTGGCAGGCCCGCAGGACCTAATCGGAAAGCGTGTCTTCGGTTCGTCCGGTGACCTCGGCATCCGGCAGAACGGTTCGCAGGCGAGCCACATGATCGTCGAGGCCGACGCCGTCGTCGAGGTTCCCGACGGCATCGACATCAAGGCGGCCGCAGGGATCGGCGTGCCCTTCGTCACGGCCTGGCAGGGTCTGCAACGGGCCGGATTGCCCGCAGCCGGCGAGACCGTGCTCATCCTCGGCCTCAACGGCAAGGTGGGGCAGGCGGCGGCCCAGATCGCAACCTGGCGAGGCGCGCGCGTCATCGGCGTCGTGCGCCGGGACGAGGCCTATCAGGGGCACGCCAATGCGCCGATCGAGGTCATTGCCGCCGACAAGACGGATGTGCCGGCGCGAGTTCGCGAACTGACCGACGGAAAGGGCGCCGATATCGTCTACAACACGGTCGGCGACCCGTTCTACGAGATCGGCCAGAAGTCGCTTGCCGTGCGGGGCCGGGCGATCTTCATTTCGGCGATCGACCGTTTCGTCAACTTTGACCTGCTTGCCTTCTACAAGGGGCAGCACACCTATGTCGGCATCGACACGATTTCGCTGAACTCGGTCGAGACGGGCGCGATCCTCAAACAAATGGCGCCGGGCTTTGCCGCCGGCAAGCTCAAGCCGTTTCCCATCGTAGAAACCGCGATCTATTCGTTCGAAAACGCCCATGAGGCCTATCAGGCCGTCATGGCGTCCTCGCGCGACCGCATCGTGCTCGTTCCGGGAGCGTGAGGCCGTGCACGTCGTCAAGTTCACGGACGCTCCGCCCTACCAGGCGCCGGGCCACGACAAGATGAGGATGGTTCGCCTGCAGGGTCTCGAGGCCGGGCCGTCCGATACGGCCTGGCTCGGAGTGTCGACGTTGGAGCCCGGCGGCGGCACGACCCTTAGCAGTTCGCCCGTCGAAAAACTCTACGTCGTTCTCGACGGCAAGGTCACGGTTTCGAACGGCAACGAGGAGGTCGTTTTGGAGCCATGGGATTCCTGCCGCATTGCACCGGCGGAAGGCCGGAAGCTCTATAATGCGACGGACCGGCCGGCAACGATCCTCTTGGTGATGCCGACGACCCAGCCGCCGTAAGGCAAGCGGCCGCTATCTCAAAATTTCGATGCCAGTTCACGTGACGGGTTGCCCGTCGCGGCAATCCTGCTCGTTCCGAAGGGAGGACCTTTCATGACGCATGCTTCCGCCACGCCAAAGCCGCGCAAGCCTTGGTATCAGATACTCTACATACAGGTTTTGATCGGCATCGCGATCGCGATCGTCTTCGGTCACTTCTGGCCCGAAACGGCCATCGAGATGAAGCCCCTCGGGGACACCTTCATCAAATTGATCAAGATGGTGATCGCGCTCGTCATCTTCTGTACCGTGGTCTCGGGCATTGCCGGCATGAACGACCTGAAGAAGGTCGGCCGCGTGGGCGGCAAGGCCCTTCTCTATTTCGAGGTCGTCTCGACTCTGGCGCTCGCCATCGGCATGGTGATCGGTAACGTGCTCACGCCCGGCGCCGGCTTCAACGCCGACCCCGCCACCCTCGATGCCGACGCCGTCAATGTCTATGCCGGCAAGGCGGCGGAGCAATCCGTCACCGAATTCCTCATGAACATCGTGCCGAAGACCGTGGTCGACGCTTTCGCGCAGGGCGATATCCTGCCCGTCGTACTGATCTCGGTTCTGTTCGGCTATGTCCTGTCGCATCTCGGCGATCGCGCCAAGCCGATCCGCGATGTCATCGAGGCCGGTTCGCATCTCGTGTTCGGTGCCATCAATGCGATCATGCGCCTCGCCCCCATCGGCGCATTCGGCGCGATGGCCTTCACCATCGGCAAATACGGCGTGTCGTCGCTCGGACCGCTCGCCTTCCTGATTGGCACTTTCTATCTCACCAGCATCATCTTCGTGCTTGGCGTCCTCGGTCTGATCGCCTGGTGGACCGGGTTCAGCATCATCAAGTTCCTGGCCTATATCAAGGAAGAGATCCTGATCGTGCTCGGCACCTCGTCGTCCGACTCAGCGCTGCCGAGCCTCATGGAAAAGTTGACGAATGCCGGTGTGGCCAAACCCGTCGTCGGTCTGGTCGTGCCGACCGGTTACGTATTCAACACCGACGGGTCGTCCATCTACATGACGCTCGCAGCCCTGTTTGTCGCTCAGGCGACCAATACGGACCTTTCGCTCAGTCAGCAGATGGCAATCTTCGGGGTCGCCATGCTCACCTCCAAGGGTGCATCGGGCGTCACCGGCGCGTCTTTCATCGCCCTTGTCGGCACGCTTTCGGTGGTGCCGGCAATCCCGGTGGCCGGCATGGCACTCATCCTCGGCATCGATCGCTTCATGAGCGAGGCGCGCGCCCTCGTCAACATGATCGGCAACGGCGTTGCGGCGATCGTCATGGCGAAGTGGGAGGGCGAACTCGACGAGGCCCGTCTCCAGGCGGCGCTTGCCGGCAGCCCGCTCGCCGATACCGAGGCCGTCGACGACCTGGATGTCACTGCGACGCCGGAACTTGCCGCGAAAATCTGATGGCTGCGGGGCCGCGGTGAACGCGGCCCCGTGGCACCGGATCATAGTGACCATCGGAGTGTGAAATGAGCCTCTACGACCTCGAAAACTGCAAGCCGTCGCTGGATGAAGATTTGGGGTGGATCGCGCCGGATGCTCAGATCATCGGCAAGATCCGTATCGCAAAGGAGGCCAGCGTCTGGTTTGGCGCGGTCCTTCGCGGCGATAACGAACGGATCGACGTCGGCGCCCGCAGCAATGTGCAGGACGGTGCGATCCTCCATACCGACCCGGGTTTTCCGCTGGTGATCGGCGAGGACTGCACCATCGGCCATCGCGCCATTCTGCATGGCTGCACCGTCGGCAACGGCTCGCTCGTCGGCATGGGCGCGATTGTCATGAACGGGGTGGAGATCGGGGAAGGCTCGCTCGTCGGAGCGGGAGCCTTGGTCACGGAAGGCAAGTCGTTCCCGCCCGGCTCCTTGATTCTCGGCTCGCCGGCAAAGCTTGCGAAGACGCTTTCGGCCGAGGTGTCCCAACGCCTCAAGGCATCCGCCGAACGCTACGTCCGCAACGCGATCCACTATCGCGATCATCTCGTCTCAAAGGGTTAGCGGCAGCGCCGCACATCGACAAGGGAGCACGCCCCGTGAAGAAGGTAATGAGCAGCGCGACCGAGGCCCTGGCCGGTCGCCTCAAGAACGGCATGACGATCCTCTCGGGCGGCTTCGGTCTGAGCGGCATCCCCGAGGCGCTGATCCTGGCGATCCGCGAGGCCGGAGTCACTGGCCTGACGGTGATTTCCAACAATGCCGGCGTCGACGGGATCGGCCTCGGCGTCCTGCTCGAAACGCGCCAGATCCGCAAGATGGTCTCGTCCTATGTCGGCGAGAACAAGACCTTTGCGCAGCAGTATCTGTCGGGCGAACTCGAGCTCGAGTTCACGCCGCAGGGAACGCTGGCGGAGCGCATCCGCGCCGGCGGGGCCGGCATCCCGGCCTTTTACACGCGCACCGGGGTCGGCACGATCGTCGCAGACGGCAAGGAGACCCGCGACTTTGACGGCGAGACCTATGTAATGGAAAGGGGCCTGCGCGGGGATCTTGCCATCGTGCATGCCTGGAAGGGCGATACCGAAGGAAATCTGATTTTTCGCTACACCGCCCGCAACTTCAACCCGATGATGGCGACAGCAGCGGACTTCACCGTCGCTGAGGTCGAGCAACTTGTGGCGGCTGGCGACCTCAATCCCGACGGGATCCATACCCCCGGCATCTATGTCGACCGCGTCGTGCATGTCGCCAATCCGGAAAAGCGCATCGAACAACGCACGACAAGACCGCGGGCCGCGGCTTAGGAGGACTGACTGATGGCATGGACTCGCGATCAGATGGCGGCACGCGCCGCAAAGGAATTGCAGGACGGTTTCTACGTCAATCTCGGCATCGGCATCCCCACGCTGGTCGCCAATCACATTGCCCCCGGCATCAGCGTGCAACTGCAATCCGAAAACGGAATGCTCGGGATGGGGCCGTTCCCATTCGAAGGCGACGAGGATGGCGATCTGATCAACGCCGGCAAGCAGACCATCACCGCGCTGCCGACGACCAGCTTTTTCTCGTCTGCCGACAGCTTCGCCATGATCCGCGGCGGTCATATCGACATCTCGATCCTCGGCGCCATGGAGGTGGCGGCCAATGGCGATCTCGCCAACTGGATGATCCCCGGCAAGATGGTCAAGGGCATGGGTGGGGCGATGGACCTGGTGGCCGGCGTCAAGCGCGTCGTGGTGGTCATGGAACATGTCGCGAAGGATAAGACGGGCGCCATTCAACCAAAGCTGGTTCCGCATTGTTCGCTGCCACTGACGGGCAAGGGCGTCGTCGGTCTGGTCATTACAGACCTCGGCGTCTTCAAGCCACTGCGCGATGCCGCTGCATTCGAGGTTCTCCAACTTGCCGATGCCGTGACGATCGAAGACATCAGAGCCGCCACCGGCACTGAGATCGTCGTTTCATCGCGGCTCGCCGTGAGCGCCTGACCCGCGCTTGAACGAGCCGGTGTGCAACCGCGACTGCTGCCGCGGTTTGCCAACTTCAAGCATCTCGCTGGCGGCACGCGCTGCCGATCCTGCTCATAGTGGCGAAGGAAACGAACTGATGTCGTCGAAAAGAATCCACTCCGCAGCCTCGGTGACCGCCGCCGAGGCGCTTGAGTTTCATGCCATGGGGCGCCCCGGCAAGCTCGAGATCACGCCGACCAAACCGATGGCGACGCAGCGGGACCTTTCATTGGCCTATTCGCCCGGTGTCGCCGAGCCCGTCAAGGCGATAGCAGAAGACCCATCACGTGCCTTCGACTACACGACGCGCGGCAACATGGTGGCGGTGATCTCGAACGGCACCGCCATTCTCGGCCTCGGAAATCTCGGGGCGCTCGCATCAAAGCCTGTGATGGAGGGTAAATCGGTCCTGTTCAAGCGGTTCGCGGACATCGACTCGATTGACCTCGAGGTCGATACGTCGGACCCTGAGCAATTCATCAATTGTGTGCGCTTCCTCGGTCCTTCCTTCGGCGGCATCAATCTCGAGGACATCAAGGCGCCGGACTGTTTCATCATCGAGCAGCGCCTGCGCGAGATAATGGATATCCCGGTCTTCCATGACGATCAGCATGGCACCGCCATCATCGCGACCGCAGGGCTGATCAACGCGCTACACATCACCGGACGCGACATGAAGACTACGCGTCTTGTCTGCAATGGGGCAGGTTCGGCGGCGATCGCCTGCGTCGAACTCATCAAGTCCCTCGGCTTTCCGTCGGAAAACGTCATTCTGTGCGATACCAAAGGCGTCGTTTATGAAGGTCGCGCCGAAGGCATGAACCAGTGGAAATCCGCCCATGCGGTGAATACGAAGCTGCGCACGCTGGCCGAAGCGATCGACGGCGCCGACGTATTCTTCGGTCTTTCTGCCAAGGGAGCGCTGACGCCGGCCATGGTGCTGTCGATGGCGAAAAACCCGATCATCTTCGCCATGGCAAACCCGGATCCCGAGATCGCGCCGGAGGAAGTCGCAGAAATCCGCGACGATGCCATCATGGCCACGGGCCGCTCGGACTATCCGAACCAGGTCAACAATGTCTTGGGCTTTCCCTATATCTTCCGCGGTGCGCTGGATGTCAGGGCGACGACAATCAATGAGGCCATGAAAGTGGCGGCCGCGCAGGCGCTGGCCGAACTTGCCCGCAAGGACGTGCCCGACGAAGTCGCTGCCGCCTACCAGGGCAACCGGCCGAAGTTCGGCCCCAATTACATCATTCCGGTACCGTTCGACCCGCGCCTCATTTCAGAAATTCCGCTCGCCGTCGCGAAGGCTGCGATGGAGACCGGCGTCGCACGTCGCAACATCGATGACCTGCAAAAATATGCTCAGGAGTTGTCCGCCCGCCGCGATCCGATCGCTTCGACCCTCCAGCGCATCTACGACCGCGTGCGCCTTCAGCCGAAGCGTGTCGTCTTTGCGGAAGGCGAGGAGGAGCGGGTCGTCCGCGCGGCAATCGCATTCGTTAATCAGGAGCTCGGAACGGCGATCCTCGTGGGCCGTGAGGATCGCATCCGTGAAACAGCAAACAGCGCCGGTCTGGATATTGCCAGCAGCGCCATCGAGATCACCAATGCGAGGCTCTCGCCTCGGAGCGGTAGCTATGCCCAGCATCTCTACGCGCGGCTACAGCGCAAAGGCTTCCTGCTTCGCGATTGCCAGCGCCTCATCAACAATGATCGCAACCACTTTGCGGCCAGCATGCTGGCGCTTGGCGACGCCGACGCGATGGTCACCGGCCTGACGCGCCACTACTCATCCGCTTTGGAGGATGTCGGGCGGGTGATCGATCCGCGCCCGGGTCAACGCGTTATCGGCGTCTCGATCGCGCTCAGCCGCGGGCGCAGCGTTATCGTGGCGGACACCTCCATCCATGACTTGCCCAATGCCGAGCAGTTGGCAGATATTGCGGAGGGAGCTGCTGGTTTCGCGCGGCGCATGGGTTACGAACCGCGTGTCGCGATGCTCGCCAACGCGACCTTCGGCCAGCCGCAAAGCGAGCGTTCCGAGCGCGTGCAAGAGGCCGTGCGGATCCTCGACATTCGCAAGGTGGATTTCGAGTATGATGGCGAAATGGCAGCCGACGTTGCGCTCGATCATCACCTGATGCAACAGCAGTATCCGTTCTGCCGATTGTCAGGTCCGGCCAACGTCCTGGTCATGCCGGCCCTGCATTCAGCTTCGATTTCGACAAAGATCTTGCAGGAACTCGGCGGGTCGACCGTCGTGGGTCCGCTTCTCGTTGGCCTCGATAGATCGGTGCAGATCGTACCGCTCAATGCGCGCGATTCCGACATCGTCAATTTGGCGGCGATCGCCGCCTTTGGAACCGACGGCAGCTGAGCAGATGTCGGCGGCTGCAGCCAGGTCGCCGCAGCCCGCGAGCCAGGCTGCAGGCTTTGACGAACGTCAGCCAGGATTGCGCTGCTCGGCCGCTTGCACCGGCGTAAGCGGGGGCCGCTTGCGCCATTGCCCAAGTCGGCCCTCTTCGTGACCGGCGGCAAAGAGCTGTTGCATGTAGCTTCGATCAAATTCTGATTTCGGGCTCAGTGTGAACTGATCCGGGATCGATGCGTAATAAAGCTGACCGCGGGCGGCCGTCGTCTGAATCTGCAGGCGCATCAGATCGGAAATCGCCTGATACTTGATCAACGTTTCGATCGAACGGCGGGCGATACCGAGCGCTGTTTCTTCCGTCGTGGCGTACTCGGGCGTCAATCGCCCGTTGCGGATGAGATAGAGTGTTCGCGAGCGGGCATGACCAAAGTAGCGCCTCTCATATCCGGAGAGCTCAATGTTGGGAGGGGCGAAGAAGATCTGCGCCACTGTCCCGCCGTCGACATGCAATTCCTGCCTGGCCTGACCGTCCAGTCTTACATCGATCCGAACTGGTGGGAACACCGCAGGTATGGCCGCAGACGCCAACAGGATGTCGATCATGTGTTCTCGACGATCGGTGCGCGCGCTGGCCGCGATCGCGGACAGATCCCAGACAACAGGACGCTGGGCATCAATGTTGGTGGTTTGGACAAGCAAACGCCGGCCGATGCGGTACTGCGCCGCAATTTCTGCGACCATTTCTTCGGTGAGATAGCGACCGATCAATTGCCGCAACGGCCCATTATCGTAGAGACCACGGCCCATCACGCCGAACAGGCCGAGATTTCTATAGATATCGCGGTCACCATACTGCGTGAAAACTTCGCGCAATTCCCGGTCGTGGGACGGCCCAAGGAAGGCAAAGGGAGCCGCCAAAGCGCCTGTGCTGACGCCAGTCACGACCTCGAATTGCGGTCGATTGCCCCTCTCGCTCCAGCCCGTCAGGTATCCGGCGGCAAACGCGCCGTCGGCGCCTCCGCCCGAAATGGCGAGAAAGTCGACATGATTGACGGCAGTGGACGGGCGGCGTCCTGAGCGAGCCGCATCGTGTGTCTGCGTGTACTGTTGCGCAATGAGCGAACGTAGAGTGGGCGTGACCTCGTCTCCCCAGAAGCGGGCAAGGTCCACCTGTTCGATTTGCACAGCCGAAGCCTGTTCTGCCGGAACCGAGATACGCTCAGGCCCGGCGACACATGCCGTCAGTAGACCGGATGCAAAAAGGAGCGGCATGATTGAGGATCGAAATCCCTGAATGCGCGCAAAAATGGTCGCTGACAACGACATCGCCCTTTGATCCCCCACCTTTTTCTCCACCCCTCGCTTGCGACCGATTTCAGTCGCGTTCGCCGCCCGCACGCGGGCTTGCCGGATACAGTCGGCGGCGTATCGTTACGGTGATCGCCAGCAACATTGCGATCAATTCCAGAGCGTGGGAGGCGAACGTGCTGCTTGCGAGCACGAGCGCCGCCATGATCAACAGAAGCCAGTGCACCGAGCCATGTTTGGACGCCCGGTCGCGAACCAGCCAGAGGGCGATCAGGTACATCGCGATCGGTATGCAAAAGGCGAGAGCGGCAAGCTGTTGCGAAACGGTCCCGTCGCGGGCGACGCTAAGAAACACCGTAAAGCCGGCGGCCGTCGCCGCTCCCGCGGCGAAAAGCAGACAATGTCCGTAGGCCCAGGTCAGAACGGTGCCAGGTTTGCGGCTGAGCAGCTGTTCGTTGCGGTCAAAGTACAGTCCCCACATCGAAAACGCGATGATGGAGCACAGGGCCGCCCACCAGAAATGCCTTAGTTCCGGCGTCGCGGGATCCGAGATAATCAAAGCGATGGCGGCAAAACATTCGCCAAGGACGATGATATTGAACGAGTTGTAGCGATCGATGATGTGACCGTGATGCCAGTTGCTGGCGGTCCCGCGCTCGGCCAGCAGCGGGACCGCCAGCTCGCCGGCCGCGCCGAGCGCAAAGAGCGGAAGGTAGAGCGGCGCTTCAGGGGAAACTGTGATGATCAGGGTGTTCCAGTAGACCTGCATGCCGCCGATCCCGGCCGCGTAGCGCAGAGCCGCCGGGCGGGCATGCCGATCCCCGTTCGCCGCGCCGAGCCACAGGGCGATCATGCCCAGTCGCATGATGCTGAAACCGATGAGGACGAGCCAATGCGGTTCATCGCCGAGGCCGCTTCGGATCCCTCCGGCAAGGGTAAGCGATCCGAACATGATGACCATCGTCACCACACGGAAGGCGGCCGACTTGTTGTCATAGCCCGAGGCGAACCATGTGTAGTTCGCCCAGGCCAGCCAGGCCATGAAAAAGCTGCAGGCGAAGCGGACGACGCCGGGCGCGAGTTCGCCGGCTTCGATGTCCTGTGCCAATCCATGGGCGGCGGCGCCCACCGCCACGACGGTGGCAAGATCGAACATCAGTTCGAGTGAGGTCGCGCTGCGGTTGACCTCGTCGCGATCGCGCGGGGGCAGGCTGAAAGCGGCTATCGCGGACAAGGCTGGCCTCCCTTCGAGATCACGCTTGGAGGCGGCAAAACGACGGCGGCCATCGTTCAGCCCGGCTTCTTCGTGTCTTGCGGTGAATAGAAAAGGCCGACCAGGAGCAACAAGAGAGCCGGGAAGAGCATTCCCGCAACGCCCACCGTGACTTGCGCAAACGCGCCGCTAGCACACCCCATCACAAAGCCGAACACCAGAATGATCGACGTCAGCGACTGCCCCCACTCTTCCGGCTTCTCGGCATAGCCGATGAGGCGACGGGCAGCAGCGACTGCGAGGCCGGCGATGTTGCCCGTCATCAGCGAAAACGGTGGGCCGAGCCTTGGATCGAGACGCTCGATCGCCGTCAGCATCCCCATCGCGACGACGGCGAGAAGGGCGCATGCGGATACTGGCCCGGCATCGAAGATCGCAAGAAGGGCGGCCGTTGCAAACGCGGCCGCGGCGATGATGAGCGTCCAGAATGTCGCGCGCTCGAGAGGCTTGATCCAGGCGACGAGGATGGCGGCCAGGCCCGCGCCCACCATGAAGAGCGGGAAGGTCATGATCTGTAGATCGCGCAAGCCGCCTTTTTCGTGACCGACCAGTCCCAGTCCGAGGAGCACGACATTGCCCGTAACCAGCCCCACGAAAAGGCCGCCCAAGTGAATGAAGAAGAGTGCGTCAGCGAACCCGGAAATGAACGCCAGTGCCAGTGAATTGCTTTTCCCGCGAAGTATGTTCAGCATCGTATGCCGCTACCCCCTATTGCTTTAGCCATGGCGACATTCTCGATTGCAGCGATAACGAAACCGTCGACGCTGGTGTCACCTGGCATGGCGTGAAGCGAGCTCTGATCCCGCGGTGCGCCCATGAAAACGAGTCTTGACAGGACAATGCGGGTCCCTGGTCCGTCTGCGCGACAACCCAGGGGACCGAGTGATGCTCACTTCGCCGGGTTCGGGCCGATCGTCTTGCCGTGGCGGACGCGTTCGTCACCCTTGTGAACCATGGTGACGGCGTAATCGATGCCCATGCC
>NZ_JBBBBO010000032.1:0-14175 GCF_037120565.1 Ensifer sp. CCNWLY38
AGGGGAGAAAGCATCCAGCGGCCAAATCGTTCCCGCTCGCATGTTTAAAAGCCGGGCAGTCGGGACGGTGGCGGCGGAGCGGCATGCCCTGGGCACGCGAGCGAAATTGGAGAGTGCGCCATGCGACTGGGGCCAACGAGAACGGCGAAGCCGTCAAATGCCAGTTGATACATTATGCGATTTCCTGCAAATCCGGCGCCCGTCCTTATAATGCCGAAAGCAGGGTTGAGATCAGCATCGCAGGCTCTTTGCGGGCCCTGTCTCTCACCCAAGATCAAGACACAGGTATTTCAGTTCGAGATAGTCGTCGATTCCGTACTTCGAACCTTCTCGACCTTGCCCGGATTGCTTGATCCCGCCGAACGGCGCGAGTTCGGTGGAAATCGAGCCGGTGTTGACGCCGACGATACCGTATTCCAGTGCTTCCGCCACACGGAAGACTTTGGCGAGGTCCTTCGAGAAGAAGTAAGAGGCCAATCCGAACTCCGTGTCATTGGCGAGTGCGACCACTTCCTCTTCCGTTTCAAACTTGAAGAGCGGCGCAACCGGGCCGAACGTTTCTTCCTTCGCAATCTTCATCGTGGCTGTCACGCCGGTCAGTACGGTTGGCTGAAAGAACAGGCCGCCTTTCGCGTCCGGCTTACCGCCGAGCGCGACCGTCCCTCCCTTCGATACTGCATCCACTATATGGTCCTCGACCTTGGCAAGAGCATTCGCGTCGATGAGCGGGCCCGCATTGACGCCGTCTTCGAACCCGTCCCCGACCTTGATCGAGGCAACCCTCGTCGCAAGCCTTTTGGCAAACATGTCATAAACGCCGGCCTGGACGTAAAGCCGATTGGCGCACACGCATGTCTGTCCGTTGTTGCGGAACTTCGAGACCATCGCGCCTTCGACAGCCGCGTCGATATCGGCGTCATCAAACACGATGAACGGAGCGTTGCCACCAAGCTCCAGGCCTAGTTTCAGGATCTTGTCGGCGCCCTGACGCATCAGGATCCGGCCCACTTCCGTGGAACCGGTGAAGGTGAGTTTGCGCACCTTGTCATTGCCGGTGAGTTCCTTGCCAATCGACGCAGCATCCGTCGAGAGAATGACGCTGAAGAGACCCGGCGGCACGCCGGCACGCTCCGCCAACAAGGCAAGCGACAGCGCCGAAAGCGGAGTTTCTGCGGCAGGTTTGGAGATCACCGCGCATCCTGCCGCAAGTGCCGGAGCCAGTTTGCGCGCGAGCATCGCATTCGGAAAATTCCAGGGCGTGATCGCAGCGACCACTCCGATCGGCTGCTTGAGAACGAGGATGCGCTTGTCTTGCTGATGACCGGGAATGGTGTCGCCGTAGACACGCTTGGCTTCCTCGCCGAACCACTCCACATAGGAGGCGCCATAGAGGATTTCCCCTCGCGCCTCGGCGAACGGCTTTCCCATCTCCATGGTTAGGATCGAAGCGAGATCGTCAACATTCGCAACCATCAGATCATAGAGCTTGCGCAAAATTGCTGCCCGCTCCTTGCCGGTCTTTTTTGCCCAATTCACCTGCGCCCTGTGAGCAACGTCGATGGCACGATGCGCGTCGGCGCGACCAAGATTGGGCAATGTTGCGATCGTCTCTCCGGTCGAGGGGTTTTTAACTTCAAACGTCGCGCTCGCCTCGCCCGCGCCGAGCCATATCCCGCCGACCGGGGCCTGGTCCGTGATGAGGGAACGATCCTTGAGCCTGGAAAGCAGAGCCTCGGAAATAGCCATGATTAGAGGACCCTTTCGAATGATCCTTGTTCGGGTCAGTGCCCGTGGTGTGGCGACACGCCATCGCGTCAGGCGAAGGCGTGGGTCGAGCCGCTATCGAAGCTGAGCCACGCCTGATCCCCCCGTGTGAGTTGGGAAATCGCCCGATGGCCGAACGGAAGCCTCACCGACAGGGTGTCACCGCTGCTTGTTTGGGTGGCGACTTCGATGTTGTTGCCAAGGAAGGTGATGTCGTCGATCGTGACCGAGAGCCCCGCATCGACCGGTGCCTGCGAAAGCGACAGCCGTTCGGGCCTCAACAGTAGAGAGGCCTTTCCTGCCGCCTTCCCGCCATGCATCGGCACGCCGTCGACGACAGTGCCGCCGGGGAGCGCCAGCCTTGCCTTTCCATCTTTGTTTGAGAGGATCGCAGCCTCTATGAAATTGCTGTCCCCGATGAAACCGGCGACAAAATGGGTTGCCGGGTTGGCATAGAGTTCCTGGCCCGTCCCGATCTGATCAATTTCGCCCTGACTGAAGACAGCAATGCGGTCGGACAGACGCAGCGCCTCCTCCTGATCGTGGGTGACATAAAGGATGGTGACGCCGGTCTCCTGGTGAATGCGGCGGATTTCGAACTGGATTTCCTCGCGCAGTTTTTTGTCGAGTGCCGACAGTGGTTCATCCATCAACAAGACCGGCGGATTGTAGACAAGCGCTCGGGCCAGCGCGACGCGCTGCTGCTGACCACCCGACATCAACGCCGGTTTGCGATCCTCGAAACCGTCGAGCCTCACCAGCTTAAGTGCGGCTTTCACACGCTCGGCAATCTCGGCTTGCGGCCGACGGCGGATGCGCAACGGAAACGCCACATTCTCGCCGACCGACAGGTGTGGGAAGAGCGTGTAGCGCTGGAACACCATGCCGATGTTGCGTTGATGGGAAGGCGTCGACAGAAGGCTCTTGCCGTTGAGCAGGATGTCACCGTCGGTCGGATCCTGGAAGCCCGCGAGAATGTAGAGGGTCGTCGACTTGCCGGACCCTGAAGGGCCAAGGAACGTCATGAACTCGCCCTCGGCAATGTTCATGGTGACGTCCTTGACGGCCGTGAACGAGCCGAACTTCTTTCGAATGCCGCGGATGCTGAGGAAGGGTTCAGTCATGTCTTTTGTCCCTTACGGAAGAGTGACGCGAGCACCATCAGCACGATGGTAAATGCGATAAGAAGGGTGGAGGCTGCGGCAATCACCGGCGTCAGATCCTGTCGGAGCGTCGCCCAGATCTTGACCGGGAGCGTTTGCAATGTCGGGCTCGCCATGAAGATGGCCAGCACCACCTCGTCCCAGGACGCGAGGAACGAAAAAACCGCAGCAGCGAAGATACCGTGGCTAACCGCAGGAACGGTGACCCTCAGGCGCGCCTCCCACGGGCTCGCACCGCAGAGAACCGCCGCATCCTCGATCGATTTGTCGAATCCCTCAAGCGCGTTGCCGATCGAGATGATCGAAAACGGCAGCGCGATCAGCAGGTGGGCAATAATGAAGGCGAGCGTCGTTCCTGCCAGGCCGAGTTTTAGGAACAGGGCGTAAAGCGCCACTGCCAGCACGACCACCGGCAGGATCATCGGTGTCAGGAACAACGCACGCAACGCTTCCCGCCCCACGAAGGTGCCTCTGTTGAGCCCCAGTGCAGCCAAAAACCCGATCGCGACCGACAAAACGGTCACGATGGCGGCGATCTTCAGGCTGGTCAGTGCGGAGTAAAGCCAACGCGGGTCTGCGAACAATTGATGATACCACCTGAAGGTCCAGGATGGCGGCGGAAAGATCAGCCATTGCGACGAGCCGAATGACAGCGCGGCAATGAAAACGATCGGCATCACCAGGAACAGGCAGACCAGGACCGTCAGGCCGATCAGGAAGGTTCGAAGTCCGCCGAGTTTTTCGAAATCGAGCAGCATGATCACCTCGCCCTGTTGGGATTGAAGTATTTGAGCTGCACCGCGTAGAGCGCCAGCGTCACGACGAGAAGCACGAGCGCTGCGGCCCCACCCATCCCCCAATTGACAAGCGATTGCACGAACTGCGCCACGAGTTCGGCGAGCATCATGTTGGAGGTGCCACCGAGCAGCGCCGGGGTGACGAAGTAGCCAAGCGACATGACGAAGACCATCAGTGCGCCGGAGGCGATGCCAGGCAGGGAAAGCGGCAACAGCACGCGCAGGAAACACTGCAATCGAGTGGCACCACAAAGGGCTGCCGCGCGCAAAATCGCGGGGTCGATGGCGCGGATGACACCTATCAACGGCAGTATGACGAAGGGCAGCATGATGTAGGTCATGCCAATGGTCACGCCGACGAGGTTGTTGACGAGAGGAAGCGGCGTGTCGATGACGCCAAGCCCCATCAGGGTCTTGTTGACGAGACCGGTGCGCTGCAACAGCACCATCCACGCGTAGGTGCGGGCAAGCAGGTTCGTCCACATCGACAGGATAATGATCGCCAGAATGAGTCGCGACCACCGCTCGGGCATGATGGCGAGCAACCAGGCGACCGGATAGCCGACAACGATTGCGATGACGGTCACGACCCCGGCAACGATGAACGTGTTGAGGAAGATCCTCAGATATGTCGTCGAGCCCAAAAGGGTCGCGTAATTCTGGAGCCCCGGCTCAGGCTCCAATACGCTTCGCAGCAGGAGCATCAGCACCGGAAGAATGAAGAAGACCGCGACGAGTAGGAGCGCAGGGACAAGATAGCCGAAGCCGCTGTCCCTCGTCCCGCTGCCCCTTGCGCTGACTGTCGCCGAAAGAACCATTGTCGAACATCCGTTGGGTTGGTGGCGGACCGGGTATTGGCCGGTCCGCAAGCGTCTTGGCAGATGTTTCCTATTGCGCCTGCCACGCGTACCAGCGCGTACCGATCTCGTCGCGATGCTCGGCCCAATACTGCATGTCCGCGTTCACCTGGGTCTCGGCCTGCATGTCGGGGAGGCTCTTGCGTTGCTCGGGCTCCATCAGCGCAGCCGACTTCACATTGATCGGCGCGTAGCCGGTGACGGCAGCGAATTCCGCCTGAGCCTTGTCGCTGGTGGCCTGCGCAATGAACTTCATTGCCGCTTCCTTGTTCTTCGTGCCCTTCGGAACGACGAGTGCGTCAGCGGCAGTGATGTTGTTGGTCCACGAGGTTTCAACCGTGACGCCGGTGTCAGCGAGCGCCGTCAGACGGCCATTCCAGAAGGAACCGAACGGCGCCTCCGCCGAGGCGAGCAACTGCTGGGATTGCGCGCCGCTATCCCACCAGATGATGTCGGCCTTGATCGTGTCGAGCTTCTTGAAGGCACGATCGAGATCGAGTGGATAGAGCTTGTCGGCGGGAACGCCGTCGGCAAGAAGTGCGGCCTCGATCACACCGGGGGCCGACCACTTGTAGAAGGTGCGCTTGCCGGGGAACTTCTCTGTGTCGAACAGGTCTGCCCAGGTTTTCGGGCAGGCCGCGACCGCGTCCTTGTTGCAGCCGATAACAAAGGAATAATAGAAGCTCCCGACCGAGTAATCGGTGACAAAGCGTGGATCAAGGTTCGCCTTGTCAATGACCGCGAAGTCGAGCTTCTCGAGAAGGCCCGCCTTGCCAGCCTGAACGGCGTAGTCGCCCTCCACATCGACCACATCCCAGGTGACGTTGCCGGCCTCGACCATCGCCTTGAGCTTGCCGTAGTCGGTCGGACCGTCCTGCGTCACATTGATGCTGGTGCTCGCCGCGAAAGCGTCCGCCCAATGGGCCTTCTGTGCGTCCTGGGTCGTTCCGCCCCAACTCGTGAAGACCATGTCCTCAGCGGCAGCGGTCCCTGCGGCAAAGCCGAGCGTTGCCGAGACAAGCGCGATTGCAATTCTCTTCTTCATGTTCTCATCCTCCCAGTTCAGTTGTTGGTTCCGGTCGTCACACCGGCGCTGTGCCTCCAAGCGGCGAAAAAGCCGCCGGTGTCATGATCTTGTTGTCCGCAGTCACGATCAGGTCGCGGATCTTCGGCAGGAAGGCCTGCCATTCGGGATCGGCAGCAAGGCGGGCACGCCGCGCCTGGCGGTCGTCGAGGCTGTCGAAACCCCAGATATGCACGATCTCGTTGATCGGGCCGATCTCGGACGAGAAGTAGCCGACGAGGTTTCCGAGGTGGCGCTTTTGAATGGCAATGTCGATCTCTCCGACGACCTTGAGGTATTCGGGGATGCCGCCGTTCTTCAGCCGGTAGGTGCGGATTTCGTAGTACATGGCTCACCGCATCACGAATGGATCAGGGAACGGCTCGTCTGACGTGCGCAGCCAGACAGTCTTGGTTCTGGTGTAGTCGAGCGCCGCAGCAAGCCCTCCTTCGCGCCCATGGCCGGACTGGCCATAGCCGCCGAACGGCGCGATCGGCGAAACGGCGCGATAGGTATTGATCCAGACGATGCCGGCGCGAAGCCTCTTCACCATCCGATGCGCGCGGGTGAGGTTCTGCGTGAACACACCGGAGGCCAGGCCATAACGCGTGCCGTTGGCCAGCCGCACCGCTTCGTCCTCATTGGAAAATGACACAACCGAGAGGACAGGCCCGAAGAGTTCCGTCTCGACAGAGGGCGAATTGACGCCGTCGCAGTCGAGGATAGTCGGTTGGTAGTAGAAGCCTTGGCCCTCGCCTGCCTGGCCGCCGGCAATGACCTTTGCGCCGGCACTCACGGATGCGGCAACCACACTTTCGATATGCTCCCGCTGCCGGCGGGTGCAGAGCGGGCCGACCTCAGTCGCCATGTCGAGTGGTGCGCCGATCCGGATCGCAGCAGTCTTGGCCTTCAGCATGGCCAGGAAACGATCCTTGATCGAGGCTTCAACGATCAGCCGTGAGCCAGCCACGCAGCTCTGTCCGGTGGCAGCAAAGATCCCTGCAACCTGCGCGTTGGCCGCACTTTCAAGATCGGCGTCAGCAAAGACGATGAAGGGCGACTTGCCACCCAGTTCCAGCGAGGTGCTCGCGAGGTTTTCTGCGGAATTGCGCACGACCTGGGCGGCCGTCGAGGGTCCTCCCGTGAACGCGATATGCGCGACGCCTGGATGCCTTGTCAGGGCGCTGCCACAGGAGGCACCAAACCCGGTCAGGATGTTGACTACGCCTTTCGGGAAACCGGCTTCATGTACGAGGCGAGCAAATTCCAGCATTGGCGCCGGGCCATCCTCAGATGCCTTAACGACGAGCGTGCAGCCTGCGGCGAGTGCCGGACCGATTTTGACGGCAGCGAGAAAGAGTTGGCTGTTCCAAGGCACGATCGCCGCCACAACCCCGACCGGCTCGCGCCGTGTCCAGACATCCATATCCGATTTGTCGATCGCCAACGTGGCACCTTCGATCTTATCGGCGAGACCGGCATAGTAGCGGTAATATTCCGCGACATAGGCGATCTGGGCGGAGGTCTCGCGAATGATCTTGCCGGTGTCGCGGGTCTCAAGCTCGGCAAGGCGCTGCGCGTTTTCCTGGACGAGGTCGGCGAGCTTGTAGAGCAGCTTGCCGCGAGCGCTTGCCGTCATTGCCGGCCAGGCGCCGCCCCAGAGCGCTTGTTCGGCGGCCCTGACTGCTCGGTCGACATCATCGTCTCGCGCTTCCGGCATCGAGGCCCAAACCTCTCCGCTTGCGGGATCGAGGGAGTCGAACCGGGAGGTTCCGTCCTCAAACAGACCGTCGATATATTGCTGGAATCTTTGCATCACAGCCTCACTTGAAAGCTGGCATCACGTCGGCGATGAAGCGCTCGAGCGAAGCTTTCTTGCGCTCGAAGCTCATGCCTGTGTCGATCCAGAACGAGTATTCGTCGAAGCCGAGGTCCTCGTAGACCTTGAGGCGCTTGATCACCTCGTCTGCCGTCCCGATCGGCATGTTCGCCTGCATCTTTTCTGGCGCGAGGTTCGAGTTGGCGGCCAGTTCTTCTTCGCTGAGACGCGCGATCAGACCCTGGTTGATGGGCCGCTCGTTCTTGAACCAGGCGAAGAAGTAATTGTAGTAGGCGCTCACCTCGCTTGCCGCCTGCTCGATATCGGCCTGACTGCTGCCGACATAGGTGTGGAGAAGCAGCATGATCTTTGGACGCGGCACCCCTGGCACTTTCTCACAAGCCGCGTTGAAGCGTTCCATCAGGCTGGCAATTTCGGCCTCACCGTTGGCGAGCGGCGTGCACTGAACGTTGCAGCCATTGGCGACCGCGAATTCGTGGCTGTTCGGATCGCGCGCCGCCACCCAAATCGGCGGATGCGGCTGCTGTACCGGCTTCGGAGCGGACGTGGTTGAAGGAAACTTCCAGAACTCTCCATCATGCGCGTAGTCGCCGGCCCAGATCCCCTTGACCGCCGGGATCAACTCCCGCATCCGCTGGCCGGCGCCCCAGGCGTCGAGGCCAGGCAACAGACGCTCGTATTCGAAACTGTAAGCGCCGCGGGCGATACCGAGATCGAGGCGACCGCCCGAGATGATGTCGGTCATTGCCGCTTCTCCGGCAAGCTTGATCGGATGCCAGAAGGGAGCAATCACCGTGCCGGTACCGAGCCGGACATTCTTCGTCCTCCGCGCGAGGTCGGCTATGTTGACGAAGGGGTTCGGCGCGATGGTGAAATCCATGCCGTGATGCTCACCGGTCCAGATCGCATGCATGCCGCCCCTGTCGGCGATCTCGCAAAGCTCAACGAACTCCTCGTAGAGCTCCTGATGGTTCTGGTTGGCGTCGAGCCGCTCCATGTGCACGAAAAGCGAGAATTTCATGGTTCATCCTTTCGCGGCCACGGCGTGGACGCGGCCCTTTTCCTGATTGCCGAAATAGACCCCGAAGTTGCCGAGCATGCTTTCCGACCCGTAGCGTTTGACGATGTCACGCACGGCTGCATCGGAAATCTCGGCAAGCGGAGGATTGTTGACCGGGAAGAATCGCCCTACCTGAGGCTCACCCTCACCAAGTCCAACCCGATAGACGACGTGCTGGCGCCCTGTTTTCGTATCCTCGTAGACGGAATACAGAAGGCCCGTTTGCACGCTCAGTCCGGTCGCATCTGCAAGGTGCGCCTCCAGTCCCTCCAGGCCTTCGCTTTCGGCCTTTTCAACGAAAGGCAGAGTCCAACCGCCTTTGCCATCTTCAACGAGAAGGACGTTGTCGTCGCGCACGGCTACGGCGCCGAGCAGGAGCGTGCTGTCCGCCGAGGCGAGCAGGCTCTTTTCGGCAAGCGTCGGCGTAAAATAGCCGCCGCGCGCATAACCAAGCCCGGTCATACCGCTGTTTTCGAAGGCTTCGATGCGGCCAATCAGAATGACATGATCTCCGGCATCCACGACATCGTGCGACGCACAGTCGAACCAGGCGGCGACATCGGTAAAGACCGGCGCCCCGTGGGGACCCTTTCGCCAGGTGACCGCCGCGAAGCGATCCTCGACCGGCCGGGCAAACGTATTCGAAACGTCCTTCTGCCCTTCGGACAGGATGTTCACGCCAAAGCCCTTGGCCGTGGTGAGGGTTGCGCAGTTGCGCGACGTCTTGGCAAGGCAGACGAGCAACAGCGGCGGATCAAGCGAAACGCTCGTGAAGCTGTTGGCGGTAAAGCCGATCGGCGCGCCCTCTTCGTTGTAGGACGTGACGACTGTCACGCCGGTCAGAAAGGCGCCGAATGCATCCCGCAGAGATCGGGCGTCAAAAGTCATTTCTCTACCTCCCAATTCAGCCAATCCATGAGTGCCTCGTTCACCTCCTCCGGTGCTGTGAGGTTCACCATGTGGCGATGCCCAGCGATCACCACGGCCTCGCCGCGAACTGTGGCGGCGGCCATTTCCCGAGCCATTTCCGCGGTCGAGTTCAAGTCGCCGTCGCCGGTCAGGAAGAGCGCCGGGCATGAAACTTTCGGCCAGCAGTCCGCGTAAAGGGAATCTCCCGTTGCGAAGGCCCGGTAAGCCGTCGCGTAGCCGGCAACATCAACCGCCTGCAGCAGAGCGCCGACGAGCCTATAGGCGTCGCCGCCTCGCTCCTCCGCTGAAAACCATCGGTCAAGCGGCGCGTTGCGATCGAAGACGCCGCTGACGATCTCGTCTGCCCTGGCCTCGACAGCGTGCCGGGCTGTGATGCTGCGCTTGTAGACACCATTCAGCAATGCCACGCGGCGGATCCTGTCGGGCAACGAGGAAACCGCGCCGGTGGCAATGAGTGCTCCCATCGAGTGCCCAACAACATTGACCTCGCCGAGGTCGAGCTCGCTCAGGAAGTCTCCGAACCAGTCCACGTAATTGGATAGCACCGGCGGCTTCCCCAGAGCCGCGGAAAGGCCATGGCCGGGCAGGTCAACTGCAATCACACGCGCGCGGCGCTGAAGGAATTCGATCTGGGGCTGCCAGGCCTCGATCCGCATCCCCACGCCATGGACGAGGATGACCGTTTCGTCACCCTCGCCTTGATCAAGGTAGGCGATGCCCGTAGGGGTCCTAGACCGCTGCAGGGTTTGCAACATTGTTACCCAGCTCCTTCAGATCCTGGTAGCGATCGCCGATGCGGTGATGCGGCCGGCCGCCAATGGACGCGCCGAGAGCAACAACGATCTCGTCGGCCGCCGGCGCATCGGGAATGGCGCATTGAATCGTCAGGTAGTGCGAGCGCCGCCCCTCGTCGTTCTTATCCATCAAGGGGATCATGACCGGCGCATTGGCGGGGCCGCGCGTGTTGCAGAAAGCGAGATAGGACTTCGCGCCGACGGCCGTGCGGTAGTGGTTGCCGAACCGGAGCGTGTGGATCAGCGCCGAGGCGTGTTCGATCTCGCCATCAAGGCCGACCACGGCCGATTTCCCATAAGCCTCGACCATTTCTCCGCTTCCCGCCGTATCGATGATCATCTTCGTCAGAAGCTCGCCAAGGACGGGCGCGACCTCGTGGATCTCGGGCTTGAGGTCTTCGACAAAGCCCCTGCCCGCCCAGGGGTTTTTCACGACAGCGATGGCGGCGATCAACGTCAGCGGTTTCGCCGCTTCCTTCCCCCCTTCGATGAACGTCTGCTCGACATGCAAAAGCGTTTTTCGAACCACTGCCGGCATTGCGATCTCCTGTCAATTTGTCTTCTCGTATGTTGGTATACCATAAGACCACGTGTCAAGACCTTGTGCCGGAGATTTTTTGCAGGTAGAGGAAGATATGACCAAAAACAGCGAGACACTTGCCGCCCTCAGGATCGATACGCCTCCCGCAACGTTGCGAGAGATCGCGCTCGAGCGCATGAGACGAGCGATCATCAGTGGCCTGTTTGAGCCAGGCGAGAGATTGGTCGAGCGAGCCCTCTGCGATCAGCTTGGGGTCTCTCGTTCCGTCATTCGCGAGGTCATCCGCCATCTAGAGGCGGAAGGACTCGTAGAAATGCTCGCAAAGCAGGGCCCGATCGTCGCCAAACTCAGTTGGGATGACGCACGGCAAATTTATGACATTCGGGCTGCACTGGAAGCGACCGCTGTCGCCGACTGCGCCAGGGCCGCAAATTCTGACGTCAAGGCGAAACTACGCGTTGCATTGAATGAGCTGGACCGCACATCCAGCGAAAACTCCCCGCCAGGTATCCTGGACGCGACGACCGAGTTCTACCGGATCATCTTCGAAACAGCTGGCCACAACATCGCTTGGGACATTGTCAGCCGGTTGAACAGCCGAATTTCGCGCCTTCGCGTTATGACCCTTTCGACTGCCAATCGAACAGTTTCCGGACCGGCGCAGATCCGAGAGATTTTCGCAGCAATTGAAAAAAATGATCCCGAAGCGGCTGCGGCTGCCTGCCGATCGCATGTTGGTGCCGCTGCGGCAATCGCCCGTACAATTCTCGCATAGCCTCCTGCGGTGCATCGATTGAGTTGGGATGCCAGGTTTTTCGCGCGCCCCGCCGTCGAGGTGGCGGCGGACCTGATCGGCGCCGAATTCGCGGTGTCCGGCGTCGGCGGAATTATTGTCGAGACCGAGGCATATCTGCCCGATGACGCCGCGTCGCACAGCTTCGCCGGCGCCACCGACCGAAATCGAGCGATGTTCGGTCCGCCGGCGCACACCTATGTTTATCTCTCCTATGGCCTCCATTGGTGTCTCAACTTCGTTTGCTTGCCCGGCAGCGCCGTCTTGATCCGCGCGATCGAGCCGAAGTGGGACATCGAGGCGATGCAAGCGCGGAGGGGTGTTCGTAAGGAGCCTCGTAGCCTCCATCTTTGCATGATGGTCTATTGCTCCGGGCCGGGACGCCTCGGCCAGGCGCTGGCGATCAATAGAGCGCAGGATGGCCTGCCGCTTTGGCAGGAGCCGTTTCACCTCCACCTACCGGCTCAGCGTCCGCCGATCTCCAGCGGTATCCGTGTGGGAGTTACGAAGGCGGTGGAACACCCGTGGCGTTTCGGGCTCGCCAACTCGCCCTTCGTCAGCCGTAAATTCTAGCGCGGAAACGCCTGCGCCGTTTTTAGCCTGATCCGAGGCTCGACTTGTCGGAATCGATCGCGTTCAATGACTCTCGGGCCCCGACCCAGAATCATCGTGATCTCGATAGCCAATCAGTGGAGGCGACCAAATGACGAAATCAAATGTGGGCTTCATCGGGCTCGGGCTGATGGGTCAGGGCATGGCGGCGAATATCCTGAAGAAGGGCTCGCCGCTTTGCGTGATGGCGCATCGCAATCGCGCGCCGGTCGACGCGCTGGTCGCCGAGGGCGCGACGGAGGCAGCAACTCCGCGCGATATGGCCGAGCGTTGCGACATCATCATCCTTTGCGTAACCGGCTCGCCGGAAGTCCTCTTGGTGATTGAAGGCCCGGACGGCATCGCTTCCGCCGGCAAGCCGCTCACCATCGTCGATTGTTCGACCTCCGATCCCTCCGTCACCACAAAACTCGCTGCGAATCTCGCCGGCAAGGCTATTACCCTCATCGATGCGCCGCTCAGCCGTACCCCGGCGGACGCCGCCGCCGGTACGCTCGATGTGATGGTCGGCGGCGCGGACGAGGACGTGCGCCGTGTCTGGCCCGTGCTCGAATGCTTCGCCGGCAGAATCGTCCACACAGGCCCAACCGGCACCGGCCACACGATGAAGCTGCTCAACAACTTTCTCTCGATGGGCTATGCGGCGCTCTATTCCGAGGCGCTGATGCTCGGACGCAAGGCGGGGCTCACCCCGGAAGTCTTCGACAGCGTCATCCGAGGGGGCCGCATGGATTGCCCCTTCTATCAGACGTTCTTCCGCTGGGTGCTGGAGCGTGACCCGAACGCCCACAAGTTCGCAATCCGCAACGGCTTCAAGGACATGAGCTATCTCGCCGGCTTCGCCAATGCGAGCGGCGTCGCGAACCCGATCGGGGCCGCAGTCAGGAATTCCTTCGCCCAGGCGGTCGCAGCTGGTCGCGGCGAGGAACACGTGCCGATGCTGTCGGATTTCGTCGCCGAGGCGAACGGCATCAAGTGAGAGGCGGCTGTTAACGGCGCGGCTTTCTCCGGCGTCGAGCACGACATCGAAGCGTCTATGCGCGCCAGCCATTCACGTCGTCAACAAGGACACGGGGCTCCGATTTTTGTGCCTCGCATCGTTGTCCGACGCGGAGCCTTCTATTCAAACTTGGGCATGACGTCCGTCAATTGCGCCATTTCGCGGGGGCACCTGGTGTCATTTGGTATTTAATTAGGTTCATCCTCAATTTCTGTGATTCAGCGGCAGCATTCTCGCCCTCATCAGTTCTGGACCGGCGCGACCGTACATTGCTCGCTTCAGCATCTTGAGGCGGTTGATCTGCCCTTCGGCTTGACCGTTGTTCCACGGGAGTTCGATTGCATTTTTTACGGCATCAACATCCCGGCGCAAAACGCTGGCGAAACGCATGATTGCCGTGAGCTCGGTGTCGATGGCATCGTCGATCCATTCATCCAGTGCGTCCGGGCTCCTGCTGCGCAAGATGCCGTTGAAGCGCATGGCCAAGCCACGCATTATGGCGAACACTCGAGAGCCCTGCTTCATCGTCGCCCGCATTTCCGGTGTCTACACTGCCACCGGTTCAGTGCGAGCTTGATTTTCACAACTTGACCTTGAACAGGCAAGTCCTTGAGGCGGCGGTTGTGCCAGCCGTGCCGATGCCGGCTTTGCGTTCCACAATCCGGGCAGATACCGACAGGTTTCGCAGCGGCGGAAACAACCCAGTTTTCTTCATCTTGAAGGGTACTACCCAGAACCTTGACCCCTGGGCCGGGTGACCATTTCAATTGCGCTCGCATCCCCGCAGATAGCAGTCGAGGCGCCAGCACTCTGTTAACCACAGAAATTGAGGAAGAACCCGTTTAAATGCAAAGCGACAATAGATCGTTTGTCCGTTTGTCTCCAACGTAAGCGGTGCATAGACCCCGTCTGGCGATAGCAAGGCATCGGGCTTATTCGTGTGCGCTCAGGGAATGAGCGT
>NZ_JBBBBO010000033.1:0-9715 GCF_037120565.1 Ensifer sp. CCNWLY38
ACGAGTTCCGGCCGATGGCGACGGTCGGTTTTTCTCAAGCAGCGGAGTGAGGGGATGGATATCAACTGGATCTCAATTGGCGACATCTCCGACATTCCGCTGAGGGGCGCACGCTGCGTGAAGACACCACAGGGCAAGATCGCCGTGTTCCGCACCGCCGAAAACGAGGTCTTCGCCATCGAGGATCACTGCCCGCACAAGGGCGGACCGTTGTCGCAGGGCATCGTGCACGGCACGGCCGTAACCTGCCCCTTGCACAATTGGGTGATCTCGCTCGAAACCGGCAAGGCGCTCGGCGCCGACGACGGCGCAGTGCGAACGGTCCCGGTGCGCAACGACGGCGGCGCGCTGTTCATCGCCCTCAAAAGCCTGTTGATTGCGGCGGAATAGTCATGGAGCACGAAGTACTTCCTTCTGCCGCTCCACGATATCTCCCCCTCAAGGATGGAGATCGGTTTGAGTATGCCGGTGCCCGTTTGAGCAAGAAAGGCGTCTATCGCCTTTGCTCAGTGGATGGAGACCAGTGGCACGGCGAGTTCCCGATTTCTCCTCTTGAGGGGGAGTTACCGGCAAAGCAAGCAGGCGGGGGTAAGCCACGAAACTATGGCTGCATGACCGAGGTCGCCCATGTCCAGTGAAACCAAGACCACCTGCCCCTATTGCGGCGTCGGGTGCGGCGTCATTGCCAGAACCGACGACACCGGCACCGTCAGCGTCAAGGGTGACCCGGATCATCCCGCCAACTTTGGTCGGCTCTGCTCCAAAGGTTCAGCACTCGCTGAAACCCTTTCGTTGGACGGAAGGGCGCTCCACCCGGAGATCCATGGAAGGCGCGCGGAGTGGGATGAGGCGCTCGATCTTGTGGCCTCGAAATTCCGTGACACGATCGCCGAGCACGGGCCGGACTCGGTCGCCTTTTATGTCTCGGGCCAATGCCTGACCGAGGACTACTATGTCGCCAACAAGCTGATGAAAGGCTTCATCGGCTCGGCCAACATCGACACCAATTCCCGGCTCTGCATGGCCTCCTCCGTCGCCGGCCATCGCCGCGCCTTCGGCGCGGACACGGTTCCCGGCTGCTATGAGGATCTGGAACTCGCCGATCTGATCGTCCTTGTTGGTTCGAACCTCGCCTGGTGTCATCCGGTCCTCAACCAGCGCATTCAGGCGGCAAGACAAAGCCGACCGGACTCAAAGATCGTCACCATCGATCCTCGCCGCTCCGTCAGTGCCGATCTCGCGGACATGCACCTGATGATCAAGAGCGACGGCGACGTTGCCCTCTTCAACGGATTGCTTGCGCATCTCGCCGGATCGTTGGCGTTCGATCAAGACTATGTATCCGCCCATACGATTGGCTTCCACGATGCGCTTGAAGCCGCGCGAACCCGGAACCTGTCGGATATCTCGGAGGAAACAGGTCTATCGATCGCCGAACTGCGAGCCTTTTACCGTCTGTTTGAAACGACGGAAAAGGTCGTCACGTGCTACAGCCAGGGCGTCAACCAGTCTTCGATCGGCAGCGACAAGGTCAATGCGATCATCAACTGCCATCTGGCAACCGGGCGCATTGGCCGACCCGGTTTAGGCCCCTTCTCGCTGACCGGTCAGCCCAATGCGATGGGTGGCCGCGAGGTGGGCGGTCTCGCCAACACGCTCGCCGCCCACATGAACATAGAGGACGAGGCCGCGCGCGATCGCGTCCAGCGTTTCTGGATATCGCCGACGATCGCGGCAAGACCCGGCCTCAAGGCGGTCGAAATGTTCGAGGCCGTTGCCGATGGACGCATCAAGGCCCTCTGGATCATGGCCACCAATCCGGTCGTCTCGATGCCGGATGCCAACCGGGTGCGAGAAGCCATCCGCAACTGCCCCTTCGTGGTTGTTTCCGACATCCAAAAGAACACCGATACCGCCGCCCTCGCCCATGTGCTGCTACCTGCAGCCGGTTGGGGTGAGAAGGACGGAACTGTCACCAACTCCGAGCGGCGCATTTCCCGCCAGCGAAATTTTCTGCAGCTGCCCGGCGAAGCAAGACCGGACTGGTGGCAGATGGCGGAGGTCGCCAAGCGCATGGGCTTTAACGGCTTCGATTACAGAAGTCCGGTCGAAATCTTCGTCGAGCATGCTGCTCTTTCAGGCCTCGAAAACGACGGCGCCCGTGACTTCGACATCGGCGCGAAAGCGGGGATCTCAGCTGATGCCTTCGAAGCAATGACACCGTTCCAATGGCCACATCGCGCAGGCACGCCCGAGGGCGCCACGCGCTTCTTTGCCGATGGTGCGTTCTACACGCCCGACCGCAAGGCGAGATTCATTGCCGTGAACTCCGAGCGCGAGGAGCGTACCAGCAACGACACGCCCTTCATTCTCAATACCGGGCGCATCCGCGACCAGTGGCACACCATGACCCGTACCGGCAAGGCAGCGCGCCTCTCGTCGCATCTCGCAGAACCCTTTGTCGAAATCAACCCGGCCGATGCCGCCGAACTCGTGATCCCCAAGGCTGGATTGGTGAAGCTGGAGAATGCCTTCGGTTCCGTTGTGCTTCGAGCACTGATCACGGAGCGGCAACCGCGTGGCAGTGTGTTCGTGCCGATGCATTGGAATGACGAATATGCGGCCAATGCGCGCGTGGATGCCTTGCTCGCGCCACGCACAGACCCCGTTTCTGGCCAGCCCGCACTGAAAAATATTGGCGTCAAGGTCAGCCCCGCTGACATCGCGTTCTACGGTTTCGCGGTTGTTGCCTCACGCCCCGAGCGACTGGATGCGCCCTATTGGGCAATCGCCAAGGCGGAAGCCGGCTGGCGTGTCGAATTTGGCTTCGACAAGCCGCTCGACGATATCGAGGCGTGGTGCCGCGGGACCTTTGGCCTTTGGGATCGCGGCGAACATCTCGCTTATGCAGACGGCCCGACGCAGCAGCAGCGTCACGGCTTCTTTGACGGAGAGCGGTTGCTGCTCGCCTTTTACGCCGCACCGGAACCTGTCGGCGTGTCGCGCGACTGGGCCGTGAAGCAACTCGGTCTGCGACTTGAGACGATGCGGGCACGCGTAGCGGTTCTTGCCGGTCGGCCGGGAGCAAATCAGATGGACCCCGGAGCAACCGTTTGCTCCTGCTTCTCGGTCGGCGTCAATCAGATCGTGGGCGCAGTCGCGGGCGGCTGTCACACGGTCGAAGCGGTCGGCAAGCAACTCAATGCCGGAACCAATTGCGGCTCCTGCCGCGTCGAAATCAAAGGGGTTATCGATGGTTGCCTCAGTCAAGCCGCAGAGTGATCGACAGGAGCGTATCGCTACGCTCGCTTCGCTACCGGTGTTCTTTGATCTCAAGGGAAAATCCGTTCTGGTCGCCGGTGGGAGCGATGGTGCAGCGTGGAAGGCTGAACTGCTGGCGGCCGCCGGCGCGGAGGTACATGTCTTCTGCCCTGCCGACGAGCTTTCCGACGTCTTCGAGGAGAATCTTGACCAGTTTGTCCACCACGATGCGCCTTGGCAGACGGCATATTTCAAGAGCTTTGCCTTGGCTGTCGGCGACTGCGAGACTGAAGAAGAAGCGCGCGGCTTTCACGATCGCGCGGCAGCCGCCGGAATTCCCGTCAACGTCATCGACAAACCGGCATTCTGCCAATTCAAGTTCGGCTCTATCGTCAACCGTTCACCTGTGGTGATCGGCATCTCGACCGATGGCGCCGCTCCCATCCTCGGCCAAGCCATCCGCCGGCGGATTGAAACGCTCCTTCCGCAGTCCCTCAAATCCTGGGCTCAACTCGCCCAGGCCGCCCGTACCTATGTGACGGACACCCTCACCTCGGTTCAACGTCGAAACTTCTGGGAACGTTTCGTTGATCGCGCCTTCGGCGCTGGCGAGCCGGATGTGGATACGATGCGTGGCCTCATCGCAGATGCAGATCGAATCCGCAGCAATGCGGGCAATGCCGGCCGCGTCACACTCGTGGGCGCCGGTCCGGGCGACGCCGAGTTACTGACGTTAAAAGCGGTCCGCGCCCTTCAAGCTGCCGATGTGATCCTGTTTGATGATCTTGTCTCAGGCGAGGTGCTTGAACTTGCCCGCCGCGAGGCCAAACGCATGCTGGTCGGAAAACGGGGCGGCCGCGAAAGCTGCAAACAGGAGGACATCAACGCGACAATGTTGGCTTTCGCCAAGGCTGGCAAGCGCGTTGTTCGCCTCAAATCAGGCGACCCGATGATCTTCGGGCGCGCCGGCGAAGAGATCACCCACCTTAATCGAGAGAACATTCCCGTCGACGTTATTCCCGGCATCACGGCTGCAAGCGCCATGGCTTCGTGCCTTGGCATATCGCTAACCCACCGCGACCACGCCCAATCGGTGCGCTTCATCACCGGCCATTCCCGTCATGGCGGACTACCCGCCGACATCGATTGGGCGACTGTCGCCGATCCCCGTACGACAACCGTGTTCTACATGGGCGGCAGGACCGCACCGCTCATTTCTGAGCGCCTGATCAGCGAGGGCTTGCAGCCTTCCACCAGAGTGATCGTGGTCAGCGACGTCAGTCGCGCTACTCAGCGGAATTGGTATGGCAATCTCGCGAACCTTGCGAGCGGCATGGAGAAGATCGGCTACGAAAGTCCCGTCCTGATCGCCGTGGGTGGAGCTTTGGCAGCCTGCGGAAATGAGGCCCTCGATGCCGGTGATGTCACTGGGAGCCCGGCTCGGGCAGTCGGGTTTCACTGATGGAATTGGATGTGATTTCCCCGGTACTACTCATTCTGGCGATCAGCCTCAGTTGGAACCGCTTCGCGTGCATGTTTAGCTTAGCGTCGAGCGCCGCGCTGGCGGCCGCGCCGCTTACCACCGCAGCCACCGCCATCAGCTTGTCGGCCTTGGGGCTGGCTTTCGCAGGCAACACGCCATGGTTTGGATTTTTGATCGTGCTGGCCGGCGTACTTGCCAGCTCGACTGTTAAGAGGCAACCCGCTGCGATAACCGTCGCACTGTCAGCAATCAGCCTTGCTGCCTATCTGCCGTTCTCTCCGGTTCAATTTTGAATTGGTTTCACGACAAGGCGACGATCATGAAACTTGTTTAATCGCCAGATCCGCAAAAGCCGCCCACGCACAGCCAAAAAGGACGGCATTTTGTGTATAAAATGAGCAATAAACAGACTCATTGAATATTGACTATCGTCAATCTAAATAAAAATCGCTGATCTGAGCGGAATTAATAAGTCGTCAATCGTCCTTTCTTATTTTGGCCGAAATTCATACGCTGCAGCTCAGCGTCTGAATTCAAGCTGGAGTTCCTATGAAGACGACTGATCTTTCGATTGCATCGCGCCTTTGGGCTGCCGTGCTCCTTCCACTGATTGCACTTGGCGGCCTGCTCTATCTACAGATCTCGGACAAATGGCAGACTTATCTCCATATGCAAGAGATCGAAGTCGCCAGTGCCCAGGTCGGCGAGATCGGCAACATTATTCACCGGTTGCAGATCGAGCGTGGGCTCAGCGCAGGTTTTCTAGGCTCGAAGGGGAGAACAAACCAATCTGAATTGGCTGCCGCACGTAGTCAAACAGACAACGTGCTTTCCGGGTATAAGCAGCTCGTGCTGCTCGAAAATCAGTTTGCGACGGAGGGGTTTCGGGAGCAATCAAGGCAGCTGGAAACCAACCTCAGAAATGTTGCAACATTTCGGCTATCTGTCGACCAATTCACGGCATCTGGTGCCGACAGTTTTCAGTTCTATACAAATATCATCGGCGGATTGGCGAACCTTGCCCGGGTGGTCACGTCGCAAAACGTAGGCTCGGACATCACCTCGCGTCTCATTGGCTTCAATCAACTCCTGCAGGCGAAGGAACTTGCCGGGCAGGAGCGCGCTACCGGCAATGGCTTCATCACCGCCGGCAAGGTCGACGAGTCACGTTTTCTGGGGTTTGCTCAGTCAGGCGGCGCCCAATCGGCACTGCTTCAATCCTACCTCTTTATGCAGAACCCAGTAGACCGTTCAAATTACGCTAGGGCGCTGGACAATTCCGCGCTTGAAGATCTGGTTGCGATGCGATCCGTCATTATCGGTAAGGGACAAGGAACTGGTCTAGCTGGCCTGAACAGCACCACCTGGTTTGCGACCGCGACGAGCCGGATCGAGGCGATGAAGGCACTCGAGGACGAGACGTTGCGAGGGATCTCGACGGTTGCCGCCGAGCATGCCGATAGTGCGATGCGCTCCCTCATTGTCCTTGTGGCCACCTTCATCGCTGTTACCACCGCCATCGTTTTCTTCTGCTTTAAGATGGTCACGAGCATCATCAAACCGTTGAAGAACATGGTGGAGTCGATGGGCCGGCTTGCAGCGGGGGATCTTGAGCTTCGCGAGGCCAACGATAGACGCGGGGATGAGATCGGCCAGATGGCCGATGCAGTCGAGGTGTTTCGTCAGGCCGCAATTCGAAACCGAGAGCTCGAAGCAGACGCCGCGGAGAACCGTCATCGTATGGAGGTCGAACGCGTTGAGGTGCAGCGCATAGCGGATGAAGAAGCCGAGGCTCGTTTGAACCAGGCAACTGCCGCGCTTGCAGGCAGCCTTCGCAAACTTGCTACTGGCGACATGGTTTGCGAGATCAAATCTCCGCTTGCGCAGCAATTCGAGGCCCTGCGCAACGACTTCAATGGCTCCATCTCACACCTTCGCAGCGCCCTGCGTGGCGTTGGAGCGGCCGTCGCAACTGTCGAGGGAGGTTCGCAGGAAATCTCCGGCGCCTCGGACGACCTTGCAAGACGAACCGAACAACAGGCGGCCTCACTTGAAGAAACGGCTGCTGCGCTTGAGGAGATTACCTCCAATGTACATACCACATCCCGGCGCGCAGCCGAAGCGCGTGACGTCGTGCAAACGGTCCGCCTTCGCGCCGACAAATCCGGCGAAGTAGTTCGCCACGCTGTCGCTGCCATGGAACGGATTGAAACCGCATCGCGACAGATCAACCAGATCATCGGTGTGATCGACGATATCGCCTTTCAAACCAATCTGTTGGCGCTGAACGCCGGCATCGAAGCAGCACGGGCCGGCGATGCTGGCAAGGGTTTCGCGGTTGTTGCCCAGGAAGTGCGTGAACTTGCTCAACGGTCGGCAGTCGCCGCTCAGGAGATCAAGACACTGATTGCCAACTCGGCTGCGGCAGTCAGCGATGGTGTGAGACTAGTGGGTGACACTGGTGATGGGCTTAGCGCAATTATGCAATTGGTCGGCTCGGTTGCTTCACATATGGACGCGATCGCTTCCGCCGCGCAGGAACAGTCTGCTGGTCTGTCGCAGGTGAGTTCGGCGGTCAATCACATGGACCAGGCAACCCAGCAGAACGCGGCGATGGTCGAGGAGATGAACGCGGCCGGTGCTGGCCTCGCACAAGAAAGCGCGAAGCTTTCGCAGTTGGTATCGGGCTTTGAACTCGGGCTGGGTTCCCAAATGCAAACCGCTGCCACATCGAATCCCCCGGCCACCATGCGCTTAGTTGGGCGAACCAGAGGGAGCACGGCGATCGTTGAAGACTGGCAGGCGTTTTGAGGCTGGCGCGCGTGTCTCACCGAAATCCTGGACCCGCACGAGGCTTCGCGCACTGACCGTATCATGCAGGCCCCTCACAAGGCCCTCGACACCGGAAGCAAGAGAGCGACTGTCTCCGACTGATAACGTGTCTGATGTGATCGGAAACATCCGCATTGACCGAGTATTGCGAGGTCGCATTAGGCGATGATGAAGTATCCCTTTTGGACGGCTGTTGTCGCATCCATGCTCGCGCCGCGCGCATCTCCGATGAACCCGCTGACCGCTTTAAGGTCGCGGGCGTTCAGATGGAGCTCATAGGTGGTATCCGGGACTTTCTTCCGGTGCTGGCAGGAACGAGATGTTCTCACCGTCGCCGAGTAGAACCCCGGAGGTATACTCAGTCCGTCAATGTGAACGTCACTCCCCGCTATGAGACCTATAATCCTTCCTCGACTCGGCATTATTTTAGACTCCTGGCGGTTCCTTCAGAACGGAGCGATGCTGCCTTATTCTACGGCGCACCAGTCGCGGATATGCGAGATTGCGAACCGCATCTGAAGCCCGCGGTATTCTACGACCAACTTGTCCGCATCCCGACGCATGAACTTGGCGACGTAGTTGCGAACCGCACCCGCTTCGTCGACCACTTCAAACACGTATGTCATCGCCTGAACCCCTAATGATTGAGGGGTTATATTCCATTCTGCTTGAGTGAGACTTACGCCTACTGGATTTCGCCGCCCATTTGGGCAGTTCGCTCCGACGACCGCCGTTGCCTCGGGCCTCACCACCTTCTCGAACTCTTCCCGGTTGCCTCTCAACGGCGTAGCCGGCGGACGCCTGATCCACGCGGCAATCCAGAGTAGCCCCAATTGATTAGTTACTGTTCATAAAATCTTATTGATTTCGAGACGAGCAATTGCAATCATATACTTGAAATTGCGCTACAGAAAAGCACACGTTAAAGATGAGCTCGTGCTGGTTTTATTGCCGCGCAATTCCGCCATTTTCATTCGCGCGCTTGGCTTGGACCTCCGTACAGGTGCGGAGGTTCAAGCGCATTGAGGGGTGGTGAATAGCAGTATCTTCGGGCCGTGGCCCAGCATTAGAAAACTCTTGATTTCACAACTTGTGAGTCCGGCCAGAGTCCGCATAGGGTTCGTTGTTCAGAGGGGGCGGTGGCAATGTGGAAGACGGATTGGCCAAAATTGGCGGTGACCTCAGAAACGATTGTCGTGCTTCGCCGGATCTTGCGAGACTGGTGCGACGAGCGCGGTCATCGCGCCGATAGTCAGGAAGGTGGTCGAACTGCCAAATCCCTGATCGGCTGATATGAATTCGGCGTGACCGACGAAGACGAGCTGGCGAGGCTGATCCGCGACGACATCATTATTGCTGAAGCCTAAATCGTGGCTGCGATGCGGAGCACTGTTCAGGACCTTGTGATGGGAGTACTTGGCTGGACCGCATGGCATCAAGCCAGCAGGGACGGGAAGTTCCACTGGCGACGCTGGCGCAAAGGTGACTGGGAAATCCGCGAAATGACAGCGGACGAGCAGGACGACGCCCTGATAGACTGGTCAATCAAGTAAGTGATGAAGACGGTTGAGCCTTGGCTGGCTGCCATTGTAGCTCGAACGGGCGAACTGACTGAACGACGCCAACAGCGTTCGCCGGCACAATGAACTTCGAAGCGCACGCGAAGGAAAAACCATTGCGAGTATCCGCAAAACTGCCATGAGGCGGCCGGAGAGATTCCTACACGGCATCCAGCCATGAGATCAAAGAACACATCGGCCCCTACAGCGGAGCCTCTGCCATTCACGAACAGAGGCTCAGTCAGGCCTTCGGATCGCCCTCACGATAGCCGCATTCGGCAGTTCTGCGGCTGGCGATCCGTTGTTCACCATACGCTCATATAGACCCGAGACAAGGATCAGCACGAGATGAGGCGACTAAAGCCCCTCATCGGGAATTGAAGCCACTGGGCGACGAAAGAAAAGGCCCCAGATCCGAAACGGGTAGAATCCAGGGCCCTCCATCTGAGCGTTCGACTTCACAGGCGGCGCCATCTACGGCTGGACCGTCGCCGGTTTCAAGCTCTAACACGTCAGAATTTTGCCGCTGCGAGCCACGGGCCCTTGCCCTCGATCCGAGTCCGATCTCGGATCTTTGGGC
>NZ_JBBBBO010000034.1:2496-5300 GCF_037120565.1 Ensifer sp. CCNWLY38
AAGGGCATTTGGTGGATGCCTTGGCATGCACAGGCGATGAAGGACGTGATACGCTGCGATAAGCCGTGGGGAGCTGCGAATAAGCTTTGATCCATGGATCTCCGAATGGGGGAACCCACCTTAAATGCTTGGAAAATTTAAGTCGTACGCAAGTACGGCTTAGGTTTCCAAGTATTGTTTAAAGGTATCTTACTCTGAATACATAGGGGTAAGAAGCGAACGCAGGGAACTGAAACATCTAAGTACCTGCAGGAAAGGACATCAACCGAGACTCCGCAAGTAGTGGCGAGCGAACGCGGACCAGGCCAGTGGCAATGAGGAATAAAGTGGAACGACATGGAAAGGTCGGCCGTAGAGGGTGATAGCCCCTTACACGTAGAACACTCATTGTCCTTGAGTAAGGCGGGACACGTGAAATCCTGTCTGAACATGGGGAGACCACTCTCCAAGCCTAAGTACTCGTGCATGACCGATAGCGAACAAGTACCGTGAGGGAAAGGTGAAAAGCACCCCGACAAGGGGAGTGAAATAGAACCTGAAACCGGATGCCTACAAACAGTTGGAGCCCGCAAGGGTGACAGCGTACCTTTTGTATAATGGGTCAACGACTTAGTGTGACGAGCAAGCTTAAGCCGATAGGTGAAGGCGCAGCGAAAGCGAGTCTGAACAGGGCGTTCAGTTCGTCGCATTAGACCCGAAACCGAGTGATCTAGCCATGAGCAGGTTGAAGGTTGGGTAACACCAACTGGAGGACCGAACCCGCATCTGTTGCAATAGATTGGGATGACTTGTGGTTAGGGGTGAAAGGCCAATCAAACTCGGAAATAGCTGGTTCTCCGCGAAAACTATTTAGGTAGTGCGTCGACCGAATACCCTCGGGGGTAGAGCACTGGATGGGCTATGGGGACTCACCGTCTTACTGATCCTAACCAAACTCCGAATACCGAGGAGTACTAGTCGGCAGACACACGGCGGGTGCTAACGTCCGTCGTGAAAAGGGCAACAACCCTGACCTCCAGCTAAGGTCCCCAAGTCATGGCTAAGTGGGAAAGGATGTGAGGATCCCAAAACAACCAGGATGTTGGCTTAGAAGCAGCCATCATTTAAAGAAAGCGTAACAGCTCACTGGTCTAATTAAGGGTCTTTGCGCCGAAAATGTAACGGGGCTAAAGCCATGCACCGAAGCTGAGGATACGTCGCAAGACGTGTGGTAGCGGAGCGTTCCGTAAGCCTGTGAAGGGATACCCGTGAGGGGTCCTGGAGGTATCGGAAGTGCGAATGTTGACATGAGTAACGATAAAGAGGGTGAGAGACCCTCTCGCCGAAAGACCAAGGGTTCCTGCTTAAAGTTAATCTGAGCAGGGTTAGCCGGCCCCTAAGACGAGGCGGACACGCGTAGTCGATGGGAACCACGTTAATATTCGTGGGCCTGGTGGTAGTGACGGATCGCTTAACTTGTTTGGACTTATTGGATTGTCCAGGCGGGGACGCGGTTCCAGGAAATAGCTCCACCATTATAGACCGTACCCGAAACCGACACAGGTGGTCAGGTAGAGTATACCAAGGCGCTTGAGAGAACTATGCTGAAGGAACTCGGCAAATTGCACGCGTAACTTCGGAAGAAGCGTGACCCTTTTTGACGCAAGTCAGATGGGGTGGCACAGACCAGGGGGTAGCGACTGTTTATCAAAAACACAGGGCTCTGCGAAGTCGCAAGACGACGTATAGGGTCTGACGCCTGCCCGGTGCTGGAAGGTTAAGAGGAGGGGTGCAAGCTCTGAATCGAAGCCCCAGTAAACGGCGGCCGTAACTATAACGGTCCTAAGGTAGCGAAATTCCTTGTCGGGTAAGTTCCGACCTGCACGAATGGCGTAACGACTTCCCCGCTGTCTCCAGCATAGACTCAGTGAAATTGAATTCCCCGTGAAGATGCGGGGTTCCTGCGGTCAGACGGAAAGACCCCGTGCACCTTTACTATAGCTTTACACTGGCATTCGTGTCGGCATGTGTAGGATAGGTGGTAGGCTTTGAAGCAGGGACGCCAGTTCTTGTGGAGCCATCCTTGAAATACCACCCTTATCGTCATGGATGTCTAACCGCGGTCCGTCATCCGGATCCGGGACAGTGTATGGTGGGTAGTTTGACTGGGGCGGTCGCCTCCGAAAGAGTAACGGAGGCGCGCGATGGTGGGCTCAGACCGGTCGGAAATCGGTCGTCGAGTGCAATGGCATAAGCCCGCCTGACTGCGAGACTGACAAGTCGAGCAGAGACGAAAGTCGGTCATAGTGATCCGGTGGTCCCGCGTGGAAGGGCCATCGCTCAACGGATAAAAGGTACGCCGGGGATAACAGGCTGATGACCCCCAAGAGTCCATATCGACGGGGTTGTTTGGCACCTCGATGTCGGCTCATCGCATCCTGGGGCTGGAGCAGGTCCCAAGGGTTTGGCTGTTCGCCAATTAAAGCGGTACGTGAGCTGGGTTCAGAACGTCGTGAGACAGTTCGGTCCCTATCTGCCGTGGGTGTAGGAATATTGACAGGATCTGTCCCTAGTACGAGAGGACCGGGATGGACATATCTCTGGTGGACCTGTTGTCCTGCCAAGGGCATAGCAGGGTAGCTATATATGGAATGGATAACCGCTGAAGGCATCTAAGCGGGAAACCAACCTGAAAACGAGTATTCCCTTGAGAACCGTGGAAGACGACCACGTTGATAGGCTGGGTGTGGAAGTGCGGCAACGCATGAAGCTTACCAGTACTAATCGTTCGATTGGCTTGATCGTTCCCATTGCTCATGCTCATC
>NZ_JBBBBO010000035.1:0-2483 GCF_037120565.1 Ensifer sp. CCNWLY38
GTAAGCGGTGCATAGACCCCGTCTGGCGATAGCAAGGCATCGGGCTTATTCGTGTGCGCTCAGGGAATGAGCGTTGGTATGAATAGCTATGTCTGAACCTATGTCCGAACATAGAACGTTCCATATGATCGAAGCCGTTGCGGATCGGTTGGAGGGCGCGCCGCGGCAGTTTCGACGCTGGTCAGATGAGTTCAAGGCTCAGGCGGTAGCGGCAAGTATGGAGTCTGGGGCGAGCGTTTCGGCGGTGGCGAGACGCATCGGCATTGATCCCTCGCAGTTGTTCACCTGGCGGCGCAATGCCCGTCTGAAAGCCGAGGCGGTCGTCGACACGGCTCGAAGCGACTGCTCCACTGTGGACATCATCATCGGCGACGCAGTGATCCGCGTGGATGTCGGGATCGACGAGTCTCACGTCGTCAAGCTGATCCGCGCGGTGCGCTCTGCATGATCCCCTCTGGTGCGAAGATCTTTTTAGCCAGTCACCCAATCGACTTCCGCAAGGGACCCGATAGTCTATTGGCGTTGGTGCGCGACAGCGGCCATGATCCGTTCAATGGCTCACTTTACGTTTTCCGCGCCAAACGAGCAGACAGAATAAAGATCGCCTGGTGGGATGGATCGGGTGTCTGCCTTTATTCGAAGCGGCTGGAGAAAAACCAGTTCGTCTGGCCGAAGATCGGGCCAGCCCGCGTGCAGCTCAATCACGCGCAACTGCTCGCGCTCATTGACGGCATGGATTGGAAACGGGTCCGCTCGGCTGCGGTGAAGCGACCGGAATTTGTTGGGTAAAAGCCCTGCGGCAGAGTGAATCAGGCGGCTGAAACTGAGGGTAAATCCCGGTAAAACATGCTCTACTTACGGGCATGACACCAGCCGATCTCGAGCTCCCGGATGATATCGATGCGCTGAAAGCCATGGTCCTGGCGATGGCCGCAAAGGCCGCGCGCGCCGATGTCCTGGAGGACGAAGTCGCTGATCTGAAGGCCCGCAATGCGGACGCAGACGAACAGATCGTCAAGTTGAAGCTGGTCCTCAAAGCCTTCAATCGATACCGGTATGGCCGCCGCTCGGAAAAGCAGGGCAAGACCATTGACGCGGATCTCGATGAGCAAGGCGCGTTTGTCTTCGAAGAAATCGACACCGGCATCGCGGCGATCGAAGCGCTCGTTGCCAAGGGCCGAGATCCAGGCGCCGCAAGGCGTGCGCCGCGTCCGCGCAAGGGCTTCCCGCCGCATCTGGAGCGGGTCCATGTGGTCATCGAGCCGGACGAGCTTCCCGAGCATGCTGGCAAACAGAAAGTCCTGATCGGTGAGGATACCTCCGAACGGCTTGATGTCATTCCGCCGAAGTTCCGGGTGATCGTCACGCATCGGCCGAAGTATGCCTTCAAAAACGAAGACGGGGTCATCCAGGCATCGGCGCCGGTCCACATCGTCGAAAGCGGCATTCCGACAGAAGCGTTGCTCGCCTATATCGCGGTTTCCAAATATGGCGACGGATTGCCGCTCTATCGACAGGAGGCGATCTTCCTGCGCGACCATGTCGACGTCGACCGCGGTATCATGGCGCGGTGGATGGGTAAGCTCGGGTTCGAACTCGAGATCCTCGCGGACTACACCTTCAGCCAGATCAAACGAGGCGAACGAATATTCGCCGACGAGACGACGTTGCCAACGCTTGTTCCCGGATCGGGGGCGGCCAAGACGGCGTATCTATGGGCGTACGCGCGAGACGATCGGCCGTTCGGTGGGAATGGTCCGCCTATGGTGGCCTATCGCTTTGAAGACAGTCGCTCCGGCGATTGCGTCGCCCGGCATCTCGATGGCTATCGCGGTATCCTGCAGATCGATGGCTACACCGCCTATAACCGTGTTGCACGGCCCGAGCGCGGAAATGACGGCGCTCTTTTGGCGGGATGCTGGGCGCACAGTCGGCGTCGGTTTTACGAGCTGCACGCAAACGACAGCTCCAAGGTGGCAACGGCGACGATCGAAAGGATGGGCGTGCTTTGGTCGATCGAGGAAAAGGTGCGTGGCCAAAGCCCTGAGGTTCGCGTTGCCGCCCGCCAGGAGACCTCCGCTGCCGTCGTTGCCGATCTCTACAAGCTCTGGCAGGACACGCTGCCCCGCATCTCCGGAAAATCAAAACTCGCCGAGGCCATTCGCTATGCCCTTAGTCGGCGTGAAGCCTTCGAACACTTCCTCCACGACGGGCGGATCGAAATAGACTCCAACATCGTCGAGCGTGCCATCCGGCCCCAGGCAATCGTCCGGAAAAACAGTCTATTCGCCGGAAATGCCGGCGGCGGAAGAACATGGGCGACGCTCTCCACCCTCATCCAGACCGCCAAGATGAACGAAGTCGATCCACTGGCGTGGTTGACGCAGACGCTCGAGCGCATCGCGGCCGGTTGGCCAGCGAGTGATATCGACGCATTGATGCCCTGGAACTTCAGGAAGTAACGGCCTCACGTCACCGCTTAC
>NZ_JBBBBO010000036.1:0-2316 GCF_037120565.1 Ensifer sp. CCNWLY38
CTGTTGTCGCGGAAGAGTTTCCACTTTGTCGGCCGGAAGGCGATGCGGCTGTGGTCGCCGGCGGCGGCGCGTTCGGGCGACAGTTCGATCTCGACATGCGGATGGTTGCGGCCCAGATCGAGTTCGAGATGGCGGGTGCCGGCAACGCGGCGGCTGGCGGTGACGAGACCGGCGAGACAGCCGCCGCAGCCGTCGATCAGCTCGATGTCGTGCGGGCGGAAGTGCAGATTGGCCGGACCGTCCGGCTCGGCCGGAGCCCTGAGCCCGATCGGCCGGTCCTCGAACCAGATCTCGCCGTTCTGGAGCGTGACGGCGAGTGCGTTCGACTGGCCGATGAAGCCGAAGACGAAGGGCGAGACCGGATGGTCGTAGATCTCGTCGGGGGTGCCGACCTGTTCGATCGTGCCCTTGCTCATGACGACGACGCGGTCGGCCAGTTCCAGCGCCTCCTCCTGGTCGTGGGTGACGAAGATCGTCGTGTGGCCGGTGCGGTCGTGAATCTCGCGCAGCCACTTGCGCAGTTCCTTCCTGACCTGCGCGTCGAGCGCGCCGAACGGCTCGTCGAGCAGCAGCACGTTCGGCTCGACCGCCATGGCGCGGGCGAGCGCCACGCGCTGGCGCTGGCCGCCGGAGAGCTGCGCCGGATAGCGTTTGTCGAGACCGGAGAGCTGCACCAGGTCGATGAGGTCGAGCGCCCGCTTGCGGATCTCGGCGGCCGGCGGCCGGCGGCCCGACGGGCGCACCTTGAGGCCGAAGGCGACGTTGTCGAGCACCGTCATGTGGCGGAACAGGGCATAGTGCTGGAAGACGAAGCCGATGTTGCGCTGCTGCACCGTCTTTTGCGAGGCGTCCTCGTCGCCGAAGAAGATCGTGCCGCCGGTCGGGCTTTCGAGCCCGGCGACAAGGCGCAGCAATGTCGTCTTGCCGGAACCGGAGGGGCCAAGCAGCGCGATCAGTTCGCCGGAGCGGATATCGAGCGAGACGTCGTCGAGCGCCGGGAAGCGGCCGAATTCCTTGCGGATGTTGTGAACGCGCACGTCCATAGCGTTTGACCTTTCAATGCCTGCGGCTGGCGGCGATCTCGGCGCTGTAGCGGATCTCCAGCGCCGTCTTCAAAATCAGGGTGATCAGCGCCAGCAGCGCCAGCAACGCCGCCACCGCAAAGGCGGCGACGAAGTTGTATTCATTATAGAGGATTTCGACCTGCAACGGCATGGTGTTGGTCTCGCCGCGGATATGGCCGGAGACCACCGAGACGGCGCCGAACTCGCCCATGGCGCGGGCGTTGCACAGAAGCACGCCGTAAAGCAGCCCCCATTTGATGTTCGGCAGCGTCACGAACCAGAAGGTCTGCCAGCCCGACGCCCCCAAGGACAGGGCCGCCTCCTCGTCGCTGGAGCCCTGTTCCTGCATCAAGGGGATCAGTTCGCGGGCGACGAAGGGGAAGGTGACGAAGACGGTGGCAAGCACCAGACCCGGCACGGCAAACAGGATCTGGATGCCGTGGCTCTGCAGCCACGGACCGATCAGGCTGTGCGAGCCGAACAACAGCACGAAGACGAGGCCGGAAACGACCGGCGAGACCGAGAACGGCAGGTCGATCAGCGTCGTCAGGAAGGCCTTGCCCTTGAACTCGAACTTGGCGATCGCCCAGGCGGCGGCCACGCCGAAGACGAGGTTGAGCGGCACGGCGATGGCGGCGACGGTCAGCGTCAGGCGGATGGCCGAGAAGGTCTCGGCATCGCCGAGCGCGGCAACGAACTCGGCCGGTCCCTTGCGCAAGGCCTCGGTGAAGACGGCGGCGAGCGGCAAAAGCAAAAACAGCGCGACGAAGACGAGGGCGGTGATCGTCAAGGTCACCCGGGCAAAGCGGCTTTCGGAGGTGGCGGCGGCCAGCGCCGGCAGGGCGCGTTGCGGCCCAGATGCGGGCAGGGGATTGGCGGTCAGATCATGCGACATAGACATATCTCCGCCGGCTCCAGGCCTGGATCGAGTTGATGAGCAGCAGCATGGCGAAGGAGATCGCCAGCATCACCGCGGCAATGGCGGTGGCGGCGGCGTAGTTGAACTCTTCGAGCCGGATGACGATCAGAAGCGGCGCGATCTCGGAGACGTAAGGCAGGTTGCCGGCGATGAAGATCACCGAGCCGTATTCGCCGACGCCGCGGGCAAAGGCGAGCGCAAAGCCGGTGAGGCCGGCCGGCAGCAGTCCCGGCAACAGCACCCGGCTGATCGTCTGGAAGCGGCTGGCGCCAAGCGTGGCGGCGGCTTCTTCCACCTCCTTGTCGATCTCCTCCATGATCGGCTGCACGGTCC
>NZ_JBBBBO010000037.1:0-1996 GCF_037120565.1 Ensifer sp. CCNWLY38
CTCAAATTCGACCAGGAACCTTCCATGACTAGGAGGAGCGGCAGGCGGCGAGCGCATCACTGCACTGCACTCTATGGCCGTCGCAATCCCGGCGGCCCATTTTTTGGGGTGAATGGTTGTACCCATATTCGGTTCACTTCGATTTTCGCGGCCGGATCGCATGCCGTTCCCTGTTCGAACCGTCCTCGGGCTGAAGCATCCTGCGAAACTCATCCCGCCGTTCATGAATGGATGCTATTACCGGCCCCATCGGAATGCCGATGCCAACGAGCACCGCCTGCGACAGCTGGAGGCTGGCTTCGATGGTCTCTGGCACCGCATCCGTCACCTTGAGTTCGTATAATTCAGTTGCGTGCACCGCATCCCGTGCGCGCGCGACAATAGTGAGATCCGCGCGCTCGGATCTTGCCGAAGAGACAATAGACGCCACTGCCTCGGCATTATCCAAGGTCACAACTAGCGCGCGAGCACTCTGGATTCCGCAGCGTCGAAGCAACTCGACTCGGGTGGCATCGCCGTAATAGATCGTAGTGCCCCGCCCGCGCTCCTTGCCGACAAGCACTGGATCGGCGTCGACCGCCAGGAACTTCAAACCATGTCGCGTGAGCATCTCCGCAACGAGCTGCCCGACACGTCCATATCCAACGACGATTACACGCTCTAGGCCGTCGACATGATCAGGCGTTAATCCCGCAAACGAAGGATCGGCCATACCGGTATGCGCCCGGTCGCGGCCTAAAAGGCGCACCAGCAAGGGAACGCCGATCATCGTTAAGGTTGCCGCCACTGTGGCAGTGGCGGCAACGCCACCAGGGACCACATTGCCTGCCACAGCAGCACCGATAAGGATCAATGCGAACTCGCCACCAGGTCCTAAAACAAGCGCGACCTCGCCTGCATTGCGGGTCGTCAGTCCTGATAGGCGCGCGATGGGAAAAAGGGTAAGAGCTTTGGTGGCAAACAGGCCGATGGCGACGCCGAGCGTGACGACCGGGTTCGCAATAATCGCGGAAAGATCCAGGCGAGCTCCAACGGATACGAAGAAAAGCCCAAGCAAAAGTCCCTGGAACGGCTGGATGGTAACCTCAATCTGACGACGATACTCGGTTTCCGCGAGCAAGAGACCTGCCACGAAAGCACCCAGCGCCATCGACTGACCACTGAGGGCTGTGATTAGGCCAGAACCGATTACGACCAACAGACATGCAGCGACGAACAATTCGTTGCTCTTTGTCGTCGCGACCAGCTTGAACAAAGGCCGCAGAATGAGGCGACCGAGGCCGGCCATCGCGAAAAGCGCCACTGCGGCGGGCGCCAGCGCATACAGCAGGCCGGCGCCGAGCCCCGTCCCGCCACGCGTACCCAAAATTGTCACCATGAACAGGAGAGGCGCCACCGCGAGATCCTGGAAGAGCAGGACGGCGAAACTGGCCCGCCCAACGGTCGTGTTCAGCAGCTTGCGCTCAACAAGTGACGGTAGGATGATCGCCGTCGATGACATGGCGAGCGCACTGCCAAGCACCACGGCTGACGCCGGCGTCTGGCCCAGCAAGCTTGCTATGGCAGCGAGGACGGCTGTCGAGGTGAGAACCTGCAAACCGCCCAATCGGAAGACGAGCTTGCGCATTAACAGAAGACGGCTCCACGATAGCTCGAGCGCGATCATAAAAAGCAGGAATGCCACGCCGAATTCCGCAAGATGCGCGATCTGTCCGGCGTCAGTGATGGAGATTGCAGAGAGCCACGGCCAATCTCCTACGAGTGCTCCAAGACCGAAGGGACCAAGCAGGATGCCGGCTGCGAGAAACCCAAAAACCGGGCTCAGTTTCAATCGCCCAAACAGTGGTACGATGACGCCGGCCGTCGTCAGAAAAAGCAGAAGCTCTTTATAATTTTCTAGTGCTGGTGTCATCGATAGCTCACACCCCTTGGCTCAGCGTTAAGGGCTGATACAAGCCGACTGGCGTCTCTTTCCTCCACTGAAGGATCCTACTCT
>NZ_JBBBBO010000038.1:0-1245 GCF_037120565.1 Ensifer sp. CCNWLY38
GCGGCCCTTCGAGTTGAACCGTCATGACCTCGAGCGGCTTGCCTGCCTGAACGGCAACGGCGGCGCGTACATCCATCGTGGGATCCTCTTGTTGTTCGCTGAATTACAGGCTGAGCCGGGCGCTCAGCGGCCGGCCCCCATGGTGATGTTGTTCGGCTCAGGACGCGCTAGAGCGCCTTTCCGACTTCCGGCAGCGCTTCGAAGAGATCGGCAACCAGGCCGTAGTCGGCGACCTGGAAAATCGGCGCCTCTTCGTCCTTGTTGATCGCGACGATAACCTTCGAATCCTTCATGCCGGCGAGGTGCTGGATCGCACCGGAGATGCCGCAGGCGATGTAAAGATCGGGGGCGACCACCTTGCCGGTCTGACCGACCTGCCAGTCGTTCGGCGCGTAGCCGGCATCGACAGCGGCGCGGGATGCACCGACCGCGGCGCCGAGCTTGTCGGCAACCGGCAGGATCACTTCCTGGAATTTTTCCGACGAGCCGAGCGCACGGCCGCCGGAGATGATGATCTTGGCCGAAGTCAGCTCCGGACGGTCGGACGACGACAGCGCGTCGGCGACGAAGCTGGAGACACCCGGGTTGGCGGCAGCCGCGACACTTTCGATCGCCGCCGAACCGCCTTCAGCGGCGGAGGCGAAGGAGGCGGTGCGCACGGTGATGACGCGCTTGGCTTCCGTCGTCTGCACCGTCTGGATGGCGTTGCCGGCATAGATAGGGCGCTTGAAGGTATCGGACGACACGACTTCGATGATTTCCGAGACCTGGGCGACGTCGAGCAGCGCTGCGACGCGCGGCATGACGTTCTTGCCGACCGAGGTTGCGGCCGCGACGATCGTGTCGTAGTTGCCGGCAAGCGATACGATGAGGGCTGCTAAGGGCTCGGCGAGGTTGTTGGCAAGCGAGGCGTCCTCGGCGACGAGCACCTTGGATACGCCGGCAAGCTTCGATGCCTGTTCGGCCGCCGCCTTGGCGCCGCTACCGGCGACCAGCACATGCACATCGGCTCCAGTCCCACTGGCGATCTTGGAGGCAGCGGTCAGCGCCTTGGCGGTCTGGTCGGAAAGGTGGTTGCTGTCGTGGTCAGCCAGAAGAAGAATGGCCATGATGATATCTCCCGTCCTTAAATCAGAGCACGCCGGCTTCGGTCTTGAGCTTCTCGACGAGCTCGGCGACCGACTTGACCTTGATGCCGGCCTTGCGGCCCGACGGCTCCTCGGTCTTCAGCACCTTGAGGCGGGC
>NZ_JBBBBO010000039.1:0-1163 GCF_037120565.1 Ensifer sp. CCNWLY38
TCTAACACGTCAGAATTTTGCCGCTGCGAGCCACGGGCCCTTGCCCTCGATCCGAGTCCGATCTCGGATCTTTGGGCGGCCATTGCCAACGTTTCGCAGCTACATCGGGGTGGCGGCCGTTAGCGGCGTCTGGACGACGAAGCGCCGAACATTTAGGACCACTCGCCGGCCCTGACGCGTCTATGTCAATTTCCCTACCAGTTCTGCATATTCGGAAAAAGAAAGTTTCCGCCCGCTTTGGCTTTCCTGGTTCGCAAGCAGCAAGACGCGGATGGGGAACATCGTAGCCGCACGGTTCGCATCGGACAGCTTACGGTCATCACTGTTCTCGATCCTGTTTTCGGCTTCGCCGAGTGCCGCCGAAAGGTCGCCATGCGACAAGATACCCTTCTGCACCAGCGTATCGGCGAGACACGCGACCGCCATGATCAAACCTTGAAGCTGTAAATTTGCGGTGTTCACGCCACGCTCCCGTACACGCTGAGCACGACATCAAGTTGCCGTGCGAAATCCCGAAGTTCGCTGTCCATACGAAAAAGGGCGGCCGGAGCCGCCCGCGTTTGCTCAGGCTGCTTTAGACCGCGCCGAGGTTTTGTTGATCGACGTTACAGCAAGGTTGGTGAGCTTGTTGTTCGTCGCCTTTTCCTGGTCGAGGATTTCGCTCAGAAGCTTGTGAGCCTCGTCGTGACCGAGGTTCTTGGCCCATTCACGCACCGAGCCATAGCGGGCGATCTCGTAGTGCTCAACAGCCTGACAAGCGGCCAGAAGACCGGCGTCCAATGCGGTCCCTTCAGCCTCTTTCATCAAACTGTCCGCTTCCTTGATCAGCCCTTCGATGGCGTCGCATTTTTCGCCAGAGGCCGTCTTGCCGATTGACCTGAAGACCTGCTCGAGTTTCTTGATCTGGTCTTTTGTTTCCGAGAGGTGTTCCTCGGCCGCCTTCTTCAGTTCAGTACTGCTCGCTGCCTTGGCGACCTTTGGAAGCGCCTTTGTGATGGCGTTTTCAGCGAAATAGAGATCCTGCAGCGTATGCTCGAAAATTTCAGCCAGCGTTTTCATGAATTCTCTCCTCGGCAGATGAAATGCAGGGGAGAAAGCATCCAGCGGCCAAATCGTTCCCGCTCGCATGTTTAAAAGCCGGGCAGTCGGGACGGTGGCGGCGG
>NZ_JBBBBO010000040.1:0-1117 GCF_037120565.1 Ensifer sp. CCNWLY38
TGTGAGTTCACGCCGAACTGCGACTTGCGCGTGCAACGCTAACCGACACGTCGCATTTGCGCGAGCAGTTTCTTGCGGAAGACTTCCGCGGGCGTTCGGTAGCCGAGGCACTTCCGCGGTGTCGAGTTGAGCCGATCGCAAATGTCCTTCAGGTCACCGTCGGTGATCGAAAGCGGATCAACGTCTCTCGAAAGCCATTTGCGAACACGACGATTGGTGTTCTCAACGGTACCTTTCTGCCACGGCGACTGCGGGTCGCAGAACCATGTCTGCGTTCCGATGCCAGCCTGGAGATACGGCCATTCGCTGAATTCGGTGCCACGGTCAAAGGTAATCGACCGGCGGGCGAGATGGGGCAGGGACTGCAGCGCCTGGATCAGCCCGTCCATGATCGGCTTCGATTGCCGGTCGTTGTTGCGCAGGAAGACCGCAAAGCGGCTGACACGCTCGACCAGCGACGTCACATTGGCCTTGCCGAACTTCTTGCGAAACTGAATGAGATCACACTCCCAATGACCGAACTGCTTGCGCTCGTCGACCGCGTCCGGACGGTGGAGAATGTTGAGTTCCGGGCTGAAACGGCGACCATAGCGCCGCCTGGCATGGCGCGGGCGACGTCTCGCCCGCCGTTCCGGCAGATGCCGCCATAGCTTGATGGCCTGACCGTCTGCAGAATAGGCAAATTGGTAGATCGTCTCGTAGCTGACGGAAATCGGATGACGCTCCAGCCGCATACGGCCGGCGATCTGCTGCGGCGACCAGCCATGCATGATCCGCTCGATCACCGATCGGCGCACATGCGCAAACCGAGCAAGCTTGCGCAACTTGGCTCTGCGCTCACGCGCCATCTCGTTGGCCGTGACACAGTAGTAGCCACTGAGCTCTGGCATTTGCGCATCGTCGAACGCATTGCGGCTGAGCTCCCGGAAAATCGTCGAGCGATGCCGCCCAAGCTTCTCGGCGATAACAGTGGCACTAAGGCCAGCCGCTCGCCAGCGGGCGATCCTACGACGTTCATCCATGTCGATTTGAGAGTAGGTGCGTCTCATGAGCCATTCCTTGCGAGTGACAACCCATTGGTATCTATCGCAAGTCGCACTTCATCCTTGAACCCACC
>NZ_JBBBBO010000041.1:0-1111 GCF_037120565.1 Ensifer sp. CCNWLY38
GCGGATGCTTTCGCCGGAATGCATCAGCTCGAAGCCCTTGTTGATGTCTTCGAGCGGCATGGTGTGGGTGATCATCGGATCGATCTCGATCTTGCCCTCCATGTACCAGTCGACGATTTTCGGCACGTCGGTGCGGCCGCGCGCGCCGCCGAAGGCGGTGCCCATCCAACTGCGGCCGGTGACGAGCTGGAACGGCCGGGTGGAGATTTCCTGGCCCGCGCCGGCAACGCCGATGACGACCGACTTGCCCCAGCCGCGATGTGAGGCCTCGAGCGCCTGGCGCATCACCTTGGTGTTGCCGGTGCAGTCGAAGGTGTAGTCGGCGCCGCCGATCTGGTCGGCACCACGTTTGGTCATGTTGACGAGGTAGGGCACGATGTCGTCGCCGACCTCCTTCGGATTGACGAAGTGGGTCATGCCGAAGCGTTCGCCCCAGGCCTTCTTGTCATTGTTGAGGTCGACACCGATGATCATGTCGGCACCGGCGAGACGCAGGCCCTGGATGACGTTGAGACCGATGCCGCCGAGACCGAAGACGATCGCGGTCGCGCCCATCTCCACCTTGGCGGTGTTGATGACTGCACCGATGCCGGTGGTGACGCCGCAGCCGATGTAGCAGATCTTGTCGAAGGGCGCGTCCGGGTTGACCTTGGCAACCGCGATTTCCGGCAGCACCGTGTAGTTGGCGAAGGTCGAGCAGCCCATATAGTGGTGGATCTTGTCCTTGCCGATCGAGAAGCGCGAGGTGCCGTCCGGCATCAGGCCTTGCCCTTGCGTCGAGCGGATCGCGGTGCACAGGTTGGTCTTGCGCGACAGACAGGACGGGCAGGAGCGGCACTCGGGCGTGTAGAGCGGAATGACGTGATCGCCCTTCTTCACCGAGGTGACGCCCGGACCGACGTCGACGACGATGCCGGCGCCTTCATGGCCGAGGATCGCCGGGAACAGGCCTTCCGGATCGGCGCCGGACAGGGTGAAATCGTCGGTATGGCAGATGCCGGTGGCCTTGACCTCGATCAGGACTTCGCCGGCCCGCGGCCCTTCGAGTTGAACCGTCATGACCTCGAGCGGCTTGCCTGCCTGAACGGCAACGGCGGCGCGTACATCCATC
>NZ_JBBBBO010000042.1:0-1014 GCF_037120565.1 Ensifer sp. CCNWLY38
CTCGGCCATGACGACGTGCGCCGGCTGATCAAGGCCAAGGGGCTGAAGACCATTCCGGCCGTGATGCAGGAGCTGGAGTGGAAGACCTCCTGCGGCTGCGCCAAGTGCCGCCCGGCGCTGAATTACTACCTCGTCTGCGACTGGCCGGACGAATATGCCGACGATTACCAGTCACGGTTCATCAACGAGCGCGTCCACGCCAACATCCAGAAGGACGGCACCTATTCGGTGGTTCCGCGCATGTGGGGCGGCGTCACAAACGCGCAAGAGCTGCGGGCAATCGCCGACGTCGTCGACAAGTTCGAGATCCCCCTGGTCAAGGTGACCGGCGGCCAGCGCATCGACCTGCTCGGCATCGAGAAGGAGGATCTTCCGGCGGTCTGGGCGGATCTCGGCAAGGCCGGCTTCGTCTCCGGCCAGGCCTATGCCAAGGGCCTGCGCACGGTGAAGACCTGCGTCGGCTCCGACTGGTGCCGCTTCGGTACACAGGATTCGACCGGTCTCGGCATCCGCATCGAGAAGTTCATGTGGGGCTCGTGGACACCGGCCAAGCTGAAGATGGCGGTCTCCGGCTGTCCGCGCAATTGCGCGGAAGCCACCTGCAAGGACATCGGCGTCGTCTGCGTCGACTCGGGCTTCGAAATCCATTTCGCCGGTGCCGCCGGCCTCGACATCAAGGGCACGGAAGTTCTCGGGCTGGTGAAGACCGAAGACGAGGCGCTGGAGCACATCGTGGCGTTGACGCAGATGTATCGCGAACAGGCCCGCTATCTCGAACGCATCTACAAATGGGCAAAACGCGTCGGCCTCGACGAGATCCGCCGCCAGATCATGGGCGATGCCGAAAAGCGCAAGGCCTATTTCGATCGCTTCGTCTTCAGCCAGAAGTTCGCCCAGGTCGATCCCTGGTCGGAGCGCGTCTCCGGCAAGGACAAGCACGAGTTCCGGCCGATGGCGACGGTCGGTTTTTCTCAAGCAGCGGAGTGAGGGGATGGATATCAACTGGATCTCAAT
>NZ_JBBBBO010000043.1:0-715 GCF_037120565.1 Ensifer sp. CCNWLY38
CCATGAAAATACTTGTGACGGTGAAGCGGGTGGTTGACTACAACGTCAAGATCCGCGTGAAGGCAGACGGTTCGGGCGTCGAGCTTGCGAACGTGAAGATGTCGATGAACCCCTTCGACGAGATCTCGGTCGAAGAGGCGCTGCGGCTGAAGGAAGCCGGCAAGGCGGAGGAAGTCGTCGTCGTTTCCGTTGGTCCGGCCAAGGCCGAAGAGACGCTGCGCACGGCCCTTGCCATGGGCGCCGACCGCGCCATCCTGGTTGAGACCGAAGACCAGGTCGAGCCGCTCACTGTCGCCAAGATCGTCAAGGGCGTTGCCGAAGCCGAACAGCCGGGCCTGATCATCGTCGGCAAGCAGGCGATCGACGACGATTCGAACCAGACCGGCCAGATGCTGTCGGCGCTGCTCGGCTGGGCCCAGGGCACCTTTGCCTCCAAGGTCGAGATCGGCGATGGCAAGGCCACCGTGACGCGCGAAGTCGACGGCGGTCTGCAGACCATCGACATCAAGCTGCCGGCAGTCGTCACCACCGACCTGCGCCTCAACGAACCGCGCTACGCCTCGCTGCCCAACATCATGAAGGCGAAGAAGAAGCCGCTCGACAAGAAGTCGCCGGCCGACTTCGGCGTCGACACCGCCGCCCGCCTCAAGGTGCTGAAGACCGAGGAGCCGTCGGGCCGCAAGGCCGGCATCAAGGTCAAGTCGGTCGCCGAGCT
>NZ_JBBBBO010000044.1:0-656 GCF_037120565.1 Ensifer sp. CCNWLY38
AAACTCGAAGTCCTGACCCCCCAGAACAGCCAGCTGATCTTCATCGACCAGCAGCCGCAGATGGCCTTCGGCGTTCAGTCGATCGATCGGCAGGTGTTGAAGAACAACGTCGTCGGTCTCGCCAAGGCGGCAAAGGTCTTCAACATTCCAACGACCATCACCACCGTCGAAACCGGGTCCTTCTCCGGCCACACCTATCCCGAACTGCTCGCCGTCTTCCCGGAAAACGACATTCTCGAACGCACCTCGATGAACTCCTGGGACGATCAGAACGTCCGCGATGCGCTGGCCCAAAATGCCGCCAACGGCCGCAAGAAAATCGTCGTCTCCGGGCTGTGGACCGAAGTCTGCAACACCACCTTCGCGCTCTCCGCTCTCCATGATGTCCCGGACTACGAGATCTACATGGTCGCCGACGCCTCCGGCGGCACCTCGGCCGATGCGCACAAATACGCCATGGACCGCATGGTCCAGGCCGGCGTCATCCCGGTGACCTGGCAGCAGGTCCTGCTCGAATGGCAGCGCGACTGGGCCCACAAGGAAACCTACAATGCCGTCACCGCGCTGGTGAAGGAGCATTCCGGCGCCTACGGCATGGGCATCGATTACGCCGTCACCATGGTTCACAAGGGTGACGAACGCGTCCGCCACGGCAA
>NZ_JBBBBO010000045.1:0-570 GCF_037120565.1 Ensifer sp. CCNWLY38
ATCGGCTTTTTAGCCTGATGCCTGTTCTGATTACATTGTGAAGAGAAGATATGTCTGGAAGCTTCCAGGTGTTTTGAGTGATCTATGATCACTCGGGACGTCCGAGCCCAGCCCCGATGAACCCATGGATGGTCTAGCCGACCGGATGTGGTGGAGGGTCTGGAGGTAGGAAGGAAGCCTTGTCCTAGAGGCATGATCATTGTTTGGGTGCTCGCAAGAGTGCCCTTCTGGTGTTCATGCTGGATTGGTGTTGCCTGACCGCGCATCACCGGACAGATCTCGAGAAGCTGGTCTTAAGATATGGCGCAAGTGAACCGCTCGGCGTGGTTCCAATAAAGCGACCGTATCGAACATGTCGATGGCATCTGACTGGCTCGGTTGTAAAAGGTAACCGGGCTGTTGATTTGGCACCCCTTCGAGCGCAAGCGAGAAGGAAAGGTTTGCCAAATCCAACTAAGGATGAGCATTGGCAATGAGAACGATCAAGTGTCAAAAGGGCATTTGGTGGATGCCTTGGCATGCACAGGCGATGAAGGACGTGATACGCTGCGATAAGCCGTGGGGAGCTGC
>NZ_JBBBBO010000046.1:0-521 GCF_037120565.1 Ensifer sp. CCNWLY38
ACCGAGATACCGGCCTGGAACGAACCGCCGTCGTAGAGGTAGGCGATCGAGTTGAACTCGGTGACGTTGCCGAGCGTGTCGGTTTCGCCGTTCAGGCCCTTATCCCACCAGTTGTAGAAGAAACCAGCCTTGAGGCCACCGAGCTGGATGTAGGCTTCATCAACGTCGATGAAGTCGCTGTCGCCAGAGTCGGTGTCGTTGTCGGCGTTGAACTCAGCAGCGAAGAAGCCGGTGAGCGTGCCGTACTCGGTGTCGCTCTTGGCGTCGAACGAGATGTAAGCGCGCGAGAAGGCATCCCAGTCAGACGTGGACTCGTTCGGGCCGCCGTTGTCGAGGAAGTCGTGATCCGCCTGGTTGTAACGGCTGGTCGAAGCGTCACGACCAAACGAAGTCTGGAAACGGATGAAGCCGCCGATCTTGAGGCAGGTTTCGGTGCCCGGGATGTAGAAGTAGCCAGTGCCGAAAGCGTCGCAAACGCGAACGTATTCCATGGGCTCCGGCTCGGCTGCGACGATTGCGTC